>NZ_CP138953.1:7500-612500 GCF_047126315.1 Shimia sp. MIT910701 | reverse complement strand
ATGACATGCCTGCCTGGTGCGTTGGCGAGGCCACGGCGGCAGCAGCGCGGGCCAAAGGCTGGCGTGCAGTGGCGGCGGATGGCGACGCGGAGTCGCTTTATGCGCGGGTTTTGGCCGATGCCCCCAAAGGCCCTTTGCTGCACATTCGCGGCCAAGTTGCGCGCGGCGATCTGGCCTGGCGTTTGACCAAAGTTGGGATAAAAACGGACGATGTGGTGGTCTATCGCCAAAAAGCACATCCGTTGTCGGAGCGGGCAAAACAGACGCTAATGCGGGAGAATCCGGTGATAGTTCCCCTTTTTTCGCCGCGCGCAGCAGCCCAATTTGCTGAGCAAGGGCCATTTAATGCTCCGCTTCATGTCGTTGTGATGAGTGAGGCCGTGGCGGAGGCATTGGGGGAATTTCCGGTGGAAACAGTTGTTTTGGCGGAGAAAAAAGAGGCAAAGGCCATGGCAAATGCGGTGGCGAGACTGTTAGACGCAGGGTGACGCATTGAGGCGCAAGGATTGCTCGCCTAGATTGGTGCTGCATTTGCAAAAAACGGATTCGAAAGGGTGACCTGTGGGAACCACGGATAAATCGGACAAGCCAAGCAAAGATCAGGTTGATCAACAGGATCAGACCGATACGCAAGCCGACGCAGAAGATGTGGTCGAGGACGCGGAAATTGTCGAAGAGATTGCGCCGGATGGGGCGTTAGATGACAGCGATGTGGACGCGGCCAATGACGCTGCGGATGGCGATGAGTCTGATGAGGCTCCCGTAGAGATTGAAGAGCCCACAGAGGACGCGGATGCAGAAGTTGATGCCGGTGAGGCGGAAGGTTCTGAAGCGGTGGACGCCGAGTCTCCTGAAGAAGACCCGGTTGCGAAGACACCTGCGCCTGTGCCAACCGCACAGGAGGCAGAGCGCAAGGGTGGCTTTGTGCCCATGGTGTTTGGCGGTGTGATTGCGGCGGTGATTGGATTTGGCGGCGCGGTGTATTTTGGCGACCAACTTGGGCTGGGCGCGGATACGGAGGCGGCGCTCAGTGAGATGAACACCAAGTTGGCGGCGCAGGACGATGCGCTTGCTGCCTTGAATGAGACGCTGGCCAAGACAGTGGACGTGTCCAACGGCGCGCAGGCTGCCTCTGGAGAGGCGGCGGCTCTGGTTGCGAAGATGGAAGAGGTCTTGGCGGCCTATACCACCGAGCTTGGCACGGTGTCTGAGGCAGTGGCGACGCTGGAAACGCGGTTGACCGAGATTGAGAAACGCCCGTTGAGCGAGGGGCTCAATGCGGCGGCGATTGCGGCCTATGAGCGAGAGGTGAAAGACCTCAAGGATTTGGTTGCGGCGCAGAAGGCTGAGGCGGCGGAGTTGAAAGACAAGGCGGACCTGTCTGCGAAAGCAGCGCTGGCGCGTTCGTCTGCCACACGCATTGTGGCGGCGCTGGAGAGCGGTGCGCCTTATCGTGCGGCTGTGGTGGATCTGCGATCGTCCACTGGGGAAGGCGTTGCCGCGGTGCTGGAAGATTATGCGGATAGTGGCGTGATCACCCTGTCGGCGCTGATCGAAAGCTATCCGGAGGCGGCGCGCGGGGCCCTGGCCAAGGCGCGGGAAGACAAAGTGGATGCGGGCACCGGCAATAAGCTGGGCAATTTCCTGAAGACACAGTTTGGTGCACGCTCGGTTGAGGCGCGGGAAGGCTCCGATACGGATGCTGTGTTGAGCCGGGCCGAAGCGGCGCTAAAGGCGGGTGATCTGACCGCGGCGCTATCTGAACTGGATACACTGGCCGAGGGGCCAAAAACCGTGATGGCAGACTGGGTTGCGCAAGCGCAGACCCGGGCCGCCGCGACGCAAGCCGCCGAAGATCTGGCGCAAACCCTAAACTCCAACTGAGGGTCGTTTCATGCTCTGGTCCCTGATTAAAATTATTGCGTTTGTTGCCATCGTCGCTGGGTTGACCTTTGGCTCGATTTACCTGCTGGAAAGCGAAGGCGGGGTGATGGTCACCGTGGCCGGGGTGGAATACAGCCTTGGGCCGTTTCAGACCGCTTTGGCGTTGATTGCGCTGGTGGCTGCGGTCTGGCTGTTCATCAAGGCGCTGGGATTGTTGGTGGCGACGCTGAAGTTCCTGAACGGGGATGAGACCGCGATCAGCCGCTACTTTGACCGCAACCGGGAAAAGAAGGGCTATCAGGCGTTGGCCGATAGTGTGACCGCGCTGGCCTCTGGCGAGGGGCGCACGGCGATGGAGAAGGCGCGGCTGGCCGAGAAAAAGCTGCACAAGCCGGAGCTGACCAACCTGATTGTGGCGCAGGCGGCAGAGATGAGCGGCGACACCAAGAAAGCGGAAGAGACCTATAAGAAGCTGCTGACAGATGAGCGCACGCGGTTTGTGGGTATTCGTGGGCTGATGAAGCAGAAGCTGGAGGCCGGAAACACCGAGGTGGCGTTGAAGCTGGCGGAGAATGCCTTTGCGCTGAAGCCGCGCCATGTCGAGGTGCAGGACACGTTGCTGCGTCTGCAGACTGAGAGCAAAGACTGGAAAGGCGCGCGTGGCACGCTGAACGCGAAGCTGCGCCATGGCACCTTGCCGCGCGACGTGCATCGCCGCCGGGATGCGGTTTTGGCGCTGTCTGAAGCCAAAGAGTTGATTGCGGAAGATGCCAGCATCGAGACGCAGGAACAGGCAATTGAGGCAAACCGCTTGTCACCGGATCTGATCCCGGCGGCGGTGATGGCAGCACGGGGCTATGTGGCCAAAGGCAAGCCGCGCAATGCGACGCGTCTGATCAAGAAAGCCTGGGATGCGCAGCCGCATCCGGATTTGGCAGCGGCCTTTGCTGAGATCGCACCAGAGGAAACGCCAGAGGCGCGGATCAAGCGGTTTAAAACCCTGACCAAGAACACCGCAGCCCATGCCGAAACCAAGATGCTGATGGCGGAGCTGTATATTGCGGCGGAGGATTTCCCAGAGGCGCGGCGTGCGCTGGGCGATCTGGTGGAAACGGACGCGACGCAACGCTCGCTGACCATTATGGCGGCGATTGAGCGGGGCGAAGGTGCAAATGATGCAGTGGTGAAAGGTTATCTGGCCAAGGCGCTGAGCGCGCCGCGTGGGCCGCAGTGGGTCTGTGACACTTGCCACAACATTCATGCGGAGTGGGCGCCGACCTGTGACAATTGCCACAGCTTTGACACGTTGAGCTGGACCGCGCCGCCGGAGACCGAAGGGTTGAGCGAAACCGGCGCGGCGATGCTGCCGCTGATCATTGGGGCGCTGGAGGATCACTCCGAGGCTGAGACCGAGGACGCGGAAGAGGCTGATGTGGTTGAAGGTGAGGCGACGGAAGCCCCTGCGGAGGCTGAAGAAACTCCGAAAGAAGAGCTGAAGTCTGCCTAAGGCTTTTGTTTGAGAGACATCGAAGCAGCGTCGCCTTTGGGCGGCGCTGTTTTCGTTTTTGGCGTCAGGAAAACCGCATTGGGCTCACCGGGGAGAGGTCGATGTTCGGCGGTGTTTCGGAGATCAGATCCGCCACCAGCCGTCCGGTTTTGGCTCCGCCGGTGAGGCCCACGTGTTGGTGACCAAAGGCAGCGTAGACACCGCTTTGCCCAATTTCGCCCACCATGGGTAGGCTGTCTGGCAAGGACGGGCGGAAGCCAAGCCATTCTTCGTCGGTTTCTGCGGTCATGGTGGGGAAGACCTCGGCGACGCGGCGGCGTAACAGGGCCAGTGGGGCTTTGGATTTCTTCTCCGACAGGTCGCCAAACTCCACGATCCCAGCGCAGCGCAATCCGTGCTGCATCGGGGTGGCGACAAATTTGGCAGAGGCAATCATCATCGGGTGGTTGGGCCGGATGGACGGCTCTTTGAAGGTGATATGATAGCCGCGTTCGGTTTCCAGCGGCACGGTGAAGCCCAGCTTGCGCATCAAGGGCTTGGACCAGATGCCGGAGGAGAGCACGGCGCGGTCACAGTCAAACTGGCCTTGATCGGTCATCACGGCGGTGACTTGCCCGCCTGAAAGGTCAAAGTCGCGCACCTCGGTCTGCACAAACCGCCCGCCCATGCCGGTGAACGTGTCCACGAGCGCCTGCACGTAGCCAGCGGGGTTGAGGATGTAGCCGTGGTCTTTGTTGACGGCGATGAAGGAGGTTTGGGCGTCGAGGATGGGTTCCAGTTCCTGCACGGCAGGGCCTTCGATGATGTCGGGGATAAAGCCAACACTGGCACGCAGGTCCCAGGTGTATTTGTCGGCCTCAAAGGCGGCGCGGTCTTTGTAGGCGTAGAGGTAATCGGTGTCGGCAATGAAGCGTTCGGCGGCGGTGCCTTTGGCGAGCGCCTTGTGTTGATCCACGCTGTCGCCAATCAGGTCGGCCAGCACATGTGTGAAGCGGCGGGCGTCTGTGTCGTTGGCAAAGCCGAGGTATTTCAGGAACCACGGGGTGAGGCGGGGCAAGTTGGCCCATTTTAAAAACAGTGGGAAATTTGGGTTCAGGAGATAGCCGGGCGCTTTGGTCAAAAGGCCAGGCGTGGCGTTTGGCACCACGGCGCAACTCGCCAACAGGCAGGCGTTGCCAAAGGAGGCGCCCATGCCGGGGGTGTTCTTGTCCAGAAGGGTCACATTTTTCCCTGCACGCCGCAGCCAAAGTGCGGTGGATGCGCCCACGATGCCTGCCCCGATCACCACCACAGTTTGCGGCATGTTTTGTCCCCTCAATCGTCTTGGGGACAGTGTTGCCAAGGGCCGCGCAGCTTTGCAATCAGAGTTGTGAGATCACGTCTTTGAGCTGGGACAGTTTGATCGGCTTGGCCATATGGGCGTTCATGCCGCTGTCCAGACAGGCGGCGCGGTCTTCCGGCGCGGAATGGGCGGTGAGGCCAATGATATGGGTGCGGAAATCGCCGTTGGCCCCTTCCAGGCGGCGGATTTCGCGGGTGGCGTCCAGACCGTTCATCACCGGCATGGAAACATCCATCAGCACCAGATCTGGGTGGACGTCTCGGTAACACTCGACCGCCTGCTCACCATCACTGGCTGAGTGGTGCGTAACACCCAAGCGGTTGAGGAAAATCTCGATCAACTTCCGGTTGGTCTTGTTGTCGTCCACAATCAATATGGTCTTGTCGGAAACAGGTTTGGTGAGTTCCGTGGCAACGCGTTTTTGAGCCGTACCATTGGCTGGCTGGTTGTCATGTATTTCCAGATCCGTTTTCCGACGGGTGTTTGCTTTGTGTGGCGTGGTCAACGCTTCGAGAAGCTTTGCGGTTTGAACCGGCTTGATCACCTCGCTATCTGTGAAGTCGTGTTCAGACCCGTTCTGATGGATGGCATCGTCCATCGGGCGCAGCGCAATCACGCGCGTGTGCGTATCCCCTTTGATGTGGTGAATCGCGCGGAATAGGTCCTCTCGGTCCATGTCGGGCAGTCCCATCTCCGTCAGGACGACATCATATGGCACGCCGTTGGTTGCCGCTTCGCGCAGGCTTTTTAGCGCCTCGTTTGCGGATTCAAAGGTGGTCACCTGCCCGTGCCAGGAGGACATTACCTCGTTCATCACAAACAGCGCTGTCGGTTCGGATTGCAGCACCATCACCTTCATATCGTTGAGGCTGGCGCCATCGATGGGGAGAGACGGCAAAGGCGTATCTGGCTGCACAAGTGGCACGTTGAAGGTGAAGGTGGTGCCGGTGCCGACAGTGGATTTTACCCAGATGCGACCGCCCATCAGCTCCACAAAGCCCTTGGCAATGGCGAGGCCGAGACCGGTGCCCTGGTGCTTGCGGCTGTAGGAGCCATCGACCTGCGTGAATTGGTCAAAGACGGTGGCCAGTTTCTCTTCGGGAATGCCGCAGCCGGTGTCACAGACATCGACCTGCATGAAGGGTTTGCCGTTCTCGTCTTTGAGGGTGGCATTGATCAGAACATACCCTTCCTCGGTGAACTTGAGGGCGTTGCCAACCAGGTTGATGATGACCTGCTTGAGCCGGGACTCATCGCCCAGCAACGATTTGGGCAAGTCCGGTTCCACACGTGTGATGAGATCCACGCCAGCTTGGTACGACAGCATCTGGGCAGTGTTTTCCACCAGCTCCAGCGGGCGGTAGGGCTCGTCACGCAGGGTCATGTGACCGCTGTCGATTTTAGAGAAGTCCAGAATGTCGTTGATGATGTTGAGCAGGGTGGTGCCGGAGGTGTGAATGGAATCCACCAGACCCAGCTGGTTGGCGGTCAGGTCGGTGTCTGACAAAAGTTCCGTCATGCCCAACACGCCGTTCATCGGGGTGCGGATTTCGTGGCTCATACGGGCCAGGAATTGTGACTTGGCCCGTTCGGCGGTTTTGGCCTGTTCTGCGACCACCTGAAGCTCTGCGTTTTTGGCGTTCAGATCGTCGGAGGAAATCTCCAGTTTGGTTTGGGTGTCTTCCAGGGATTTCACCCAGGCACGCAGGTTGCCCAGCATCAGGTTGAAGCTGTCGGCGAGGCTTTCGACCTCATCGTTGGTGCGGATCACGATGGACTGGTTCAGGTTGCCCTTGGCGGCGCGTTCGGTGGCGCTGTTGAGGCGGGCCAGTGGCTCGGTCAGGCGGCGCGAGATCCAGATCGACAGCAGGATGCCGGTGAGGGTGAAGAAAACGCCAAACATCAGGTTGCGGCGCAGCACCAGGTTGACCTCGCGGTTGGCAGCAGTGCCGTCCAGATCGAAGCGGATGGTGCCGTAGTTCACATTGCCATAGATTGCGGGCACGGCCACCTGAATGCGGCCCTCTAGGTTGCGGATATGGGTGGTTTCGGAGGCGACGGCCTCGGTGACCAGCGGATCTTCGACGCGGCCCAAAAACAGTGCGTTGCCTTCGGACGAGCCGTTCACCAGCAGGAAGCCTTCGGGGTCGATGAAGCGCAAGGCTAGGATGTCGGGCTGGCGCATCAGTTCCTGGTAGATGATGTCGAGCTCCGCCGGGCGGCCCTCAAACAGGTACGGCAGCGTGACCTCTTGAATGAGAATGCCGAGAGAGTCTGAGCGTTCTGAGAAGCGGGTGTGAACCAGTTCCAGCTGCGTGATGGTGTTGAGGTAAATCAGGGTAGATACAAAAGCCCCGATCATCAGACCAAAATACACGGTCATGCGCCGCCCAAGACCGTAGGTCAGGGACTTGCGCATTTTGGACATGCGGCTGTTGGTTTTGTCGTCAGCTGCGGCCATGGTCAGTCAATTCCCGCGTCTTCGAGATCCTGTAGAATCTCGAATATAGGTGCAAAAGTGCGTTTTGATCCCGCAGCAAATTCATCAAATCCCGCACTGTTTTGAAAGCTTTTGAGAACCGCTCGACCGTCTTCGGCTTTGTTCATGGCTTTCAGCGTGAAGCGCAGTTCGTTCAATAGGTCCTCAGACAGCCCGGGGCGATGCATCAGCACGCTGCGTGGGAACCTATCGGAGATGGCCAGAATGCGAAATTCGTCTGGGCGTGCTTCCATAAGATCAAGGTAGTTTTTCTGGTTTGTGGCGCCGGCGTCGGCGCGGCCGGAAGCGACGGAGAACATGGTGTTCTTGTCGTTGTAGGTCAGGAAGTAGCCAACCTCGTCACTGGTATGCGGGGCGCCGGGGGCGCGAAGCTGTTTCAGGCGCAGCCCGGTGTTCAGCAGCATATGGGCCGGCAGGATAAAGCCGGACGAAGAATCGTAGTCTTCTAAAGCGATGCGACGACCAGCCAGGTCTTCCAATGAGATGACACCACTGTTCACATGGGTGAAGATCACCGAGTAATAACTGGCCTGCCCATCTTTCCAATGGCGCAGGAAAGGCACGCCGCCGGAGAGTTGGGCCACTTTGGCGACCACCAGAGGGCTGTCGATGAAGATGTCCACTTCTCTGCGGGAAATTGCCTCGGCCATGAGCTGGGTGCTGGGGTGCACCACAAGGCGGACTTCGGAGATGCCAATCTCTTTCAATTCGTCTTCGAGGTAGGTGAGAAGTGGCTGGAAAATCCGCATTTGACCGCGGATGCCTTCGTTGAGAGTGCCCAAATTGAGAGTCTCTGCTTGCGCCCAAGAGGCGGTCAGCCAGGTCAGGCTGAAGACAAAGCAGAGTATGTTCCTTCTAAACATGGGCATCCGGGGTGATTTACGACCTCCTAATGGCGGTATTAGGAAAGTCTAAACCATCGCTTAATGAATGCCGCGATCGGGCGAATATCTGCAAATATGCGGTAAATTGCCCACGAATTTTTGTAAAAAAGCTTTCCGGCGCTGCCCAGAGCGCCGGAGAAAACTCACATGATTCGACTTCGCAGTGCACCATGAACAAAGATTGCCGCGAAAAGTCTTTTCACGCCAGATATTTGCCAGAGTAACACCAATTTCCCGCATTTCGGGAAATGGTGCATTAGTGTGCGTTCTTTTCGATGTGCTTGATTGGTCGATTGCGGTAGAGCAGCGACTGCGTGTCGGCGAACACACGCACTTTGGCGGGATCGGCTGTCAGCGAGACCTGTTTACCTTTCAGGTCGCGGTGGATGCCTTGCAGTTTGCCAATCACCGGCTCTGCATCGCCTTGCGGCTCAAAGTAGAGCAGGGTCACTTCGCCTAGGGCTTCGGTGATGTTCACGGTGCCGGTGTAGATTGCATCGCCTTCGGTGGTGACTAGGTCTTCGGGACGCACACCAATGTTGACCTGCCGCCCCATGTCCTCCGGCAAGGAAGGCACGGAGGAGGTGGCCGTGCCCCCAGCATCCAGCGCGATTGTGGTGGTCGCGCCGGTGCCAGTAATCTTGCCGGGGAGGAGGTTCATGGCGGGAGAGCCAATGAATTGAGCAACAAATTCGTTTTCAGGCCGCTCATAGAGCTCCAGTGGCGTGCCAACCTGGGCAATACCGCCGCCGGCCAGCACCACGATGCGTGTCGCGAGCGTCATGGCTTCGACCTGATCGTGGGTCACATAGACCATGGTGCTGTCGGGCATGGATTCTTTGAGTTGGGCAATCTCGATGCGAGTGGCCACACGCAGGGCGGCGTCGAGGTTGGAAAGCGGTTCGTCAAACAGGTAGACTTTGGGATCACGCACAATGGAGCGGCCGATGGCCACCCGCTGACGCTGACCACCGGAGAGCTCCTTGGGAAGGCGGTCGAGCAGGTTGTGCAGCTGGAGTGTTTTAGCGGCTTTCTCCACGCGCTCGTTGATCTCTGCGGTGCTCATTTTGGCAATTTTCAGCGCAAAGGACATGTTTTCGCGCACGGTGAGGTGCGGATAAAGCGCGTAAGATTGGAACACCATCGCAATGCCGCGCTCGCTGGGCGGCACATCGTTGACCAAAGTGCCGTCAATTTCCAGCGTGCCGGAGGTGATGTGCTCTAGCCCGGCGATCATGCGCAGCAGGGTGGATTTGCCACAGCCGGAGGGGCCGACAAATACCACCAATTCGCCCTTTTCGATCTCCAGATCGATATTGGCGAGGACGTTCACCGGACCGTAGGACTTTGCAACGTCTTTGAGAATGAGATCAGCCATTTCCTTTGTCTCCTCCGGCAAAGGCGGCTTGCCACGCGGGCAAGGTCACCTTTGCGCCATCTTGGCTCAGGGTGAAAGGCGCATTGGTGTCGATGGTCCAGTCGCCGGTGGGCAGGTCGAAGGTTTGTTCTTCGTCCGAAAGGTTGAAGGCGCAGAGTACGGCTTTGCCGTCATGTTCGCGCACAAAGCGGATGTGGGTCTCGTCCGCATGCAGCAGCTCGTAGATGCCTTTCAGTAGCGGCATTTGTTTTTTGCGGAAGGCAATCAGGTCGCGGTAGAAGGTCAGCATGGAGCCGGGGGTGCCGTCTTGCGCCTCAACCGATTTGGAGAGGTGTTCGGCGCTGACCGGCAGCCATGGTTTGCCTTCCGAGAAACCGCCGTTTTGGTTGTCCGATTTCCACACCATTGGGGTGCGACACCCGTCGCGGCCCTTGAACTTGGGCCAGAAGCGGATGCCGTAGGGGTCTTGCAGGTCCTCAAAGGCCACATCGGCCTCGTGCAGGCCAAGCTCTTCCCCCTGATAGATGCAGACGGAACCGCGCAAGGACATCAACAAAGCGGCATAGGTGCGCTGGGCGGCGTCAGACAGATTCCAGCGGGAGCCGTGGCGTTCCACGTCGTGGTTGGAGTAGGCCCAGCAGCCCCAGCTGTCGCTGCCAAAGCTCTCGGCGGTCTGCATGATCTCCGCCACACGGGTGCCGGTTGGGTGGGCCTGACAGAGCAGGGCAAAGTCATAGGCCATGTGCAGCTTGTCGCCACCGCCGGTGTAGATCGCCTGAATTTCGCTGCCGCGCTGGCTGTCGCCCACTTCGCCCACAGTGGTGATGGCGTCATATTCGTTCAGCAGTCGGCGCAAGTCTTGCAGGAAGCCGAGGTTTTCCGGCTGGTTCTTGTCGTAAAGATGTTCCTGATGGTTGTAGGGGTTCACGGCAGGCGCGATGTTGTCGTTGCGCTCTTCAACCGGCAGGGCCGGGTTGTCGCGCAACTGTGCGTCACAGTAGTAGAAGTTCACCGTGTCCAGACGGAAGCCGTCGACGCCACGGTCCAGCCAGAAGCGGGCCACATCGAGCAGTTCCTGACGGACTTCGGCATTGTGGAAGTTCAAGTCCGGCTGTTCCGCGAGGAAGTTGTGCAGGTAATATTGCTGGCGGGAGGTGTCCCACTGCCAGGCCGGGCCACCAAAGATGGAGAGCCAGTTGTTTGGGGGCGTGCCGTCCAGCTTGGGGTCGGCCCAGACAAACCAATCCGCTTTGGCGTTGGTGCGGTTCGCGCGGCTCTCAATGAACCACGGGTGTTGGTCCGAGGTGTGGGACAGAACCAGGTCGATGATGATTTTGATGCCAAGCTCGTGAGCCTTGGCGATCAATCGATCAAAATCCGCCAGCGTGCCAAACATTGGGTCGACATCGCGGTAATCGGACACGTCATAGCCGAAATCCAACATCGGGGATGTGAAGAAGGGCGAGAGCCAGATGGCGTCCACGCCAAGCGAGGCCACGTGCGGCAGGCGCTGGATGATGCCGGCGAGGTCGCCAATGCCGTCTCCATTGCTGTCTTGGTAGGAGCGCGGGTAGATCTGATAGATCACCGCACCACGCCACCAATCGGGGTCTGTGATGAGTGCGGAATCCTGGGTCATGGTCGGGTCCTGATAAGTCATGGGTGTGTCCGGTATTCAGGCCCATTTGGGCCAAGTTAGTATCTGTTTGTTACTTGACGGAGCCAGCCAGAAGGCCGCGCACCAGGTAGCGTTGCATCGCAAAGAACACGAGCAGCGGCACCGAGATGGAAACGAAGGCGGCTGTCGCAAGGATTTCCCAATTGCCGCCGCGGGTGCCGAGCAGTTCGACAATCTGGTTGGTCATCACCGTGGTGTTGCCTGTGCTGTCGATCAGGAACACTTTGGCGACCAGCAGGTCGTTCCAGGTCCACAAGAACTGGAAGATGGCAAAGGAGGCCAGCGCTGGGAAGGACAGCGGCAGGATGATCTTTGTGAAGATCTGGAAGTCGGTGGCGCCGTCGACCTTGGCGTTTTCGATGATGTCGCGGGGCAGGCCGGACATGTAGTTGCGCAGCAGGTAGATCGCGAGCGGCAGGCCAAAGCCTGTGTGGGCCAGCCAGACGCCGAGGTAGCCTTTGCCGATGCCAATGTTGAGGTGCAATTTCAACAGTGGGATTAGCGCCAATTGAAGCGGCACAACGAGCAGTCCTACCACGGCCGCAATCAGCAAGGCACGGCCCGGGAATTCCATCCATGCCAGCGCGTAGGCGGCGAAGGCGGCAATCACAATTGGGATGATTGTGGCCGGAATAGTGACTGTCAGCGTGTTGAGAAACGCTTTGGTCATGCTGTCGTTGCTGTTGCCGGACAGGAGCACCTGATCATAGTTGGCGAGTGTGAACTCAGGCGGCAAGGTGGCGGTGATGAAAACGCGCTGACCGCGCTTTTTCAGCTCTTTGGTAGAAGTGAATCGGTAGTTGCCTTCCGCGTCCATGGTGAAGGTCTTGGTATCTTTGGTGAAGCTGGCCACCTCGCCCACGGCGTAGGCGTCCACAGCTTTGGACGAAACCCCAAAGCGAGTGATTTCTGTGCCAGTCTCGGGGCCATCTTCTGCCTCTTCCAGCAGATTGCCTTTAACCACCCAAAGCTCGCCCTCTTGCGTGGCAGCCTCAGCACCGCCGGTGCGCAGCTGCACCACCTGTTCAGAAGGGAACAAGGCTTTCCACCAGCCGGAGGCGGCAATTTGATCCGCGGTGCGGAAAGACGACACCAGTAGGCCTACGGTGGGGAACAGCCAGAGCAGTACAAGAACAACAACAGAGAGGTTCACTGCCCAGGAAAGACCGGATTTGCGTCCTGCGATATTATCCATGATCTCTCTCCTCAGCGCATTTCTTTGCGGGCCTGCACCACGTTCCAGATCAGGATCGGGGAGACGAGCAGCATGATGATGATGGCGCTGGCGGAGCCTACGCCCCAGTCGTTTGCGCGGAACAATTTGTCGTACATGTAGTTGGCCAGCACCTGGGTTTCCCACTGGCCGTTGGTCATCGCGAAGACGATGTCAAAGACCTTGAGCACGACCAGCGTGATGGTGGTCCAAACCACCACAATGGTGGGCATGATCTGTGGGACCTTGATCTTGAAGAAGATCTGGAACGGGTTGGCACCATCGACAATCGCGGCCTCGACGGTTTCCTCTGGGATGCCACGCAGGGCGGCGGAGAGGATCACCATGGCAAAGCCGGTTTGGATCCAGATCAGCACGACCATCAGGAAGAAGTTGTTGTAGAACGGAAGCGTCAGCCAAGTCTGGGGCTGGCCGTATGGGAAGTCCATGCCGATGATGTCGAGGATGTTGCGCAGCGCGATCACGGCAATATAGAGACTAACAAGGCCAGAAAAGGCGCGCAGGGCCTTCAGGACGATGTTGTCCTTGCCGTCTAAAATTGGGCGGAGCAGCAGCCAGCCGACATAGGCCACGATGGCGGCAAAGGCTGCGAGGATCAGGACAGGGACGACCTTCAGGAACAGGATGGACCCAAAGCCACCGTCAAATTGCATCCATACAGCGTTCAAGATGCCGATCTGCTCGTTGCCAGCCGGGCGGGCGTCATAGACCAATTTGAAGATCACCGAGGCGCCCACAAAAGAAATCGCCATGGGCATGAAGATCAGAGACTTGGCAAAGGCGCCCCATTTGATGCGGTCGGTGAGCTGGGCCGCCAAAAGGCCAAAAGCGGTGGAAGCGGCGGGGACAACAATCAGCCAGAGCATGTTGTTGCGCATGGCTTCCCAGAACTTGGGTTCGGCAAACATCTGTTGGTAGTTGGCGAGGCCGACAAAAGCGTCGTCTTGCGTGCGGTCTGTCAGGGACAGGCGCAGGGTCTCAAACACCGGGTAGCCGAGATAAAGGCCGAGGGCCACAATCGCGGGGCCAAGGAAGAGCCAAGGACGGACCATGTTGGCACGGTTGATGTTGCGCCCTGCGTTGGGGCCGCGTGCCGGAAACAGTACTTTGTCCAGAAATAGGTTGGAGAGGTAGAAATACCCGAGGCATCCCCCAACTCCGACAATGATGGTCACAAGACCCAGCACTGCTGGTGACATGACGCGCTCCCCCCCGAGGTTTTAGTGGGCTCCCCCGCGCAGTGCGCGCGAGGGGGCAGTTTGTTGTCGTGTGTGAAGAATTACTTCAGCGCGTCCCAGCTATCCTGGATTTCCTGCGCCACGGTAGCGGCGTCTTTGCCGCTGGTGAAGTCAACCATGCCGGTCCAGAAGGAGCCTGCGCCGACACCACCTGGCATCAGGTCGGAACCGTCAAAGCGGAACGTTGTGGCGTTCACCAGAATGTCTGCCTGACCACGCAGCGCGTCGTTCAGGTAGGTTTCTGGGTTCACACCTTTGTGCGGGGTCAGGAAGCCGGACTGTGCCGCGAAGACTTCGTGGGCCACCGGCAGCTGGAAGAACTCCATCAGCGCGGAAGTGGCATCAGATGGATTGGTGATCGCCATCAGTGTGCCGCCACCCAGAACCGGGTTGCCGAGGTCTTTGCCTTCGTAGGATGGGAAGTAGAAGAAATCTACGTCTTCACCAAACTCGATGCCTTCTGGGAAGAACGCCGGCACAAAAGATGCCTGGCGGTGCATGTAGCATTCCAGAGGGGAGTTAAACATGCCTTTTGGGCTGTCGCGGAAGTCTGTGGTGGCCACTGCACCGGCGCCGCCGGAAACTTTGGCGTCATCACCAACAAACCAACCGAACTCTTCAATCGCAGCCACAACGCGCTCGTCGTTGAAGGCGATTTTGTTGGTGGTCCAGTCGTCGTAAACGTCTGCTGGCTGGGTGCGCAGCATGATGTCTTCAACCCAGTCCGTGGCTGGCCAACCGGTGGCGGCACCGGAGCCCAGACCGACACACCATGGGGTTTCGCCGTCAGCGACGATCTGCTCGGTCAGTGCGCGCAGGTCTTCCATGGACTCAGGCACTTCATAGCCTGCGTCTTCAAAGTTTTCCGGCACGTACCAAACGAGGGATTTGACGTTGACGTTGTAGAAGAAGCCGTAGTGCTGATCGGCGCCCATTTTGTCGGCGTAGGTGCCCAGATCAACCCAGCTTTGGCCTGCGCCGTAGTTGTCCACGGTCCATGGACCCATGGATGCTGGCAGCGGGTGCAACAGGCCGCGTGCGGCGAGGTCAGAGGCCAGACCTGGCTGTGGGAACACGGCGATGTTTGGGGCAGCGCCGGCTTCGGCGTCGATCACGATCTGCTGCTCAAAGCTGTCGGAGCCGGTGTAGATCGCCTCGGCGCCAGTGGCGTGGGTGAAATACGCCAGCACGGAGCGGAAGACGTCATCTTCGGGCTGCAACCACGGGCCAGCGACGGTCACAGTTTGGCCAGACAGATCCGGCGCGTTTTCGGCCCATGCGGTGTAGCTGTCCCAGCTGAAGGCGCCTTCGCCGGGCGCAAATTTCAGATGGCCGTCAGCCATCGCAGAGCCGGCGGTCAGGGCCAGAACGGCTGCGCCTGCGTAAAGAGTCGGTTTCATGAGAGTTCCTCCCAGTTTCATGAACTGGAAACCAATTTACCAAAGCGCTTTGAAAATTGCAACGGTGAAGAAAACGGCCTGCTTGTCACCATGATGCTTATGATTTATTAGGAAAAACGGGAGGAGCGCTGCGCAGATCGTGCAAAAACAAGAGAAAAGCACGACTCATTAATCAAAGCGCTTTGATAAATGAAAAAGAAGTCAATGAACCTAAAAGAGCTTTCGGACTTGCTGGGATTGTCCCAGACAACGGTGAGTCGGGCGCTCAATGGCTATCCGGAAGTGCGCGAATCAACGCGGCAGAAAGTGATGGAAGCGGCGCGGGCACATAATTACGCGCCAAACACGCGGGCCAAAACGCTGGCGACCGGAAAGGCCATGACCATCGGGCATGTTTTGCCGGTGTCCAAGAAGCACGAGATGGTGAACCCGATTTTTGCGGATTTCATCGCGGGTGCGGGAGAGATCTACTCGGACAATGGTTTTGACCTGTTGCTGTCGGTCGTCGATGACGATTCCGAGGAGGCGAGTTATCGCAAGCTGGTGTCGCGCGGCGCGGTGGATGGGATCATCGTGCACGGCCCCAAGGTGAATGACAGCCGGATTGCGCTGTTGCGCGAACTTGGCGTGCCCTTTGTGGTGCACGGGCGCTCCACCGAAATTGACGCAGACTATAGCTGGGTGGATGTGAACAACACCCGCGCGTTTCAGCGGGTGACAGAGTTTTTGTTAGACTTGGGGCACCGGCGGATTGCGCTGCTGAATGGTTTGGCGGACATGGATTTTGCGACGCGCCGTGGCGCTGGCTACCTCGCGGCGCTCGAAGCACGTGGGGTGCAGGTTGATCCGGCGCTGATGTTCCACGAGGAAATGACCGAGAACTTCGGCTTTGAAACCGCGCGCAAACTGCTGGCGGCGGACAATCCTCCTACGGCGTTTGTCGCGTCGTCGATTATTCCGGCCATCGGGGTGCGGCGTGCGATTTCCGATGCGGGATTGGAGATGGGCAAAGACGTGTCTGTGGTGATCCACGATGACGCGCTGAGCTACTTTAGCAATGATGGGGATGAGCCAGCGTTTACAGCTGTGCGGTCGTCCGTTCGCCAAGCCGGGCGACATGTGGCGCAGGCTTTGATCAACAAGATCGCAACGCCGGGCGCGCCGGTGCATCAAGAGATGCTGGAAGCGGTTCTGACCGTGGGGCGCTCGACTGGGCAGGCTCCAGCGTTGCGGCAAGCTATGGAACAAGAAAAGTAGAGACTGATGCAGCACAAACGCTCCGATTTTCCTGATGGGTTTCAGTTTGGCGTGGCCACGTCGAGCTATCAGATTGAGGGTCACAAATATGGCGGTGCCGGGCGCACGCACTGGGATGATTTTGCCGCCACGCCGGGCAATGTGGTGCGGGCTGAAAACGGCGCGTTGGGTTGTGATCATTACAATCGGCTTGAGGAAGACCTCGATCTGATTGCCGGTCTGGGCGTGGATGCTTATCGGTTCTCTACCAGTTGGGCGCGGGTGCTGCCGAAGGGGCGTGGCGCGGTCAATGAGGCGGGCCTCGATTTTTATGACCGGTTGGTGGACGGGCTGTTGGAACGCGGGATCAAACCGGCAGTGACACTGTATCACTGGGAGATGCCCTCCGCGCTGGCCGATCTGGGCGGCTGGCGCAACCGCGATGTGGCGCAGTGGTTTGGCGATTTCACGGAAGTGGTGATGGGGCGGATCGGAGACCGCGTTTGGTCGGTCGCGCCGATCAACGAGCCATGGTGTGTGGGCTGGCTCAGCCATTTTGTTGGGGCCCATGCGCCGGGTCTGCGCGACATTCGTGCCACCGCGCGGGCGATGCACCACATCATGTTGGCGCATGGTACGGCGATCCAGCGAATGCGTGGCTTGGGTATGAAAAACCTCGGCGCGGTGTGTAACTTTGAATGGGCGACCCCGGCGAGTGACTCGCCGGAAGATGTCGCTGCCGCCGCGCGCTATGACGCGATTTACAATCGGTTTTTCCTCGGGGGGATTTTCAAAGGGGAATACCCGGAACTGGCTCTTGAGGGGCTGGAGCCGCATTTGCCAACCGGCTGGCAGGATGATTTCCCTGTGATCAGTTCCCCGGTCGATTGGAGCGGGCTCAACTATTACACGCGCACGCTGGTGCATGATGATGCCGCAGCTCCCTGGCCGCGGTATCGGCAGAGTGTGGGCGACTTGCCAAAAACCTCGATGGGGTGGGAGATCTATCCCGATGCGTTGCGGGCGTTTTTGGTGCGCATGGCTCAGGAATACACTGGAAATTTGCCAATTTACGTGACTGAAAATGGCATGTCGGCGCCAGATGAGATTGCGGATGGTGTGGTCGCGGACCCGCATCGGATATCCTATCTCAACAGCCATTTGGCGGCGGCGAAAGATGCGATTGACGCAGGTGTGCCTTTGGCGGGCTACTATGTGTGGTCTTTGATGGACAATTACGAGTGGGCGCTGGGCTATGAAAAGCGGTTTGGTCTGATCCACGTGGATTTTGACACGTTTGAGCGCACGCCGAAGCAATCTTACCATGCTCTGGCAGAGGCGCTGCGCTACTGATCAAGCAGAGAGGCTGTCGAGTTTTTTGCGGAAAGCCAGAACGGTGGCGCGGTTGGTGATCTTCTGCGTTTTGGCAAAGCCGAAGTGGTGCAGATGCTCCGCCACCGGACTCGCCGTGCTGCAGGAGGCGTGGAACGACGTGATGCCGGTATTTTGCGCAAGTTCGGCCAGATTAGAGACTGATACGCCGCTGCCCACCATGATCTCGATCCGACCTTTAGCGGCCTCTTGCATGGCGCGCAGAGTGGCTTGACCGTCCACAGCGCGAGGGGCGCCACCGGACGTCAGGATGCGGTGAATCCCGAGTTCAATCGCCTGTTCCATGGCCGCCAGTGGATTCGGCAGCAAGTCGATAACCCGATGTAGGGTCACCTCAAGTCCTTCCGCCTCAGCGACAAGGTCACGCAGGGTGGGGAGGTCCAGTTGATCGCCTTTGGATGCACCAATCACAACACCTGCTAAACCGGCTTGTTTCGCGGCCTCGACGGAGGCGCGCATGGCTTTTTGATCAGCCACGTCATAGCAGAAATCTCCGGCGCGCGGCCGGATCATGACATGTGAGGGAATGGCGCTGTCCTGTGCGGCGGCAATCAGGCCCGGGCATGGGGTCAATCCGCCCACGTCCAGGGCGCTGCACAGTTCGATGCGGTCCACCACATCGTCGCAGGCGGTAAACCCAGCGGCGGTGTCGATGCAGACCTCAAATGTGAGACTATTCCGCGGCATCTGCGGTCTTTTGGGCCTCAAGTGCTTCGGTCAAAGTGGCACGCACAGCGTGATCGTCACCCAGAAGGAGCACGTCGTCGGTGCGGCGGTTTGCCAGCTGCCCAATGTCCGGCAGCCCAATGCAGGTGGCTGGGTTGGAGATGGCCATACGCAGCGCGGTTTCCTCAGACAGACCGACCTTGTGGATCAACCGCTGAACGCCTTCGGCTTGCGTGACATGCGCACCGGCCAGGCTGCCTTCTTTGTTGATCAGGCGGCCGTTCTTTAGCATCACACGATGGCCGTAGAGGTCAAAGTGATCGGGTCCCCCCACGGTGGCCATGGAATCCGACACAAGGATCATGCGATCGTTTTCCGGGCGCGCGCGCACGGCCAGACCCACCATGCTGTCAGCCACGTGATGGCCGTCACAGATGATACCAGAATAGATAGTTGAGTTGATCACTGCACCGACCGCGCCGGGTTCGCGGCTGGTCATTGGTGACATGGCATTGAACAGGTGGGTGGCGCAGGTGGCACCGGCCTCGATGGCCTCGTTGATCTGCGCGGCGGTGGCGTTGGTGTGGCCAATGGAGACCACAGCGCCAGTGTCTGCCAGCTTGGCGATGGTTTTCAGAGGGGTGACCTCTGGTGCCAGGGTGATCAGCACCGGAATGTTGATGTCGCGCAGATGGGTCACCACCGCCATGGTGCGGTCGTCAAACGGGCGCACGTAGTCTGCTTCGTGGGTGCCACGACGCTCTTTGGAGATATGTGGCCCTTCGATGTGCAGACCCATCACGCCCGGCAAGCCCTGCGCGGCGATGGCCGCATTGGCGGCGTTGTCCAGGACGTCGGCGCTGTCGGTGATCACTGTGGGCAGGAGCGCCACGGTGCCGAAGCGACGGTGGGCCTCTGCGATGGTGGCAATGCCGTCGCGTGTGGGAGTTTCGTTGAGAAACACGCCACCGCCACCGTTGACCTGCAAATCGACGTAGCCGGGCGTCAGCAGGCCGGAAACCTTGAGAGCATTCTTCGGGGCGGGTCCGATTTCGGTAATCTGACCGTCTTTGACGTGCACACCGACGCCAGTTTGAATGCTGTGACCGTCAAACAAACGGTCCGGGGCGATCCAACGATCGGTCATGGGGATACCTCAAAGAAATAGGGTTCCAGCGCCAGTTCGATTTGCGCATCGATCAGGCGTTGGGCGTGAGAACCAGACAATTGTTCGGCACGTTCCAGCGTGGTGGTGCCAAAGGCGGCGCGGACGTGCGCTTCAGACAGGGTGTCAGGGGTGTCCGAGAGGAGCTGCTGCACCGCGGCTTGCGCCTTGGGCTGTGGCCAGTAGTAGCGGATGCGGTCCGCAAGACCGAAGTGGCGCTGGCGACGCAGGCAATTTGTGTCGCCGTGGTAATGGCCTTGCCAATACTTTGGATCACTCAACATCAACTCTTCCATCGTGGCGCGCAGCACGCCGGAGGGTTGGCGCAGCGCATCCAGCGCATAAACCGCCTGCCGGTAAGCAAAGGTCAGCGCCGGGCCCACCTTCTGGAAGGCAAAGCCAAGTTCCGCAAGGCGCACATAGGTGAGCGGGCGTTGATAGTCGGTGGAGTGTGCTTCCAGGCATACAGTTGGGTGATCGGCGATGGCGGCGAGGAAGCCGGGATCACGATTGAGCGGCAGGTGATGCACGTCTGTGGGGCCAAACTCGACGCCGGGCTGTACCACGAGGCCGCCAATAGAGGACGCCAGTTCCCCAAAGGTGTCGATGTGGGCCTTAAGCGTGGCGGCGGCGTCCTGTGCGTTGGTTGGCGGGATGTCGCCATCTTCGTCAGCACGGGCACCTCCGGGGGGCGGCACTTCTGTACCGACCACAAACAGCAGATCGTCGCTTTCTTCCGCGCAAACACGGGCAAGATTAGCGGAGCGCTCTGCGGTTTGATCGTCGGTCAGTTGCGCAGCTTCGCCGGCGCAGCCTTCGGAACAATCGAGATGAATCTTGCCAAAGCCGGCCTTCACATAGTCGCGCACCAGAACGCGGGCTTTCTCCATCGCGTCATCGGCGGACATGGAGCGCCAGGCTTGTGGGCCAAGGTGGTCGCCGCCAAAGATGATGCGCTCGCGGGCGACATTGGCGCGGTCGGCAATGCCATAGACGAAACGGATGAAACCTTCGGGTGTGATGCCGGTGTAGCCGCCGTCTTGATTGACCTGGTTGGAGGTGGATTCAATCACGATCTGGCGGTCCAGTCGTTCGGCCAGCACTAGGGAGGCGCGCAGAACGTCGGGATGTGCGGAACAAACCGATGGGATCGCCACTGGTGTGCCAGCGCGGTTTTTCTGAATAATAGAACGCAGGGCGTGTGTCATAAGTTGGCCTCCTGCCAAGCGGCATACGCGGCCCCGCGGGCGCCGCTGCTGTCACCGCCTTGCGCCAAGGTCAGGCGGGCGGTGGAGAAATCCCCGATTTGGGCTTTTTGTGCGGCAACAGAAAGGTCCTGGATCACACCGTCGATCTGGCTCAGGCCACCACCCAGCACAATCACGTCCGGATCGGCGGTTAGAGTCAGACTGTGGATCATATCCGCGGCCAAAGTGCACCACACATCCCAGACCTCGGCCATGTCATCATGGCGGCGGGCGGCGATTTCCGGTGGCGTGACCCTCTGGCCCGTGAGGGTTTCAGCCAAAGCGGCCAAACCCGGCCCCGCGACATAGGTCTCGATGCAGCCCAAACGGCCACAGCCACAGCGGCGAATGGGCAGGTTGTAACGGGACACGATATGCGCGGGCGCAGAGGTGTGGCCGAACTCGCCGCCGGTCAAGGTTGGGCCCTGTAGCAGAGACTGATTCACCACAATACCGCCACCAATGCCGGTGCCAAGGATCAGGGACATGACAATATTCTGACCTTTGCCAGCACCAAACACCGCTTCGGACAAGGCCAATGCGCGGCAGTCATTCACGTAGGTGATGTGACGGCCGGCAGCAGCGTTGATGTCTGTTGGCAGTGGCTTGTCTGTGGCTGGCAGATTGGCGGTCAGGGCCAAGCCGGTTTGGGGATTGACCAGACCAGCGGCACCAATGCCAACGGGCAGTTTTTCACCGGACTCGGCTTCAGCCCAGGCCACCTGATTGGCCACGGTTTGCACCAGACCTTCATAGGTTTTTGGCGTTGGCTCGCGGTGGCGGGCCACCTCGTTCCATTCTGCATCAAACAGGCGGACCTCACATTTGGTACCGCCAAGATCGATCCCCGCAACGGTCATCAGCCCACTCCGTGCAGTTTCACACCAGAGACCACGCGCGAGAGCGTGCCTTGGCCAGTGAAGGGGTCGTCAACATTGAGGCCCAGATCTGCGGCCCATTTCACGCCGTCGATTTGCGAAGACGCAATGCACAGCGGTGCGGCCCAGGCGGTGCCAAAGGGCATGTCGATGGCGATGTCGCCTGCGGGGCCAATATTGGTCACACGGGCGTCTGGGAACTGCGCACGCAATTCTGCCACTAAGTCGGTGTCATAGGCGTTTGTTGGCGCCTGCGGGCTGCTGAACACGGTGATCGCGGTCACGTCGCGCACAAAGGATTTTGGACCGTGACGGAAGCCCAGCGAGCTGTCCCAGAGCGCAGGGGTTTGACCTGCAGTAAGCTCCATAACCTTCAGTGCAGCTTCACGGGCGGCAAAGGCCAGTGGGCCGGAGCCGACATAGACCGCGCGATCGGGGCGCGGGGTGCCAAACTGTGGCAGCAGACCTTCAAGCTGATCAGCCAGCGCGTTGAAGCGCGCTGGTACATCGCAAGGTTCGTCAAACAGCGCCAAGGCCGTCAGGAGCATCGTGGAGAAGCTGCTGGTCATGGCAAAGCCTGCGTCGTGGGTGACTTCAGGCAGGTTGATGACCTTCAGCGGGCTCGGCGATGTGCGGGTTGCGAGCGCGCCGTCGGGGTTGCAGGTGATGTGCAGCCGCGGGGCTTCTGGGGCCAAAGCGTCCAGAACATCCAGAGTGCCGAGGCTTTCAGCAGAGTTGCCGGAGCGGCCAAAGCTGACCACCAATGGGCGGTTGCCAGTCAGGAACGCTCGCGGGTTTGCGACCAGATCGGTGGAAGGGACCGAGCGGGTGCCCGGCACAGCTGCGGCGATGATATCGCCAATATACGCGCTTGTACCTGCGCCACAGAACCATACTTCGTCTGCGTTCTGCGCAGCAATCCAGCTGCGCAGGCCTGTTACGTCGAGCGCGTTGCCCCAGGCCCGCCAAACGGCAGGCTGCTGGTGAATTTCGCGCCACGTGGCCCAGGTGTCCAAGGTCGTGCTCATGTGGTCTGGGTCACTTTCGCCAGAGTTTCCGGAGTGTCCGGGTTCAAGCCCATTGCGAGCGCGGTTTCAAGGATGACCGGGTAGATCAGCGCAAGAAGGTAGGCGGCTGCGGCGGCTGGCTTGATTTCCGTGTCGATCAGGTCTGTCACGCGAATGCGATGCACGTCACAGCCAACAGCGGTGAAACGCGCTTCGGCTTGATCGAGGCTGTCTTGAATGTCGGCCTGGCCCGTGTCGAGGATCAGCACCATCATCGGGTTGGTCGCCAGTTGCAGCGGACCGTGCAGCACTTCAGACGCGGAATAGGCTTCGGCGTGCAGGGCGCAGCATTCTTTGAGCTTCAGCGCAACTTCGTGGGCGGCGCCAAAACCTGTGTCACGGCCAATCACATAGAAGTGGCGCGCGCGCAGGAAGGCGGCACGCAGGGCGGCGGCATCTGGCAGCGTGGAAGGCGCGGCGGCGATGGCATTTGCGGATGGCTTAACGTCGTAGGAAGACTCTATACCGGCCAAAAGTGCCATTCCAGCGGCCACAGAACCCACCACTGTTTTGGTGGCCGGAACGGCATTTTCAGGACCGGCTCCGATTGCGATGGTGGCATCAGCAGCAGCTTCCACAGGGCTGTCCGGGATGTTGGTCAGCGCCAGAACTTTGGCCCCACGGGAGGCGGCGCCTTTGGCGCTGCGCACGAGGTCTTCGGAGGCGCCGGACTGGCTCACCACCAGCGCGGCGGCGTTGCCCATAGACACACCTTTGCCGATGGAGAAAATCGACGGCGGCAGCGAGGTCACTGGCACGCCAAGTTCCCGCATAAATTCATAAGACAGGATGTTGGCGGCTGCATCGGAGGAACCGCGTGCAATGGTGTAGATCGCTTTCACAGCGTCCAGGTTTGGCAGCGAAACGTCTTGAGTTGCGGTCTTGGCAAAGACATCAAGTGCCTCTGCGCTCTCTTTGGCCATCATTGCGCCGTGTACGGGGCTGTTCATTGTCATTCTCGCAATCCAAACTTATCGAATTCGGCCCAAACAGGGGCCATGTTGATCATTTTTCCGTCGATGCGCGCTTCATCGAGCGCCATCGCGACAAGGCCTGCCTCCAGCGCGTCAACCACGCCAACCGGTAGGGTCTCGGTTTCGCCTCTTAGGAAGGCCACGATGTCGTCCACCATCATGTGGTCCGCGCCGTAGTGAGCCGAGGCCCGGGCGCTGTCCATTTGGGTGTAATCGTGGTCGGCAATCACCGAGCCATCGCGTGCGGTGGCTTTCAGATAGCCGCGGACAAAGTCGCCTTCGGCCATGCCCAGAGCGCCCATCACACAGAACCGGCGGTGCTCATCTGGCACGTTCAGGTTGGTGTGAAACGACAGGGAGGCGCCGCTCTCGTACTGCAAAATCGCGGTCTGATAGTCGATGATGTCGCCGTCTGAGTGGAACGGGTCATCAATGCTCTGCCAGACGCTTTTCTTGCGGTGCATGATTTCGTTTTCGGTGTTTGAGGCGGGCGCAAACGCCGGAACAAATGATTTGCGCCCGCCAAAGCTCGCGACCTGGGAGGGACGCGATCTTGTCACCATGTTGTAAATATCGATGTCGTGGCAGCATTTCTCGAGCATGAAGCCGCCGGACCACTGCACCATGCGCCGCCAGTCGCGCATGAAGAACGCGCCATGATAGGGAGCGATGTGCTCGTTGGCTTCCAGCGACGTGATCGGGCCAAGCTGATCCAGCACGCGGCGCAGATCGACCATATGCTGCGAATAGCGCAGCACTAGGCCGACCATAACGCTGTCGGTGCCATGCTCCGCCAGGAGCGCTGCCAGTTCCATGGTCTCCTCTTTGGTGGTGACCACAGGTTTCTCAGTAAAGATGCGCACGCCTGCAGCGAGGCCGATCTTGATATGCTCCAGATGGAAGCTGTTGGGCGAGCCGACAAAGAAGAGATCCGGCGCGGTTTCCGCCAGCATAGTCTCTACTGTGTCAAACTGGGGCACCTCGGTGCCGATCATGTCCAAATGGGTGGGTTGCGGGTCATAGAACCCGACAAACTCCACCTCCGGCATGGCCTCCTTGAGGATGGAGAGCACATGCCCGGCCCGAAGACCTATGCCTGCTGTGACAACGCGCATGGGAGGTCCTTACGCCACCAGAGCTGGCGCGGATTTGCGGCGCAGCACCTGACCATTTGATTGGAATACGTGGCAATCTTCTGGCGCCACGGACAGGCGCATGTTTTTGCCCTGCTGAATTGGTGCGTCACCGGACAGGGAGGCACAAAAGCGAGTGCCGTTGCCAATGGTACCGTAGGTGATCGAGACGCCGCCAAGGCGCTCCAGCACGTCTACAGTAATATCCAGACCTTCTTCGGCGAGGGTTACGTGCTCGGGGCGGATGCCCACTTCAACGGTGTCGCCTTTGGAAACGCCAGCGGTGTCCACGGGCAAGGACATGCGGTGGCCGCCTTCCAGTTCAACGGTCAGAGCGCCGGTGGTTTCCAGAACGGTGGCGGGCACAAAGTTCATGTTTGGCTGGCCGATAAAGCCCGCAACAAACTTGGTTGCAGGGTGGTGATAGAGTTCCATTGGCGTGCCGAACTGCTCAACCTGACCGCCGTTCAGAACCACAATGCGGTCCGCCATGGTCATGGCTTCGACCTGATCGTGGGTCACGTACACCATGGTGGCGTCGAGTTGGTTGTGCAGTTGGCTCAGTTCCACGCGCATGTCGCCCCGCAGGGCAGCGTCGAGGTTGGAGAGCGGTTCGTCAAACAGGAAGACCTTCGGGTTGCGCACAATCGAGCGGCCGATGGCGACACGCTGGCGCTGACCACCGGAGAGCTGGCCCGGCTTCAGATCGAGTTTTTCGGTGAGTTGCAGGATGTCGGCGGCGCGTTTCACGCGCGCGTCCATTTCGCCTTTTTCCATCTTCTGCACGCGCAGTGGGAAGGCAATGTTTTCGTAGACGCTCAGGTGTGGGTAGAGCGCGTAAGATTGGAACACAATGGAGATACCACGGTCCACTGGGGCTGCGTCGCTGACGTCTTCGCCGCCGATCACAATGGAGCCGGAGGTGGATTCTTCGAGGCCGGCGATGATGCGCAGCAAGGTTGATTTGCCGCAGCCGGATGGGCCTACGAAGACCACAAATTCTCTGTCCTCGATTGCCAGGCTGATGTCGTGCAACACCTTGGCCGAACCGAAGGACTTGTTGATAGCATTCAGGTTGAGCGTCGCCATGGGTCTGTCCGTTTGTCTGAGAAGTTTCGTGAGTGGAGGCACCCCGGGCACGCCGCGCAGTTTGGCGCGCCCGGAGCAGGGAGGAACCCTTAGAGGGCGTCGTCGAGCTCTTCAGCTGCGATGGTCACCAGGTTGTCGACGGTGTCGTCTTTCAGGATGATGCCCTGAACCATGTTGGTGAACACGGACTGCAGCGATTTGAAGTCTTCTACGAGCGGCTCTGGGCCACCGGTGGAGATCGATGCAGTGAAGATTGGCCAGATGCCGTCGTTGTAGTAAGGCTCGTCTTTGCCCAGCTTGGTGTAGTCGAGGATCGGTGTCAGACCCCAGCTGCTGTCCAGGTCGTACTGGCTGTCACCGGAGGTGATGCGCTGCGCCAGGTCGTGGGCCAGATCTTCGTGACCGGAACCTTTGAACACCACGATGGAGTCGGTGATCAGGATGGAGCCGCTCTCACCGGAAGGATCGGCAGGGATTGGCGCAACCAGCTGGTTGATGTCTTCGTTGTGCTGGCCGTGACCCCAAGGACCGGTCACATACATGGCGATCTTGCCGTCGTTGAACAGATCACGCAGCTGGCTGCGCTCCCATGCGGTTGGGCCGTCCTGTGCAACGTCTACGAGCTTGCCGTAGAATTCCAGCGTTTCGCGGGTCTCTTTGCTGTCCAGTTTGTTTTCGCCGGTCGCGCCGTCGATCACAGTACCACCGTTGGAGTACAGGTAGTTTAGGAACTGGTGCATTGTGTTGTCGAAGTCTTTGCCGGAGAGGCCAACGCCTGCAACTTCGGTGTTGTCCACAACGCCTTTGGCCATTGCGTACATGTCATCCCAAGTTGCTGGAGCCACACATTCCTGACCGGACTCTTCGATGATGCCACAGTTGATGTAGAGCGCTTTGGTGGAGAAGGCGTGTGGGTAGCCCCACTGAGTACCTTCGATGGTCACGGTGTCCAGAACGCCAGGCTGGTAAGGGGCTTCTGGGTCGATGTTGGCGGAAACGATCAGGTCGTTGTTGGCCAGCTGACGCAGGGTACGGGACCCCATGTAAGCGATGGAAGGTGGATCACCAGCGGCTGCCAGAGTCAGAGATTTGTCCTGGCAGGTGCCCCACGGAACCGCCTCGAGGTTTACGGACACACCTTCGTGGTCTTTTTCGAACTGATCAACAACAGCTTGGTCGGCTTCGCGAACTTCGCCGCCGCACATGATGAAGTGCAGTTCTTTGTCCGCTGCCAGTGCGCCGCTTGCTGCCCCAGACAGCAGGGCCGCGCCCAATGTGAGTTTCACGAGTTTCATAGTCTTCTCTCCCTTGATTGAACTCATTCTTTCACCGCGCCTGCCGTCAAACCGGCGACGAGGTACTTTTGTAGGAACAGGAAGATGAGCATGACCGGTAGGACACCTACCAAGGCCGCAGCCATCATTTCGTTCCAGGTCACCGACTGATAGCCGATGAATTCGAACAGACCGGCAGGCAACGGCTGCAGCTCACGGGTCTGGTTGAATGTGATTGCGAACAGGAACTGCTGGGCATAGGCGCCGATGAAGACGGCAACGCTCACCACGATCAGGCCAGGCACGGCCAGAGGCAGAACAACGCGGCGCAGGGTGTACATACGGGAGGCCCCATCGACAAAGGCTGCTTCTTCCAGTTCGCGTGGAATTTTCTCCAGGTAAGAGCGCAGCAGCCAGATACCGGTTGGGATCAGGAAGGCCACGCCAGGGACGATCATCGCCCAGTAGGTGTTCAGCAGGCCCATGGTGCGCAGCACGCGATACAGAGGGATCAGCAAAACAGCGCCGGTGAACATGTTCACGCCCAGGAAGATACCCAGAGTGATGTTTTTGAACGGGAACTGCAGGCGGGCATAGGCGTAGGCCGCAGGCACCACAAAGAACATCGTGATCAGGGTCACCGAGGTAGCGATGAAGATCGAGTTGAAGATGTAACGTCCCAGCAGCGGCACGGTCACCCACATGTCCTTATAGGCCTGGAAGCTGAAGTCGTCGGACCAGAACTGGTAAGGGCTGCGGAACAGGTGCTCCAGAGGGCGCAAGGACGCCATGAACATTTCGAAGAACGGCAGCAGGATGAAGGTCAGGAAGACAGCTAGGGCTGCGTAAATGCCCACCATCTGCAATTTGGAATAGCGATCCATCATATCACTTCACCCCGTAGCGTTTGTTGATTTTGTTCAGGAAGAACAAGTAGATGAGCGAGAATGCGGCGAGCAGGACAACGATGATCACGGCCCGTGCGGCCCCTTCGCCGAATTTGTAGTTCCCGATCGCAACTTTATAGGTGTCGATGATCAGGGTGGTGGTTGCGCCACGTGGGCCACCTTCGGTCAAAATCCAGATGATTTCGAAGCTGTTGAAGGTGAAGATTGCGGACAAGAGCGCCATGGAGACAATCACCGGCATGATCTGCGGAATGGTGATGCGGCGGAAGCGATACCAGCGCCCGGCGCCGTCCACCCAAGCGGCCTCATAGAGGTCACGAGACACACCCTGCATGGCGGCCAGGAAGAACAGGGTCACCATCGGAGTGCCAACCCAGACGTCGGTGACAACGGCGGAGTAGAAGGCGGAGGATTTGTAGGCGAGGAATTCAAACGGACCGTCGGTGATTCCCAGTTTCATCATCACGCCGGACAGAACGCCGAAGTAGCCATTATAGAGCCACAGCCAGCCGATACAACCAATCGCCATTGGGATGACCCAAGGCGGCATAACCAGGACGCGGAACAGGGCGCGGCCTGGAACAGCGGCATTCAGGAGTGTCGCGCCGATCAGGCCCATCACCAGCTTGATGCCCACAGAGAGGAACATCCAGTAGAAGGTGCGGACAACGGTTTGGTGGAATTTGCGGCTGTCGGCCAGGTCTTCGTAGTTTTCCAGGCCAACAAATTTCTCGCCGCCCAAACCGGCCTCCATAAAGGAGAGGCGGATTGTTTCGGCCAGTGGCCAGGCAACAATCACAGCGATGAAGATCATAGCCGGAGCCACAAGCAACCATCCGAAGAGTCCTTCAGACATGGAGCGGCTACGGGCGTCGGCGGCTGGTTGTGATGCCTGTGCGGATAGTTCGGCCATCAATTTCCCCCCTTGGTTTCGAGCGGCGAATCAGTGAGCGAATCACCGCGTTGCAATTATGGTACCTCAAAAAAGCCAAAATGCTACCAATATAATACCAAAATAGGCGTTGTGAAAATTACGGAGCTTTTACAATATGATATTAGATAGTTTCCAAAGGCCTCTTGCGTAACTTTGGTAGATTGGTACTGTTTTTTAAACCATGTCAGGAAACCAGATGACCATTGCAGACACGATCTTTAATCCGGAGACCTGGTACCGCGCGGGCCGTGGGCCGCGGTATCAACAGTTGTCTCGGCACATCGCGACGGAGATTCGCACAGGGCGTCTGCAACCGGGAGATCAGCTGCCACCGGAGCGCGATTTGGCAGAGAAAGCGGACATCAGTCGTGTGACTGTGCGCAAGGCTGTGGCGCAGCTGGTTGAGGAAGGTCTGATCGAGCAGCGCCGTGGCGCGGGCTCATTTGTTGCCGAAGCCTCGCCGCGTCTGGAGCAATCTTTGTCCTCGCTCGTGTCCTTTACGGAAACCATGCAGGCGCGCGGTATGACGGCCACGTCCAAGGTTCTGTCGCGTGGCTTGTTTTCCCCCAATCCGGACGAAATGGTCACGCTCGGGCTGGCGGCACACGAAAAGGTCGCGCGCATCAATCGGTTGCGCAGCGCGGGTGGTGTGCCCATTGCACTGGAGAACTCATCGCTTCCGCGCGACATTCTGCGTGACCCCGAGGAGATCGAGACGTCTCTCTATGCGCTTCTGCGCGAGGACAATAGCGCCCCAACACGTGCCATTCAGCGGGTCACCGCACTCAACTTGTCCTCCAACGATGCGGACCTGATGAAACTGCCGGAAGGCAGCGCAGTTTTGCAGATTGTGCGGACCGGGTACCTGAGCTCCGGGCGCCCCATTGAACTGACACGCGGGCTTTATCGCTCTGACATTTACGACTTTGTTTCCGAACTCAGATTGGACTGACATGCACTACGACAGCCGTATCACGGGCGACACCATCACATGTGTTTTCACACCGGAGCGCGCCCTGACGGCCCCGGTTTTCTGTTTCTCCGGTATGGGGCCATTTGAGGCGCTTTCAGGTGGAACAGTGACAAAAACCCTGGGCAGCTACACCGAGATTGCCTTGCCAAATCTCAAGGCGAATGAAGCCTATACATTGGAAATCCAGTATGCGGGTGGGTTCAAACCCGCCAACCGCGCCTGGTTGCCACTTGGCCCGTATCTGCGCCATGGCAAAGAAATCATCGAACTGCCCAAGGCTGACTCCGGCTGCCGCCCGCAGATATTGCCGGATTTGGGCCCAATCGACGGCCTGCCGCTGGTGCCGCAGCCTCAAAGCTGGACACCAGCTGAAGGCGTGCTTGAGGTTTCTGGATTTGTCTGTGATCGCGCGGCGTTTGAAAGCGTGGCGGCCTTGGCCGCGCGTCGTGGTTGGTCTTTTGTGGGTGACACTGAGGTGTCGGTTGAGGCTGCAGACTTGCCAGAAGATGCCTATGAGCTGGAGATTTCTGAAGATGGCGTGACCCTGCGTGCAGGTGATTTTGGTGGCGAGTTTTACGGCGCGATCACCCTGCTGACGTTGCTGCAACACAGTGCGCTTCCCTGTGGTGTGATCAAGGATGCGCCTCGGTTTGCCTGGCGGGGTCAACATCTGGACACAGCCCGTCATTACTATGAACCGCAGACCATTCTGGACCTGCTCGACCTGATGGCGCTGTTGAAGTTCAACCGCTTCCATTGGCATTTTGCCGACGATGAAGCCTTCCGCTTGGAGATCGAGTGTTTCCCGGAGCTTTGGCAGAAGACGGCTATCTGTGGCGAAGGCCACCTGTTGCCAGCCCTGTTCTCCGGCGCGGTTGAGGCCGGTGGCAGCTATTCCAAAGACACCGCGCGGGAGATCATCGCCCACGCCAAGGCGCTCAACATTGAGGTGTTGCCGGAAATCGAAGTGCCGGCGCATGCGATTGCCCTGACCCATGTGTTCCCTGAGTTGCGCGATCCAAGCGACAACGGTGCTGAGGTCAGTGTGCAGGGTTACAAAGGTAATGCGGTGAACCCGGCGATCGCCCGCACTTGGGATGTGCTAGAGGCGATCATGGCCGAGGTTGGCGCGTTGTTCCCGTTCAACCACCTGCACCTTGGGTGTGATGAATTGCCAGAAGGCACCTGGATGGGCAGCCCGTTGGCGCGGGATCTGATGAAGCGTGAAGGCCTGGAAACCACTGATGACCTGCAGGGTTGGATGATGCAGAAGCTGGGCGCAAAGGCCGTGGAAAACGGCCAGCGGCCCTGTGCCTGGGAAGAAGCCGCCAAAGGCGCCAACGGCGGGATTGCCAATGGCGCGATCCTGTTCAGCTGGACCGGACAGGGGCCAGGTTTGGAGGCGGCGCGCAATGGCTATGACGTGGTCATGAGCCCGGCGCAGCACGTTTATCTCGACATGGCGCACACCAGCGACAAGGACGACTGGGGAGCGAATTGGGCTGCGTTTGTCTCGCTTGCAGACACGATCAACTGGGAGCCGGTGCCGGAAGCGGACCTTGTAGAGCGCATCATTGGCGTGCAGGGCACCTTCTGGTCAGAGTTCACCACACGGGACGATCAACTTTGGCCAATGTTGATGCCGCGTATGTTGGGAGTCAGTTCCAAAGCCTGGCAGGTCGAGTGCGTGAGTGCCGACGACCTGATCCGTCTGGCGCATGTCTACAATAGTCTGCCGGGGGCAGAGGTCTGGACTGGATAAATCGGGAAAAATGGTGCCGCTGATAGGACTCGAACCTACGACCCCATCATTACGAATGACGTGCTCTACCAGCTGAGCTACAGCGGCGCCGATGCGGTGTATAAAAGTGCCCCGCAGCCATGGCAAGCCCATTTCAAAACGCGCGCTCCGGTGGGCGTTTTCTTTGTTAATAGTCGGGCTTTTCGACAATGTACCTGAACGCGAAATTTTCGCGAATTAAACATGTGCCATCAAGACACCTTTAATGCCTTTGCCTCTATTTAGTGGCAATGCTGACGCGCGGCGCAAACCTGTTTGGGGGCGCATGAGGCAGCGGTCGGTTTGGTCATTTTGAAGCGAAGAGGGTTTGGTATGCACGGTGATGACAACACACTGCTCTTCGTGGACGCTGTCTCTCAATCCTTTCGTCCGGCCAAAAGTGGCTGGTTTGGTTCCAAGGCGGAAACCCGTCCCATCCATAACGTGACTTTGCAAGTGGCGCAGGGGGAGGTTGTGGGCATCGTCGGTAAGCGCGCGGCAGGAAAACAGACATTGGCGCGGACCATCCTTGGTCTCACAAAGCCGGAAGTGGGTAAGGTGACCTTTCTGGGACAGGACATTGCCAAGCTGACCCGTGCAGACAAGCGCAAGTTGCGGCCTTTGATGCGGCAAGTGACGCCGCAATCGGTTGCGGAACTGGATGAGAGCCTGACCTCCCACGCGCTGTTGAGGGAGGCGTTGGTCGACGCCAAAGTCAGCAACGCGAACGAGCAGAAGCGGCGCATCGCAGAGGCCTTACGGCTTGTTGGTCTGGATCATGTTGCGGCGCAAAGTGAGCTTGAGGACTTGTCGCTGTTTCAGCAGCAGTTGGTGGCGATTGCCCATGCCATTGTGACCCGCCCACGGCTTGTGGTGGTGCAGGATCCCGCGCAAGGCTTGGATGTGTCGGTGCAGGCGCGCCTTCTGGATGTGCTGTTGAAGCTTCAGGATGAGCTACAGCTCTCCATGGTGATTTCCAGCACGGACATCGTGATGCTGGGCAGCCTGTGTGATCGGCTGGTTGTGCTCCGCTCTGGTGAGATTGTCGAGGAAGGGCTTGCGCAGCAATTGCTGGAAACGCCGCAGCATGCGCATTCAAAGATGTTGTTGCAGCAGGCGCGGGACAAAGAGCAGGCGGCATGACTATTCAGGAATGAGTTCCTGCCGTCCCTCTGCGGTGAGTTGCCAGACCCGCCCGTTTTCAAACACAGCCGCCGTGATCGCCTCGCCATAGCCAGCACCGGTGTCCAGATTCACGTGATTGCCAAAATGCGTGGGTCGCAACACCGGCGTGTGACCATGCACAACCAGCCAGGGGTGAGGGTGCGGATAGTTCAGGAAATCCTCTTTGATCCAGCACAAATCGTCATCCAACTGATCTTCCAAGGTGACTTCTGGGCGGATGCCGGCGTGCACAAACAACAAGGCGCCGTGCAACTTGGTATAGGGCAGCTGGGTTAAAAACGTGACGTGCTCATCAGGCACAGTGGCGCGGGCGGCGGCGTGGATTTCAGACAGGCGGGCTTCGGCGTCAAAGGTGAGGCCATAAGAGGCGAGGGTCTCGCGCCCGCCAAGGCGTTCATGCAGCCAATACAGATCGGGCCGCAGTCGCATGTCCACCCGGGGCGACGGCTCCAGAAAGAAGCGGAACATGCGGTCATGGTTGCCGGTCAGAACGGTCCAGTTTCGACCCTGTTTCAGCCCATTCAGAACAAATTCAATCACGCCCTTGCTGTCGGGGCCGCGATCTACGAGGTCTCCAAGGAACACAACTTCTGCATCCGGTCCACCATCAGCGACGATACGCGCCATCACCTCTTCAAGCTTGTCGAGGTGTCCGTGGATGTCGCCGATGGCGTAAATAGGCATGGTCATTTAAGGGCGTCTACAGATTGAATGATGCTGCCGCACAGGCCGTAGTCGATGGCCTCTTGCGCGGTGAGCCAAAAGTCACGTGCGGTGTCGGCGGCGATTTTCTTTTTGGGTTGGCCGGTTGCGTCAGCAAACAGCGTATCAAAGCGGTCCCGCATGATGCGGATCTGTTGTGCTTGGATTTCCATGTCGGTGGCTTGACCACCAATGCCGCCGGAGGGTTGATGCAGCAGAAACCGCGTGTTGGGCAGGCAGAAGCGGTTTTCGGGTTTGGCGCCGACAAAGATCAATGCACCCGCGCTGGCCACCCAGCCAGTGCCGATGGTGCGCACGGTGGGTTTGATGAAGCCAATCATGTCATGCACCATGTCGCCGCTTTCTACATGACCACCTGGGGAAGAAATGAACATATTGATGGGCGCGTCGCTTTCTTCCGCCAAAGCCAGCAGATGTGTGGCGGTGCGCTGTGCCAGTTTGTCGTCGATTTGACCCGCCACAATCACATTGCGGCTTTGAAAGAAAAGCTGGTCAACGCGGGCTGGGGTTGCGGTGTCGTCTTGGGGTTTTTCGAGCAAAGTTGTGGTCATATCGCGGTCCTCGGTAACATGCATTGGATCAATGCCTACAATGTTCCTTGCCTTTGTCGGGAGTGCAACCAATCGGCGAATGAAAAACGCCGCCCCAAAAGGAGCGGCGCTTCAAATTTTGCAGAGGTCACACTTTAGGCAACGTCAAACACCAAAGGCTTGATCTGGCGGAACATGTCGGTTTCAGCCAGTTTAGCACGGGCGTCTGCTGGAACCGGTTCATCCACATACAGCAGGGCGATGGCTTCGCCACCGACATCTGCGCGGCCCAAGGTAAAGTTCGCGATGTTGACGCCATTGTCACCCAGAGTCTGACCCAGCGTGCCGATGATACCCGGCACATCTTCGTTGGTGGTGTAGAGCATGTTCTCACCCACCTCGGCGTCGATGTTGATGCCTTTGATCTGGATGAAACGTGGCTTGCCATCTGAGAACACGGTGCCCGCAATGGAGCGTTCGCGTTTGTCGGTCACCACGGTCACCTTGATGTAGCCATCAAAGGTGCCGGACTTGTCCTGGTTGGTGGTGGAGATCTGAATGCCACGCTCTTTGGCCACAACCGGCGCGGAGACCATGTTCACGTCCGGGTTGGCTTTTTTCATGATGCCCGCCACAACCGAGCAGTTCAGCGCCGCGAGGTTCATGTCAGAGACAACACCGTCATAGAGGATGTTGATGGCTTTGATCGGCTCGTCGGTCATCTGACCGGAGAACGCGCCAAGGTGGTCGGCCAGCTTGATCCATGGACCCATGACTTTGGCTTCCTCAGCCGTCACGGATGGCATGTTCAGCGCGTTTTCCACCGCGCCGGTCAGCAGGTAGTTGGACATCTGCTCGGCAACCTGCAGCGCCACGTTTTCCTGTGCCTCTGTGGTTGCCGCGCCCAGGTGCGGGGTGCAGACCACGTTTGGCAGGTTGAACAGGGCGTTTTCCTTGGCGGGCTCTTCTTTGAACACGTCAAAGGCGGCGCCAGCGACATGGCCGGATTTCAGCAGCTCGGCCAGCGCTTCTTCGTCCACCAGACCACCGCGGGCACAGTTGATAATGCGTACGCCTTTTTTGGTTTTGGCGAGGTTCTCGGCAGAGAGAATGTTGGCAGTCTGCTCAGTGAACGGCACGTGCAAAGTGATGAAGTCGGCACGTGGCAGCAGCTCTTCAAGCTCAACTTTCTCAACACCCATTTTTGCGGCTTTTTCTTCAGACAGGAAGGGATCGTAGGCGATCACTTTCATCTTCAGGCCACGGGCGCGGTCACAGACGATGCCACCGATGTTGCCCGCGCCAATCACGCCGAGGGTTTTGTTGGTCAGCTCGGTGCCCATGAATTTGGACTTTTCCCATTTGCCTGCGTGGGTGGACTCGCTGGCCTCAGGGATTTGACGCGCCACGGCGAACATCATTGCAATCGCGTGCTCGGCGGTGGTGATCATGTTGCCAAACGGCGTGTTCATCACGATCACGCCTTTCTTGGAGGCTGCTTCTTTGTCGACGTTGTCGGTACCGATGCCGGCGCGGCCGATGACTTTGAGGTTGTCGGCTTTTTCCAGCAGTTTGGCTGTGGCTTTGGTGGCGGAGCGGATCGCCAGACCGTCGTATTGGCCGATCACCTCGGCCAGCTTGTCTTTGTCCTTGCCGAGGTCAGGCATGAAGTCGACGTCGATGCCACGGTCGCGGAAGATCTGAACGGCGGTTTCGCTGAGTTTGTCGGAAACGAGTACTTTGGGAGCCATGTGGAGCGTCCTTTGATGTCGGTGGCCGAGTGCGGCCTGAATGGGGAAGGGGGTGCCCGGCGATGCCGCCGGGCTAAAGTCGCTTACGCTTGAGCGGCGATCTCGGCCTCAAAGGCCCAAGTCAACCATGGCAGCATGGCTTCAAGATCCGCGGTTTCAACCGTGCCACCACACCAGATGCGCAGACCGGCTGGCGCGTCGCGGTAGGCACCGATGTCCAGCGCGATGTTTTCCGCTTCCAGACGTTTGGCGACGGCCTTGGCAAAGGCTGCGCCGTCCTGAATACGGTCATCGGTGAACTTCAGACACACGGAGGTGTTGGAGCGGGTCGCGTCATTCTCGGCCAGATTGGCAATCCAGTCGTTGGCGTCGCAGAAATCAAACACGGCTTTGGCGTTGGCATCGGCGCGGGCGATCAGGCCATTCAGGCCGCCCTCGGAACGGGCCCAGTCCAGCGCGAAGAGGTAGTCTTCGACAGCCAGCATGGAGGGCGTGTTGATGGTCGCGCCGGTGAAGATGCCTTCGATAAGCTTGCCGCCTTTGGTCAGACGGAAGATTTTTGGCAGCGGCCAGGCCGGGGTGTAGCTTTCCAGACGTTCTACGGCACGTGGCGAGAGCACAATCACACCATGAGCTGCTTCACCGCCCAGCACTTTCTGCCAGGAGAAGGTGGTCACATCCAGCTTGTCCCATGGCAGGTCCATGGCGAACGCAGCGGAGGTGGCGTCGCAGATGGTCAGGCCGTCGCGGTCATCGGCAATCCAGTCGGCGTTGGGCACGCGCACGCCGGAGGTAGTGCCGTTCCAGGTGAAGACAACGTCGTTGTTTTTGGTATCAACGGTGGCGAGATCCACGATCTGACCATAGTCAGCGGTCTTCACCTCAGCGTCGATTTTCAGCTGTTTCACCACGTCGGTGACCCAGCCTGCGCCAAAGCTTTCCCATGCGAGCATTTCAACTTTGCGCGCGCCGAGAAGGGACCAGAGTGCCATTTCAACCGCGCCGGTGTCAGATGCTGGCACAATGCCAATGCGGTAATCTGCGGGGATGCCCAAAACCTCGCGGGTGCCTTCGATGGCGTCCTTCAGCTTGGCTTTGCCAACAGCTGCGCGGTGGCTGCGACCCAGAGCGGCGTCGGCCAGTTTTGTGACATCAAATGTGGGGGGTTTGGCACAGGGGCCAGAGGAAAAACGCGGGTTGGCCGGCCGCGTAGCCGGTTGCTGAGTAGCCATCAATGCTATCCTTACAGATAAATGCCTCTCGTTGGGGAGAGGTGTCCCACCGACCGAGATAGAAGGGATGCTGCGGCTGCACAACAGGCAAAATTCGCGATCACGACAGTTTGCACATCAAAAGCGACGTGCGGCGACCACTATCGGAAACTTTTCGTTTCGCGGGGGTTAAAGCCGGACGGCCTCTAAAGTGTCTTTTAACAGTTGGGCGGAGGCTTTCAGCGCGGCTTGCTCCAGCGAGTCAATCTCTGGCGTGACGTCTTCAATCACACCGCCTTTGCCCACCACGCGGGGAAGAGAGAGGGGCGCATCACGGACCCCTGCGACCTCAGATGTCATAATTGACACGGAATGTACCGAGCGTTCATCCCCACCGATGGCGGCCACCAATCGGGCCAGTCCGGCGCCGATGCCGTAGTACGTCGCGCCTTTGCCTGCAATGATGCGATAGGCAGCGCGACGCACACCTTCGTCAATGGCGGTGCGGACCGCGCCGGTGATTGGATTTCCCTTTTCTTCGGCAAAGCTCAACAGGTGACGTGCGCCTACTTGGGCGGAGGACCAAGACAACACTTCGCTGTCGCCGTGTTCGTCCAGCACATAGGCGTGAATCGAGCGTGGGTCTATATCGAGGTGCTGCCCCAACAAGACGCGGAAGCGCGCGGTGTCCAGAATGGTGCCAGACCCAATCACGCGGTGGCTCGGCAAGCCGGTAAGACGCTGCGTGATGCCGGTCATAATATCGACCGGGTTGGAGGCGATCAGCAAAATGGCCTCTGGCGCGTAGGTGAGCACTTCGCTGGTAACCTCCTTGAAGACGGCGGCGTTGCGCGCCAATAGGTCCAGCCGGGTTTCGCCGGGCGCTTGATTGACGCCAGCGGCGATGATCACCACCTCGGCCTCTGTGAGGTCTGCGTACCCGCCACTGCGAAGTTCGGTGGTGGCAGCAAAAGGCATGGCGTGGCTGATGTCTTCGGCCTGAGCAGCGGCCATCGCTGGATCAAGATCGATCAAGACAATTTCGCGGGCTTTTCCCAAGAGCGCGATGGCGTAAGCGGCAGATGCACCAACCTGACCGGCGCCCACAATTCCGATTTTCATGCCTAAAACTCCCAAAATATCACGCGCGCGCCAATGCGTTAGCGATAACGCATTCGGGGGGTGGTGTTAAGCGGCTCTGCGTGGTCTATGCAGCGGTAGATTGCCGCGACCCTGTAAAACCGAGGTTTTGATGTATACCGCCACGCTTCTGACATCCCCGACATCCGCCAATTTGGACCCTGCTTTGGTTGATAACCTGCGCAATGCCTGGGGCGGTGGAGATGCTGTTTGGCTGGCACCGGATGAGGCGGCGGAGTTCAGCTTGCCAGCGATGCCAGACAACCGGTGGGACGTTTGGGCGGACTTACAGAAGATGGGTGTGGACCTTGTGGTGCTGCCTACCGAGGGGCGTCGTAAAAAGATGCTGCTGGCGGATATGGACAGCACCATGATCGAGCAGGAGTGCATCGATGAGCTGGCCGATGAGGCTGGCGTTGGTGAACGCGTCAAAGATATCACCGCGCGGGCGATGAACGGCGAGTTGGATTTCGAAGGTGCGCTGACGGAGCGGGTTGGGCTTCTCAAAGATCTTGATGAAGCTGTGATTGGCAAAGTGCTGGCGGAGCGCATCACCTTTATGCCCGGCGGCAAAGCGCTATTGGCAACGATGAAGGCGCAAGGTGCTTATGCCGCGCTGGTGTCTGGTGGGTTTACAGCGTTCACCGCCAAAGTTGCGGATGAACTGGGTTTTGATGAGAACCGCGCCAACACCTTGCTGGCGGAAGAGGGTAAGCTGACGGGAGATGTTGGCCGTCCGATCCTTGGGCGGGAGGCCAAAGTGCAGGCGCTCAAAGAGATCACTGAGCGCCTTGGGCTTGCCCATGATGATGTCATGGCCGTTGGGGATGGCGCCAATGATTTGGGCATGCTGGGTCTGGCGGGCGCCGGTGTTGCACTGCATGCCAAACCTTCGGTGGCGGCGGAATGTGACATCCGCATCAACCATGGGGATTTGACCGCGCTGCTCTATATTCAGGGCTACGCCCAATCTGACTTCGAAGGCGTCTGATCTGTGTTTGAATTTGGACTGGAAGGCCTGCTGATCCTTTTGGCAGCGGGATTTTTTGCCGGGTTTGTCGACGCGATTGCGGGCGGCGGGGGTTTGATCACCTTGCCGGCTTTGATGATCGCTGGTGTGCCACCGGTGGCGGCGCTCGCGACCAATAAGATCCAGGGCATGTTTGGCTCCGGCACGGCGGCGTATTCCTATGCCAAAAGCGGTCTGGTGAACCTGCGCGAGCAGCTTTTGCCCGCCGGTCTGGCCTTTGCTGCCTCTTTGGCGGGGGCCTTGCTGGTCTCCGTGCTGCCCACCGACTGGATCCGCCTCATCTTGCCGGTTTTGCTGATTGGTATCGCGCTGTTCTTTGCCTTCCGCAAAGACCCGGGCGACATGGACAAAACCGCGCGCCTGTCGCCTTTGGCCTTCACCCGGACAGCGGTGCCCTTTGTTGGCGCGTATGACGGTTTGCTTGGTCCGGGGGCTGGCAGTTTCTACATGATCGCTTTTGTCGCGCTGGGCGGCTACTGCATTCTGAAAGCCACGGCCCACACCAAGCTTTTGAACTTTGCCTCCAATGTCGGCGGCTTGGCTGGCTTCATCCTGGTGGCTGAACCCCTCTGGGCGATCGGTCTGGCGATGGGCGTGATGCAGATGCTTGGCGCGGCTTTGGGAGCCAAGATGGCAATGGCCAAAGGCGCAAAACTCATCCGCCCGTTGCTTGTGGTCACATCCATGGTGCTGGCGTTGAAGCTGTTGTGGGACGTGCTGTGAGGTAGATGGTGTCACCAAGAAGCATCGTCGGCAAACACTCAACCAACACAGCCAGAATGGCAGATGCAGCCTAAACATTTTCTCATGTTAACGTTGGCTTAAGGCTGGGTTTTTAGGAGTGAGATCGGGACCTTTGGCGCGCATCTGAGACGCTCCGAAGTTCTAGCTGGTAGATTGGCGGTTCCCCGCAATTTTTACAGGCGTTCCTGCTTGAAAAGCAACGTCTGCTTGCGTTGATCCGTCAACCACCTTATGTCCTCGCCATGCCCGAAATGGGCGAATTTAACGCAGTTATCCAAGGCTATTGCTTATGACCCGGATTTTGATGCGCGGTGGAAAATCCCCGTTTCAATATATCTCTTACGAAGACACATTAGCTCGCAACAAATTGGGTACCAACAGCGGAAACCTGATTTTCGCGGAGTCGGTTTGGCGGACCCTGTCGACAAAAAACACGACTCTCCGCATGAACGGCTATTCGGCGAGGCCCAGCCGCGCGGCCGTCGTGAATTCGGACTATGATGTGGTGGTGCTTCCGTTTGCCAATGCGTTTCGCACGTCCTTTTTGCCTCATCTGCGCAAATTTACCGATTTGGTAGAGCAGCTCAAAATTCCGGTTGTAGTCACTGGCGTGGGAGCGCAGGCTGGTTTGGATGCGACGCCTGAGGCAATTGCCGAAATGGGGCCAGATGTGGCTGCATTCTGTAAGGCAGTGTTGAAGCGTTCTGCCTCTATTGGGGTTCGGGGTGAGTACACCTATGAATTTCTGCGCAGCCTCGGATTTTCGGATGACGAAATCGATGTGATCGGATGTCCGTCGATGTTTTATCATGGCGCAAGTCTTCCGCAGATACAGACCCGCGAGGAGCTTTTGCCCTCTGATAAAGTCTCGATGAATGTCTCCCCTTATGTGAGAGGTATCAGCAAAATTTTTGAGCGGAACTATAAGCACTATGAAAAACTAGTGTATATTCCGCAAAATAATGAAAGCCTTGATCAAATACTATGGAATGGCGAGTTTTTGGAACAGCCTGGCAAGGTTTTTCCCAAGACCACAGACCACCCGATGTTTGAAGAGGATCGGCTGCGCATGTTCATAGACACCAAAACCTGGCTTGATCATTTGCGCAAATACGATTTTGTGTTTGGCACACGCATTCACGGCAATGTTATGGGCCTTCTAGCGGGCACGCCTTCCTTTGTTATGGCGCATGATAGCCGCACACTGGAACTAGCACGCTACTTCGAAATCCCACACAAACCGATGTCGGATATCTCTCCCAAGGTGCTGGCTTGCGAGCTTTATGCGGAAGCCGATTACGGTCCATTGCAACGGAACCACGCGGCCCGCTTTGAAACCTGGTTGTCTTTCCTTGAGAAAAACAATTTGCGCCATGTCTATCAAGAAGGCGAGGACAAAGGTGAAGCTTTCGAGAAAAAGTTGGCCCAGGCTCATTTCCCCGGTGAAATGCCCACCTTGCCTCACCAAACTGAAGCTCATCGGACCGAACGTTTGAAGTGGCAAGCCAATCAAACAAAGAAAAAACACCGTGGGCTGAAGACATACGTGAAACGAGTCACACAAGCGGTGCTAGGAAAATGAGCGAATCTGCCTTCATCATTCTTGCTGGCGGTTCTGGGACGCGCTTCCGGTCGGAAAAGCCAAAACAGTTGGCCATGTTGGCGGGAAAGACGATTTTGCAGCACACGTTGGAAAACGTCGCGGCCTGCGAAAACGTGAAGCAGATCATTTTGGTCAGCCGCGGAACAATCCTGGACGAAGCGAAGAAAATTGTCTCCGATATTGCGCATCCTTCGATCAAAATTGTTGAAGGTGGATCAAATCGTCTGGAATCCACCCGAGCGGGTTTGCAGGCAGTTGAAGGCCCAGCCGAAACCAAGGTTCTGGTGCATGACGGCGTGCGCCCATTCATCAAGCACGACGTAATCAACGCCTGTTACAGTGGCTTGGATATTTACGATGCTGTGGACGTGGTGATCCCGTCCGCGGATACGTTGGTTGAAGTGGATCCGGGTGCCATAGATCTGATTGGGCGGATTCCCCGTCGCGAAGCCTTTCGTCGGGGACAGACACCGCAAGGTTTTTGGCTCGGAAAACTGCGTGACGTGATCGACGAGGTGCCGGATCTGGCCGCGGCAACGTTTACTGATGATTGCGGCATGTATCTGGCGGCCCGCCCGCAGGCAAAGATCGGTTTGATTGACGGGGATGAAAGCAACATCAAAATCACCCATCCGATTGATCTGTTCATGGCAGAGCAACTGATCATGACCGGTCAAACCGGGGCTCAGGCGCGTGCTTCTAACGTGGACGTCTCGGCGATGAATATCGTGATCTTTGGCGCCAGTTCCGGTCTGGGTGAAGATGCGAAGATCTACCTTGAGAACCTTGGAGCCACTGTTCACGGCGCATCGCGCAGTGCAGGCTGTGACATTTCAAGGGCCGATGATGTGGCCGCGACGCTAGAAGCTGCCGCGGCGAAAGGGCCAATCGATGCGGTCATCAATTTTGCGGGTGTGCTACACATCGGAAAACTGGCGGAGATCGATCCAAACGATCTGGAGCGGGTTGTGCAGACCAATTATATGGGGGCGCTAAATATCGCGCGCCTGTCTTATGACTTCTTAAAGGCGTCCAAAGGCCAGTTGATGCTGGTGTCTTCGTCATCCTATTATCGTGGCCGTAAAGACTACGCTGTCTATTCTTCTTCCAAAGCCGCAGTGGTCAACCTGACACAGGCGCTGTGTGAGGAATGGGCACCAGACGATGTGCGGGTGAATTGTATCGTGCCGCGACGGGCAAATACGCCTATGCGCCACGCGGCCTTCCCCGGGGAAGATCCAAGCACTTTGTTGCAGCCGAAAGAGGTGTCTTTGCAAGTGCTCAAGTTGCTGAAGTCGCCGGATTCCGGAATAATAAATCATGTTTATTAAGCTGCTCAAAAACGTCGGAAAAGAAGCTGCCAGGGCTTTTGTGACGCGCGAAAATGTGCAGTCGATCAAAAAGTACGCAGGTTCCGGGGTTGCGGTTCGCTCAGCGTGTTTTCATGCGATTTCCGCAAATGAAATGGACCTGAAAACACCTCTGCCAGACATAGAGTATGTAGTCTACTATGCTGAGAAGAACGCGTTGAGCCACTACAATATGTGGAACCCGGTCTTTTCGAAACGGCCGGGAACTCACGCTTCGATTTTTCGCCTTTCCGCTGGCTGGTGGTCAGTAAATGACGACCCACACGTTTACCCCATTTCAACAATGGCTCAAATTGAGCCGTTGTTGAACCGCATGCCAAATCTGAAGGCTGTTTTCTACCCGGCCAACAATGGCGCGAATATGCAAGTCGTGCGCAACACGGATCTGACCCATGTGTTTCTTGGCCATGGCGATAGCAACAAAGCCTCCAGCGCCAACAAATGCTTCCGTCTTTATGATGAGGTTTGGGTGGCAGGTCAGGCGCATCGCGACCGTTTTGACCGGGTGTCCGGCGATTATTCTGCGCTGAAGTTTCCTATTGTGGGTCAGCCGTGGATGCAGGACTGGTTCAAGTCGTTGCCAAAATACGGCTTGGAAGAGCGGAACCAATGGGGCTATTTCCCTACTTGGCGTGGGTATTACGCCAACACCAATTATTCCTCCCTTGATATCATCAAAGGCATCGCGGCCGTTGCGCAAGAGAGTTTGGGAGACACGGCGGCTGGCTTCCTGAAGCTACACCCTTGGTCCACGAACGCCGACGTGAAAGCGGTTTCAAGGGTTGTGGAAGCGCATAAGCCACCGCAGATCACTAAGACGATTGATGAGAATGGTGAGGCGTTATCAGCTCCTGAAGTTGGACTGTTTTTGCCGGACCAGGGCACTCAACTGCGCGATATCTTGAAAAAGCCACTGCGCTTTGTCGTTTGTGATATCTCGGCGGCGGTGACGGAGTGTCTTTTCATCAATGTGCCGATCTTTTTGTATTATCCGCAGCCGCCTGCATTGGTGGCGGACGATTTTGAGGAGAGAAATGCGTTTTGCTATCTCTACCGAAATGTGGATGAGCTGAAGGCGTTGCTGAAGCAGGTGATTGTTGACGGTGACGATTACCTCGCCGAAGAACGCGCGCAGGCCATGAACTACCGCGTTGATCTTGAGAAGACGGCAAACGGTCAGTTTTTTAAAGAACTGGATCGGCTGCCGAAGATAAAAGGCTAATTGGCCGTGACTTGCTTGTAGGGGGCCTCCCTGCTGCAAGACCAAACCAGTAAAATGTGGTACACTGGACAAACGCGTCATCCTGCGGGGTGTTGCGTTTGTTTCAGGACTTTCAAGACAGTTTTTTTGTCGGAAGGAGACGTACCATGCCCAAGTTTATGTTTATCTACCACGGTGGCGGACGACCTGAGACGCCGGAGGAAGGCGAGCAGGTCATGGCGGCCTGGACGAAATGGATGGAAGGCATCGGCGAGGATCTCGTTGATGGCGGCAATCCTGCGGGCATGTCCAAGACTGTGACGGTGCATGGCGTTGCGCATGACGGTGGGGCCAATCCTGTGTCCGGCTACACTCTGGTGAATGCCGCCGATATGGATGCCGCCTGCGAAATCGCCAAGGGTTGCCCCATACTTGAACACGGCTTGGGCACCGTAGAAGTCGCAGAGGCGATGGAGATGTAAGGCGGCCGGCGGGCCGCCTTTTGTTTAGTTCAATGTAGACGCCGCGCGCATGACGCCGGTTTGCAGGCCATCCCAGTTGCGGATCGGCGCATCGAGGTATTTTTGTGCCTCGGGATGGTTCGGATCCAGAACGCCTAGTTTCACCAGAATAGCGGCCAGGGCATTCTCCGAGGCGCGGGTGGCGCCGTCGATGATTTTCAAAGCCACGCCCAGTTTTTGCTCTGGCAGCATGGCAACAAAATAGGCTTCCGCCCCGGTTTTAATCGCCACAGTGTGCCCCATAGCGCGCATCAGATTGGTACAGGCGCGGCCTTCGCCTGCGACATATTCAGGATGCTTCGCCATCGCGGTGCGCAGGCGGGCAGCGGCGGTTTCGCGGGTGCCATTGCCTTCCCGCGCCGCCGCGTAAAACGCCATCGCGCGTGCCATGCCTTTTAGGGTGCTGGCGTGGTTTGGCGCAGAACAGCCGTCGATGCCGTAGCCTGCGCTGGCCTCATGGGTCAGCTCTTCGTGTGCCGCCTGAACGGCCTTTTGCACCGGATGATCGATGTCAGTGTAGTTGCCACCTGCGCCGAGATGTTTGGACAGGGTCAGAAAGCCGGTGTGTTTGCCGGAGCAGTTATTATGCACCCGGCACACCGGATCGTTGCAGCGGATCAACTCGTCACGAATGCCAATGTCGCGGGGTTCCTGGGGGCCACAGATCAGGTCTTCATCGCTGAAACCCTGTGCCGCCAACCAGTCGTTGACCATGGTGTTGTGGATCGCAGAGGCGTTGTGGGACGCGCAGGCCAGCGCCAGATGCTGGTCCGTCAATCCAGCCGCGTCCGCCGCGCCACTTTCCACCAAAGGCAAGGCCTGGATCATCTTGGAGGAGCTGCGCGGCAGCACAATTGCGTCCGGATCGCCCCACGCATGCACAATATCCCCATCGACATTACAAACCACCGCATGGCCGGAATGCATGCTCTCCAGGATGTCTCCCCGCCAGATTTCGGTCATAGGCACGGCTTTGGTCATGATTTCTCTCGCAATTGTGGGCAATTTTGTGCCAACGGGTCTTTCGCGCGGCAACAAACATGGGCTAAACTCTGCGCATCGCGTATAACAATGTCCAGCCCACTTCAAATGGTGCAAAGCCAACGGGCGGACGACAGAGGCAATACACAGCTTGGAGGCTGTAAGAGCAATGACATCACGTTGGGTGAAAGCGCTGGCCGTGACCGCAACTGCGGTTTGGGGCGGTATGGTATCGGCACAGGCCGCAAGCGAAAATCAGGTCAATGCGATCACCGACTGGAGCGTGTTTGAGCACAAAGACGGTGGCAAGCAGGAATGCTGGGCGGTGAGCACCGCCAAAGAAACTGTGAACACCCGCAACGGCCAAGTTGTGGCCGTGCGCCGCAGCGACATCCTGTTGATGGTATCCTTTGTGCCAAGTGCGGATGTGGCCGCACAGGTGGGCTTCACCGGGGGCTATCCCTTTGCGGGCGGCTCCACCGTGGATGTGTCCATTGATGGCCAAGCCTTTGTGATGATCACCGACGGCGAATGGGCCTGGCCCGCGTCCTCTGGCGATGACGCCAAGATTGTTGCCGCGATGAAGCGTGGCGCGGATGCCACCTTTGTGGCGCGCTCCTCGCGTGGGACCAAAACCAGCGACACCTTCTCTCTGCGTGGCTTCACCGCCGCAGTGGAAGACGCCGAAAAACGTTGTAAGTAACCGCTTCGGAAATCCGGAGCAGGACCTCTGCCAGGGTCCTTACCTGCCTGACATTGCCACCATGGGGGAGGCCAGCCGGATCAACCGGCTGGGTCACAAGCCATGGGAGAGCAGTCAATGGCCCAGGACGTACAAACACATGCGCCAGCAATCGCGCTGGAAATCAGCAATTTGGAATTGGGCTGCGTGGCACGTGGCACCAAAATTGCCACACGGCGCGGCGAGGTGGCCATTGAAGAGCTGCGGGCTGGCGATGAGGTGGTCAGCCGCGATCACGGGTTGACGCCCGTGCGTTGGATTGGGCGGCTGTTTGCACAAAACGTCCCGGTGAAAGTGCCCGCAGGTGCGATGGGCCGCCGGGTGCCTGCGCGTGACTGCTGGCTGTCGCCGGATGCGCGGTTGTGGATGAAAGGCGCTGAGTTCGAAGAAGCTTTTACCGCGCGCGAAGTGCTTGTGCCGGTCAAAGACCTAGTGGGCTGGCGTGGCATCTCCGAGGACACCGCAGGTTCTTCGGAGTTTTATCTCTTTATCTGCGACACGCCTTGTGTGGCGACGGTGGACGGTATTCATGTAGAAATGCGCCATCCCGGGCGCAATGTGGATCTGTTTGAACAGCTGGACGCCGATGAAATGGCGGAGCTGTTTCCAGAGCTCTTGGCAATGAAACAGAAAACGGACAAATGGCGTCGCCGCTTGGACAAGCACGAGGCAGCGCAGGTTGTCGACGTGAAAAAGCGGGCCTAACCTGCCTCAAACCGCTTGAGGTAATCCACCAAAGTCTGGCCCGGTTCCTGCTCGAACCGGTCGCCGGGCACGAGGATGTCTTTGATACGGTCCACGCGAAACACGCGGAAATCGCCACGCTCTTCGCACCACCCGGTGCAAGTCCAGGCGCGCCCCAGTACTCCATTTGCAGAGGTCGGATGCGGCGGCGGCTATGGCGGCCATCCAGCGCCGTGTAGTCGATCAGCATCACCAATTGCTCGCGGATCGCGCGGCGGATGGTGGGCATGTTGCCGAAACTCGCCTCGACCTCCGGCGCGGCAAATATCTCTTTGCCAAAGCCATCCAGCGCGCCAAACATCGGCTCCGGCATCGATTGATCAATCTTGGTCAGCACCCGTGTGGCCGCCTCTTGTAGCTCAGCATCGGCAGTCTGGCGCACCAAAGCCGCCCCGAGATGCAACGCCTCTAATTCAACTTGGGTGAGCGCCATGGGTGGCATAAACACCGGCGCGCGCAGGATGTAGCCCACCCCGCGTTCGCCTTCGACCGGAATGCCAGAGGCCACCAGCGTGTCCATGTCGCGATAAATGGTGCGGACCGACACCTCCATCTGTTCCGCCAAATCGGACGCGGTGTGCAGACGCCCATCACGTAGGAGCTGGATCAGATCAAAAAGACGGTCGGTCCGACGCATTTTAGGATGTGCTGCCTTGAACGGTATAGTGGGTCATGCTCATGGAACTTTGATCCAGAACTGCCATGAGGTCCATCAGTTCAGGATAGGTTTCGGGATTGAATGCGGACGCTGCAGCATGGGCATGCTCAAGGCTTTCCCATTCCACTTCGTCAATCCATTCCCCATCGGCCGTGGTGGCGATGCGGCGCCTGATGAATCCCGGTTGTGCCTTGGCAAAGCTTTGGGATTTCCCCCAGGCGGCAACGGCTTGGTCCGCTGTTGCGTCTGCTTTCAGACGGTAGCGCACAATTTCAATAACAGACATGATGGTCTCCTGTGTTGTCCGTTTGTGATGGCGCTTTGTCCCACACACCAACTGACACGGTCTGTCAGTTGGATTAGGCGTTAAGCGCGTTTTCTGGCATTATTTGCAAAACGCCCTAAATGGTGTATCTGCACCGCTTGAATTCCCAGATGAGTCCCAGAGCCATGAGTACCTCCGCGCCAATCACGCAGGACGTGATGACCATTCCCCGCAAGCTGCCCGAAGGTGGCAAGATCAACCTCGTTGGGTTGACCCGTGATCAGCTGCGCGAAGTGTTGATTGCCAATGGCACCAAGGAAAAGCAGGCCAAGATGCGCGTTGGGCAGATCTGGCAGTGGATCTACCAGTGGGGCGTGCGTGATTTCCACGAGATGACCAACCTCGCCAAAGCCTATCGTGCAGAGCTTGACGAGAAGTTTGAGATTGCTTTGCCTGAGGTGGTGACACGCCAGGTGTCTGAGGATGGCACCCGCAAATATTTGGTGCGCATTGCCGGAGGACACGAAGTTGAGGTGGTCTACATCCCTGAGGACGATCGCGGCACGCTGTGTATCTCGTCTCAAGTGGGTTGCACGCTGACCTGTTCTTTCTGTCACACCGGCACGCAGAAACTGGTGCGCAACCTGACCGCAGGCGAGATCATTGGTCAGCTGATGGTGGCGCGGGATGATTTGGGTGAATGGCCGGTGCCGGGAGAGCCCAAAGATGAAACACGTCTGCTGTCCAACATCGTGCTGATGGGCATGGGCGAGCCGCTTTATAATTTCGACAACGTGCGCGACGCGATGAAGATCGCGATGGACCCTGAGGGCATTTCCCTGTCCCGCCGTCGGATTACTTTGTCGACCTCTGGCGTGGTGCCCGAGATTGCCCGCACCGCTGAGGAAATTGGCTGCTTGTTGGCGATTTCTTTCCACGCGACCACCAATGAGGTGCGCGACGTATTGGTGCCGATCAACAAGCGTTGGAAGATTGACGAGCTGCTGCAGGCCTTGGCGGATTATCCAAAGGTCTCCAACTCCGAGCGCATCACCTTTGAATATGTGATGCTGGACGGAGTAAACGACACCGACGAAGATGCGCACCGGTTGATCGACCATATCAAACGTTACGACATTCCGGCCAAGATCAATCTGATCCCATTCAACGAATGGCCCGGTGCGCCTTATAAGCGCAGCTCCAATAACCGCATTCGGGCGTTTGCCAACATCATCTATCAGGCGGGCTATGCCTCCCCGATCCGCAAAACGCGGGGCGAGGATATCATGGCGGCCTGCGGTCAGTTGAAGTCGGCCACCGAACGCGCGCGCAAGTCGCGCAAGCAAATCGAGGCCGAAGCGGGCATGTCGTAAGTTTGAACAAGCACCGTTCGGCAAGCCGCCGTAACAGGAAGTAGTGCCGCTGATTGAGACGGTGCAGCAGATCGAATGCGACCGTGCCCAAACAAGATTTCCCAGGCAGTTCCAAAAACTCTGCCGACGGGCCCCGAAGTATTGACTTGACCGGAAAATTTGCAGATGTGTCTGTGAAAATTGGCGCTACTCGCAAGATCTTTCTAGAATCCAGTAATAAAGTGGCCATGTAAGTAAACTGCACTGTAACATTAGAAATGAATTCCATGCCCAAAAAATCTGCTAAAAAGACTGTTGCGAGAAAATATTTCAAAGGCTTGCCAGCGGCCACTCGAGCAGTGATCCGGAGCAAGTTTCGGGGAGCAGTGAAGCGACTTGGGATGGGGCGCTCGGCAACCGCTACGTATTGGCAGCTAGAGAAACTGCCTAGGCCCATTTTGCCCTATCTCCGGTCCAGCAAAGCTGCCGCGGAAAGTGGCGATTGGGCGCGTGCAGATGAGATTTTGCGCGACGCCAAAGCGAAGTTCCCAGATGATGATGCCTTGTCGGAAGCCTATTGCCGTTTGGCATTGAAGACAAAGCGCTCGGGTGACGTGGTTCAACGGTGGGAATTGATTGAGAATGGCAAATGTCTTGTCAGTTCGCGACTGCAGATTTCTGTAGCAGATGTGTTTGTGCAGATAGGCAACTTAGAGAAAGCGGATGCCCTCTTGGCGGAGCAACGTATAGCTAAACCTCATAATGAGAGGTTGCTTCGCGTCGAAGGTCTTCTGGCAGAAGCTAAAAAGGATTGGTTGTCTGCTGCGGAAACATGGTTTTTACGCGGTGAAAAAGCAAGAGGCAAAGCAAGGATAAACAGCTACGTCAGAGGTGTTCGCGCGCTCATCAATGCTGGTGCTCTAGACCAGGCCGAAGAAAAAGCGCAATCTTTGGTGAGGAAGTATCCAAGACAAATGCCCTTGCTAAAGCTGCATGCGGAAGTCGCAATTGCCTCTGATGCTTGGGCTGTTGCACTTGAGCGTTGGAAAAATCTGGAGTTGCGGTACCCCGGTAAAGCCGGCTCAATGCCATCTGAGTGGGTCTTCCGAATTGGGGTGGATGACGCCCGTGAACGTACTGCCGCGATCAGTATCGATCGGCTACGTGCCACAGGCATGCTTACGCTGGCAACAACCATACAGCCAGTGGACGAAGTCGGTGCCCTCACGCTTGGACGTCACGCCAAAAAATTCTATTCCGAGAATGTCCAGGTGATGACGGCAGAAATACTATTTGCGAATAGTCGCCACTCGGCGGCGATTTGGTGGGCGCGCCGGCTTATAGACACATCAAAACGGCCAAAAGAACACTACCCTCTCCTGATCGAAGCCCTCATAAAGGCCTCGCGCCTTGAAGAGTGTGAAGACGCGTTGGCTGTTTATGAAGCGGAATACGGAAGAAACTCCCTCTGGTTGAGAGGGGTGGTTGAGATTCATTATCGGCGCGGTGATTTCTCTGCCATGCGCGATGTTATGCAGTTCGCAGTTACAAATAAGCTGCCGATACCCGCCAAGCGGACGCCTGTCATGCGTTGGCTTTATGATTTGGTTTACTATCATCCCACTCCTGCTTCATTTCTGCCAACCGAAATCCATAGTCTCGTTTTGCGAACGACCACTATGTATGATGGCAAGTTTTTGTCGGACTCGCTGGGTTTGATGTTCGATCCCAGTCGCGGTGATGCCGCTGTGGATCGGTATAAACAAATGATTGCCCAAAATGCCTCTGGTGATCTGGAGATTGACCCTGTTCAGCGCGAAGAAATATTACGGTTCTTTATTCGCCGGCGTGAATGGGAACAGGTTAAGGCACTTCTTGATCTCCCTTTGACGCTAGAACTTGATGCCACTTCCGCAAAAAAGATCTGGAACGTTGTTCGCAGCAATATAGATACCCGTCTGGGAGACGCCGACGTTGCCGGGGCCGAAGCTATTGCAGTGAAATTCTTGGACCAGCTGTCTGAGGCTCAACTCGATAGTTACGCCATGTCACTGACGCATTTTTTGCTCGCTCGGCTCCCTACATCCGAGGCTCTGACCAGTCGGCTCTTGGATGTTGCGCAGCGTGTAGGGTATGCGCAAATGGGCGCGCGTATTTCAGATTGGCAACAACGTTATGTCGGCTTTGACACAAACTCCATTGTGAACACTGCAGAACGTAAGCGTTGCTTTATCGTTGGGAATGGCCCGTCGATATCCGAAATGCCCCTGGACGCCCTGGCCGGCGAAGATATCTTTTGCGTGAACCGCGGCATGCGTGCGCTTGACATCGGCTTGCCGAATCCGAGGTATTTGGTTGTGGCAGATCCGCTGGTTTATAAAAACCATGCACGAGAAATCGATGCTGATGGTGCATCGGTTGAGAAGTACTTTTTGGCCACAAATTGTCTCTGGCGTAGGCCGCCGAGCGTACCCGTTATTCCCGTCGGATCGTCAGGTAAGAAATTGTCGCTGGTTCCCTTCCGACATGCGCCATTGCATTTGCATCGTGGTAATTCCGTTGTGGTGATGGCAGCACAAATCGCACATTTGATGGGGTACAAAGAAATCTACATCATCGGTGTTGACCTGGATTATTCTGGTGCAACGACCCATTTCTACGGTGGAGGGGGCAAGGAAACGGAGCGACTGGACCATTTCCGTCCAGGGGGTTCGGGAACTGAGTTGGTGAACCTTGCTTTTGCGAACCTACAGGATGTTATCGCTGAAGACGGTTGTCGACTTTACAACGCCGCGCCCGGAGGCAAGCTCGACATGATTGAGCGTGTGGATTTCTATGATGTTCTTGGTTTGCCAAAGCCTGACACGACCGATGAAAAAAATGCCGTTGCGTAAGCGCGGTGGCATAAAACACCCTGAAGTAATTGGACACCAAGCTTCTTTGGACGGACGAAGAACGGGCGCTTAAGAGACCCTTGTTGTTTTCTTTTGTCAGGCGCCAATGTCTATGGATCGCTTGAGAAGGAGCAAAGGCAAGCCGCGCAATAGTGGGAAGGCCAGCGACCCAGAGTTTTTGGTCTGCTACCCGACAAGGGGTCTATCAGGACAAATTCGAGCTGGACGTCTCGAGGCTAGGTAAACTCAAAGACGCCGCCAACATTGCGGCCTGTGTCAGGAATGGCTGCAGGCTGCTTGGTTCTAGTCTATGCGTTATGCTTGGACCAAAACGCTTTGAAGGCAAAGCCAGTCATGCACTTACACTCAAACTTAACCAATTAACCTGAGCTGTTCGTTGCGAAAACTTGGTTTGACGATCCCTCAATTATGGGGGTATTTGATGGTTCAAAGCGTCCGTGCTGATCAAGTGTGATTTGGCACGAGACTATATCGAAATCAAATTGAGCCGCGAGCGCAAGAAAATAATACACTACGTCAGCCTTTGTCTCGAAGAGGCGAAAAGTGAAATGGAAGTTACTGTTTTTAAAGCCTCTAAGGCTCAACCAAAGATAGTCGCCACATGTTTAACGTCGGCCCAGAAGGTACACGGCTTTACTAGAGCGGGGCGACTTTCACAGTCTAGACTTTCGACCCAATTAGGACCACGACAATGACTGAAATGTCTACCACCAGTTTTGGTGATGCCCCTCCCGATCTAGCAGCTACACGCGCACTGATGCATGGATTGATTGATTTGATAGCAGCCAACATGGAGCATATCCTGGCCAAACGCTATGATATCACTCTAAAACCTGACAACAGCCCTGTGACGGCAGCCGATGTATTCTTGGAAGATCTGATCCAAAAATACTTGGTTGACCGCATTCCTGGCGTCACATTTGCGGGCGAGGAGACTTTCAGTGCTGACACGCCATTGGCGAGCGAAGGGTATTATGCCATTCTTGACCCTATCGACGGTACAGAAAACTTCTGTTCTGGCCTCAAGGAATGGGGCGTTTCGTTTACGTTGTGGCATGGCGGAACTCACTTAGGCAGTATGCTTTTGATGCCAGAACTTGGCGAACACCTTATGACAGGTGACTCGTTGCTTCCGATCCGGTCACGGATCCGTGGGTTCTCCTCATCAATGTGCGATGAGATTTTTGAAGGCATGGGCTCAAGCCAAGAAAACCGTGTTACCGGGTGTGCAGTTTACAATCTTTATAATGTAGTGCGTGGAGCATTCGCCCGCTTTACCAACCCCAAGGGGGCATACTCTTGGGATCTTTTGCCGGGGCTTATGCTTGCCCTAGAACATAACTGTGAAATCGAAGTAGAGGGCAAATCATATCATGGGGAATTTCTTGAACCGGGTAAGAAATATCGCGTCGACATTCAGCACCGATACGATCTTCATTCTGGGTAAAGGAGCGTCGATCGACGAAATTGATCCGGAAATTTTAGTTGGGGCTTTGGTCATTGGGGTCAATGATTCAGAGCGAATTGCCCCCTGCGATATCACGGTGTTTCATGATTCATGGGTGCATCAAGCTCTGGAGGAAAGCGGCTGGCGCTCGCGCCTCTATGTAACGTCAACAGATCTGGATCCGCCCCGTGGTGAGGTGGAAAGGGTGCGGTATGTCGCCGGCTCTCAAGACGGCAGCGACATGATGATGACTCGGCTGGTTTCTGACAATCCTGACAGTGAGTTTGTCATTGAGGACGTGCTGTTTTTGTCAGCGCTGAGATTGGCGCGGATCATTGCCCAAATTCGCGGAAAGACACAAAAAGTCTATATGCTCGGCTTTGATTTTTCCGCGGACCAAGGCTACTCTGCGGCCATTGGCAAGGATTACTCATTAAACAGCACAGATGATCGTGCCTTTATCATCGCGCCGCAGGAATACTACTTTATTAATGCGCTTTACATGCTTCGTGAGAGCGAGCTGGACATACATCACGTCGGCAAACGTCGCTTTTCAAGCTTGTCTGGCTCCGAGTTGAATGCCCAGCTTATTCCAGAAAAGAAGAGTACATCCGAGCGTGCGCATCAAGGTGTCTTGATTACAGCTGAATTGACAACCAATCACTTTGGCGATCGGCAACGGTTGGAGCGCATGGTGCGTGCCGCCAAGGCTGCAGGTGCTGATTTTGTAAAAGTTCAGAAGCGCGACGTCGATACATTCTATTCCAAAGAACAGTTGGATGCCAAATATGTCTCGCCGTTTGGGGACACGTTTCGGGATTACCGCAATCAGCTAGAGCTAAGTCAGAGTGACTTTGAATTCCTAGATCAGCTATGCAAAAGCTTGGGGGTACGTTGGTTTGCGTCTGTGCTAGACCAGCCGTCGTTTGAGTTCATGATGCAGTTCAACCCAGAGCTGGTCAAATTGCCGTCAACCATCTCTGAACACACAGATTACTTAGCTTATGTGGCCAAAAACTATCGTGCTGGGATCGTTTTATCGACGGGAATGACCGATACGACTTATGAAAATTGGGTGATAGAGACCTTCACTGATTGCGAAAAGCTGTACCTCATGCAGTGCAACTCTGCTTACCCAACGCCACAGCACGATTGCAACATTGGCGTAATCCGTCACTACCGGGATCTCTCGCTGAAACACCCCCATCTGGCACCAGCCTATTCTAGCCATGATTTTGGATGGATGCCTTCTGGAATGGCGGTCGCCGCTGGGGCAGTCATGGTGGAAAAACACGTGAAGCTGGGCAACACCGAATGGGCGCACTTTGACGCCGTTGCTCTTGATCTCGCGACCTCAGAATTCCGTGAATTCGTAGCAAAAATTCGTGAAGTTGAAGTGGTTGTCGGGTCTGAAGAGAAAAAGGTGAACGAAAGCGAGCACCACAAGTATTTTCGGGGCACCGCCTGACTAAATAAAAAGTACCGCATGTCATAGAATCTATGACATGCGGTTTCTACAGATTTGTCGCGCATGCAGGGACAGGGGGCATCGATGTCCGCTGTTCCATATGTTTCACGGCGGCGCAAATCGGAGCAGCGCAATATTCCGATCCTAGAGTAGGCTGTCACCCCGTTGCACCTTGGCCAGCGCGATATCTTCCAGCAAGTGAAACTGTTCTTCCCAGTCGATATCCATCGTTACGCGTTCGGGTAATTCGTGCAAGCAAGGGTTGGTGCCGATACGGTCACCAACGGCGCGCATACGGGCAAACGGCATTAGGTAGGCGGCGTGATTGATTTCAAACAACGGTTTGATGTCCTGGCTGCGCGGCCATTTTTCAACGGTATTGTCGTAATTATAGGGCCCATTTTCATCCCAGATGAATTTGTGGAGCTTTGTCACGGTAACAAGGCTGTCATGCCCCTCTGCCTCAGCCCTGCGCCAGGCCTCAATCAGATCACTAAACACAGTTGCGGTCACGAAAGGATGGGTAACATGGGTCATCAGTTGCACTCCCTCTTCGGAAAGAGTCGCAGAGTATTTGATATATTCACTCATCGGAGTAGATGACCGGCCAAGCTCATCCGGGCGTTCTAGTGCGACAAATCGGCTGTCTACATCACGACCAAAAGCGGCAGTGTAATCAAGAATAGCGGGATCGTTGCTAGATACGATGACCTTTTCGACCTCCTTGACGCCTTTCAACTGGTTCAGTTTCAACTCCAAGAGACCGCCTGGGATATCTGCAAAAGGGCGCGTGTTTTTGTGTTTTACACGCTCACTTCCAGCGCGGGCGGGGATAACGGCGATGATGGGGTCCATGGGAGCTTTCTTGGTTTGAGTTGCGTGCAAGCTTTTTGGAGATTTCTTGCTTTTGAGATCGTTTCATAGACTATCAGACATCCTTTGATTTTAAAGCCTTAGAAGGTTTCGATTACGCCTGAATCGCCTAAATATATTACGTCGGTTTGAGTTGAACACGATAGAGCGCCTTGGGCGCCCCACGACAAAGAACTGCCCTTTTCACAACAATGCGTTGACGCAGCGCGGTTCCCTGTTGAATTGTTTGGCCCTGAAGTGTCCCACCTTTGCGGATAGTCTCTATTGTTTAGCTAAAGTGCGTCGGGTTTAGAGCCGGGATTCATAACCAGAACATGACCGATGGTGCTCAAGCGCCGGCTGAAGGGAGGACTTTTGAGCGCCTGTGGCAGCGTTTCGTGTCATGCAACCAACCCTTGGGGTGGGTAAAGAAGCGCTCGATTTCTTGGCGTTTATTGTGCCGGGCCACGTCATAAAGGCTTAGTGCCGTGAGGTCTTCGCAAATAGGGGTGCTGGACGCAATGCCTCTGTCTTCAAGCGCTTCACATGGCTAGCCCGTGTCATACACTCGATCCGCCAGCATGTATTTTGCGTCTGGCAGATCGCGCGGCCGTGTATGGGAACGGACATTGCCCCCTACATCACTGAAGGACTTCTGGATGTCCAATAAATATAGGACATCGTGGCGACTGCAGCCAAGATCAAGAAACACAGCTCTGCACAAATACTCAAACTCTGTGTGATTGGAAGCGGAGAATGAGTTGTTCAGGCGAGTGGTTTGGGCGCTGACACAGGGCGATCGAATCTTCAGCAAATATCTGAGCTCCGCTCTTCATCGCTATTGAAACGTACCGGTGCGAGTTGTTTTGACAAAACAGGCAAAGCGCCATCTTGAAGGCTGGCTTGCAAATCGGTCGAAGTCCGGCGTATCCGTGTTTCTTACGGGACACGCGGGAGACATCAGATGCAGGCAGAGCATAAAGCCGTTGCGCGGCAATCGCTGCTGTTTAGCAGCATGCCCGAAGAAGACGCAGAGATGCTGCTGTCGACGGCGCATGTCTCAGAATACGAACGCGGACAGACCATTTTTCTGCAAGGCGAGACGGCCACCGCCATTTTTATCGTGATATCCGGGTGGGCCAAACTCTACCGGATCGCACCTAGTGGCACCGAAGCTGTGGTTGGGGTGTTCACTCAAGGTCGCAGCTTTGGCGAGGCCGTTGCCTTTCAGGGGGATGTGTATCCGGTGTCTGCTGAAGCGGTGACCTCATTAAAGCTGATGCGCATCGAAACCGACGCTTACTTGCGCCGTATCCGAGAAACGCCTGAGGCTGCACTTTCATTGTTGTCTTCCACCTTTCGCCATCTGCACAGTCTGGTGGCGCAAATTGAAGCGCTCAAAGCGCGAACCAGTGCGCAGCGTGTGGCGGAATTTCTTTGTGAATTAAGCAATGCTGAGGAAGGGGCCTGCGAGGTCGTTCTGCCTTATGACAAGATCCTGATTGCGGGGCGTTTGGGCATGAAACCGGAAAGCCTCAGCCGGGCCTTCGCCAAGTTGAAGGCCGAGGGGGTCCAAATAAAGCAGAACCGCGCCAATATTGATGACATCGAACACTTGCGCACGTACAGCGAAGAAGACCCCGCGCAGGCTTGGGCGCGCTAACCGACAATCGAAATTGCCAATACGCTCTGGATTGCAGGGTGTGCTCCCGTTTAGAGTGCAGGGGATTTCTATCAGGAAAGGCGCATCATGCCCCGTTTTGTTCTCTCCGCCGCGGCCCATTTGATTGCCAATGCGATTGGTCTGATCCTCGCGAACGTTTTGCTACCCGGCTTCTCCATCGGCTTTCTCGGCGTTGTGATTGTCACGCTGGTGTTCACTGTGGTCTCGGTCGTTCTCCTACCAATCATCCGCAAAGTGTCTGAGAAAAAACTACCGGAACTGCTGGGTGGCTTGTCGTTGGTCGTCACTTTTGCCGGCCTGCTGATCACCGAAATGCTGGTCAGTGACTTTACCATCGGCGGCATTGCCAACCTCTTGGCGGCCACTTTGATTGTATGGCTGGGCGCGCTGATCGCTGGGGTGCTTTTGCCCAAGTATCTCTTCCCGTCGCTCGCCAAACCCAAAGCGCATACGTAAAGTTTGCCTAAAACTTTTCACATTTGAGCGCCAATTGCGCCCCGATCAACGGTCAGTTTCCATTCTGTAAACAATCAGAAAGGAACTGACACATGGCACATGCAGACATCGGCGGCGCAATGATCGACGCGCCTGTACTGGACATCCTGACACGCGAGAAACACAACTCGCTGAGCACACGGGAATGGAAATTCCGTCTGGCAGGCTACGGCTATGCGATCAAAGACGTGGCAGGCGCACAGGTTGTGACCAAACTGCCCCAAGGGACCGAAATTGGCGTGCTGCCGGCACATTTCCACTAAGTGGACTTGGTACCTGTAACGATCACTTGAGTAACTCAAGGCAGCGCCCCGGCTTTGGCCGGGACGCCTTGCAACAAAAAGGCTCTAACGGCCGGGAATCTGATCCCGACGGGAATAATCCTGCCAGTTATTGAGCACCTCAACCGCCTCTTCTGCGGTCTCTACAAACTGGAACAGATCGAGGTCTTCTGCGGAAATTGTGCCCGCATCCGACAGCGCCTCCCAGTTGATGATCTTCTGCCAGAAATCTTTGCCAAACAGCAGGAACGGCACCCGCTGCATACGACCGGTCTGAATCAGCGTCAGCGATTCAAACAGCTCGTCCAAGGTGCCAAATCCCCCCGGGAACACACAAATCGCATTGGCGCGCATCAGGAAGTGCATCTTGCGGATCGCAAAGTAGTGGAAGTTGAAGCACAGCTCCGGCGTCACATATTCATTGGGCGCTTGCTCATGCGGCAACACAATGTTGAGGCCAATCGAGCGTCCGCCCGCATCCAATGCTCCCCGGTTGCCTGCTTCCATCACACCCGGGCCACCGCCGGTGACAATCACGTTTTTCTTGCCATCGCTGGCCTCGGTCACCAGCTTCGCGAATTTGCGGGTTTCATCATAAAACCGCGACAGTTCCGCAAGCGTTGCAGTGCGGGCGCTGTCTTTCTTGGAGGGTTCCGGGATACGCGCGCCACCAAACAGCACCACTGTGCTTTCTATCTCATGCTCGTCTAGCGCCAGTTCCGGCTTGAGCAACTCCAGCTGCAAACGCACCGGGCGCAGCTCAGGACGGCACAGGAAATCTTCATCCGCAAAGGCCAGCCGGTACGACGGCGCACGGGTTTGCGGCGTGTCCGGTACCTGGGAGGCGGACTGACGGTCAGAATGGGCATCTGACAGCGGGTGGCGGCGATCATCTTTCATCGTTACTCGTCCTTGCTTGCGCGTTTTTCTTTTGCCTATAGGGTTCGCGGAAACAAAACCAGTGACAGGGATGTGAAAATGGACTGGAGCGCGGAAATCGCAGCAGCGGCAGAGCGGATCAAAGGGCATGTGCTGCGCACCCCGGTGGTGACCGTGGAGAACGGCTTTGGTCTGGATTTCCCGGTGCAGATGAAGTTGGAGCAGATGCAACACACCGGCACCTTCAAGGCGCGCGGCGCGTTCAACACGCTGTTGTCCTCTGATGTTCCTGCGGCCGGTCTGGTTGCCGCCTCTGGAGGCAACCACGGTGCGGCTGTGGCCTATGCCGCTCATAAACTCGGTCATAAAGCCCGCATCTATGTGCCGGAAATGGCTGGCCCTGCCAAAGTTGCGTTGATCCGCGACGCTGGTGCCGACCTAGCAGTGGTGCCGGGGGCGTATTCTGACGCGCTGGATCAGGCGCTGGCTTATGAAGCGGAAACCGGCGCGATGCAGATCCACGCCTATGACGCGCTCGGTACTGTGGGCGGCCAAGGCACCGTGGCGCTGGAATGGGAAGAGCAGGGGCTAGATGCCGACACAGTGATTATTGCTGTTGGTGGCGGCGGGTTGATTGGCGGATCGATGGCTTGGTTTGATGGCCGTCGCCGGGTGATCGCGGTGGAGCCGGAAACATCCTGCGCCCTAAACGCTGCCTTGAAAGCTGGCGAGCCTGTAGACGTGGAAGTGTCTGGCGTGGCTGCCAACGCGCTGGGCGCCAAACGCATTGGCCAGATTTGCTTTGACCTCGCAGTCTCCACCGGCGCGGAGTCAGTATTGGTCACGGACGAAGCCATCAGCCAAGCGCAACAGGCCTTGTGGCGGGAACGCCGCCAGCTTGTGGAGCCTGCTGGGGCCACCGCTTTGGCCGCTTTGACATCCGGCGCCTATGTGCCCGAACCGGGCGAAAAAGTCGCCGTTTTGGTCTGTGGCGCCAATATTGCGCCGGACCCGTTTGAACAAGCGACACAATGAGCGCGTGACGCCCGCGCTCTATCCCGTTAGAACACCCCAAATTCCAAGACATCCGGAGCCTTAAACATGTCGAATGCCCAACTGGAACAAGCCACCGAAGCCGCGTGGGACGCGCGCGACACCATCACGTCGGCCACTACCGGCGAAACTCGCGACGCGATTGAGTCCACGCTGCACGCGCTGGACAGCGGCAGCCTGCGTGTGGCCGAGAAACTGGAAAGTGGCGACTGGCATGTAAACCAGTGGGCCAAAAAAGCCGTGCTGCTTGGTTTCCGCATCAAGGACATGGAAATTCAGGACGGAGGCCCGCAGGGGTCCGGCTGGTGGGATAAGGTTGACAGCAAGTTCAAAGGCTGGGGCGAGAAGCAGTGGCAGGACGCCGGTTTCCGCGCCGTGCCAAACTGCGTTGTTCGCAAATCCGCTTATGTGGCCCCTGGTGTGGTGCTGATGCCGTCGTTTGTGAACCTCGGCGCCTATGTGGACGAAGGCACCATGGTCGACACATGGGCCACCGTCGGCTCCTGCGCGCAGATCGGCAAGAACGTGCACCTCTCCGGCGGCGTTGGCATCGGTGGCGTGCTGGAGCCAATGCAGGCGGGTCCAACCATTATTGAAGACAACTGCTTCATCGGCGCGCGTTCGGAAGTGGTTGAAGGCTGTATCGTCCGCGAAGGCTCTGTGCTGGGCATGGGCGTGTTCATTGGCCAGTCCACCAAGATTGTAGACCGTGAAACCGGCGAAGTGATGTACGGCGAAGTGCCGCCTTACTCGGTGGTTGTCGCAGGCTCCATGCCCTCCAAGAACGGCGTGAACCTCTACTGCGCGGTGATCGTGAAGCGCGTGGACGAGAAGACCCGCTCCAAGACCGGCATCAACGAGCTGCTGCGCGACTAAGACCTCGCGAGGTTACAAAGACAAAGGCCAGTCCCGTTGGGACTGGCCTTTTTGTTTGCCTTACCGCCGGAAGGTTGCCCCAAACCAATGCTCAAGCAGCGCATCATAGGTGCCATCCTCGCGCAGTTTGAGCAAAGATTGGTCAATCTCTTCGCGCCACGGGCTGCCTGTTGGGAGCGCGATGCCGTAGTTCTCAGGGCGGTACACCCGTTCAATCAAACGCGATTCATTGCGGCCATCGTTGGTGGCAAAATAGGCAAGGATCGGCCCATCAAACACAACGGAGTCGATGTCCCCATCCTGAAACGCCGCCAGCACCTCATGGGGCGTGTCAAAGTCGCGGAAGCGGATGTCGCGCGCGGTCAGGAACTGAGCAGAGGTGGAGCCGCGCACAGAGCCCACTTTACGCCCATCCAGATCGTTGATGCTGTCGACAGAATCTTGCAACGCCTCAACCGTCACCGCCGCTGTGATGGTCGCGACAAAGACCGACACCACAAACAGGCTGGCCACCACCAGGATCACCGCAAAGAACCGGCCCGGGCGGGACAAAGGCATGCGCTCTTCAAAGCCGCCGTTCACCACCAGATTGAGCGCCCACCAGAAAGACGGGAACAATGCATCTTTGGCGGGACGGTCAAAATACGGCTGATGCCGGCGTTCAAAAAGCCACATCAACATACCGCCGCCAAATAGCATTCCCAAGGCCACCATAATGGCGGTGAGAATTTCTCGGGTCAGCAACCCCCCAATTCGCGCCAGACTGCCGGGCTCGGATGGCAGCAAGATCTGAATGCCGCTCTCAAAAATCGGCTGGCTGAAATCCATCACCGTTTCACGCGAGGCGGTGATCGAGATGTTGGCAATGGCGCCATCCACCGTGGCAGCTTCCACTGCGCTTAACATGTCGGGGAAGCTGTCCTGCGGGGCAAAGGTGATCTCTTTGCCCAGGTCTTCACCAATGGCCCGCATCAGGTCCACGCTGAAGCCGCGCGGTGTGTTGTCATCTAGGAAGACAAACGGAGGCCGGTCCACGGTGGCAAAGGTCAACGTTTCCGCCGTCTGCGCAGAGGCGGCGAACACCCATGACAGGTGAGAGGCGATGGAGATGAGGACTGCGGGGAGGAAGCGCATAGTAAGTACCGGAGTTGCTTGGCTCCCCCTATCGCGCACCGCTTGAGCCGGTCAACCACGCTCCGACGTTTACCTAGGGTTATTTGGCTCTAATTAGGACTTTTTGACCTTTAGGCTGCAGCCATAAGAGCCTCGGCCTCATATTTGCGCAGCGACACGCGGGCAGACGGTCCAAACCCATAGCCCATCAACGCGTCAGAATTGGGCATGAGTCGCAGGATTTCATCGCGGGTTTCGGCATCAAAACTGTCGAGCGTTTCCTGACCGGGGTGGTAGCTTTCGCTGTCCAACCCATTGGCCCGCACAATCTCGTGGCGGTCAAACAGAATATGCACATAGGTCACCGGGCCATGATCTTCACGCACTGTGATGGTGTCGCCATTCACAAGGTCTTTGGCTTTCACCAGCACCTCGGATTCACCAAACAGCATTGCCGCTTGGGACGATTTGATCAGGATGCGGTGATTGGGCGAAAATTCCACCGCCTCGTGGTTGCCCAAAGCATCTTTGGCGAGCCGGATCGGGGCATCAGACCCTGTCGCCTGACGGGTGGTGGTGCCGATCCACAAGAGCGGCTGGAAGCCATTGTCGCGGGTCAGAACCATATCCCCTGGCATCAACGCTTCGACCTTTTTCAGGCCGCTTTGGGTGACAATCTCAGTCCCGGCCACAAAACACGGTGCCGTGGTGGTAGTGACCTTCACAAAACCGGTGTCGGTGTTGCCGTCGGAATCCTCAACCTCATAGGTGAAGGCCTCGCTGCCCAAATCGCCATCGGTCTGGATCGACAGCGTGCCGTCCGGGTTGAGCGTGACCACTTCTCCGGTGTTCAGCGTCACCGAATCGCCCGCGCTGACCTCCTGACCGTTGATCTTGGTGATGGTCATGGTGGCGCCATCCGGCGCGGCGTCATTGGCCAGCACGTCCACGGTTTTGGTGGCGTTGGCGCCGATCTCGTATTCGTCGTCCTGCGCCACCAATGCACATTGGATGGAGTCGCCAGCGATCAGCAGATTGGAGTCGTATTTGTCGTCTCCGGCGTCTGCGATGCCGATCTTGATGGTGTTGACCTCGCCCGGATTGACCGGCGCTTTCACGGTGAGCGTGATCGTCAACCCGTCCATCTCACTGTTCACGGTCTCGCCGTCCGCTGGGTTGTCGATATAGAGGTTCGCGTTGTCTTCGTCATTGATGTTGTCGACAGTGACGTCGCCATCGCCAATGGACAGGGTGGCCTTCTCGCCGTTCACCCAAATGCCAACCGCGTCGTTGTAGCCGCTGTCGACATATTCCAGATATTCTTCTGAGGAGAATACGATCTGCATGGTCAGAGTGTCACCATCCGGAATGAAACTGGCCTCAAACACTGCCGCGTCATAGGTGTCCCCGCCGGCAATTTCAGACAGATCGTCGTCGCCGTCCCGGTCCATTTGTCCGGTTGTGTTGGCGTCGGCATTGACGTCCCCGTCGGCGTTTGTGAAATCACTGGTGTAGCCGGTTGAGAGGATCACGCCGCTATCTGAAGGGGTGGCATCCGGGGCGACGGAATCACCATCCGAGTAAATCCCGCTGGACATGGCGTGCCCTGTATAGCTGGCGCCCAACACCTGAACACCGGAGCCAAACATGGCGTCCGCCATTTGCGTCGCACTGGCGCTGTTATCAATCGGCAGTTCTGATGCGGTTGGCATGGTGGTCCCCTATGTGCATTCCCAAACTATAACTGTGGCGTCTCTGCCCGATTTCTTTTGGGAACGTGGTCGAAAGCTTTGGAATGCCGGACAGATTTCTGGCCTTGGCGTCAGCTCCGGCTCAGCAATTGCCGATAGGAGATTCGAAAGTCACCATTAGAAAGAGGGCACGTTCTGCGCGCTAACAGTTTGGAATCCTACCCTTTCCAAAAGGTAACTGATCGCCCCCAAGACTCTGAAAAATAGAAGTAAATTTTGCACAATGTTGCGTGATTGCTTGAACCAACTGCGGCGGGCGGTTGACCCCTTGCTATGAGCCACGCTAAGGCCCGTGCAACAGAAAGGCACCGGCATGACCCAGGACAAGAAAAAGAAGAAGACCCGCCAGCAGGTCTACACGTTGCTCGTTCAGGTCGGGCGCAAAGACGGCGATGGCCTGCCGGACGAAGCCACCGGTGGCGCGCTGATGATCTATGCCAGCGGCGTGGACGAAGCCGAAGCGGTGCGCGAAACCGTGGCGATCCTTAAGCAGGCGGATTTGAACCCGCTGGACGTGACCGGCTATGGCACGATTGAAGAGCGCGAGGCGCAGGGCCACGAGATTGACGGGCAGGAACGCGGCCTTATGCAGCGTGCCCTGGACGAGAACTCCGTGGTCGTGGCGCAAATGACGCCCTTCTATCACGGAGAAGAATCCGAAGACGCTGCCGCGACCGAGCACTAAGGGCAAACTGATCGATCAGGCGGCGCGCTGGGCCGCCAAGGTGAGTGCATCAAACTCTCGCAAAACCGGATACGCTGTGCGCGCGTGCTCCGGCAAAAGTCGGCGGGGATATCCTGACAGGAGACTGGCGCTCAGCAAGTCCCGTCGACGGCGCATCCGCCCCACATCCATACTTTCCACATAGGTATCGGCGGCCAAAATCGCTTCGTGATTGGGCAACAGAAGCTGGCAATAGGTCACCAAAGGCGCAGTGCCGCCATTTTCCGCAGCATTGCCGTGCAGCAGATGCCCGGCCGGGACCAAGACAAACTCGGAGCCAAACATATACTCCACCCGACTGCCGCCAATCAGCAGACGCTGGGTTGGGCTGGTGACAATGTCGCGGCTGAGCCCAAAGTACGGGGCGCGCAACCGGATCGGGGCAAAATGCCCTGAGGCCGGTACGGTCCGGCGGATGTTGGCCAGAACCGGGACCAGATCACCAGAGGGTGTCTGCACCACGTCACCGCGTTTGAGGTCTCCCACCTTACGATAGCCCTGCGCGGTCATCACCGGGGTGTCTTCCGACAGGCTGGGCATGGGGCCAATCGGCTCAATGCGGTTTGAAAAGGCAATGTAGGACAGATCGCTGGACAGCACCCTTGCGTCATCGTCCTGCACAGTTTCCCGGATTTCCGCGGGTGTGAGTGCCACTGGGCGGGTCAAGGTCCGCACCGCCACACGCCAGGTGCCAGGCTGCTCCACTGCCAGACGGCCCACATTGGCTGGCACATCCCAAGAATAGGTCACCCGCAACACATCCGCGCGCCCGCCAGTGTCCAGATTGACCGCCACATGCGCCGTGCGGCTTCCGCGATTGAGCACCAGCACCACGCCACCGCCGGGCACCGCTTGCAAAGACAGGCGAAAGCCGCTGCCGGTTTGGGACGCCATACCCATAAGCGTTTGTGGTCGATCATAAGGCGACACCCGCGTTTCCACGACCATACTGCCCCGTGGCAACGGCGTGCCAGACAGCGCCTGAGGGGCTGTGGTGGCTGTCCCAAGCGGATGGGCCACGCCATTGAGGTCGCACAGGGCGTGCCGTTTGTCCCAAAGGGCAATCCAGCTCATCGTTTAGACCTCGCCAAAGGCAATTTGCGACAGAGTGGCCACCTCAAAACTGCGCAAGCCGCGCCGTGCCATTTGCCCGTAACCTTCGCCAGACACCGGATCGAGTTCTGGGAACAAGGCACAGATCTCTGCAACAATCTCTGGCTCAAAGCTGCTCGCGGTTTGTGGCCCAGGCAAGTAGCTCTCCGTCATCAGCTTTTCGGAATAAATGATCTGATGGTCATCAAATAGCAGATGCACATACTCCACCTCGCAACCGGGCACCTGGCGGATGGTCTTGTCATTGACCAGATCGCGCGCGGCCACCAAAACCTCTTCTTCGCCAAACAAGAGTTCGGCCCAGGCATTGCGGATCAGCACCCGATGCAGCGGAGAGAGCAACAGCTCGCGATGGTTGCCAAGGGTGTTGGCCATAATCCGGATCGGCGCCATGGCGCCTTCTGCCGCCACCTTGCGCCGACCAATCCAGCGCAGAGGTTGGGGGCCATTGTCCACGGTCTCCACCAAATCGCCCACATTCAGGCACTCAATGGGCACCTCACCAAATGGCGTGCGGATGAAGGTGCCCACTGTGAAACACGGTGCTTGATTGATCTTGATATAGCCAACATCGGTCGTGCCGTTGCCGTCATCAATGGTGTAGGTCAGGTTGACCTGCTCTTCGTCGCTGTCGCCCTCAAAGGTGATGGTGCCGTCGCCATTCACCGTAATGATCTGCCCGCTGGGCAAGGTGATCGGGCTGCCAACGGTGACCGGCTGCCCGGAAATATGTGTGATGGTGATCGAGTTGCCGGTGTTGTTCACGTCATTGGCCAGCACATCAATGGTGCGGGTGCCATCAATTGGCAGTTCCACCTCATCCGTGTTGGCAATCAACGACGTTTGAATCGAGTCCGCCGCAATCAACAGCGAGCTGTCATACCGGCTGTCGGACACATCGGCGACCACAATGCGGATGTCATTCATGCCTTCAACAATGTCAAAGGTCAGCGTCATGGTGAGGGTGAACCCATCCATCTCCGTGTTGTAGATCCCGCCTGTGTTGTTCACAAACAGGCTTTCGTTCTCACCATTGTTGATGTTGCCGGGGTCCACATCCCCATCGCCTATTTCCAGCGGCACATAGCTGCCGTTGATCGAGACTGCGACAAAGTCCTGATAAATTGAGTCGACGTATTCCGGGTATTCTTCGGAGGCAAAGACAAACTGCATCGTCATTTGCCCGGCTTCATTGGCGATGAACGACACATCCAGATAAGAGGCGTCATAGGTGTTGGTGCCGGCGACCGCGTTGAACTCTGGGTTGTTGTTCTCACCACTTGTGTCGGTGGAGCGGTCCGAACGCTGATTGTTGCCGCCCCAACGGTTGGAGAAGTTTCTCGCATGTCCCGTGGACAGGATCACCCCTTCGTCGCTGGGTGTAACGCCCGGAGAAACGCTGTCCCCATTGGTGTAAATCCCGGAGGAAGAGTTCTGCCCATTGTAGTCGGCGGAGACGATGGTCACGTCATCGCCAAAAATGGTTTCCGCCATATCCATGGCCGAAGCGCCGGTGTTTACGGGCAATCTGGGCATGTCTGCTCGCCTCATGTGTTTGAGGCACGCCACACAACAACGCCCACCTGCTCATGGGGCGCTCATACAGGTCTCGTCGCATTTCGAGATGCGTTTGTTGGAAACCCTTGGCTGTTTTAGCCGAACTGCTGGTGACCTGCCTCGGTCGATTTTTATTAACTCCAACTAAACAGCAAATTTTTCCGCTTGTTAAGAGGTGCCCCACCGCTTTGTGTTCCAAATGTGGCTTTCCGGTCCGCCGTGGCTGTGCCACAACCCTTGGCGCAAGCTTCTCAGACAAAGGACTCTCGCCATGACCAAGACCGATGCCGCACAGTTGACCGCAGATCTGATCCGCTGTCCCTCTGTGACGCCAGAGGAGGGCGGGGCGCTGGTCTTGCTTGAAAAGCTGCTGTCTGACGCTGGGTTTGACTGCATCCGCGTGGATCGCGGTGACGTTAGCAACCTGTTTGCCCGCTGGGGCCGCAAAGGCGACAGCAAGACGTTTGGGTTTAACGGCCACACCGATGTGGTGCCTGTCGGGGACGAGGCCGCCTGGACGGTGGATCCTTTTGGTGCGGAAATCAAAGATGGCATTATGTACGGCCGTGGCGCCACCGACATGAAATCCGGTGTCGCCGCCTTTGCCGCTGCCGCCATTGATTTTGTCACCAACACACCGCCAGAGGGCGCCATAATCCTCACAATCACCGGCGATGAAGAAGGCGACGCCATCGACGGCACCACCGCACTTCTGGACTATATGTCCACCGAACAGGAGCGTATGTCCGTCTGTCTGGTGGGCGAGCCAACCTGCCCCAACGAGATGGGCGAGATGATGAAAATTGGCCGTCGCGGCTCGATGACCGCCTATTTTACCTTCATCGGCAAACAAGGTCACTCCGCTTATCCGCACCGCGCCAACAATCCGCTGCCGGTGATGGCCCGCCTGATGGACCAGTTCTCCTCAGAGCCGCTGGACAACGGCACCGATCACTTTGATGCGTCCACCCTCGCAGTCGTCACCATGGACACCGGCAACCCGGCCACCAATGTGATCCCGGCAGAATGCAAAGCCACGCTCAACATCCGCTTCAACGACTCCCACTCCGGCGCGTCCCTTACAGAGTGGATGCAGGCAAAAGTAGACACTATTTCGGCGAAAACCGGTGTTGGCATCGACATGAAAGTCACCATCTCCGGCGAAAGCTTCATCACGCCTCCGGGTGAATTGTCCGAGCTGGTGGCCACCTCTGTAGAAGCTGAAACCGGCCGCCGCCCCGAGCTCTCCACCTCTGGCGGCACCTCGGACGCGCGCTTTGTTCAGCACCACTGCCCGGTGGTGGAATTTGGTCTCGTGGGCAAAACCATGCACCAGGTGGATGAGCAGGTGCCAGTTGCGCAAATTCATCAGCTCAAAGACATCTACAGCCGCATTTTGCGAGACTATTTTGCCTGAACGCCGCCCCAACCTTGTGGTGATGATCAAGGAACCGCGCCCGGGCCGTGTGAAAACCCGGCTCGGCCGCGACCTGGGCATGACCGCCGCCGCCTGGTGGTTTCGCCACCAATCCGCCGCGCTGCTGCGCCGTCTTGATGATCCACGCTGGAACCTGATCCTGGCCGTCGCCCCAGATCACACAGGCCTCACTTCCCGGGTCTGGCCTGCTCATCTGCCGCGCGTACCACAGGGTATCGGCAATCTCGGTGACCGCATGGCGCGGCAATTGCAGATACACCAGGGCCCCACCTGCATCATCGGAGCCGACATTCCCGGCATTCAGCCGTTTCACATCGCGCAGGGCTTCAAAGCGCTGGGCAATCATGATGCGGTTTTTGGCCCAGCCCCTGATGGCGGTTATTGGTTGGTTGGGCTGAAACATGCGCCGAAGCCCGGCCTCTTTGCCAATGTGCGCTGGTCTACGGAACACGCCTTGGCTGACAGCCGTGCCACGCTGCCCAATGCGCGCATCGCCACCATCGCCACGCTGGCGGACGTAGACACCGCTGCCGATCTGACGCGCTTCTAAGCATTCACTTTCCCCAAATATCCCGGGGTTGAATTGGGCCGCAGGCCCAAGAAGGGGCTGGCCCCTTTCCTTTCCCACGTGACGCCGCCCATCCCCCGTGCTAGGGCCAACCCATGCCTATGCCCAGCAAAGAGGAAGTCCTTGAGTGGATTTCCGAGAACCCGACCCTCACCTCCAAACGTGACATTGCCAAAGCCTTTGGCATCAAAGGGGCTGCGCGCATCGACCTGAAGCGCCTTCTCAAAGAGCTGGAGGCCGAAGGGCACCTGCAGAAACGGCGCAAGACCTACCGCGATCCGGAAAGCCTGCCGCCCGTCACTGTGCTGCAAATCCTTGAGGCAGATGCCGATGGCGATCTCTTTGCCCGCCCATTGGAGTGGTACGGCGAAGGGGAGGAGCCCAAGATTTTGGTGCTGCCCCGGGCGTCCGACCCGGCGCTGGGCGCGGGCGACCGCATTCTGGGGCGTCTGACCAAGCTGGACAACGGCGACATCCAGTATGAGGCGCGTCTTATCCGCCGCATAGGCACCAACCCACGCCGCGTGCTCGGCATGTTCCGCAAAACCGCCGAGGGAGGCCGCATCCTGCCCATCGACAAGGGCGACGGCAAAGAATGGTCGGTGGCCTCCGATCAAACCCATGGCGCCAAAGACGGCGAGCTGGTTGAGGCCGAACAATCCGGCCCCAAAGGGCGCCTTGGTTTGCCCCGTGCCCGTGTTGTGGCGCGCATTGGGGATCCCACCGCACCCAAGGCCGTGAGCCTGATTGCCATCCACCAACATGGCATCCCGGACACTTTCCCGGATGAGGTCATATCAGAGTCTGATAAGGCCAAACCGGCGCCCTTGGGCCAACGTGAAGATTTGCGGGACATGCCGTTTGTCACCATCGATCCAGCCGACGCGCGGGACCACGATGATGCCTGCTGGGCGCATGCGGATGACGATCCCAAAAACGACGGCGGCCACGTGCTCTGGGTCGCGATTGCCGATGTGGCGCATTACGTGCGATCCGACACCGCGCTGGACCGCGAGGCCCTCAAACGCGGCAACTCCAGCTACTTCCCGGATCGTGTGGTGCCGATGTTACCGGACCGGTTGTCTGGCGACCTTTGCTCTCTGCACGAAGGCGTGCCTCGTGCGGTGCTGGCGCTGCGCATTCAGATCGACAGCAAGGGCAAAAAGATCGGCCATCGGTTCACGCGGGCCATGATCCGCTCTGTGGCCTCGCTGAACTATGGCGAAGTGCAACAGGCGCAGGATGGCCATCCAAACGAGCGCTGCGCGCCGTTGATGGATGAGATCATCAGCCCGCTCTACGCAGCATATGAGGCTCTAATCAAGGCAAAAGCTGAACGTCAGCCGCTGGCGCTTGACCTGCCGGAACGCAAAATTGAGCTTTCTGACGCTGGCGAAGTCACCTCTGTGAACTTCAGGGATCGGTTTGACGCGCACAAACTTGTCGAAGAGTTCATGGTGCTCTCCAATGTCTGTGCCGCTGAAACGCTGATTGCCAAAAAATCCCCGCTGCTGTTCCGCGTGCATGAGGAGCCGAGTCCGGAGAAACTCAACGCCCTGCGCGACACCGCCCAAGCCGCTGGCCTGACGCTGGCCAAAGGTCAGGTGCTGCAAACCCGGCATTTGAATCAGCTGTTGGATGCCGCCGCGGGCACGGAACAGGCCGAACTGATCAACATCTCCACCCTGCGCTCCATGACACAGGCCTATTACGCGCCATCTAACTTCGGCCACTTCGGCCTCGCGCTGCGCGCTTATGCCCACTTCACCTCCCCGATCCGGCGCTATGCAGACTTGATCGTGCACCGCGCCCTGATATCGGCGCACGGCTGGGGGGATGACGGTTTGACCCCCGAGGCCACCGACGTTCTCGAAAAAACCGCCACGCATATTTCGGACACCGAACGCCGTTCGATGCTGGCGGAACGGGACACCACGGATCGCTACCTCGCCGCCTATATGTCTGAGCGCATCGGCAATGAGTTTACCGGCCGGGTGAGTGGTATTGCCCGCTTTGGTGTGTTTGTGAAGCTGGATGAAACCGGCGCTGATGGCCTGATCCCAATGCGGGAACTGGGGCGCGAGTATTTCCACTTTGACAGCGAGACCAACACGCTCACCGGATCGGACACGGGCATCGTGATTGGCCTCGGCCAACGTGTGACCGCGCGCTTGACCGAAGCTGCGCCGGTGACCGGTGGCATCGCGTTGGAGTTGATTTCTCTGGATGGCGAGCTGGTCAAACGCGCCGGTCGTGGTGGCGGAAAAGGGCGAGGCCGGGGTGGCCCCAGCCGCCGCAAGGCCACCAAGGCAAAGCACAAGGCGGCCAAGACCAAACGCAAGGTCACTCGGCGGCGGCGTTAAACGCGGACATCACCCGCGCCGGATCGGGGTAAATCGCCGCCCGCACCCGCGCCACATAGGCCGTCAGCGCGGGCCGCGCCTCAACCGCTTTGCGCAGGTCGGTGGCCATCGGCAGGGTCAGAATCATATCCAACACTGGCGCGACCGCCGCATCTGCGGCTGTTGGCGTGTCGCCAAACAGGAACGACAGGCCATCGAGCTTCGCGTCAATCACCTCCAGATCTTTGTCAAATCGCGCCTGCCGGTCTTCGGGTGAGAACCGCGCGATGCCTTCAGACATCAAGCCGGCCCGCACATGATCGCGCGCCTCTTCCGCTGCCTGATCCCGCATCGGCGCAGGTACAGCGGCAAAGAAAATCTCCTTCATCACGCTCCAACACTCGTCATTTAGCCAGCGGTCATGCACCAACCCAAGCCGCAGGCTCTCTTCCACGGTGCGGATTAGCGCGTGGGTTGCCGCCTTCTCAATCCGGCTCAGACCCGGCATGAAATCTGCACCTTTAGACTCTAAATAGGCCTGAATGTTGTGGCTGTCCGGAATCAAGTCACCGCCAACCCGGGCCACGGGCACCTTGCCGAGAGGCAGCGCTTCAAAGTCCTGGATCAGCTCCGGCTGCCAGTCGACCTTGGCCATTTCCAACAGGCACATGGCCTTCAGGCAGAAAGGCGAATGGGTTGGAAACTGCGCGTCGCCGGGGAAAACAATAAGATGCATGGGAACTCTCCACTGATTGATTGTGGAGCCTGTCTTAACCACCCCTCTTGCCAGTTTCTGTCAGTAGAGTGCAGTATCCCAAAATCATGAGCCGCACCGACCGACTGTTCCAACTCATGCAGGCCCTGCGCGACCTGCCGCCCCCCGCCACCGCGCAAGCTTTGGCGCAAGAAACCGGCGTGTCCGAGCGCACAATTTACCGCGACATTGACAGCCTGCGCAGTCTGGGCGCGGTAATCGACGGCGAAGCTGGGTTTGGCTTCACCCTTATTGAAGACGCCACTTTACCGCCTTTGGGTTTTGTGCCGGAAGAAATTGAGGCGCTGGTGGTCGGGCTCAAAGAGGTCATGGAAGTGGCCGATCCTTCCTTGGCGAAAGCGGCACAAACGGCTCTAACCAAGCTGAAATGGCGCCTTCCAGAGGCCCAGGCCCACCGATTAAAACATGCGGTGTTGACCGCCAAACGCTTCCACAAGCCCCCCGAGATCACCATCAATGCGGGCGCCCTGCGCCAAGCCGCCTGGGAGGAACAGACCGTGGCCTTTGACTATGGCGATGCAGAAGGCCGACGGACAACGCGCGAAGTCGATCCGCTCTCCATCGTCTTCATGCAGAATGTGCATTGCCTTCTGGCCTATTGCCACCTGCGCGCAGACTATCGCGCCTTCCGCCTGGATCGCATGGATAACCTCAGTCTGAGCGACCGCTCCTTCCGCCCACGCCGCATTCCCATGCTGCGAGAGTTCAAAGCGCGATTGCAGGCGGAAATAGACGTATCGGCAAATCCCCGCGCCTCCAGCTGAGAGCGCTTTTGCCGCCCCCATCCCCGCGCTACACTTACTCAAAACAGGCAGGGAAAGTTGTGATGCGCATATCTGGTTTCGTGGTGAGTTTGGTTATTGGCACCGTCGTCGCGTCTACGGTCACTGCCGGGGCACCGTCCCAGTCTCTGCGCCCCGTGCTGCGCCCTTTGGCGGATGCTTTGGCGGCGCAACAACCCATTGAAGCTGCCGCCTCCACAAAAGGCCTGCAACGCTGGATTAAAGGCTACAAATCACGCGCGCTTAAGGCGGGGATCAGTGCTGTGGTGTTTGATCAGGCCTTTCAAGGCGTTCAGTACAACGCCGACATTATCAAGAAAGACCGCAATCAAAACGAGTTCACCAAGACCATTTGGGATTACCTGGACAGCGCTGCCTCCGACGCCCGTATCCGCAACGGCAAAGCTGCATTGAACAAACACAATGCCACGCTGCAGAAGATCGAAAAGCGCTACGGCGTCGATAAGGAGGTTGTGGTCGCAATCTGGGGTCTGGAGAGCGCCTATGGCACCTTCAAAGGCAGCACGCCGGTCATCGAAGCTTTGGCGACCTTGGCCTATGACGGGCGGCGCGGCGATTTCTTTGAGGAACAACTCACCGCCGCGCTCAGCATCCTGCAAAACGGGGATGTCACCGCGCAAAACATGAAAGGCAGCTGGGCCGGCGCCATGGGCCACACTCAGTTTATGCCCACGTCGTTCCAGTCCTACGCCGTGGATTTCACCGGCGATGGCAAGCGTGACATCTGGTCGGGCGACCCAACCGATGCTTTGGCGTCCACTGCCGCCTATCTCAAGCATTTCGGATGGAAGAAGAACCAGCCCTGGGGCGTGGAAGTGAGATTGCCCAAAGGGTTTGACTATGCCTCTGCCAACCGCGAGAACCTGAAGAACCCCAGCGAGTGGGCGCGTCTTGGCATCAAGGACATGCGTGGCCGTGCGGTGCCCAACCATGGCAAGGCGTCCATCCTTTTGCCGGCCGGTGCGCAGGGCGCAGCTTTCATGATCTTCCAGAATTTTGACGTGATCGAGCACTACAACACGGCGGATGCTTATGTGATTGGCGTCGGCCATCTCAGCGACCGCATCATGGGCGGCCCCGCCATTCAAGGAGCCTGGCCTCGTGGCGACCGCGCATTGACCTACAAGGAGCGGATCGAGCTGCAAAAACGCCTGACCAAAGCTGGCTTTGACACCAAAAAGATCGACGGCAAGATTGGCCCGCTCACCATCGCCGCTGTGCGGGAGTATCAACGCGCCGAAGGCATGGTGCCAGACGGATATGCGTCTCTAACCCTGCTGAAAACCTTGCGCTAAGACATGAGAAAAGGCGCGTCCTGATCCGGCGCGCCTTTTGTTGTGTCTGGGGCAGTCTGGCTTACTCGCGGCCGCTGATCACAATCACCTCGGTGCCCAGAGGCACCTGCTCATAGAGCTGTTCGATGTGCCAGTTGGCCATGCGGATACAGCCGTTGGAACTTGGCGTGCCAATTGACTGCGGTGCGGTGGTGCCATGGATGCGGAACAGCGTGTCGCGGCCGTTCTGGTACAAATACATCGCCCGCGACCCCAGCGGGTTGTTTGGCCCACCCGGCATGCCGTCTTCGTATTTGGCGTAGGCCGGATTGCGCTCGATCATCTCTTGTGTTGGACGCCAGCTGGGCCATTCCACCTTGCGCTCAATGGTGGCACGGCCGGAGAAGTTCAGACCTTCTTGCCCAATTGCCACGCCATAGCGGATCGCGTTGCGCTCATCCTGCATGTGGTAGAGGTGGTAAGAGGCCAGCACCACAACAAGCTGTCCTGGCTGGAAGCCGTATTTCTTCTTCACCCGCACCTCTTTGGGTTTCAGGTGCTCCATCAATTCAAACTCACCACCTTGGGCGGCACGCAGGACATGGGGGGTGGCAAGAAGGCTGGCGCCAGCGGCAAGGAAGTAACGTCTATGCATAAGTACTCGTTCCGTTTACGTGCAAAATCTATGCCACAGACGTGACAGCGGACAAAGTCGGGAGTGCCCGACTTTGTCCATGTTGCTCAAAATGTGCTGTGAAATCCCTAACGGGGTTTAGCTCGGGGACATGCCCCGCAGCCGCTCAGACCGACGGCGCAGCATTTCCACGGTGGCGAGCAGCAGGATCGAGATGCCAACCAGGATCGTGGCCACCGCCAGAATGGTTGGGCTGATCTGCTCGCGCAGGCCGGTGAACATCTGCCATGGCAGGGTTTTCTGACCGGCTGAGCCGACAAACAGCACCACCACGACCTCATCAAACGACGTGATAAAGGCAAACAGGCCACCGGAGATCACGCCAGGCAGGATCAGGGGCATCTGCACGCGGAAGAAGGTGGTCACCGGATTGGCACCCATATTGGCCGCCGCCCGTGTCAGGGAGCGGTCAAAGCCCACCAGCGTGGCGGTCACGGTGATGATCACAAAGGGAATGCCCAGAACCGCGTGTGCCAGGATCACTTTCACGTAGCCCACAAAGGTTTTGTTCAGGCCCAGCGTGGCTTCCATCCAGTTGCCGATCTGGCTGTAGAAGAAGAACATGCCGGTGGCGGAAATGATCAGCGGCACAATCATTGGCGAAATCAGGATCGCCATGATCGCGCGGCGGCCCGGCACATGCGCCTGGCTTAGGCCAATCGCGGCCAAGGTACCCAAGCTCACCGAGATGACGGTGGCAACAGGTGCAATGATCAGCGAGTTCTTGAAGCTCCGCTGCCATTCGTTGTTGGTGAAGAAGTCTTGATAGTGCTTTAGCGAGTAACCCGCCGGATCGAGCCGCAGCATTTCTGGGGTGAAGGTGAAGAAGTCCTGCGCGTTAAACGACAGTGGCATCACCACCAGCACCGGCGTGATCAGGAACACAAAAATCGCGCCACAAATCACACGGAAGCTGTAGTGCCACAGCACTTGGCCAGGGGTCAGATACGGCAACAGGCGCGCGCGGTAGCGGCCTTCGTAGAGCCAGTAGGTGAACCAGTGGATGAACCAGCCATAAAGCAGCCCGATCAGAGCCGCCGCAATGCCGCCACCAAAAACAAAACCCAACACGCCAAACAGCGCGATGTTGATCCATTTGGACAGGGCTTCGTTTTTTAGCACGTTGATGTAGACCACGGCCAGGATAACCGCCATCGCGGCGCCAATCAGAACGCCGAGCAGGCCAGAGCCATTGGCGGTGCCAACAAAGAGACCAAAGAAGCCCCCTGCCGCTGCGACCGTGGGCAGCACCAGAGACATAGGTTTGCGGGAAATTGGAGTGAGTGCAGCCATGGTTCTTATCCCAATTTCACGTTGTCGATGCCGACGATCTTGTCATAGGCCCAGTAGAGGATCAGCACGACCGCCAGCAGGATGGTTCCCAACGCCGCAGCGAGGCCCCAGTTCAGGGAGGTCGAGATGTGGAAGGCGATCCGGTTGGAGATGAACACCCCTTTGGTGCCGCCCACCAGTTCCGGCGTGATGTAGTAGCCAATCGCCAGAATGAACACGAGGATCGAGCCCGCGCCAATGCCCGGTACGGACAGCGGGAAGTAGACCCGCCAGAAGGCCGTCCAATTGGTTGCGCCCATGGATTTAGCCGCGCGCAGGTAGGTCGGTTGGATGGTCTGCATCACCGAATACATCGGCAGGATCATGAACGGCAGCAGGATGTGGGTCATCGCAATGATGGTACCGGCTTGGTTGTTGATCATCACCAGTCGGGTGTCATCGGCCACAAGACCAATCCACACCAGCACGTCATTAATCACACCTTGCTGTTGCAACATCACTTTCCAGGCCGAGGTCCGCACCAACAGCGAGGTCCAGAAGGGCAGCAACACCAGGATCATCAAAAGGTTGGCTTTGGAAGACGGCAGATTGGCGAGCAGCCAGGCCACCGGATAGGCCAAAGCGATGCAAGCAGCAGTGATCGCCAGCGACATGATCAAGGTGCGCTTGAACAGCGTGAAGTAGATACGCTCGTTCTCCGGCCGGATTTCAGCGCCGTCAGGCCCCTTTTGCATATCCGCGGCATTCAGGAAGTAGCCGTTGGTGTATTTCGGGCTGTAGGTCTGGATGGTACGCCAGACATTGGGATCACCCCAACCTTTGGCAATATCGATGAACTTCTCTTTGTACGGCCCATCTTTTTCCACGTCCCACTTCTTGGCTTTGCGCCCGGCTTTGCGGAACAGGGAGCTGATGCCCGGGGTTTCGTAGTTCAAGCGGCTACCCACGCGGGTGTGGGTCTTGGCGTTGGACGCCACGTAAAGGTCCGCGGCCAACGCGGCATAGACCGCTTCATCGGGCGCTTCGCCAGAGGCGGCGTCCCAGTCCTGAAGCGCAATCACAGTTTTTGGCAGTGTGTTTGCGACAATGTCATTCTCAACCGAACGGAACAGCATCTGTCCAATCGGGATAATGAAAGTCAGCAAAACAAAGGCCAGCAAAGGCGTAATCAAAGCCAGCGCACGGATTTTTTGCATGCGCAACGCGCGGTTCAAGCTTTTTTTCAACGGCGTGCCGTCGGCCGCAAGCATCGGGCCGGTTTGGGTTGAATCGCTCATTGATGGTCCCCGTCACAGAATTTCCGGATTGCCGTTGTGTCTCGGCGGTTTTTGTCCGGTTGGGTCAGGGAGGCGGTGGCCGCCTCCCTGTAAAGTCATAGCAAGTGGATTACTTGGACAGCCACGCCTGGAACTTCGCGTCCAGATCGTCACGGTTGTCGGCCCACCACTCGTAGTCATAGATGTGCACGTTGCCAGCGTTGGCTGGGTCGGTTGGCATATGTGGTGCCATGTCGATGCCCAGCTCGGCGTGCTTGCCCACCAGCGGTGCGGAAGATGCACGTGCCGGACCGTAGGAGATGTACTTCGCCTGATCCGCCAGACGCTGGGTGTCAGTTGCGAAATACAGGTAGTCCAGAGCCGCTTGCTTACGCTCTGGGGACAGGCCCGCTGGGATGATCCAGCCGTCCAGGTCGAAGGACTGCATGTCCCACAGCATACCGATAGGCTGGTTCTGCTCTGCAATGGCAGAGAACAGACGACCGTTGAAGGTCGACCCCATCACAACTTCGCCGTCAGCCAGCAGCTGAGGGGTTTCCGCGCCTGCGGTCCACCACACAACCTGGTCTTTGATGGTGTCCAGCTTTGCCAGCGCACGATCCACACCTTCTGGGGTGCTCAGAGTGTCGTAGATGGCGTCTTTATCAACACCGTCGCAGTACAGAGCCCATTCCATGTTGTCGATTGGGCGCTTCTGCAGGGAGCGCTTGCCAGGATAGGTCTCCAGGTCAAACACGTCACAAACAGTGGTTGGGGCTTTGTCGCCAACCATGTCGGTGCGGTAACCGAAGGTCGTGGAGTACACGATCTGCGGTACGAAGCAGTCGCTGACGATCAGATCGCCGAAGTCATCGGAGGCAGAGGTGCCATCAGGTGCTGCTGCCAGAACCGCATCGTGATCCAGCTCTTCTGCCAGACCTTCGTCGCACAGACGCATCGCGTCGGAGGCCACAACGTCTACAACGTCCCAGGTCACGTTGCCGGCTTCGTTCATCGCGCGGATTTTCGCCACGGCTTCAGCAGAGCTGTCGTCGTTGATGATGTTGATGCCGGTTTTTGCAGTGTAGGGCTCGTGATAGGCGAGCTGCTGCGACTTGGAGTATGCACCACCCCAAGACACGATGGTCAGTTCTTGCGCAATAGCGGCTGGTGCCACCAGTGCGGTCGTGACAGCAAGCGCAGTCATCTTTGTTTTCATTGGATACACTCCTTGTTGAATTCTTAAGTCAGGTCTTATTGGCCCGGATCTTACGCCCGGTTGGTGCGCGCCAGCCCGTTCAGGCGTCCAGCGCGCGGCAATCTTCAGGCAACCAGCCAATCTCGATCTGCTGACCCGGGGTCAGACGATCCACATCCGGTGCGTTCCGGGTTTTGATGATGAACTCATCATTGCCGGCCACGGACAGACGTGTGCGGAAGATGTCACCCATATAGATGAACTCTTTCACTTCGGCTTTCAGCGTGTGGGCGCCTTCCTGAATCCGGTCTTTGTTGTACTCAACACGTTCCGGACGGATCGACACGCGGGTGCGGGCCCCCGGCTTCACACTTTCATGCACTGGCTTACAGTCGATCAGCTCGCCGTCATCCAGTTCCACCAAAGCTACGCCGTTGTTGATCTCTTTGACAAGACCTTCCAGCGTGTTGTTCTCGCCGATGAACTGCGCCACGAAGCTGTTTTGCGGCTCTTCATAGAGCGTGTCAGGCGGATCCAGCTGCTGAATACGGCCATCGTCAAACACCGCCACACGGTCAGACATGGTCAACGCCTCTGTCTGGTCGTGAGTCACATAAACGGTGGTGATGCCGAGGTTGTGTGCCAAGTTGGTGATCTCAAACTGCATCTTTTCGCGCAGCTGCTTGTCGAGCGCGCCCAGCGGCTCATCCATCAGCACCAGCTCGGGTTCAAACACCAGCGCCCGCGCCAGCGCGATTCGCTGTTGCTGACCACCGGACAATTGTGCCGGACGGCGGCCGCCAAAGGCGCCCATCTCAACCATGTCCAAGGCGCGCTTGATTTTCTCTTCGCGCTCGGTTTTGCCCATCTTACGCACTTCCAGTGGGAAGCTCAGGTTCTCCGCAATCGTCATATGCGGGAACAGCGCGTAGTTCTGGAACACCATGCCAATGCCCCGTTTGTGGGGCGGGATGTTGTTGATCGAGGTGCCACCCAGTCGGATGTCCCCATGTGTTGCGGTTTCAAAGCCTGCCAACATCATCAGGCAAGTTGTCTTGCCTGAGCCTGATGGCCCCAACATGGTCAGAAACTCACCTTTCGGCAGGCTTAGGTTCAGATCTTTGACGACGAGGGTCTCACCATCATAGCTCTTTTGCACGCGGTCAAATTCGACAAACGCGTCGTTCGATGCACTATCAGCCAAAAAATCGGCTCCCTGTGTTGTCCGTCGGCAGATTTGCTCTGCTCGTCTGTTTCAAGTGTAACCACACCTGAGCTTGAATGCGCAAGCCAGCATTCCGTATGGGAAAGTCTGCCAGCCTATCGGAAGGCCCGACGTCGGTTTGCGACACATTGATGACGATTTTCGCCAATTATGATCAAATGGTAAACCCATAAGTATGCAAAATGCCGAAGTTTTTCCGCCCAAAGTTGCAAAGCCTCCGTTAGAGCGGACAATAAAAAAACCCGAAGCGATGCTCCGGGTTCTTTAAGTTTGCGCAAACAATGGGCAGATTATTTATAGAGCCCCTCGGCTTTGATCTGTTCATAGGTCAGGTCCAGCGCCCGAGTCGCGCGCTCGATCAGCACGTCTACCTCGTCACGGGTCATCACAAGGGGTGGGGAAATGATCATGCGATCACCCACATGACGCATTACGAGATTGTTGCCAAAGCAGTGCTCGCGGCATTTGTAGCCCACGGTGCCCGCTTCGGCTTCAAACGGGGCACGGGTTTCCTTGTTGGGAGTCAGTGCAATCGAGCCCATCATGCCAACAATCTTGGCTTCCCCCACCAGCGGGTGATCGGCCAGCGCTTCCCATTTCTCTTTCAGATACGGCGCCACATCATCGCGCACATGCTCAACGATCTTCTCTTCTTCGAGAATACGTAGGTTCTCCAGCGCCACAGCACAGGACACAGGGTGGCCGGAGTAGGTGTAGCCGTGGTTGAATTCGGTTGCACCGACCACTTCGGCGACTTCGTCACAGACAATGCTGCCGCCAATCGGCGCATAGCCGGAGGACAGGCCTTTGGCGATCGACATGATGTGCGGCTTGATGCCCACCGTTTGGCTGCCAAACCAATTGCCGGTCCGGCCAAAGCCACAGATCACTTCATCTGCGATCAGCAGGATTTCATATTTGTCGCAGATGCGCTGGATTTCCGGCCAGTAGGTCTCTGGCGGCACAATCACACCACCCGCACCCTGGATCGGCTCGGCGATAAAGGCTGCCACGCGGTCTTCGCCCAACTCAAGAATAGCCTCTTCCAGCTCTTGCGCGCGCTGCAGGCCAAACTCTTCCGGAGACATGTCGCCACCTTCGGCCCACCAGTTTGGCTGGTTGATGTGGTGCACATCCGGAATCGGCAGACTGCCCTGCTGATGCATGGGCACCATGCCGCCCAGGCTCGCGCCGGCCACTGTGGAGCCGTGATAGGCGTTTTTGCGGCTTATGAAGATGGTCTTGGACGGCTTGCCTTTGGCAGACCAGTAGTGTCGCACCAGACGCAGGTTGGTGTCATTCGCTTCCGAGCCGGACCCGGCATAGAACACATGGTTCAGATCGCCCGGCGCCAGTTGCGCCAGCTTTGCCGACAGGGCAATCACCGGCACATGGGTGGTTTTGAAGAAGGTGTTATAATACGGCAGCTCTTTCATCTGCCGCGCCGCCACCTCGGCCAACTCTTCGCGGCCATAGCCGATGTTCACACACCACAGACCGGCCATCGCATCGAGGATCTGCTCGCCTTCGCTGTCGGTCAGCGTCACGCCTTTGGCTTGGGTGATCACCCGCGCGCCGGTGTCGTGAAAATCGTTCTGCGTGGAAAACGGGTGCATATGGTGCGCCACGTCCAGCGCCTGGAGCTCCGCAGTGGGCAAGTGATTGGTGATCGCGTTCATGGCAAACCTCGCAACAGAATCAGGGTGGGCAAAACGGCTAAATCACCGCTTCACATCTCTTGCCATGAAAATATGATCAAATTCTGATTAGTCAATCGTGTCGCTAAATGCGGTCCCATCCAGCAGCGCGGCGCGGATCTGTTCCATGCCTTGAACCACATCTTCACGCATCGCATCGGCGGTCGCTTGCCCATCTTTAGCCTTCAAAGCGTCCAGCGCGGTCTTGTGATTGTCTGGCAAATTCTGCGTGCCCATACGTCCGCAAACCACCCGCATCGACGGGCCGAATCGCAGCCAGACAGAGTTGGCCACATCCATCAGAATCGGCGCATTGGCCACGGCATATAGCTTCGCGTGAAAGGCATAGTTCTGGCGCAAATAGGCGGACACATCGCCCCGCGTGATCGCCTCATCCACCTGCCCGTCAATCTTCTCCAGCGCCGCAATATCTTGTGCTGTAATCTTTTCTGCCGCATGGGAAGCCAGCCGGGATTCCACCGTTTCTCTTAGGAAAATAAGGTCGTCAATCGCATCGGCTGTCAGCATCGGAACCACCACCCGGCGGTTGCCGCGGAACTCCAGTGCCCCTTCACTGGTCAGGCGGCGAATCGCCTCCCGAATAGGGGTCATGCCAGCACCGGTGCGTTCGATCAAACCCTGGATTGTGACCGCCTGACCCGGCGCCAATTCGCCAAACAACACCGCGTCACGCAATTGCGCATAGACCTGCTGATGCACCGGGACGCGAGGCGTGTTTTCGTCGCTGTGTTCAAAACCTTGTCCCAATTTCCCAGTGCCTTCCATTTGTGCAAACCAATCCTCAAAGCGATGTGCTAGAACGTATATTCATCGGCAAAATGCACAAGCATATTGCCATAACGCAAAAACTTGATCAAATTAATCTCACAGAATGCGACCGGGTCTGAACCTGGCGTCCAACGGGAGAACATCATGAAGACATCCTTCATCGCACTCGCGGCCTCACTGGCAATTGGTGCAACTGCGGCCACCGCCGAAGAGGTGCGTGTTTACAACTGGTCTGATTACATCGACGAAGAACTGCTGACCAAGTTTCAGGACGAAACCGGCATCAAGCTGATCTACGACGTGTTTGACAGCAACGACGTTCTGGAAACCAAAATGTTGGCGGGCAACTCCGGCTACGACGTGGTTGTGCCATCCGGCACCTTCCTGCAGCGTCAGATCGCGGCAGGCGCGTTCCAGAAGCTCGACAAATCCAAACTGTCCAATTCCGGTAACATGTGGGACGTGATCGCCGACCGTACCAGCAGCTACGATCCCGGTAACGAGTACTCCATCAACTATATGTGGGGCACCACCGGCATCGGTGTGAACGTTGGCAAAGTGAAAGAAGTGCTGGGCGAAGATGCCCCAGTCGGATCGCTCGCGCTGATCTTTGATCCGGCCAACATGGAAAAGCTGGCGTCTTGCGGCGTGCACGTGCTGGACGCGGCGGATGAAATGATCCCGGCGGCGCTGGCGTATCTTGGCGAAGACCCTGATAGCCACGACCCAGACGTGATTGCCAAGACCGAACCTCTGTTCACCGCGATTGCCCCTTACATTCAGAAGTTCCACAGCTCCGAGTACATCAACGCACTGGCCAACGGCGACATCTGCGTGGCAGTGGGCTGGTCTGGCGACATTCTGCAAGCGCGTGACCGTGCGGACGAAGCCGAAAACGGTGTAGAAATCGCCTACAACGCCCCATCTGAGGGCGCGCTGATGTGGTTTGACCAAATGGCGATCCCGGCGGACGCGCCAAACGCCGAAGCCGCGCATAAGTTCCTGAACTTCATCATGGACGCGCAGAACATGGCGGATGCCTCCAACTACGTTTACTACGCCAACGGCAACAAGGCGTCTCAGCCGCTGTTGGAAGAAGACGTGATCGGCGATCCGGCGATCTACCCAGATGAAGCCACACTGGAAAATCTCTACACCACCTCGCCGTACCCACCAAAAGTACAGCGCGTCGTGACCCGTATGTGGACCAAAATCAAATCCGGCACCTAAGCCCGATTGACCCAGGCTCGCGCAGGCGCTGCGCGGGCCTATTTTGACTTCTCCAACACTGCCGGAGCCTGCCATGGCGCTTGATGTCTTTGCCCCTTGGGATGATCCCAACGCAAAACCCCTCATTCAGTTTCAGAACGTGACCAAACGCTTTGGTGATTTTACGGCGATTGATGATCTGACCGTGGACATCTTCGAGAAGGAGTTCTTTGCCCTTCTTGGTCCGTCCGGCTGTGGCAAAACCACGATGATGCGCATGCTCGCCGGTTTTGAAACGCCCACCGAAGGGCAAATCCTTCTGGCGGGTGAGGACATTGGCCCGGTGCCGCCTAACAAGCGCGCCGTGAACATGATGTTCCAGTCTTACGCGCTGTTCCCGCATCTCTCGATCTGGGAAAACATCGCCTTTGGCCTGCGTCGCGACAAGATGCCCAAGGACCAGATTGGTGAACGCGTCGAAGAGATGCTGCGCCTGACCCGACTGGAGAAATTTGCCCGTCGCAAACCGCACCAAATCTCCGGTGGCCAGCGTCAGCGTGTGGCCCTTGCGCGGTCTCTGGCGAAAGCCCCCAAACTGCTGCTGCTCGACGAACCGCTCGGTGCGCTCGACAAAAAGCTGCGCCAGGAAACGCAGTTCGAGCTGATGGACATTCAGGAAACCACCGGCACCACCTTTGTGATTGTGACCCACGATCAGGAAGAGGCGATGACCGTGGCGAGCCGCGTGGCGGTGATGGATCACGGCAAGATCATTCAGGTGTCCACACCGGATGTGATCTATGAGGCGCCCAACTCCACCTATGTCGCGGACTTCATTGGCGACGTGAACCTGCTTTCCGGCAAGGCCGATCCGCAAGGCGACAAGCTGCACATGCACTGGGCCGAAGGCCAGCCCGCCGTGGTGGGATCTCCGCTGGAAGGGGCTATCAAAGGGCAGGATGTGCACTACGCAATTCGACCCGAAAAAGTCTCTATTTCGGCTGAAAAGCCCGAAAATGCTGCCAACGCCATCCAGGGCGAAGTGCATGACATCGCCTATCTTGGCAACATCTCGACCTACCATGTGCAGCTGCCGGGGGGCCAAATCATCAAAGCGCAATCCGCCAACAACCGCCGTATTTCTCGCCGCGCGTTTACTTGGGAAGACAAGGTGTGGCTCAGCTGGACAGACACCGCCGGTGTCTTCCTGGAGCGCTAAGCCATGCGCCGCCTGCTGATTGCCATACCGTATCTCTGGCTTCTGGCACTCTTCATTGTGCCGTTTGTCATTGTCTTCAAAATCTCCCTGTCCGATCTGGCGGTGGCGATCCCGCCCTACACGCCAACTTTGGACATTGCAGAGGGTTGGGCAGGGTTCAAAGCCTTCCTCGCGGAGCTGGATTTTGAGAACTACATCTGGCTGACCGAAGATGCGCTTTATTGGAAGGCCTACCTTTCCAGCCTCAAGATTGCGGTGATTTCGACTCTGTTTACACTGCTCGTCGGCTATCCCATCGCCTACGGCATGGCCCGCGCACCGGAAGAATGGCGCGCTATGCTGTTCATGCTGGTGATCCTGCCGTTTTGGACCAGCTTCCTGATCCGCGTGTACTCGTGGATGGGCATCCTAAGCCAAGAGGGCTACCTAAATCAGGTGCTTCTCTGGATTGGCGTGATCAACGAGCCTCTTGTGATCCTCAACACCAACATCGCCGTCTACATCGGCATTGTGTACACCTACCTGCCGTTCATGATCCTGCCGATCTACGCAGCTTTGGAAAAGCTCGACATCAGCCTCTTGGAAGCCGCCGAAGACCTCGGCTGTTCGCGGTTCTCCGCCTTTTGGCTGGTGACGATCCCGCTCTCCAAACAGGGCATCATCGCCGGCAGCTTCCTGGTTTTCATTCCGACCATCGGCGAATTTGTGATCCCATCGCTCTTGGGCGGCTCGCGTACCCTGATGATTGGTAAAGTCCTCTGGGAGGAGTTCTTCTCCAACCGCGACTGGCCGGTGGCCTCCGCCGTGGCCGTGGTGCTCTTGCTGATCCTGATCATCCCCATCGTGCTCTTCCAGCGCAACGAGCAAAAACAGCGGGAGGCCGACCAATGAGACGTATGACCTGGTTCAACGTCACCTCGCTGACGTTTGGCTTTGCCTTCCTGTATTTGCCGATGGTGATCCTCATCATCTTCAGCTTCAACGAAAGCAAACTCGTCACTGTTTGGGCTGGATTCAGCACGAAATGGTACGGTGAAGTGCTGCGCAACACGGCCTTTCTGGACGCCGCCTGGGTGACCGTGAAGGTCGCCTTCCTAAGCTCCTGCCTCGCCACCATCCTGGGCACCATGGCCGCCATCGTCATGGTCCGCGCCGGTCGTTTTAGAGGCCGCACACTGTTCTCCGGCATGATTTACGCCCCCATGGTGATGCCCGAAGTCATCACCGGCCTCTCTCTGCTCTTACTGTTCATCAGCCTCGGCATGGACCGCGGCGTTTTCACTATCGTTCTGGCGCATACCACCTTTGCTATGTGCTACGTCTCCGTCGTGGTCAGCTCGCGCCTGGTGAGCTTTGACCAAAGTCTGGAAGAAGCCGCGCTCGATCTTGGCTGTTCGCCAGTACAAGCCTTCCGTCTCGTGACCCTGCCGATCATTGCCCCTGCGGTGATTTCCGGCTGGCTCCTGGCCTTCACCCTGTCGCTGGATGATCTGGTGATCGCCTCGTTTACTTCCGGCCCCTCGGCCACCACCTTGCCGATGAAGATCTGGTCTTCGGTGCGTCTTGGCGTGAGCCCGGAAATCAACGCGCTATCCACCATCATGATCCTCGTGGTGGCGATTGGCGTGATCACCGCCTCGCTGATTAACAAGCGCAACGTGATGCGCCAGCGGCGTGAGGAAGAGGCGGCAGACAAGCTGGCATGAAACGCATCTGCGACCCGTTTGCCTACTCGGATGGACCGGTAGAAGACAGCTTTTGGGCTGAAACAGTGCCTGTTTCGGCCCGCTCCGCTCTGTCGGGCAACGTCACCACAGAAGTCGCGATCATCGGCGCGGGGTTCACCGGTCTCAACGCCGAGCTGAAACTGGCCGAGGCGGGCGTCGACGTCACCGTGCTGGACGCCAAACAGGTTGGCTGGGGCGCGTCTGGACGCAACGGTGGATTCTGTTGTCTGGGCGGTGCCAAAGCATCTTATCAGTCTCTAAAAAGACGCTTTGGCGAGACGGCGTTGTCTGACTACATGTCTGCCGAACGCGCCGCCGTCGATCACGTCGACGGCCTTCTGGCGCGGTTTGGCTGGGATGTAGACCGGCACAGTGACGGCGAAACCATGTTGGCGCACAACGCCCGCGCCGCCGCAGGCTTTGCGCAAGAGGCCGAAGAGCTTGCCACGCTCTACAAAAAGCCAATCGACGTGATCGCCAAAGAAGACCTCGCGGATCGCGGCTTTGGTGGTGGGTTTTACGGGGCGATCACGACGCCTATCGGTTTTGCCCTCAATCCACGAAAATACGTGTCTAACTTGGCCCAATCCGCTGAAAACGCTGGTGCTACAGTTTATGGCGATACGCCCGTGTTAGAGACCAATATACAGGGCGGCCTGTGGCAACTCACCACTCCACAAGGTCAGGTCACCGCCAAAAAACTGGTGATTGCTACAAATGGCTATTCCAGCGAAACGACCCCGCAATGGCTCGCGGGTCGCTTCCTTCCGGCACAATCCAGCGTGATTGTCACGCGACCGATCTCACCAGAGGAGCAGACCGCGCAAGGCTGGACCTCGCGACAAATGTCCTATGACAGCCGCAACCTGCTGCATTACTTCCGCCTGATGCCGGACAACCGCTTTCTGTTTGGCATGCGCGGGGGGCTCTCAACCTCCAAGCGCACCAGCGACCAGATCAAGCTGCGCATCCGTCAGCATTTTGAGCGGCTCTTCCCCGCTTGGGCACACATCGAAACGCCGTATTACTGGTCCGGGTTTGTCTGCTACAGCCGCGGCCAAACGCCTTTTGCCGGTCGCGTTCCCGGGGTGGACAACCTCTATGCGGGCTTTGCCTACCACGGTAACGGCGTCGCCATGGGCAGCTATGCGGGCGCTTTGATTGCGCAAGACATCCTGCAGGAATCGACCCTAATGCACCCGGAAATCATGCGCGCCACGCCGGGGCGGTTCCCCTTTGGTCGCTTCCGGCGCTTGGCGATGTACCCGGGCTATCTCTACTACGGCCTCAAAGATCTCTGAAGCGCCGCCACTTCCAGCTGTAACCCCTCGCCATACGCGGGGCGGTCATTCTCAACCTGCCACAGGCAATAGGACGCCATGCGGGCATGATAAAACGGCGCCAACCGGCGATAGCGCGCACTCACGTCGCCATCGCCATAAGCAGCCAAAAAGGCATCAATATCGGTCTCTAACAAGGGGGACTGCCGGTACAGATGTTGCATCGCTGGAGACAGAAACACCGCAATGTCCTCACAAGGATCACCCTCCGCTGGACATTGCCAGTCTATCAGGTGCAACCCGTCCTCACTCTGGATCAGGTTGCCGGGCACAATATCGCTGTGCAACAGCGCGGTTTGCCCGGATGGGGGCACCACCTCATCGGGCAGGTCGGACAAAAACTGCGGAATCTTTTCACAGCGCCCGATAATCTCAAGCGTCTGCGTAATTAAAGCGGCTGAGCCGTTAGCCACCCGACGCAGCCCCATCGGCGCCGCAAGGCCATGAAGTTTGCGCATGAGTGTGGCAACGGATTGCACACCCGTCTGCCAGGTGTGCCCAGGGACATGTGCATAGACATTGCAAGTGCCCAGATCAGTCACAAATCCAGCCAAAAACGCCGGTGATAGCCCAGTCGGCTGCAAGTGTCGCAGCAGCGTCGCTTCGGCCTCTGGGTCATTTGGGAACAACGGATTGCGCGCGGGACCGGCGTAAAGCTTCAGTACGATGTCGCCGTGATCGGCGCATTCCCCGTGCCAAGCCGTGTTGGTGCGCCCGCCAAACAACGGATGCCAGGCCTGTGGCACCGCACGCGCAGGCAGCGCGTCGGCCAAAGCCGCAATCACGGCATCAGGTGGGGCAGGGGGCAGATCAGTCAGCGCGGCGGTCCTTGAGCAGAGCGCCGCGACGCTAATTCACGTGCTGAGCCGAGGCAAGTCTTAGGTGGTTGGCTCGCGCAGAGACACAACAGAGTCTGCGGCAAATTCCACGCCACCGGGCGAGATCAGCACCACGCCCTGATCGGTGTTCCGCGCTTCGGTCACGCGCGCGTAAATGTCGGCATAGACCGAGTCGAGCGTTTCGCCATTGGCGCGGCTTTCGGTCACGAAGGTGTAGTTGCCATTCGGGAAAGGTTTGCCTGCATCATCAAGGCCAGACCAGGTCACGGTTTCGGCTTTGGGATCGATGGCGTAGCGCTGCACTTCTGCGCCGGATTCATTGCGCACGATCAGCGTGGCCTCTGCTGCGAGCTCATTGGCGTTCGGCACCACTTGCACCGGTTCGCCGGTGAAGTGCGCCGGCGCGGTCACCCGGGCCTCCATGCCAACCCAAGTCGCCAGGTTGCCCATGCCCATTGCACCAAGCTGGGTGCCGAGATTGGTCAAAAGCGTGTTTGTCAGGGTCTGTTGTTCCACCGTCGAGAACTGCGCCAACTGCGAGGCAAATTCCGTCGAATCGGTTGGGTTCAACGGATCCTGGTTCTGCATCTGCACCGACAGCATGGTCAGAAAAGTCTCAAAATCGGAGGCCAGCGCTGCAGAGCCGTTAGTGGGCTCCTTGGCGGCGGCGGCCGCTGCGGCGGATTGGGTTGCCGCAGTCTGGGATGCGGCGGATGTTGCGGTAGGGGTCATGTCTCTCTCCTAGACGCGGATATCAAGGCCGCTGCTCACAAGCGTTTGTGGCGCGGCGGTTTGGGCGGCCAAAGTGGCGGCATCAGGCAGAAGTGGCCCGTCGCCTTGGGCGGTGCCGCCCTGTCCACCTTGGGCAAATTCATTGCCACCTTGGGCGTTCTGGCCGTCACTGCCCTGCTGTTCAAAGCTGAAGGTGACGTCCTGATAGCCCATCTCCATGAAGTCTTTGCGCAGCATATCGATGTGGCGGCGCATTAATTCGGATGTGGCCTGGTTTTCGGCGGCGATGTTCACGGTCATCACGCCGCCGGTCTCGGTCATGGACATGCGCACCTTGCCCAGCTCCGGCGGATCCATCGCCAGCTCGATCAGGTTCTTGTCCGCCATTTTAAAGGCATCGGCCACCTGCCGCACCACATACGCCGGGTTCGGCGCACTGTTGCTCAGCCGGGCTTGCGAGGCCGCTTCCTGCGAGCTCATAATGGAGCGCGAGCTGTTGTTGGTCTCATCCGCAGCGGCAATCACCATATCCACGCTTTGGTATGTCTGGATGTCTGCCGCCTTGCCACTCATCTGCTGAATACCGGCGTTGACCTGCTCCATAATGGCGCGGGCCTGCATCTGTTGAGTGGTGGATGTGGTTGGCACGGATGGTGTTTCCAACTTCGGCGCGGTTGGCTCATCCACAGCCTCTACGCTCTGTTGGATCGCGCCACGGCGGCCCGCATCCAGTGCGGCCACCTCTTGCACAACCTGCTGCGGCGCGGCCTGTGCGGCTTGCTGGCTCACTTGAGAGCGCACCTGAACCTTCATTGGGTCCAGTCCTTCGCCAACTTCCGCTGCCATCTTGGAGCCCTGGGCATTGGCCATCTGAACCGCCTCAGCGGCCTTTTGTGCGGCCTGTTCCGGCAGAGCCGTTGCTTTCACATCAGGGGCCTGTGTGGCTGGCGCCGTGGCTTGCTTGGCCGCGTCTCCGGTCTGACCCGCCAGCTTCATCAACGCGGCATTCTCGGTTGTGCCCTTGGCGGGCTTCACCTCCGCCACTTTGGCGGCCACTTCGGGCGCATCTTCAACCGCTTCCGCCACTTCCACAGTGGCAAAATCTGCATCCTCAGGCGCGTCAGACCCTTTGTCCTGCCCTTCAGATTTGGCCTGTTTGCCGTCTTTGTCAGGCCGCGAATCGGCCTCTTTCGGCGCAGTATCGTCGCTGGTCTGGTCAGTTGTGCGGGTGTCGTTCACGTCCTCGGAAGGACGGTCGTTGCCTTTGTCAGATGCCTCGTAAGCCTTGGAAAAGTCGTCGCTTTCCCGCTTTGGGTCGGTCGGTTTCTGAGTGGCACCTGTCTCGCTTGGCGCGGACGGTTGGGTTACAAAGGGCAGATTGAGCATAGCGGTCTCCGGGAATTCTTCCACGCCGACCTCTCTACCTGAGTCTTCCTTACCACTTTCTTTACCGTCCTCGGCCACAACTGAAAAAATCCGCATGTAGACTGTGAGGCAAGAAATGCTCAACACATCCCCTATCGTGGCGCCCGCTGCGCCCCCCATTCAACCGACACCGAGCGCTCGTGAAACCGCGCTGCGCGACGCCGCCAAAGAGCTCGAAGCCGGGTTCCTGGCCGAAATGCTGAAGTCCGCAGGCCTCGGAAAAACCAGCGAATCTTTCGGCGGTGGCGCTGGCGAAGACCAGTTCTCCTCCTTCCTTGTACAGGAGCAGGCCCGCGCCATGGTGGACGCCGGCGGCATCGGCCTGTCCGAGGCTTTCTTCAACGCCCTCAAGGAGCGCGCCGATGTCTGATGAAACCGTAGACTTCCCGCTGATCGATTCGCTTCAGGAGCTGCTGGAAGAGGAGCGCACCGCGCTGATTGAAGGCAAGCTGAACGCGCTCCCGGATCTTTTGGAACGCAAAGAAGCGCTGTTTGAGGAGCTCACCACCTTGCAGGAGGAAGAGGAGATCGACGCCGACGACCTCGCCCCGTTGCAAGAAGGATTCGCCCGCAATCAACGGCTTTTGGAATCGGCACAGGCCGGTTTGCGCGCTACCCAGGAACGTATGGGCACCCTGCGCCGCGTGCGCACCTCTTTCGAATCTTATGACAACCGCGGCCAGCGTCAGGCTGTTCAGCTAAGCGCCGGTCAACGTGTTGAAAAGAGAGCATAAATCACACTCTTCCAAGTTTGTTTAAAATGCCACCGATTGTCTGTTTTGGGTTTAGGGAAACGTTAGCACTTACCGCGCCATGTTGATCCCGCATCCCAATGAGGGTGGCACCGGACACGGACCTGAGCCGACCGGTAGATGTCAGAATGACGTTCAGGAGTGCCCCCAATGCGTAGGGGCGCAAAATACAACCCGACGCAAAAGCGTCACGACATATAGGAAATGCCATGTCCAGCATTCTGACTAACAACGGCGCAATGGTTGCGCTGCAAACCCTGAAATCCGTTAACTCCAGCCTGTCTGACACCACGTCCGCTATCTCGACTGGTAAGAAGGTTGCCAACGCCAAGCAAAACGCGGCCGTGTGGGCGATTTCCAAGACCATGGAATCTGACGTAAACGGTTTCAAATCGGTGAAAGAGAGCCTTTCGCTGGGTGAATCCACTGTTGCAGTTGCTCGTAACGCAACCGAAACAGTGACCGACCTTCTGGGTCAGATGAAAGAGCGTATTGTTGCCGCACAAGGTGACAACGTGGACCGTACCAAGCTGCAGGCCGAAGTTTCCGAACTGCGTGACCAGATTGGTTCCGTTGTGGGCGCAGCCCAGTTCAACGGTCTGAACCTGGTAAACGGCGGTGGCAACACCGACGTTCTTGCGTCTCTCGATCGTGACGCCAGCGGCAACGTGACCGCGTCTTCGATCACTGTAGCTGCACAAGACCTTTCCGTAGGTGGCTATTCTGCAAAAGCCGTTTTGGCCGGTTCTGACAACGTGTCGACCGACGAAGACGCTGCTGGCTTCACTATGGACAAGGATAGCGGTACCGGTACGCTGGTAATCGACAGTACAACTGATAACTTCGCTGCTGGTGATAAAATCTCCATCAACATCAACGATCAGTCTGTCTCTTACACTGTTCAGGAATCTGACCTTGATCCTTCCGGCACCTATGACGCGGCGCACACCGATGCGCTGGTTGCAGTGGGTCTGAAGAACGCGGTTGACCAACTGGGTATCCAGGGCGTTGACATCGACTACGACTCCACAGCCGCAAACACTCTGTCCTTCATCACAGGCACTGGTGCAGACGCGGCGGACCGTGACATTACTGTCTCCGCTCAGTTCTCCAACGCTGGCTCCGGTGGTCTGGCTGCTCTGTCCGCAATTGACGTATCCACCGCAGGTGGCGCGGCAGCGGCTCTGGGCAACATCGAAAGCCTGATCACCACCACCATCGACGCAGCCGCAGCATTCGGTACCGTTGAATCCCGTATCAGCACTCAGAACGACTTCGTATCGAAGCTGTCTGACTCCCTGACTTCGGGCATCGGTTCCATGGTTGACGCCGATATGGAAGAAACTTCTGCACGTCTGCAGGCTCTGCAGGTTCAGCAACAGCTGGCGACTCAGTCGCTGTCTATCGCGAACCAGGCGCCACAGCAGCTGCTGTCGCTCTTCCGTTAATGGACTTAGTTGGGGGCGCTCGAACGGCGCCCCCAGCATCTCCATCTTTCTAATTTCTGTCTCGCATATCGGGAGAACTCCGACGTGACACCAAATGCTCTCGCAAAACGCGCCTACGGGCAGGCCGCAGCGCCAACAAAGTCCACAGGCAAGCTAGAATATGATGTGATCGCGCGGGTCACCCACAAGCTGAAACAAGCTGCCATGCAAGGCAAACGTGGTTTCCCAGCCCTCGCCGAAGCCATCCACGAGAACCGCTCCCTTTGGACCCTTCTCGCCGTGGATGTAGCCGGCACCGACAACGGTCTTCCCGAACAGCTTCGGGCCCAGATCTTCTATCTCGCGGAATTCACGGATCATCACAGCACTAAAGTGCTGGCGGGCGACGCCAATGTGCGGCCCCTACTGGAAGTCAACACCGCGATCCTTCGCGGCCTTCGAAGCGGAGCAGCAGCAGCATGAGCGGCCTTGTTCTCAAATTGAGCCCTAAAGAGCGGGTTCTGGTTAACGGTGCAGTTATTGAAAACGGAGACCGCCGGTCCCGTCTGTCCATCATGACCCCAAATGCCAACATCCTGCGCCTGCGGGATGCCATCCACCCGGAAGAAGCCAACACCCCAGTGCGCCGCGCCTGTTATGCGCTGCAACTGGTTCTGTCTGGCGACTCCGATGCCGATGACGTGGAACGCACCCTACTGCGCCACATCGAGGATCTGAGCCAGGTGTTCACCGACAACGACAGCCGCCAGATGATCGCAGCCGCCACCGACGCGGTGATCGCGGGCCGTCACTATCAGGGCCTCAAGGCTTTGCGCGCCTTGTTGCCGCGTGAGGACCGTCTGATGGCGGTGGCACGCCAATGACCTATCAGCCCATCGTCGCAGGCAGCGGTCTCGTTGCGTGGAATTTTCTCCAGCGCACGATGGACACGCAAACCAAGGCGTTCGAAAGCTCGCCGGTCATTCAGCGTGACCTCGACTATTTTGAAGAAAACATAAAAAATGTCGAGACCGCTGACGATTTGGCCAATGACCGGCGTTTGCTACGCATCACGCTTGGCGCCTATGGTTTGGACGAGGACGTCAACAACACGTTCTTTATGAAGAAAATCCTAGAGGAAGGCTCTCAGGCGCCTGACTCTTTGGCCAATAAAATGGCGGACAAGCGCTATCTCGCCCTGGCTGAGGATTTTGGCTTTGGCGACTTGGGCGGACCGTGGCACAAATCTGACTCTTTTGTTGCCAACATCAAAGAGCAATACACCACCCGGCAGTTTGAGATTGCGGTTGGAGAGCAGGACGAGAGCCTGCGTCTGGCGCTCAATGCCGTGCGCGAGCTGGAAGAGATTTCCGTTTCCGGGTCCAGCGACACCACCAAGTGGTTTTCGGTGCTTGGCTCCCCGCCATTGCGCAGTGTTATGGAGCAGACCTTCAACCTGCCGTCGTCTTTTGGCGCGCTGGACCTCGACAAACAGCTTGAAGTCTTCCGTGGGCGCATGGAGAAGCTGACCGGCGACTCCGAGATCAGCCAGTTTGTGGGCGAAGACGCGCAACAGAAGCTTGTGGACCGCTATTTGATCATGTCCCAGATCAACACCTCACAGGGCTTGAGCGGCGGACAGATCGCTTTGACCTTGTTGCAGTACTGATCTGAACCACAACATATAGAACCGTCGCAATACAGTCGCGATACCGACGCATTACCGACGTGAAAATTCAGCAAAAAGCGCGCCTCAATGGGCGCGCTTTTGTCATTTCGTGAAAGGCTTGTTTACGCCTTCGCCCCCGCGCGGCGCAGAAGTAGCGTAAGCTTTTGAAATGCATTCATAATCGACGCACTATTGCCGTCACCCATATAGGCATCCAGCTCCGGCCAGGCGTTGATCGCCACATCCAGAACCGGATCAGACCCCGCCGAATACAGCCCGGCCCGGATCATCGTGGCGCTTTGTTCATAGGCCCCCAAAAGTCTGCGAGCCTCTGAAATCGTTGCGTTTTCCTGGTCCGTTGCGCAGTGCGGCAGGCTCCGCGAGACCGACCGCAGCAGGTCTACCGCCGGGTATCGGCCGCGCTCCGCAATCTTCCGATCGAGCACCACATGCCCATCCAACACCCCGCGCAGGATGTCAGCAATCGGTTCATCCATGTCTGAGCCCGCGACTAAGACACTGAAAACACCGGTAATATCGCCTTGCCCTTCCAGTCCCGGACCGGCGCGTTCGCACAGTGACATGATCATATGGGAGGTTGACGGCGGATAGCCCCGCAGCGCGGGCATTTCACCGGATGCAACGGCCACCTCGCGGTGGGCCTCGGCGAATCGCGTGATCGAATCCGCCATAAAAATCACGTGCTTACCCGCATCCCGGAAGTGCTCTGCCACGCTCATAGCCGCGAGCGCGCAACGCCTACGTACCAGGGGAGATTGATCCGACGTCGCGGCCACAACAATAGACCGCTTAAGCCCTTCCGGCCCCAACACATTCTCCACAAATTCCCGCAGTTCCCGCCCCCGTTCCCCGATCAAAGCAATGACCGCAATATCGCCGGTCATATGCTTGGCGAACTGTCCCATAAGACTGGATTTACCAACGCCGGAACCTGCAAACAAACCAATACGTTGGCCTTTCACAATCGGCAGCATCGTATTGAAAATCGCCATACCGGTTTCCAGCCGATCGCCCAGCGCCCGCCGCGCGGCTGGCGGTGGCGGCGCGTTCTTTAACGCTCGCATCTGAGGTCCGCGCAACAACGGTTTGCCGTCCAGTGGGTTGCCATAAGGATCAATGATCCGCCCAATCCAAGCATCTGACGGCGCAATGCCCACTTGGTCGCGCAAGGCCACGCGGTCGCCAATAGACACCCCGTCCGGCGCCGCATCGGGCAGCATGGTCATATCTTGTGTGTGCAGCTGGATCACTTCACCGGCAATTTTTGCCCCGTCATGAAGCGTGACTTCCAGCAGATCTCCGATTCGTGCGACCGCATTGAGACCACTCACGCGCAGCAGGTTGCCTTCAACCGCGCAGACTCGTCCTATGTCTTTGATTGGGCGCACTCTTTTGAGTTCTGCGCCAAGGCTTTCTAGCCCTTTAGCGTCCATTTGGATTCTCCAAAGTTCCTTCGAAACCCTTTCTAAAGGAATCAGGGTTAAGCCTTGATTTAAGCCATCGAGGGAGAAACCCCGTGTTCAAGAATTTGAACGTATTTAAAACTGCACATGCCATGAGCCAACACGCCGCTGTACGCCAGTCGGTTGTGGCTCAGAATATGGCAAACGCCGATACGCCGGGCTACAAAGCTCGCGACATTACGCCGTTTAAAGAGGTCTACCGCAATGACGGTGGTGCCTCCAGTATGCGTGCCACCCGCTCCGGTCATCAAGGGCATGGGCTGGAAGCCTCCGCATTGCGCCCGTCCCTCGCTACCGCCGAAGTTGCCCCAAGCGGCAACAGTGTCTCTCTGGAAGAAGAGATGCTGAAGGCGGTTGATGTCAAACGCCAGCACGACCGCTCGCTGGCCATCTACAAATCCTCCCTGTCCGTGCTTCGAACTGCACTTGGACGTTAAGTAAGACAGAAAGTCATGAGCAATGAGTGATTTTGGTTCCGCATTAAGCGTCACCTCGTCAGGTTTGCGTGCCCAGGCCGCCCGCTTGCGCCACGTGTCCGAGAACATCGCCAACGCCGACACCCCCGGCTATCAGCGTAAGACCGTGAGCTTTGAGGCCGACACATCCTCCCGCGATGGTCAGGTCTCCGTGAGCCCGGTGCAGCTGGACCGCTCTGAAGGCAAAAAGATCTTTGATCCAAGCCACCCGATGGCAGACGCCACCGGCAACTACCTTGGCTCCAACGTCGATATGATCATCGAAATCGCTGACGCGCGCGAAGCGCAGCGCAGCTACGAAGCCAACCTCAAGATGTTTGACCAGACCCGTCAGATGTCCTCGTCGCTCATGGAACTCTTGCGCAAATAAATTTAACTAAGGAGACCCAGAATGGATGTCCGTACAGTACTAGCCGCTCAGAATTACACCGCCTCCAAGCCCGCGACCGGGCCGGCTGAAAACGGCCAGGGCGGGAATGCTCTGTTTGGCCTGGCAAAAGACTTTGCCGCCACCCTTCAAGAAAGCGAGCAGGTCTCGATGCAGGCGATGACCAGCAAAGCAGACCCGCACACATTGGTACAGGCGTTGGCCCAGTCTGAACTGGCCGTTGAAACCGCCGTGACCGTGCGCAACAAGGTGGTCGAAGCCTACCAAGAAATCCTGCGTATGCCGGTCTGATGCTGGATCAGGCCCTCTTCTTTGACACTCTCCGCCAGGGCCTTTGGGTCGCGGTGATGATCTCCATGCCTATTCTGGCAGTGGCGCTGATCTCGGGTGTCTTGGTTGGTCTGTTTCAGGCACTGACGTCGATCCAGGAGATGACGCTGACCTTTGTGCCGAAGGTGCTGTGCATTGTCATCGTCTTCTGGGCGACCATGGGTTTCATGAGCCAAACCCTCGTTTCGTTTTTTCAATCCACCCTCGTTCCGTTGATTGCTGGAGGCTAACTATGGACAACGCAGGCTACACAACGCTGACCCGTCAGTCCGGTCTCACCCGTGAGATGAACGTTCTGGCAAACAACATTGCCAACGCGGCCACCACCGGCTACCGCGCCGAGGGCATCGCGTTTTCAGAATTCATCAAATCCGCCCCCGGAACCGAGAGTATCTCCATGGCGACGGCCAATGTGCAGATGACCTCGTTGGAGCAGGGCGCGTTGAAGCAAACAGGCGGAAGCCTGGACTTTGCCGTTGAGGGCCCCGGCTTCTTTATGGTGCAAACCCCAAATGGTGAGCGTCTGACCCGCGCTGGTGCGTTCTCTCCGAATGAAAATGGTGATCTGGTGAATATGGACGGCCACTTGGTGCTTGATGCCGGTGGCGCGCCTATCTTCATTCCGCCAGATGCCAAAAGCGTGGATGTCTCCTCTGACGGTACCTTTAGCGTCGATGGCAACCCGCTTGGTCAGCTCGGGATCTATCGTCCAGTCAACCCTCTAGATCTGAAGCGGGAATCCGGCGTTTTGTTTGAGGCGCCTGATGGGGTCGAGCCCATCGAAGAAGCCCGCGTACTGCAGGGGTTTCTTGAAAACTCCAACGTGAACCCGATCACCCAATTGTCCCGCATGATCGAGGTGCAGCGCGCCTATGAGATGGGACAGACCTTCCTGGAAAACGAACACAATCGCATCCGTGATGCGGTGAAGACCTTCGTCAGATAACATCTAGAAAGAGGACAGCAGAATGCGTGCCCTGACAATTGCAGCCACCGGTATGAGCGCTCAGCAACTGCGTGTTGAGACGATTTCCAACAACCTCTCCAACATGTCGACCACCGGCTATAATGCCCGTCGCGCCGAATTTGCCGACCTGCACTACCAGCAGGTCTCGCGCGCCGGCGCGATTAGCGCCTCAGACGGCTCGGTTCTGCCCACTGGCGTGCAGGTTGGTCTGGGTGTGCGTGCCGCCGCGATCAACGTGAACCTGGAGCAAGGCTCCCTGTCCAACACCGGCGGTGATCTGGACGTGGCCATCGAAGGCAAAGGCTATCTCGAAGTCACCCTGCCAAACGGCGAAGCGGCCTACACCCGCGACGGTGGTCTGAAGCGCAGCGCAGATGGTCTGATCGTCACCTCTGACGGCTACCCTGTGGCCCCTGAAATCACCATTCCGGAGGATGCGACCAGCATCTCCATCAACGGCGATGGTCAGGTGTTTGCCTATTTTGACGATGCCACCGAGGCCGAAGAGCTTGGCCAGTTTACTTTGGCAGGCTTCACCAACGCCAAAGGTCTTGAGGCGCTGGGCGGTAACCTCTTTGGGGAAACCGAAGCTTCTGGTCCGCCCAATGTGACCAACCCGGGTGAAGACGGCCTAGGCACCCTGCGTCAGGGTTACTTGGAAGACAGCTCCGTGGATGCGGTGCGCGAAGTGACCGAACTGATCGAGGCGCAGCGTGGTTACGAGCTCAACGCCAAAGTCATCACCGCAGCAGACCAGATGATGGCTGCAACAGCGCAGGTGCGCTAAGATGAAACGCGCTCTGGCCCTCATCCTCACCGTTCTGGCCGCTCCGGTTTCTGCGGAAATCGTGGTCGCCACCGAGATCATTCGCGCCAACACCATCATCGAACCTGGTGTGGTCGGCCTCAAGCAAGGCGATGTGCCTGGCGTCCACACCGATCTGGAAGCCGTCATCGGCAAAGAAGCCCGCAAAGCCATCTATCCCGGCCGTCCTATCCGCAAAGGGGACATTGGCGAGCCGGCGCTGGTCGAACGCAACCAGATTGTCACCCTGATCTACAGTGCCAACGGGTTGAACATTGAAACCGAAGGCCGCTCTCTGGCCCGTGGCGGCGAAGGTGAACGTCTTCGTGTCATGAACCTCAGCTCCCGCTCCACCATCACCGGAACCGTATTGCCCAACGGCAATATCCAGGTCGCCAATTAAAGGAACACACCAGTGCGTATTTTCTCGACAACACTTCTTCTTGTGGCGCTGGCCGTGTCCGGCTGCGGTCGCACCGATCACATGGGCAAAGCGCCCAGCTTCACCCCAACCACCAACAACCAAGAACACTACGCGATGATGAACCCGCCGCTGCCGCAGCAGGCCAGCGTGTCACGTCGTTCTGATACCGCATCGCTCTGGAGCGGCAACAAAGCCTCCCTGCTTGGCGACCGCCGTGCCGCCAGCCGTGGTGATATTCTGACCGTGGTGATCGAGGTGGACGAAAAAGCCCAGATCAAAAACGAATCCGAGCGCAATCGCAGCGGCTCTGACAGCCTGAGTTTGCCAGCGCTGGCGGGCCTGCCTCAACGGATCAACGAGCGTCTGCCAACCGGGGCGACCACCGATCCACTTGTCGACATCAGCTCTGACAGCAAAAGTTCCGGCGATGGCTCTGTGAAGCGCAGCGAGAAATTGACCCTGCGTGTTGCGGCCACTGTGGTGGACGTGCTGCCAAACGGCGTTCTGGCCATCGAAGGCTCCCAAGAGCTGCGCGTGAACTACGAGTTGCGAGAGCTGCTGGTGTCCGGCTTTGCCCGCTCCGAAGACATCTCTCGTAAGAACGAAATCACCTTCGACAAAATTGCCTCCGCACGTGTGTCTTATGGCGGCCGTGGCCAGATCACCGACATGCAGCAACCACGTTGGGGTCAACAGGTCATGGACGCGGTCCTGCCTTACTAATCGGGTGATCTGATGAAGAAACTTCTCCCCATTATCCTTCTTCTGGTTGGCATCGGTGCTGGCGTTGGCGCAGGGCTTGCCCTGCGACCGGAGCCTGCTCCGGTAGAAGTAACCGAAGCAGGCGAAAGCGAAGAGCACGCCGAAAAATCAGCCAAAGGCGACGAGGAGGAGGGCCCGCCAACAGGTCGCGAGTACATCGATCTGGTGGACCAGTTTATTGTCCCTGTTGTGAATGATGATGCTGTTTCATCGCTGATTTTGATCACCCTGACGATTGAAGCGGAAGCAGGCAGTCGCGAAGCGATTTTTGAGGCAGAACCACGCATTCGTGGGGCGCTTTTGCAAACGATGTTTGACCACGCCAACATTGGCGGTTTCAGCGGTGCCTTCACCAACTCAAGCAAGCTGGACCGGCTGCGTAAAACCTTCCTGGAAGTGGCCCAAAAAGCCTACGGCGACGAGATCACCGATGTGTTGATTGTGCAGATCACACGTCAGGACATCGCGTAATCACGCAGGTGCACATGACAAAAAAGGCGGCGCTCATCAGCGCCGCCTTTTTTTGGTCTCTGAAAGATCAGTTGGCTCACATGCCGCAGCTCAACTTGCCTTCCATGATCGAATCCACCAGCGCCACCGCCCGCATTTGACGGCGGGTTTGCACCTCGTGCTCCAGCAGTTTTTCCATCACATCGGCTTTGCCAAAATGCTTCTGGAGATCCTTATAGGCCATCTCCTTACGTACCATCACATTGGCCAGCTGATGGTTCAGGATCTTGCGGTTGCGCCCGATCCAGCTGTTCCAGGCCAGGTCCCCGCCGGTGATGCGCATGGCGGTATCGCCAGTCAGCGCGTCACGTCCGTTCTTTTCCTGCTCCGTCAGATCGTTAAGCAACCCGCGCAGTTTATTTTCTTCCGCCTGAATGGACTGCATCGCCGCCTGCGCCTTCTGATAGCGCGCCTGGGTGATCACATTCAGCTCTTTCAGATCGTCGCTCATACGCGGCCTTTCATACGTTGACGCATGGCGTCGGCAAATCGGATGGCCGCCGCCACCGGTGCATAGTGGTCCGGCGGTACTTCTTGACCAATTTCCACAACCGCGTGCAGCGCCCGTGTTGAGGGTGGATCGCGGTGAATAGGTACGGCATTTTCCTGTGCCACTTCGCGGATTTTGGCCGCAACTTCGTCTACACCTTTGGCCACACAGACCGGCGCGGCACCGGGCATGCGGGACCACTTCAGCGCGACGGCGTAGTGCGTCGGGTTCACCATGACCACATCCGCGTCCGGCACATCCGCCAGCATTTGGTTCATCGCAATTTCCTGACCTTTTTGGCGCCGCTGCTGTTTCATATGCGGGTCGCCTTCGGCCTCTTTGCTTTCGTCGGTCATTTCCTTACGGGTCATCATGTTTTTGCGAATGTGCTCGGCGCGTTGCCAGAAATAGTCGATCACCGCGATCGAAGCGGAGACGACAATCACAATCATCAAAAACTCAAGCATCAGGCGGCCCAGAAGGGCTGGCACCATCATCGCATCAAGTTGAATGGCGGAGGCCATTTCGGCCATGCGTGCCTTCAGAAAAAACCCAAGACAGACCGAGAAGATCACCAGCTTGGCAAAGCTCTTGCCAAATTCAAACAGACCGCTGCGGCCAAACTTGTTTTTGGCGTTAGAGATCGGATTGATGCGCGACAGTTTGGGCGCCAGCTTGGACGGCGTCACCAGAAAAGCGCGCTGCGCTATCACGCTCAGGATCACCGCGACCATCGGTACGACAAACCAAGGGGCTACGGACGTTATGGTTTCCAGCATGATCCCGCCAAGCGGCGTAGACGGATTGCCCTCAAACACCATTGGCGCAAGTTCATCTGCCTGATCCAGTAGCACCATCAAACCGTTGCCAGCCGATTTGATGGTGGCGGGGCCAACGGTCAGAAACGCCAGAGTTAGGCCAAGGTAACCCGCCGCCACGGAGACATCCATGGACTTGGCTATCTCACCTTTCTTTCGCGCATCATCCAGTTTCTTCTGGGTGGGCTCAAAACTCTTTTCGCTGTCGTCGTCCTGACCGCCGCCGCTCATCTCAGGCCCTCAACCGGGTTGATCATGAACGCCTCCATTGCGCCCCACCACAGGGTGAGCAGCGCAGGCGCCACAAGGAACAAAAGGAACAGGCCGCCCGCCGTGATCAGCGGCGCCCCCACAAAGGCCACCATCAACTGCGGCATGGCGCGGTTGATCACGCCAAGCATCAGGTTGTAGATCGCCGAAATGATCACAAACGGCGCCGCCAAACGGAACGCCATGTTAAACGCCTGCGCCATATGCGGCACACCCCATTCGGTCATGATTTCCCGTGGCGGAAAGGTGCCAGCAGGGAACAGCATGTAAGATCCGATCAAATAACGCGCGACATAGACGTGCAGCCCCATGGTCACCGCCAGCGCGAGACCGGCGATCACCAGAACATTACCAATCGCTGGCAGCGGTTCGCCCGCCGCGCCGCCCAAAAGCTGCGCCAAAGATGTCGACTGACCGGCAATTGTACCTGCGGTCTGCAATGCAAACACAAACATGCGAATGCCAATGCCCATCAAAAATCCGCTGATGGTTTCGGTTAGCGCGTATTGCGCGATCAATGGGAAGGTCGGCTCGGCGCTTTCAAACACCGGCACGGCTGGCGCAACAATGACAGTGAACGCCAATGCCAAGCCCAGCTTGATGCGGGTCGGCACCGAGGTCTCGCCAAAGGCTGGCAGCAAGGCCACCGCTGTGCCCACCCGCAAAAACACCAAAAAACCGTGCCAAAGCGCGGCTTCTGTGGTGTTCAGAAGGAAGAGGGCGGTCTCCATCATGCGGCAACAACCCCAACAAGCGCGGGCCGTGCATCCAGTCCGATTTCCTCAAAGCTGAGCACAGGATTGGAGATGCCTTTGGCGCTGAGCACCGTGCGCAGGAATCTCCGGCGCCTGGTTGACGTCACAAGCGCGGCAAAAATCCCACTGTTGCCTGCATCAGTCATCCGGTCGGAAATCGATTGGGCCAGCGCGTTGAACACATCCGGTGGCAGCGCCACGTCCATGCCGCCTGCGTCGCCATCCACTTGATAGGTCGCAAAGGTGTCTTCCCACTCCGGCGCCAGCTGGACCAATGGAATGGTTCCGTCGTCGCGCTTCAGATCGGAAATCAGCTGGAAGCCCAGACGTTGACGTACATTCTCGCAGATCGCTTCCGGCTGCACGCTCACATGGCGGGCCTCGGCGATGGATTCCAAAATCAGCGGCATATTGCGGATAGATACTTGCTCATCCAGCAGCATGCGCAGAATGCGGTGCAGCAGATCTAGCGGGACTTTGTCTGGCACAAACTCATCCATCATCCGGCGGTTGGCATCGGCCCGCACCGGATCAGACAGGTTCATCATCTCATCAAGAATGCGACGCAGCGCCTTAAACGTCAGCAGACGGCCAAAGTTGGATTTGATTGTTTCCAGCAGGTGGGTCGCCAGAACCTCCCCCGGTGTCACAATGGTGATGCCGGCGAGAGCGGCTTTCTCCTGCGCGGCGCTGTCGATCCAGCGGGCAGGGGCGCCATAGACCGGCTCGGATACATCCTCACCGGAAGGCAGCGAGTCCGGGCTGTCGCCTGCCAAGGCAAGAACTTTCTCCGGCTCCAGTCGGTCGCGCACCTGCTCTACACCTTGAATGCGAATAGTGTAGGTGCCGTTTGGCAGCGACGGCTCGTCGGTCAGGCGGATTTCCGGCAGGATCAGGCCATAGGTCGAGGCCACATGGGTGCGCATATTGGTGATGCGCGCATCGAGACCTGCGCCGGGATCGAGCACCATGTTTACCAGATCGGTGGCAAACTCCACGTGGATGTCGTCCAAGTCCAGCACGTCGCCGATGGGCTTGTCACGTGGCAGAACCGGTGCGTCTTCCTCATCGATTTCAAGGCTGGCATCGGCCTCTTCTTTCTTCTTCTGGTGCAGGTAATACGCCGCAAAACCAAGCACGCCGCCGCCTGCAAGGAAAGGCAGGAATGGCAGACCAGGCACCAGCGCAAACAACATCATCAGCACGGCCACGGTGGCAATCGCAGGCGGGTAGTTGCCCAGCTGTTTCAGCAGGGTCAAGTCGGTGGAGCCGGTGGTGCCGCCCCGTGCCAGCAGCAAGGCAGAGGCAATCGAGATAATCACGGCCGGGATCTGGGTCACCAGACCGTCACCCACGGTCAGGATGGCATAGGTCTCAAACGCCTGGCCGATTGGCATGCCATGAATGGCGACGCCCATGATCAGGCCCATCACCAGGTTCAACAGCGTGATCAACAGGCCGGCAATCGCGTCGCCTTTTACGAACTTTGACGCACCATCCAGCGATCCAAAGAAGGTGGTTTCCTGCTGTTCCCGCTCCCGGCGGGCTTTGGCTTCGGCGTGGTCAATCGCACCGGCGGACATGTCGCTGTCAATCGCAAGCTGCTTACCTGGCATGCCGTCCAGCGCAAAGCGCGCGCCCACTTCGGCCATCCGAGTGGCACCTTTGTTGATCACCATGAAGTTCACGATGAGCAGCACACAGAACACCACGAGGCCCAAAAACACGCTTCCGCCCATCACAAAGTTGGCAAAGCCTTCGATCACATCACCCGCGGCATTTGTGCCGGTGTGGCCTTGCCCAATGATCAGTTTGGTCGAGGACACGTTGAGCGACAGGCGCAACATCAGCGAGGCCAGCAAAATGGTTGGGAAGGCGGAAAAGTCCAACGGACGCTCAATAAACAGCGTCACGGTGAAGATCAGAATCGCGAGGGCAAAAGACGCGGCCAATCCGATGTCCAACACCCAGGAGGGCATCGGCAGGATCATCATGACAATAATCGCCATCAGGGCGAGGGCGAGCAGGATCGTCGGGCTGAAAAGCGCTTTGATGGAGAAGGTTGGGTTCACGGATTACCCTCCATTGCTCAGCAGTGATCGGCCCGATCCAGATCCAAGCGGCACAAGCGATCCCATCGCGCCAGCTGAACCGCTGCGCTGAAGCAGCGGGAAATTGTTTTCGCGGATCACAGTGGCCGTGCGCTTCACCGGCATCAGCGCCTGATCCGGCGATTGCGCCAGATCGCGTTTAAAAATGGCTTTGATTGTGGCGGCATTATTGGAGGGGCGCGCCTGATCGGCCGCGTCATCCCTGTTGTGGGTTTCCGCGCTGTCGGTGCTGTCTTGTACAAATGTGGTGAAAACCAAAAAGAGACTTGTCACAAGTCCCAGAAGACCGATTGTGACGGTCTTGAGTGAGTCGCCATAGAATCGCGACATCGCGTTGAAAACGTACTGTTTTTTCATACCGATAGCTTTCTGCCCCAGTTCAAGGCCCAAGCTATCGGCGCATGGTTAAGATGTGGTAACCGGTGTTAAGAAGATGGCTCGGTCACGCTGTGCAGATCGAGCAATTCGCCCAGCACGCCCCGGCTCTCCGCCGCGCCTTCCAGCAAGGCGCGATTGCGCGCCAACATGCCTTCGGTCACACGATCTGTGGCCGCCTCGGACTCGCTGCCCTCTTCCGGCGGCAAGAGATAGGTGGAGGCCCGTCGCAAGACTTCGTTCTCTGAAGCTGTCAGAGACGCCAGGTCACCGTCAAGCCAGGCTTCGGTTTCCGCCAATCCACGTTCGCCAAGCTCAGCCAGCAAACGCGCCGCTCCGGCATGATCGCCAGCCATGGCTTTGGCTTGCGCCCGCAAACGATCCGCAACTGGGGTTTCCATACCCATAAGTTCCGCTTCCGCGCGTTTCGGCAAGGCTTCCGCCAGCGCCAAACGGGCATTCAACAGGCGTTTTTCATCCGTCGGAATCACCGTCTGCGCGGCTTGCATCAGACGTTTGGTTTCCCCCAGGAAGCCCATCTCGAAGGTCTTATGGGCCAGCTGCAACGCAGCCGCTGTCGAAATACGCCCAGGGGAGGCCAGACGTTCCTGAATTGACCAGGAGATCACCTCAAAATCATCGGCCTGCTCCAGCACCGCCATAACCAGCTGGCTGCGCACATCTTCGGCCGCCTCAGCCCCGTCGCGGGTTTCGATGTCATTGATGATTTTGAAGGCTTCGCCAAATTCATGGCCCATCATACGCGCCAAAGCATGGGCACGGCGCAAGTCTGGCCCCATGGCGCCGCCCTTGTGTTCCACAGCCAAAGCGCCGACCAGAGACACGGTCTCCGGCGAGGGGGAGTCACCCTGCGCCACATGGTTCTCAATTAGGTCAATCACCGCCTTGGTGGAGATATCAGCGTTTTGCGTAGCAATTTCGGTAAGCGCCTCGGTGGCTTCCTCGGTGTTGCCCAGTTCCGCGTTCAGCGTGGCTTCGGCAAACTCAAAGTTGATGTCCGGCTTGGGCGATGTGCGCTCAATTCCGTTCAGAACCAGCATCGCGGCCTCGGTTTGGCCTTGCGCCACCAACCGATTGCTCAGCTGCGGCCCAAGATATTCACGCAGATGGCGTGGCATCTTCTGCAGTGCATCCAATGCGCCGTTGACCGCGCTTTCTCCCACCAGGGTTTCGCCGGACAAGGCGGCCCACATGGCAGAGTTTCCTGCGCAATGCCCTTGGCTGGCAAAAGACGGGTTGTCCTCAGGGGGCGTGCGTCCATCCATGATATGCGCCATGGCGATCAGGATGCTGTTCTCGCCACTTTCCGGCAGCAGATTCATGATCTGCAGAGCTTCCGCGCCAAAGGTGTAATGCACGTAGAGCTGCGCCAGCTCACGCAAAGCATCCTTGTTGGTGCGGTCAAATTCGCCCACAACTTCCTGACGCAGACGGCCAAGCTCTTGCACAAAGGTGCCTTCGCCACTCCAGTCGGCGATGTTCACCGCCGAATCCGGCAGACACATGCCGGTGGCCACTTGCCCGCTGAGCAGCGCCGCGATGTCGCGGCCCACTTCGTCAAGCACGTTATAGGCGACGATGTTCAGGTCTTTTCCAACGGCCGCTTGCGGCGGCACATGGTCCGAGCTGTTGAGCTGCGGCATTTGCGACTCAGCGGTTTTCACAGGTTTGCCAACCAGCCCGCTGGTGTCTTCCACCTCGGGAGTTTGTGCCTGCAACAGGTTCTGATTGGCCGCGCGGTCGACCTGTTTGATCAGATCACCCCGCAAGACCTGCACCTGGGCGCTGCGGTCGACAAAATTATCGATTGCCAGTAAGTCGGAAAAATCCGGCTTGGGCTCAGCGGCGGCCACCTGAACCGGCGGTGGTGTTGGGCTAGCCGCCTCAAACGACGAGAACCGGAACTGCCGCTGAGGCTTTTTTTCAACCGGCACAGCCTCGCCAAAAGATAGCGGCACCTGTGGCAGGTCGTCGTTCTGCGCAGGTGGCAGGTCGTCGCGAATGTCAAAGATCACATAGCGCCCATCGTAAGGGATCGACACAACACGGCAGGCACAGGCCAGTTCCAGTTCCAACTCACCAGCGGCGTCATTGGCCACAACATTGGCCAATCGGTCCCGCGGGATTTTGTCAAAAATGGTGCTGGTGCGCAGGTTGACGTCATCACCCTCGATTTTGATGGTGTAAAACCGCCCGTCACGCGACACGGTCCAATCGGTTTCCGAGGAAGGCAGGGTGGCCACCAAACGGGTGAAATCTTCGTGCTCGCCGGACCGGAACAGCACGTCTTGTGCGGCCCCCGCAGAGGCCGCCAATACCATCGGAACAGCAAGCAGAAGCTGTTTCATGCCGCTTCCTTCTTCACTTCGGCCAGCGCCTCTTCCAGCTCCGCAAACTGCGGACGGTTGTGGCCCGGCGTGTTCTGACGCCCCACCTCGATACAGATGTTTGGCGAGTGGTTGTGCAGGTTCGCAATCAGCACCTCACGGATAAGCTGATAGAAATGCGCTTCATCCTCGACCACACCTTTGATTTTGGCGGCAAACGGACCTACCAGACCATAGGCCAGGAAAACCCCGAGGAACGTCCCCACAAGCGCGCCACCGATCATGCCGCCCAGAACCTCTGGTGGTTGGTCGATCGAGCCCATGGTTTTGATAACACCCAAAACCGCCGCAACAATTCCCAGCGCCGGAAGCGCATCCGCGAGTGACTGCAACGCGTGGTTGGGGTGCATCGCATGGTGGAAATTGGCTTCGATTCGCTTCTCCAGAACCTCTTCCACCTGATGCGGGTCGTCATAGTTCATCGACGCAGAGCGCATGGTGTCGGCAATCAGGTTGATCGCTTCTTTGTCCGCAGTGATGCGGGGGTATTTTTGGAAAATGTCGGATTCATCCGGGTTTTCGATGTGCTCTTCGATGGCCACAGGGTTTTTCCTGGCCAATCGTATGAGCTCAAACAGCAAACACAGCAGATCCTTGTAATCGTCCGGCTTCCATTTCGGGCCTTTGAAGACTTTGCCGAGATCCTTCAGCGTGTGCTTTACCACCGAGCCGTCATTGGACACCAAAAAGGCACCAACACCGGAGCCGCCGATGATGATCATCTCAAAGGGAAGGGCCTTCATAATCGGGCCAAGACTACCACCGGCAAGAACGTATCCGCCCAACACCATGATAAAAACAACAGCGATGCCAATAATGCCTAGCACGGGTTCAAACTCCTAGTAGCGTTTCAGTCCGACCATAGGCCGACGCCGGTTAACAAGTTCTCATTCGGTGGGGGTATTTGCGTTCCGACCGGCCAAAATTACGCTGATTGTGTAGGCCGCATCCGGGGCCATGCCCGCCATAACGCCCGCAGCGCTTTCAGGTTTCATACGACCGATGAAACCAGCGGCAAATTTCGGGTCCATCTCTTCAAACAGAGCGGCCACATCTTTGGGCTTCATGGTCTCATACACTTGGGTGAGTCGCCCCAAATCGTCTTCGGCAGCGGTCTCAGACAAGGCGATCAAGCTGCGCAGACGCCCTTCGGCATCCTCCAGAGCGGCCAGTTTGCGGGTCACTTCGCCATCCGCGACGTTGAGCGCTTGCAGGCGATTCTTGATCTCTTTCTCACGCTGCTCGATGCGCTGTTCGCGTTCCTTGAACACAGCCATCAACTCGCGCAGGTCTTCTGGCGGCTCGCAGGTTTCTGGTTTGGCCATGCTGGCCAAGGGCGATTCAAAAAGCGGCTCTTCGCGCGCCAAAGCTTCATTGGCGCTGATACCCACGCGCACGGTGGCGGAGCCAATCAAAAACGTCGCGATCAGAAACAGACTTCCCTTGGACTGTTTCCGGCGCGCTTTCTTTTTGGCCTTCGCTTTCCCTGCCGGAGCGTCCGGCTTGGTCAACGTTTCCGCAGCCGCCTTGGCGCGGGTTTTCTTGGCGTCTTTTTTCATCACATACGCTCCAGTTAGGCGACGTGGCGTTTAAACATGGTGCCAGCTTCAGGCGCTTTGTCCTCTGCCGCAGGCTTCGCGGCCGCCGGTGCGGCCTCTGCCTGCATGGCTGCCAGAGCCATCGCCGCCTTTTTCTTGGCTTTTTTCTTGGCTTTTTTCTTGGCGCGACGGATCAACTTGGCTTCTTCTGCTGCAATGGCTTCTGCCTGCATCCGGGCCCAGTTTTCATCCTCGGCTGTTTCTTCCGCCGATTCGGGTTCCGCAATCTCTGCCTCTACAGGGGCCTCTGCCTTCGGTTCAGGGGTGTCTTCTACCTCTTCCGGTTCCGGCGCGGCCTTTGCTTTGGCAGGTTTTGCGTCTTCGATGTCGTGCATCGCGGCCATCATCAGCTCAAGACGTTTAGAAACCCCTTCTGCTCGCTGCGTTAGCGCTTCCAGGCGTTCGGTGGATTTACCAGCGGTGCCTTGTGCGGCCTTCAGGGTGCGGGTCATGTCGTCCACCTGGGCGGACAAAACCGCCACGGCTCCGCCCACACCTGATTCCAAATCGTTGAATTTGGACAGGCGGCGCGCTAGCACAAAACAATAGATGCCTGCCCCGAGGGCACCGGCTACCAACAAGATATCTGCGATCAAGTTCATCTCGACACTCCTCAGTTCAACACGAATTCCATGACCAGAAGGTCGGAAACTCGTTCAGGTCCGGTTACAATTTGTACGCGACGCAGCATTTGCGACCGCAGGGTCACCAGCGCATCCGGCGATTCGATGTCCGATGTGTTCAGCGCCCGCAGATAGCCGTTCAGCACATCCACAACACGCGGCAACACCCGCTCGACTTCTTCCTGATGATCGCTTGGCACTTCCAACTGGGCGCGGAACCGCAGGTAGTCGGCGCCGCCACTGGAAGTCAGTGAAACAATAAGAGGGTCCATGCCGACGTAAACAACGTCAGGCAGTGCTTCGATCTCTTCCGCAGGCGCCGATTCTTCGGCCACTTCAGCAGAATCATCCCCCAAAATCATGCCCGAATAGACGGCATAAAATCCGCCGCCGCCGCCAACCAAAGCCAGCACGAGCCCAATGATTAAAGGGAGTTTTGACGCTTTTTTCGGTGCGTCTTCTGTCTCGACAGTTTCGTCAGTCATCACAGGTTCCAAATTCTTTGTCCCTGCAACTTCTCCCATACAGAAACTAACCGATTATTAAGTCTGTTGAGAGAAACAGTTCGTGACGGTCGTGCAGAAGGTGCGATCCCACGGAGAAGAAACGTGCAACAATTTTTGAATATGTGGACAGCAATGGACAATCGGCGAAAGGTGATCGTCGTATTGGCCACGATTGCGGTTTTTGCGACCGTATTGTCTTTGGGTCGGGTCGCCACCAAACCGGGAATGGCCCTTCTATATAGTGGTTTGGAAAGCGGAGCGGCTGGCGAAGTCGTCACAGCTCTGGAACAACGCGGCGCCATTTATGAAGTGCGCGGCGGATCTATTTATGTAGCTTCCGGTTCCCGGGATGAGCTGCGCATGACGCTCGCCAGCGAAGGTTTGCCTGCCAATACGACTCAGGGGTACGAGCTTCTCGATTCGCTTTCGGGTTTTGGCACCACCTCGCAAATGTTTGACGCAGCCTACTGGCGCGCCAAAGAAGGTGAGTTGGCTCGAACAATTGTTGTGAGCCCTCTGATCAGCCAGGCACGTGTGCATATTGCAAACGCCTCCTCCAATCCTTTTCAACGGCATATCAAACCGTCCGCCTCCGTGACGATCACCACACCTGCCGGAGATTTGCCCAACAAACATGCGCAAGCGCTGCGGTTTCTTGTGGCCTCTGCGGTCTCCGGTCTCTCTCCCGAAGATGTTGCCATTATTGATGGCAGCGGCGGTCTGGTGGGCGTGGCGGATGAAACCAGCACCAAAGTGGGTGACAATAAAGAAGAAGAAACCCGTCTGGCGGTTCAGCGTATGCTGGAAGCCCGCGTGGGTCCGGGCAATGCGGTTGTCGAAGTCAGCATCGAGACGGTGACCGAGACCGAATCTATCACCGAGCGTATTTTTGATCCTGCGAGCCGTGTGGCGATCAGCACCGACACCGAAGAGCGCAGCACCGATTCTCAAAACGCGGCCGGTCAGGTGACCGTGGCCTCCAATCTACCGGATGGGGATGCCGCCGGAAGCTCTGGCTCCACCAACCAGAACCGCGAAACCCGCGAGCGCATCAATTACGAGGTGTCCGAGACCCAGCGTGAAATTCTGCGTCAGCCTGGCGCGGTGAAACGTATGACTGTGGCGGTGTTGGTGAACGGCACACAAACCGAAAATGATCTTGGCGAGCCTGTTGTAACCCCGCGTCCCGACGAAGAACTCGAAGCGCTGCGTGAACTGGTGGCCTCTGCGGTGGGCTTTAACGAAGCCCGCGGGGACGTGATCACCCTGAAGTCGATGAACTTCCAGCCGGTCCTGCCAATGGGCACCTCTGCCGAATCCTCCATGTTTAAAGGCATGGAACTTGACCTGATGTCGATCATCCAAACCGCGGTGCTGGCGATTGTGGCGCTGGTACTGGGCCTGTTTGTGGTCCGTCCATTGCTGGCCGGTGGCGGCAGTCGCGAACTGAACGAACTGGGTGACGCCCCAATGTTGCCGGATCTTGGCGGTGAAGACGGTGACTTCCCGGCCATGGCGCCAATGATGGGCGACATGGGTGGCGACATGGGCATGCCAATGGCGATTGGCGACATGGGTGGCGACGTTGGTGGCCTGCCTGATCTGGGTGGCGGCCTGCCTGCGCTGGGCGGTGACGGTGGTGGCATGTCGCAATCTGATGCCGCAGACCGTCTGCGTGGCCTGATCAGCGACCGCAAAGATGAAACCGTGGAGATTCTCCGTAACTGGCTCGATGATCGTGAGGAAGCCTGATGTCGATTTCCCATCTGTTTGAAGACTTTGGCGGCATCACCGCCCCAGAGCCGGAACCTGTCGCAACACAGGAGGACGGCAATGAAGATGACATGCTCGAATCCTTTGAGCAGGGCTACAAAGCTGGTTGGGACGACGCGATCAGCGCCAAGTCGGAGGAACACGCCAGTGTGTCTGCTGCCCTCTCCACCAAATTGAACGATCTGTCTTTCACCTACCACGAGGCGCGCGAAGCGATTCTCGCCGATCTCGCCCCCACGGTGGAGAAAGCCATCATGACTGTGCTGCCAGAGGTGGCCCGTCAGGCCGTTGGCGCCTTGGCCGTGGAACAGCTGCACAAAATTGTGCGCGATAACAGTGAAACCCCGGTGGTGTTGTCCACAGCGCCGGATTGCTACCAGCCGGTCATCGACGTCATGCCCGAAGACCAAACATTCCCCGTCGAAGTGGTGCGCGACGAAAACCTGGCAGAAGGCCAGGTGCGTTTTGAATTTGCCCAACGCGAACGCCTGATTGATCTCAGCGAGGTTCTCGAAGCTGTTGCTGAAGCAATGGCTGCGTTCACACATGAAACACGCAAGGAGGCCCAGAATGGCTGATCCAACTCTCAAATCTGAATCCGGCAACCCGTTCACCTCTGTACCTGTGGAGATCACCATCTCCGTGGGCAAGGCACGACCGTTGATCGGCGACCTGCTGAACATGAACGAAAACTCGGTTCTGCCGCTCGACAAACGTGTGGATGACCCGGTGGAGCTTTATGTGGGCGACAAACTCATCGCCCGCGGCGAGCTTGAGGAAATGGAAGGCGGACAGGAAGGCCAGCTGGCCGTGCGCCTAACCGAAGTGGCAGAGTTCGAAAGCGGTCTGTGATGATCCGCGCGGCTTTTCTTGCCGTCACCTTCTCCACCGTCTTTCTCTTTATGGCAGATTCGGCCTCGGCGCAGGATCTGTCCATTCCGATCACCCAAGACGGCTCGCTGACGGCACGCAGCATTCAAATCTTTCTCCTGATCACGGTTCTCAGCCTCGCGCCGGGGATTGCGATCATGGTCACCTGTTTCCCTTTCATCGTGACGGTGCTCTCGATCCTGCGTCAGGCCATTGGTCTGCAGCAATCTCCGCCCAATATGATGATGGTCTCGCTGGCGATGTTCCTGACCTACTACGTCATGGAGCCGGTTTTCACACAGGCCTGGACCACTGGCGTCGAGCCCCTGATGGCGGAACTGATCGACATCGAAACCGCCTTTGAGCTGACCGCGGAACCCTTCCGTCAATTTATGGCCGCCCGCTTGGACCCGGACACCTACACCCATCTGGCGTCGTTGCGCCCGGATACGGTGGACACCGCCCCCGGCCCGGACTCGCCCCTATCGGTTCTGGTGCCCAGCTTCATGCTCTCGGAAATTGCCCGCGCGTTTCAGATCGGCTTCCTGATCTTCCTGCCGTTCCTGATCATCGACCTCGTGGTCGCCGCCGTGCTGATGTCCATGGGGATGATGATGGTCCCGCCCGCGATTGTGTCTTTGCCATTTAAACTGTCTTTCTTTGTGATCGCAGACGGCTGGAGCCTGATCGCAGGCAGTTTGGTGCGCAGCTACTTCTAAAACCGCACGCGCCGCTTCCCTTTTGAGGCGGCGCGTGGCACACATCGGATGACTCAATCCGTTAGCGCAATCAGGCGCGGAGCAGCCCCATGAATCTGAAAGCGACCTTGCTGGCCCTGCTGGCCTTTGCGATCTATTCCACCCACGACGTTGTGGTGAAACACCTCGGCGCGACGTTTTCGCCGTTCCAGATCGTGTTCTTTTCGTCGCTGTTTGGCTTCCCTTTGATCACCCTGATGCTGGTGCGCGACCCCACCCATGGCAATCTGCGCCCGGTGCACCCATGGTGGGTGGCGCTGCGGTCGCTCTGCGTGGTGATCTGCCCCACGGCTGCCTTTTACGCCTTTTCGGTGCTGCCATTGGCGCAGGTTTATGCGCTGCTGTTCTCCACACCTTTGCTGGTCACTGTCCTGGCGATTCCCGTCCTCGGCGAGAAAGTGGGCATCTGGCGTATGTTGGCGGTTCTGGTGGGCCTTTTGGGGGTGATGATTGTTGTTCGCCCCGGGGCAACCGAGTTGAACCTTGGCCACCTCGCGGCTTTGGTGGCTGCAGGCACCGCCGCATTGCAATCCGTTATCGTGCGCAAAATTGGCCAGGACGAGCGCCGTGTGGTGCTGATGCTCTATCCGCTTCTGATCAGCGTGGCCGTTATGTCCGTGGCGATGGCTTTTGTCTATCAGCCGGTTGCCGCGCCAGATCTGGCAGGATTCGCCATTGTGGCGGTGTTTGGCTTCATCGCCACCTTGCTCATGGTCTCCGCCTACACAATCGGCGAAGCCGCCTTGGTGGCGCCGATGCAGTATTCTCAGATCATCTGGGCTGTGATCTTTGGCATGCTGCTGTTTGACGAAACCCCGGATGCGCCGACCTTGATCGGCGCCGCGGTGATTGTTGCCAGCGGCCTCTTCATTATTGCCCGCGAGGCCACCGGCGGCACGTCCGAACAAACCCCCGTTCTGCGCACCCGCTCGCGCGGCCTGTCGCCCGGCAGCTTCCGCGTGAGCCAGGCTCTACGCCGTCCAGCACGCACTGATTTGGACTAGCCCAAGCCACAACGCCGCCGCGAGAGGCGCATAGCAATCACAGGTCTCATTTGAGGGTGCCAAAACAACAAAACCCCGCCAATGGCGGGGTTTTGTTTGAAAGTGGTGAGCCGTATAGGATTCGAACCTATGACCCACTGATTAAAAGTCAGTTGCTCTACCAACTGAGCTAACGGCCCACTCTCTGTGTTGGTGCGCGGTTACTATGCCGACTGACCGAGGGGGTCAACCCGATTCTCGAGAAAAATTTCACGATACTGGAAAAGGCTGTGCAACGGGCGTATATGCGCCCAATGGATACACGTGTTGAAACCCCTTTGGCATTCATGAAAATGCATGGGCTGGGCAATGATTTTGTCGTTGTCGATGGCCGCATGCGCGCATTTGATCTGACCGAAGGTCAAATCACCGCCATCGCGCACCGGCAAAAAGGTGTGGGATTTGATCAGCTTGCGGTGATCACCCATGGCACAGAGGGCAGCAACGCAGACGCGCATCTGACGTTTTATAACGCCGATGGATCGACCTCGGCCGCTTGTGGAAATGCCACCCGTTGTATTGCGCGGCACCTGATGGATGTGTCGGGCGCTGAGTCGCTGACCCTGACCACGGATCGCGGCACTTTGTTTGCCCGTGAAGCCGGAAACGGTCTGGTGTCTGTGAACATGGGCCATCCGCAGCTTTTGTGGCACGAAGTGCCGCTTGCGCAGGAGATGGACACGTTAGAACTTCCCATCGACGGGACCCCTACGGCCACAGGCATGGGCAACCCGCATTGCACCTTCTTTGTCGACGATGTGGAAAGTGTGGACCTGGTGACCTTTGGCGCTGCACATGAGCATCACCCGCTTTATCCTGAGCGCACCAATGTGCAGGTCGCGCAGGTCATTGGCGAAAACCACATTCGTATGCGGGTCTGGGAGCGCGGTGTCGGCCCAACGCTGGCTTCAGGCTCTTCCAGCTGTGCCACCGCTGTGGCCGCCGCCCGCCGTGGTCTGACCGGCCGCGAGGTTCAGATTGATCTGGACGGCGGCACGCTTTGGATCAACTGGGCTGACGATGGCGTCTGGATGACGGGTGAGACCGAACATGTCATGTCCGGTCAGTTCAACGCTGCCTTTCTGGAGCGGCACAAATGACCGCCGCCGCGCCAAAGTTCACCACACTCGGCTGTCGTCTGAATTCTTACGAATCAGAGGCGATGAAAGACATGGCGCAATCCGCCGGTCTTGAGAACGCCGTGATCGTGAACACCTGCGCGGTGACGGCAGAGGCCGTGCGCAAAAGCCGTCAGGAAATTCGCCGCCTGCGCCGCGACAATCCTGATGCCCAGATCATCGTCACCGGCTGTGCCGCGCAAACTGAGCCTGAGACATTTGCCGCCATGGGCGAGGTCGACAAGGTCATTGGCAACACCGAAAAAATGAACCCCGCCACATGGCAGGGCATGGCCGCCGATTTCATTGGGGAAACCGAAAAGGTCCAGGTCGACGACATCATGTCGGTCACCGAGACCGCCGGTCACCTGATCGACGGTTTTGGCACCCGCGCGCGCGCTTATGTACAGGTGCAAAACGGCTGCGACCACCGTTGCACCTTCTGTATCATACCCTATGGCCGCGGCAATTCCCGCTCGGTCCCGGCCGGTGTGGTGGTCGATCAGATCAAACGGCTGGTGGACAAAGGCTTCAATGAAGTTGTGCTGACCGGCGTGGATCTGACCAGTTGGGGCGCGGATCAGCCGATGCAGCCCAAACTGGGCGATCTGGTCATGCGCATCCTCAAGCTGGTGCCGGACCTGCCGCGTCTGCGGATCAGCTCGATTGACAGCATCGAGGTGGACGAGAACTTGATGCTGGCCATCGCCACAGAGCCGCGCCTGATGCCGCATCTGCATCTGAGCTTGCAGCATGGCGATGATTTGATTCTCAAACGCATGGCGCGGCGGCATCTGCGGGATGACGCCATCCGCTTCTGTGAAGAGGCCAAAAAGCTGCGGCCGGAGATGACCTTTGGCGCGGACATCATTGCCGGCTTCCCGACTGAATCGGACGCGCATTTTGAAAACTCGCTGAAGCTGGTGCAGGAGTGCGACCTCACTTGGTTGCATGTTTTCCCCTATTCCAAGCGCGAAGGCACCCCGGCGGCCAAAATCCCAAGTCAGGTGAACGGCAACGTCATCAAGGCCCGCGCGGCGCAATTGCGCGACGCTGGGGCGGCGCAGGTGGAAAAACATTTGTCTTCGCAGCTTGGCAAGACCCATCACATCCTGATGGAAAACCCCACCATGGGTCGCACGGAACAGTTTACCGAAGTCGCCTTTGGCACCCCGCAAGAGGAAGGGGCGATTGTGACCGCATCTATCCTTGACGTGCGTGGGCAACAGCTGGTGGCCTAACCGCTTGGGGGCCAGCCCCCAAACCCCCGAGATATTTCTGGAATGAGAAAACAAGATGACTGAATTGCCCGCTCTCTATTCCTTTCGCCGCTGTCCTTATGCAATGCGCGCGCGTTTGGCCGTTGCGGTATCTGGCGTGGCAGTTGAACTGCGCGAGGTTCTACTGCGTGACAAGGCGCCTGCGTTTTTGGAGACCTCACCCAGTGGCACAGTTCCTTGCCTGAAAGCGGGGGATCTTGTGATTGACGAAAGTCTCGACGTGATGGTCTGGGCGCTGCAGCGAAAGGATCCGGAAGGCTGGCTGGATATGCCGGACTTGGGACATGAGTTGATTGCCGAGGCAGATGGTCCTTTTAAGGCCGCACTGGATCACACCAAATACCACAGCCGCTATCCGGAGCTGGACCCGGAAGAGTCGCGCGCTCAAGCCATGGCGTTTCTGTCCAAATTGGATCAGCAGATCGGTGACAAACTCTGGCTCTTTGGCGATATGCCGAGCCTGGCCGACATGGCGATTCTGCCGTTTGTGCGTCAGTTCGCATTCATCAACAAATCCCGCTTTGGTGTTGACGCCGGTCCCAATCTGTCCCGCTGGCTGGAGGCCTTTATCGCGTCCGAGCGTTTTGCGGCGATCATGCCCAAACTGCCCATGTGGCGCGAAGGCGATGTGCCACTGCGTTTTGAACGTGCAATTGCGGTTGCCAATCTCTAATCGCCCCTGCACGATCGCGCCAAATCAGAGACGAGGCGCATCATGCATCCCAATCCGGCGTTCCGCGGCACCGCAGAGGACAAGAACCTGGCTTTTGCCAAGGAGCGTGGCTTTGGCATGCTTGCAATCTCCGCAACCGATGCCGCCCCGATGGTGAGCCACGTGCCGTTTCTTATATCCGAAGATGGAAAAACCGCAGACCTGCACCTGGTGCGATCCAACCCAATGGCCCGCGCCGCAAAAAACGCCACACTCGCGCGATTGGCCGTGAGCGGGCCGGACAGCTATGTCTCCCCGGATTGGTACAACGCAGACGATCAGGTCCCAACGTGGAACTATGTCGCTGTACACCTCACCGGCCAGCTGTCCCCGTTGCCTCAGAACGACTTGCCCGATCTTTTGGACCGTCTATCCGCGCATTTCGAAGCCAACCTGTTGCCCAAACCGCCCTGGACCCGGGCTAAGATGACCGGCGACAGTTTCGATCGCATGTTGCGTATGATCGTGCCTTTTCGTCTGACAATCGACGATGTGCAGGGCACCTGGAAGCTTGGCCAGAACAAACCCAATGATGTGCGCCATGCGGCGGCGGATCAAATGGCCGCCTACGGTTTTGGCAGCGAGGCCCGTGAGCTCGCCGCCCTGATGCAATCCCCTTTTGCCGACCCCGAAACGGAGTAATTGAGATGTCCAAATTGCAGCTGATCCATTCCCCGGCCTCGCCTTTCGTGCGCAAGGTGCGTGTGACCCTGGCAGAGACCGGCCAGACCGACGACGTCGAACTCACCCGCGTGCACACCACTGCGCTCAACACAGCGGATGAAGCCGCCGCTGCCAACCCGCTTGGCAAAATCCCCGCTTTGGTGCGCCAGGACGGCCCGGCGATTTACGACAGCCGCGTGATCTGTCGCTATCTGGTGGCGCGTGCCGGGGCGGACCTCTACCCAGAAGAGCGCCTTTGGGATGTGTTGACCTTAGAAGCCACCGCGGATGGCATTCTCGAAGCCGCCGTCTTGATGGTCTACGAAAAGCGCCTGCGCCCCGAAGAAATTGTGTTTGACGACTGGCTCACCGCGCAATGGGGCAAGGTCGAAGGTGCGCTGGATGCCCTAAATGAACGCTGGATGAGCCACCTGTTTGGACCGCTCGACATGGGGCAAATCGCCGTCGGCTGCGCGTTGGGCTATCTGGATTTCCGCCATGACGCCCGCAACTGGCGCCAAGGACGGGATGGGTTGGCAGGCTGGTACGCAGAGTTTTCAAAACGCGAAAGCATGCTAACCACGGTGCCAAGTGACTAAATCCCCACGCGTGGAGCCTGTCTAATCTTGGGGTGAACCTGTGGTCAAAATGCTCTAGGCTGATAGCCATAGATTTTTTGACCGCGCTTTTTCTGTTCGGTCCACTTGATTTGAGAAAGAGACTTGGATGCACGACGGACCCGATCCTGTCGAGGAAATGCGACAGGTGAATGTGCAGCAAAAGGCCTATTACGAGGCCACAAGCGCAGGCTGGATTTCTCCGGTGAATTCCTTCGCCACGAACCTGTGGTCCCGCCTGCGCCGCCGCGCGATGGTGGCGGTGTCCCATGAAGCACGCGAAGCTGTCTATGACACGCACAAGGCTTGGTTGGGCGACCTGTCGGATAAGAAAGTGTTGGATCTTGGTGCCGGCGCCGGGTCGCCTCTAAGCGGCTATCTTGCGCACCATGCCAAAGCGTACCACGCGGTGGAACTGAGCGGCATGCAGTTGGATCAGCTACGCGCCAACATAGGCACTGGCCCAACGCGTCATTTTATTGAGGCAGATTTTCTTGATCCAGCCTCAACGGACAGCGATTTTGACGTGATCTATGCCCATGCGGTGGTGCATCATTTTAGGTATCTCGATGTTTTGCTGGATGCATCACGTGACAAGCTGGTGCCAGGTGGGCAGATGATCACTTACGATCCTTGCCAGACCTGGCTTCCGATCCGGCTGTTTCGGGCTCTGTTCCGCCCTTTTCAATCGGATGCTGCATGGGAATTTCCGCTCACGCGTCCCGCAATGAACAGCATCGAAACCCGGTTTCTGGTGTCGCACAGATTGGGGGTCTTCAATCGGGGAAAGTGGGCGTTGATCTTGGGAATCTTTGCACCGAAGCTTGCGCAAAAGCACGGGGATCGCCTGTTCCTGGCAGACTTTGAGCCGGGCGCGGACACCCGGCTCACATCCAGTTTGCATGTGTCTTATGACCTTAGAAAACCCTGACGGAGTTTACTCCGCCGCAATCGGCGGCGTTTCCGCTTTTTCCACTCGCAGCGCCGAGAACTTGAACTCCGGGATTTTGCCGTAGGGGTCCAGCGCGGCATTGGTCAGAATATTGGCCGCCGCCTCAACATAAGCGAAGGGGAGGAACACGTTGTCCTCGGCCACTGCGCGGTCGGCCCGCGCCATCACGGTGAGTGAGCCGCGCCGGGTTGTCAGCTGCACATAGTCTCCTGGTGCGACTCCAAGCTTGCGCAGTGTGCGTGGATGCAAGGAACAGTTCGCCTCTGGCTCCAGCGCATCGAGCGTGCTGGCGCGGCGGGTCATTGAGCCGGTGTGCCAATGCTCCAGTTGACGCCCGGTGATCAGAACCATCGGATATTCAGGATCTGGAGTTTCCGCTGGTGAGACCACTTTCGCAGGGGTGAATTTCGCCCGCCCTTCTGGCCGCGGGAACCCGTCGCCAAACACAATCGCCTGCCCCGGATCCTCAGGGCTGAGGCTCGGGTAGGTCACGGCGGTTTTCTCCAACCGCTCCCATGTGATGTTGTCCAGCGAGCCCATGTTGAGCTTCATCTCGGCAAACACCTCCTTGGGATGCGTGTAGCTCCAATCCAGCCCCAGGCGCTTGGCCAGCTCCACCTCGATCCACCAGTCTTCCTTGGCCTCACCCGGTGGTGGGCACACCGGCCGCCCCATTTGTACTTGACGGTTGGTGTTGGTCACCGTGCCAGACTTTTCGTACCACGCCGAAGACGGCAGGATCACATCGGCATAGTTCGCGGTTTCCGTCAGGAAGATGTCCTGCACCACCAGATGCTCCAGATGGGCCAACGCTGCTCGCGCATGATCCACATCCGGGTCACTCATCGCCGGGTTCTCTCCCAAAATGTACATACCCTTGATATCGCCCTCATGGATCGCATCCATGATCTCCACCACGGTCAGGCCCTTCTGGTTGGAGAAATCTTCGCTCTCCCAAACTTCGGTGAACGCAGAGCGCACGCCGTCATCCATCACCGATTGATAATCTGGCAAGAACATCGGGATCAGCCCCGCATCAGAGGCGCCCTGTACGTTGTTCTGCCCACGCAGCGGGTGCAGGCCAGCGCCTGGGCGACCCACCTGGCCACTCATCAGCGCCAGCGAGATCAGGCAGCGCGCATTGTCCGTGCCGTGCACGTGCTGGCTCACGCCCATGCCCCAGAAAATCATCGCCGCCTTGGCTCCGGCAAAAGTGCGCGCCACATCGCGCAGCACATCCGCTTCAATGCCACAGATCTCTTCCATCTTTTCGGGCGGATAGTCCTTGAGGTGCTCTTTCATCACCTCCCAGTCTTCGGTGTAGGCCTCGATATATTGCTGATCGTAAAGCTTCTCCTCGACGATCACGTTCATGATGCCGTTTAACATCGACACGTCGGCGCCCGGCTTGAACTGCAACATATGGCTGGCAAAGCGTTTCATGCCGTGGCCGCGCGGGTCCATCACGATCAACTTGCCGCCGCGCTTCACAAATTGCTTGAAGTAGGTCGCCGCAACCGGGTGGTTTTCCATCGGGTTACAGCCAATAACAATCGCCACATCGGCGTTCTCGATCTCATTAAATGTCGCGGTCACTGCGCCGGAGCCGACATTCTCCATCAGCGCCGCCACAGAGGAGGCGTGACACAGCCTTGTACAGTGGTCGACGTTGTTATGACCAAAACCTTGTCGGATCAGTTTCTGGAACAGATAAGCCTCTTCGTTGGAACATTTCGCAGAGCCGAATCCGGCAATGTTAGTGCCTTTTTCCGCGCGCAGCCGTGCCATGCCACCGGCGGCAAAATCGAGCGCCTCGTCCCAACTTGCCTCGCGGAAATGGGTCATCAAATTTCCGGGATCTACATTCAGACCTTTGGGTGGCGCATCTTCGCGGCGAATGAGAGGTTTCGTCAGTCGGTGCGGGTGGTCGATATAGTCAAAGCCAAAGCGGCCTTTCACGCAGAGCCGGTTCTCGTTCGCTGGTCCGTCAATGCCTTCGACATATTGGATCTTGTTGTCCTTGACCTTGAATTTGATCTGGCAACCGACCCCGCAATAGGGGCAAACGCTCTCTACTTCCCGGTCAAAATCGGCGCTGTCACCGGCTTGATTTTCATCCAGCATGGCTGCAGGCATCAATGCCCCTGTGGGGCAGGCCTGCACACACTCTCCACAAGCCACACAGGAGCTTTCGCCCATAGCGTCGTCCTGATCAAAAATGATCTTTGCGGTGTTGTTGCGTCCGCTCATACCGATCACATCATTGACCTGCACCTCACGACACGCGCGTACACAGAGGTTGCAGTTGATGCAGGCGTCCAAATTGACGTTCATCGCCACATGCGAGGCGTCGAGCAACGGCACACGCTCTACCTCTTTGGCCGGGAATCGAGACTGTTCCACCCCAACTTGGTCGGCCATATCGGCAAAATGGCTGCTGGCGTCGTGCTTCACTTCGGGCTGATCCGCCACCAAAAGCTCGATCACCATTTCCCGCGCCTTTACCGCGCGTTCCGACTGGGTATTAACCACCATGCCCTCGGTCGCAGGCCGGATACAGGAGGCCGCTAACGTGCGTTCCCCTTCAACCTCCACGACACAGGCGCGGCAATTGCCATCCGGTCGATAGCCCTTGGCCGGTTTGTGGCACAGATGCGGAATCACAAATCCCTGTCCGTTGGCCGCATCCCAGATGGTGGTGCCTTCGGGTACAGTCACATCTTTCCCATCCAGGGAAAACGTCAACGTGTTGGTCTGGCTGGCGTCAAGCATGGCGACCCCTGTTGTCTATCGGTGTTGGTCGATCAAGATGGTATTGCCATCCGGATCTTGCAGCATCAGGCTCGCTGGCCCCTCAGAGGCTTCATCCGCCTCGCTCATCAACTCCAGCCCCTCGGCTTTGAGTTGTTTTTGCATATCCCGCACGTCGGTAAAACTGTCGGTGTTTTGCGCACTCTGATCCCAGCCGGGATTGAACGTCAGAATGTTGTCCTCAAACATGCCCTGAAACAGGCCGATGATGTGGTCGCCGTTCTTTAGGATGCACCAGTTCTCGGTGGGCTGCCCGCCCATCATCTTAAAGCCAAGCTTTTCATAGAAGGCTTTGCTCGCGGCCAAATCCTTCACCGCCAAACTCACCGAAAACGCCCCCAAATCCATGCTCGCCATCCTAAATCTCCTCGCTGAAATGCTTCATCACAAGGCGGATCGGATTGGGCGCAGCCTGCCCAAGGCCACAAATGCTGGCGTCACTCATCACCTGACATAGGTCTTCCAGCAGGGGCTGATCCCAACTGTCCGCATTCATGAGTTTAACAGCTTTTTCGCAGCCCGTCCGACACGGTGTACATTGCCCGCAACTCTCATCTTCAAAGAACTTCAGCATGTTTAGAGCCGCATCTCGCGCGCTATCTTGATCGGACAAGACCACCACCGCAGCAGAGCCAATGAAGGTGCCATGCGGCTGCAATGTGTCAAAATCCAGCGGCACATCGTTGAGCGTGGCGGGCAATAGGCCGGAGGACGGTCCGCCTGGCTGATAGGCCTTGAATCTATGACCTTCCGCCATACCGCCAGCGGCCTCTATGATGTCCAAAATGGTTGACCCGGCAGGCAGCAGGTAGACACCTGGATTGGCCACGCGTCCCGAAACAGAATAGTTGCGCAGCCCTTTGCGACCGTTCTTCTCCACGGAATTGAGCACCTCGGGACCAAACCGAGCAATTCGCGCCACCCAGTAGAGCGACTCGACGTTGTGAACGAGGGTAGGGCGATTAAAAATCCCAACCTGCGCCACAAACGGCGGGCGATGGCGGGGTAAACCACGTTTGCCTTCAATCGACTCGATCATGGCGCTTTCTTCGCCACAGATATAGGCCCCTGCGCCGCGTCGCACCTCGATGTAGTCCGGTGCCACCAGCCCGTCCTCAACCAGCTTGGCGATTTCCTTTTTCAGGATTTTGATGACACCGGGGTTCTCGTCGCGCATGTAAATATAGCAAGTCACCGCTTCCACCGCCCAAGCGGCAATAAGCATGCCTTCAAGGAACATATGTGGATTGCGCTCTAGGTGATGGCGGTCCTTGAACGTGCCCGGCTCCCCTTCGTCACCATTCACAGCAAGGTAGCGAGGACCAGCATTGGCGCGCACAAAGCCCCACTTGGTACCAGACGGAAAGCCTGCGCCGCCAAGGCCGCGCAGCCCTGCCTCAGTGATCTTGGCTTGAACCGCTTCCCAATCGCCGCCGTCGCGCAGGTCTTGAAGCGTCCGGTATCCTCCATCTGCCTTATATTCAGACAGCCCTTGGTAATCGCTGATCTGCGGGTGGGTTTCGCCCGCGTGCATAGCGGCAATTACTTTTTCTTCGGTGGCATGCAGAATGTGATTGTGGCCCAGTTCAATCACAGGTGCGGTGTCGCACCGCCCCATGCAGGGCGCCCGCAACACGCGTACCTGCTCCGGATCCATGCCAATTTCCAAAGCTTTTCGCAGCTGTTCTGCTCCGGCCAACTCGCAAGACAGCGAATCACAGACTCGAATGGTCAGGGCAGGAGGAGGGGTCTCATTTTCGCGTACCACATCAAAATGGGCGTAGAAGGTCGCCACCTCATAAATCTCTGCCTGTGCCAGCCGCATTTCTTCGGCCAGTGCGCGGATATGCGCGGCGGAGAGATGCCCGTAAGCGTCTTGAATAACGTGCAAATATTCGATCAGAAGATCCCGTCGGCGTGGCATATCCGCAAGCAGTGCTTGCACCTCGCTTAGGGCCACATCGTCAACCTGCCGCCCTTTGGGTGTGCGGCGCGATTTGCCCGTGCCTTTCTTCTTCCAAACTCCCTTGGAGTCGTCCAGCGGTACCATGGTCACCTCCCTGCCAGATAGGGTACGGTGACATCACGCAAAATGATAATCAATCATGTAAAACTTAAGTTGCGATCAGATTTTCTTATGACGCAACCAGCCCGAGTGTTCGTCGCAGCGCCTCTACCGTGGACAGTCCAGGGTCGCGATGGGGGGAAACCAGGCTCACGTCTTTCTCCTCCTCCGGCGAGGTGAGCGGCAAAGCAACTGTATTTGGCATATCGCCCAGACAATTGGCCAATCCTGCGGGGATCACAGTTGCGGCCACACCATTGGCAGCCATTAACATGGAAGCAGTGAATTCCCCGGTTTCTGCGACGATGTTGGGCAGCACACCAAGGTCGCGGAAAATTATATCCAAAATTCGCCGGTTCTGCATGCTGGGATCCAGAAGGCTCAACGGCAGCGCAGCGGCTTCTTCCCAGCTGGCGGTGCCGGTCTCACGCGGCGCCAGCGTTTTGGGCGCCAAAAGCAGGTAGTTCTCATTGTACATGTGCTCTACACGCAGCATCTCCGGCGAAATCCCTTCACCATAGGTGATGCCCGCGTCAAACACGCCGTTTTCCAGCCCTTGTTGGATTGCCAGCGACGACACGGTTTGCAGGCGCACAATGATGCCGGGATGATCTGCTCTCAACTTCTGGACTGCCTCGGCCGCGAAACCGACAGCTGTTGGAATGACGCCAATGGTCAATCGGCCTGAGATGTTGCCACCCGCCGAGCGGAACTCCTCTTCCAGCAGCTTCATGTCGTCCATGATCTTGCGGGCATGCCGCACCAGAGCTTCCCCTTCTGGCGTGAATCCCTGAAACCGATTGCCCCGTTTCACAACCGCCGCATCAAGCCGCTCTTCCAGCTTGCGAATACGCATGCTGAAGGCGGGTTGCGATACGCCGCATTCCTCCGCAGCCCGCGCAAAATGCCCATGGCGCGCAAGAGAAGAGAGAAATTCGAGGTCTTTCAGGCTGATCACGCCACGTCTCCCGTTTTGCAATGGGGCCAAGCTGTAGCGGCTTTCCCGCAAGCAAGCCAGCATTGCTGTTTCCAGCGATTCGACCGGATTTGGGCTCTGATCTTAAGGTGTGGGTAAGATAAGTGCGCTTGAACACCCCATTTGGGCCGCAACAAGCGCGACAGAGAGACGCGACCTTGAAAGATAAGCGAATGTTCGCTGGACGGGTTGCAACACCTTCGTTAAATAGCGGCGGAGAGAGGCTGCGTTTTCGCGGTCCAGTTTTACATAGATCGGCCTTCTGGCCGGTTGTATAGGAGGAACCTCGTGTCCCACGCAGAAGATCACGAAGGCACCCGGAGAGACTTTCTCTACTACGCCACTGCCGGCGCAGGTGCCGTGGCAACCGGTGCCGCCGTATGGCCGCTGGTCAATCAAATGAACCCCTCCGCCGACGTACGCGCGCTGTCTTCGATTCGCGTTGATACGTCTGGCATTGAGCCGGGTACGCAGCTGACCGTTAAATGGCTGGGAAAGCCGGTGTTTATTCGCCGCCGCACACAGCAGGAAATCGATGACGCTCGCGCGGTCAACGTGGACGAGCTGTCCATCGACCAGGGCTCTCAGAACGCCAACAAGCCAGGCACCGATGCGGCGGATGAAAACCGCTCCATGGACGAAGCCGGCGAATGGCTGGTGATGATGGGTGTGTGTACCCACCTCGGTTGTGTGCCTCTCGGCGACGGCGCGGGTGACTTCGGCGGCTGGTTCTGCCCCTGTCACGGCTCCCACTACGACACCTCCGGCCGCATCCGCAAAGGTCCGGCTCCTGAAAACCTCCACGTTCCTGTTGCCCGTTTTGAGGGCAGCGAACTGGTCCTCGGATAAGGAACGCGCGAATGTCTGGTATTCCACACGACCACTACGAACCTAAATCCAAGCCAACCAAATGGGTTGAAAGCCGCCTGCCGGTTATCGGCTTGCTCTATGACACCCTGATGATCCCAACACCAAAGAACCTGAACTGGTGGTGGATCTGGGGCATCGTTCTGGCGTTCTGCCTGGCGCTGCAGATTGTCACCGGCATTGTTCTGGTGATGCACTACACCCCACACGTGGATCTGGCCTTTGCCTCCGTTGAGCACATCATGCGCAACGTGAACGGCGGTCACATGATCCGCTATCTGCACATGAACGGCGCCTCGCTGTTCTTCTTTGCGGTCTACATCCACATTTTCCGTGGCCTCTACTATGGCTCCTACAAGGCCCCACGTGAGATCACATGGATTGTCGGTATGATCATCTACCTGTTGATGATGGCCGCAGGCTTTATGGGCTACGTACTGCCTTGGGGTCAGATGTCCTTCTGGGGTGCAACCGTGATCACCGGCCTGTTTGGTGCGATCCCGTTCATCGGTGAAGCTATCCAAACCTGGCTGCTCGGCGGACCAGCGGTGGACAACGCCACGCTGAACCGCTTCTTCTCGCTGCACTACCTGGTGCCGTTTGTGATTGCCGCGCTGGTGATCGTCCACATCTGGGCGTTCCACACCACCGGCAACAACAACCCAACCGGTGTTGACGTGCGCAAAGGCTCCAAAGAAGAAGCCGAGAAAGACACCCTGCCGTTCTGGCCCTACTTCGTGATCAAAGATCTCGTGGGTCTGGCAATTGTTGTTACCATCTTCTTCGCCATCGTTGGCTTCATGCCAAACTACCTGGGTCACCCGGACAACTACATCGAAGCGAACCCGCTGGCGACACCTGCACACATCGTGCCTGAGTGGTACTTCCTGCCGTTCTACGCGATCCTGCGTGCCTTCACCGCAGACGTTTGGGTTGTGATGTTCACCAGCTGGATCACCGGCGGCATCATCGATGCGAAGTTCTTCGGTGTTCTGGCGATGTTTGGCGCGATCATCGCGATGGCTCTGGTGCCATGGCTCGATACCTCCCGCGTGCGCTCCGGTCGTTTCCGTCCGATGTTCAAGTGGTGGTACGCCCTTCTGGTTGTCGACTTCATCGTTCTGATGTGGGCCGGCGCAATGCCAGCAGAGCCGCCATACTCCACCATCTCTTTGATCGGTGCGACCTACTGGTTTGCTTACTTCTTCGTAATCTTGCCGATCCTCGGCGTGATCGAGAAGCCGCTGACACCACCGGCGACCATCGAAGACGATTTCAACGCCCATTACGGCAAACCTGCCGAACCTGCTGAATAAGAAGGACAACAGCCATGCTTAAGAAGCTTAGCATTTCCGCCCTCGCGGCCCTGTCCCTGTCGGCTGGTGCTGCCATGGCAGCAGGTGGCGCAGGCCACATCGAAGACGTTGCCTTCTCCTTTGAAGGTCCGTTTGGCAAGTTCGACCAGAACCAGCTGCAACGTGGTCTTCAGGTCTACACTGAGGTTTGTGCCGCGTGTCACGGTCTGAAGTACGTGCCGCTGCGCACCCTGGCTGACGAAGGTGGTCCACACCTGCCGGAAGATCAGGTGCGTGCCTACGCTGCGCAGTTCGACATCTTTGATCCGGAGCTGGACGATGATCGCCCACGTAAGGTCACTGACCACTTCCCCGAAAGTGGTCTGCCTGAAGCACCTGACCTGAGCCTGATGGCCAAAGCACGTGCGGGCTTCCACGGCCCATACGGTACCGGCATCAACCAGATGGTCAAAGGCATGGGTGGCGCAGAGTACATCTACTCTCTGATGACCGGTTACACCGGCAAAGAGAAAGAAGAAGCTGGCACCACTTTCTACGAGAACACCGCCTTCCCAGGTGGCTGGATCGCCATGGCACCGCCGCTGTACGAAGACCAGCTTGAGTTTGCGGACGGTCACTCCAACGACATTCACCATGTCGCAGAGGATATCTCTGCCTTCTTGATGTGGACCGCCGAGCCCAAGATGATGGCGCGTCAGCGCGCAGGTCTGACCGGCGTTCTGTTCCTGTCCCTGCTCAGCGTGTTGCTCTACCTGACCAACAAGAAGCTCTGGGCGCCTATCAAAGGCAAAAAGCTCAACCTCTGATGAGCTGATCAGGACCTAAAGTTAAGCGCCCCGCTGGTTTTTTCAGCGGGGCGTTTTCATTTTTTGCTTGGGAAAACCATAGAATCGGGCGCAGACTGGATCAGGCGACGGGACTCACAGGACCGGAGGCTCTAGATGTTTCGACTTTTCTCGGCACTATCGACTTTGCTCATTTGGGGCAGCAGCCCGCTTTGGGCCAACCCAATAACCCTTTCGGATTCAGATGATTGGCGCATTCGCGGCACGCTTGGCCTGTTTGCAGCTGCCAGGACAAATGGCGATGTCACCGTTGCGGGCAATACGGCCGCGCTGGACATGAACTTAAGAGACGCGCTGGAGCATCTGGATTTCACAACCACTGGCCGTCTGGAGGCCTGGCACGGGCGTTTAGGCCTGATTGCCGAGGGCCACTACATCGGACTAAGCGAGACGGCCAATATCTCCGCTGGTCCCGGGGCCGGCCGATCTGCTGAGGTGGATTCCACCCAAAGCTGGCTTGGACTTTTGTTTGGCTATCGCGCCATCAGTGGCGAAATGGGCAATGGGCGCCCCTATGCCTTCGATGTTCAAGGCGGCGCGCGCTACAACCGCCTGACACAAAGCGTTGTCGGCTCTGGCGGGCTGTTGAACGCAGGCGGCACAGAGCGCTGGTGGGAGCCTGTGGTCGGTGCGCGCTATGCGTGGGAGATCGCGGACAGCTGGACGGGCGCAGTGGCGGTGGATGCCAGCGGCTTTGGCGCCAACGGCAACGACCTTGCCTGGAGCGCCAACTTGGCGATCTCCAAACAATTCAACGAACGCTCGTCGGTGGTGTTTGGTTGGCGGCACTATGACATCAACTTTGAAACCACCCGCACGGACGGAGCCTTTGGCGCGGATTTCTACTCAACTGGTCCCTTCATTGCCTACGCCTATACCTTCAAGTGAGCTCCGCATTTGAATAAAGCCAACAAAAAAGCCGCCCAAAAGGCGGCTTCTTCTTCGCTGTGATGTAAGTCCTGAGACTTAGCCCTGGCGTGCTTTGAAGCGACGCTGGGTCTTGTTGATCACGTAAACGCGGCCCTTGCGGCGCACGATCCGGCAATCGCGGTGCCGGTTCTTGAGCGAGCGGAGCGAGTTCTTGACCTTCATGGGCCTTCTCCTCATTTCGCGGCGCTGCGGTGCGCCTGGGGTTACGGGACCTCTCAAATGAGAGGCGATGAATTCATGGTGGGCGATACTGGGATCGAACCAGTGACCCCTTCGATGTCAACGAAGTGCTCTACCGCTGAGCTAATCGCCCTTTACCGACGTATGTTCAATACCCCCTAACAAAAGGGGGCGCGGAAAACCCGCGCCGGTGGCGGTCTCTATAAAAGGAGTCGCAGGGGGGATCAAGGGCTTTTGGCGCAGTAATTTTTGCGGCTATAGTTTGAGGGAACAGGAGAGATGATGCAAACCACCGCTTACCGCATTTTTGAGCCTCAAACCGTGCAAACTTCCGTGGTTTTTGCCTCTCCGCACAGCGGCTGTGACTACCCGGAATGGTTCATCCGCCGCTCTTTGCTCAATGCCCACACGATTCGCTCCTCTGAAGACGCTTATGTGGACCAACTCTTTGCCGACGCCCCAAAGTATGGCGCGCCGTTTCTGGTCGCCCGCGCGCCGCGCGCATTATTGGACCTGAACCGCGCCGCCGAGGAACTCGACCCGGCGCTTATCCAAGGTGTGCGCAAGGTGGGCCACAATCCTCGCGTGGCCTCAGGCCTTGGTGTGATCCCCCGTGTGGTGGCCAATGGCCGCGCGATTTATCACGGCAAGATGACCCGCACCGAAGCTGACGCGCGAATCGACACCTACTGGCGCCCTTACCACAGTGCCCTCAAAGGGCTTCTGGACAACGCCCGACACAGATTCGGTGAAGCGATTCTGATCGACTGCCATTCCATGCCACGCGAGGCGGTGGAAACCGCCACGCGCCGTGGCGTACAGAGGCCTGAGATTGTGCTGGGCGACCGCTTTGGCGCGGCCGCTGATGTGGAACTGGTGGACCAGATCGAAGCCGCCTTCCTGAAGGCCGGCTTTGTGGTGTCCCGAAACACGCCCTTTGCCGGTGCCTATGTGACGCAACACTATGGTCGGCCCCTCAAAGCCCAGCACGCCATCCAAATCGAGATCGACCGCTCGCTCTATATGGACGAAGCCACCATCCAGCCGCACAGTGATTTTGACATCTTCCGCACCCGTTTGACCGAGGTGGTTGCCCAAATCGCCCGCTTGGGTCAGCCAGGTGCCAACAGCCTCGCCGCAGAATAAGCTCAAACCGTTGACCTGACCCACCAGCTTGGTAAGGCTTCTCGCAAAGACGAGGAGACCAGTATGGCCAGTGCTTTGATTGTGATTGATGTGCAAAACGACTTCTGCCCCGGCGGTGCCTTGGCGGTGCCCGAAGGCGACCAAATTGTCCCCGGCATCAACGCCCTGATGGACGACTTCGATACCGTTGTCCTGACCCAAGACTGGCATCCGGCGGGACACTCTTCATTTGCCAGCAGCCACGACGGCAAAGCCCCCTATGAGCTGATCGACATGCCTTATGGCCCACAGGTGCTTTGGCCGGATCACTGCGTGCAAGGCAGTGCTGGCTCGGGCCTGCATGCTGATCTCAACGTGATCCGCGCCAATGTCATTATCCGCAAAGGCACCAACCCGGCCATCGACAGCTATTCTGCGTTTTTTGAGAACGACCAAAAAACCCCAACCGGGCTAGAAGGTTACCTGAAATCTTTGGGCGTCACAGAGATCACCATGGTCGGCCTCGCAACCGACTTCTGCGTGCAGTTTTCCGCACTGGATGCCGCCCGTTTGGGCTTCAAAGTGACCGTCCGTGAAGACCTCTGTCGCGCAATTGACCTGGATGGGTCCTTGGCGGCTGCACAAAATGCCATGAACGCAGCAGGAATTTCTCGCATTTGAGGGGAAATATTCTAGGTTTGTTAACCAATCATCGGGCATTTACCCATTGTTAGTTGTCTGAGAAGATTGGGAAATGGCTGCGGAAATTCACGAGCTTAACCGGGCCTTGGAGGCTTTTGACCGGCGCAACACGCCGGCGGGGTTGCTGGTGCGCTATGCCCGTGGCCGCTTGCGTTATTTCTTCAGTCGCCAGGCCCTAACGCTTTTTGGCGCGATGATCCTGACCTTCTCGGTCTCCCTACAAACCGGTTTTCTAGCGCTGTTCGTGGCGGTGTTGGGGGATCTAATCGACAGCTACGTGCTGCGCAGTGTGCAAAATCAGTTGCATCGGGGCGTGCCGGTTCAGGACCTCCTGCGAAAAACCACGCTGACGGCTGTCGCTCAGTCTTTTGGCCTATCCGTATTTGTTGCCATCCTATGGCTTGCTATTCCCCACGAAGTCGCCTTGCTTCTGTGCTTGGCCTATATGGGGGCAGGGGCAGTGAACGCGATTATGGCGCTGGCCTATCATCGCACCGCGGCGCTCGCCCGTCTCGCGGTCTATGGCGTCACCGTCACGCTCCTGTTTGCCGCTGATTTCTATGTGCTGGAGCATCAACGCGAGCAGTTTTTCTACAATGTCGCTGCCACACTCATGGTCGCTTACACCATGCTGCCCTTTGTCAGCTACGTCACCACCGGCCGCCTAAGGGACCTGCGCCAACAGCGCCGCCAGATCGAACAGGGCTTAGAGCTGGCCAAGGCGAATGCTTCTCTGGTGGCGCGTCAGCGCGAAGGCCGGTTCTTGTCGTCTATTGCTGAAAACGCTGTCGACAGCATCATCATGCTGGACGCGGAGGCCAACACGCTCTGGGTCAATCCAGCCTTCACCCGCAAAACCGGTTACAAACTGTCCGAGGTGGTGGGCAAGCATCCCTCCGACTATCTTCATGGCCCGCGGTCTGATCCGACAATATTGGAGCGCTTTACCGCTGCGATCAACGAAGGCGTGGCCGCGCATGGCGAGAACGTGAATTACACCAAGATCGGCGCTCCATTCTGGGTGGAGACCAACCTCTCGCCGGTTTTTGATGACAACGGTAAGTTGGAGATGGTGATCTCCGTGGACCGCGACATCACCCTTAAAAAGCAACGCGAGGCTGAACTGGCCGAAGCCAAACGTGCCGCCGAACAGGGGGAACGTGCCAAAACCGCCTTCCTGGCCACGATGAGCCACGAGATCCGCACACCGATGAACGGCATCATCGGTATGTCCGATCTCTTGAGTGACGCCAAGCTCAGCCCTGAGGACGCGCTTTATGTGCAGACCATCCGCCATTCCTCTGAGGCGCTGCTGACCATCATCAACGACATTCTCGACTTCTCCAAACTGCAAGACGGCCACCTGAAGATCAGTTCGGTGGCCTTTGAGCTGCAGCCCTGCCTGGATGAGGTTATGAACCTGATGCGCCCCCAGGCGGCGGCCAAGGGTATCCCGCTCAACGTGGAATGCGCAGCCAACCTGCCGCGCACTGTGTGGGGCGACGATGGCCGCCTGCGCCAAATCCTGGTGAACATCATCGGCAACGCCATCAAGTTCACTGAGACAGGTAGCGTGACGGTGCATGTCGGCACCGTGAAAGAAGGCCCGGACCATGGTTTGGAGATATCCGTTACTGACACTGGTATCGGCATTGCTCCGGATCGCATCGAACACGTGTTTGATCAGTTTGCTCAAGCGGATGCCGCCACCACCCGTCGCTTTGGTGGCACGGGGCTGGGTCTCGCGATCTCACGTCAGTTGGCCCGGATGATGGGCGGGGACGTCGTCGCCACCAGTGCAGTGAATGTTGGCAGCTGCTTTGTAATCACCGTAGACTTCCCTGAGGTCAACCTACCCGCCAAGCGGATTGCGGATCTGGATGTCCTGCCTGACCCGGCAGTCTTCACCGACAAAACCGTGCTTCTGGCGGAGGACAACCGCACCAATCGCTTCCTTGTGCAAAAACTGCTCAAAGACCTGCCGCTCACCCTAATCACTGCCGTAAATGGCAAAGAGGCGGTGGACAAAGTCAAGGAACACAAGCCCGACGTGGTGCTGATGGACATGTCTATGCCGGAGATGGACGGGCTCGACGCCACGCGTTTCATTCGCAGACACATCCCGATGCAGCCGCATATCATCGCTCTCACCGCCAACGCCTATCGCAGTGACCGACAGGCCTGTCTGGAGGCTGGCATGAACGGCTTCTTGCCCAAACCAGTGCGCCGCGGCGACCTTCTGAAGGCCATCGCACAGGGGCTGGAAAGCCGCACCCGCGTGGTTCAGTCGCGCTGACTCACCCATAAGGGCTTCCAGACCCTTGGTTTTCTGGGTATCAACGGCGAAACGAGACTGTGAGGACCAGAGAATATGGTCGATATCGCCACCCGTGTCTGGAACCACAAATGGAAAATTGATCCCATTGTGCGCTCCCTCATCGACAACGACTTCTATAAGTTGCTGATGTGTCAGTCGATTTTCCGCAATCGCCCCGACGCCCATGTCACCTTTAGCTTGATCAACCGCTCCTCCAGCATTCGCTTGGCGGAACTGATCGACGAAGGTGAATTGCGCGAACAACTTGACCACATTCAGTCGCTGTCCCTGAGCCGTGGCGAAAGCACCTTCCTGCGCGGCAATACCTTCTACGGTAAACGCCAGATGTTCCGCCCGGACTTCATGGAATGGTTCGAAAACATGCGCCTGCCGGACTACCATCTGGAAAAGCGCGACGGCCAATATGAGCTGACCTTTGAGGGCAAATGGCATGAGGTCATGTTGTGGGAAATCCCGGCCTTGGCCGTGCTGATGGAGCTGCGCGGTCGCGCGGTGCTGCACGACATGCGCAAGTTTGAGCTGCAAGTGCTCTACGCCCGCGCCATGACCAAGCTCTGGGAGAAAATCGACCATCTGCGTACCCTGCCGGACCTGCGGATCGCCGATTTTGGCACCCGCCGCCGTCATTCCTACCTGTGGCAGGATTGGTGTGTACAGGCGATGGTCGAAGGGCTGGGCGACAAGTTTGTTGGCACCTCCAACTGCTTGATTGCGATGAAACGCGATCTGGAGGCCATTGGCACCAACGCCCACGAATTGCCCATGGTGTTCTCGGCCTTGGCGGATACCGATGACGAGCTGCGCCAAGCGCCGTACAAAGTTCTCGCCGATTGGCATGAGGAGCACGAAGGCAACCTGCGCATCATTCTGCCAGACACCTACGGTACCGAAGGTTTCCTGCAGCGCGCCCCGGATTGGCTGGCGGGTTGGACTGGTATTCGCATCGACAGCGGCGATCCCGCCAAGGGTGCCGAAACCGCCATCCGTTGGTGGAAAGAACGCGGCGAAGACCCGACCAAGAAATTGGTGATCTTCTCTGATGGCTTGGACACCGATAAAATCGCCGAGCTGCACACGCAGTTTGCCGGTCGCGTACGTGTGTCTTTTGGCTGGGGCACCTTGCTGACCAATGATTTCCGCGGTTTGACGCCAGATGATGGCCTCGCGCCGTTCTCCATGGTCTGCAAAGCCATCAAGGCCAACGGCAAACCGACGGTGAAACTGTCAGACAACCCCAACAAGGCCATGGGTCCCGCCAGCGAAATTGAGCGCTACAAACGCGTGTTTGGCGTGGGGCAGCAGGACGAAATGGAAGTGATCGTCTAAGCGGTCTGCATCAGGAAAGTCTGCGCCAAAGCCATCGTGCTTGGGTCCCGCAATATCCGCGTGTGACCCAGGCCCTCGGTGACCTCAAACTGTGCGCCTTTCCAGGCCGCGGCCACCTGATGACCTTCTGCCAACGGCACCTGCTTGTCGTCGCGGTCATGCAGGATCAGGGCGCGCTGATCCAACACCGACGCATTAAGCGGCGTTCGAAACTCATCAAACGCCCGCCCGTACCGCGCCTCGATCAACGCTTGCGCCCGCCCGGTGACCTTGTCCGTGGCCCCGAGCATCCGCCCCGCCTGCGCCAGATAGGTGCCCGGATACACCGGCGGCGCAATCAGAATGGCGCGCTTGGCGGCCATGCCCAGCCGCAAAGCCGTTGCCACCGCCGCACCCCCCATGGAGTGGCCGATCACCGCATCAAACGCCCCCTCTTGCGCGGCAAACATCTCCAGTGCATCGACAAAATCCGGCAAGCCAGCATTGCGCACAGGGGACTTGCCATGCCCCGGCGCATCAAACCCCACAACCTCATAGCCCGCCGCAACCAGCGGCTCGGCCAAGCCGCTCAGCTGGCTGACTCGCCCGCCAAACCCATGCAGCAAAAGCACTTTCGGATGTGGTCCTGCGCCTTCTGGCACCCAGCGGTAGACTGACAGAAACCCCAGTGCGCCAAACCGTCGTCGCGTATAGCGCGCCTGCGCCATGGCCGCGCGCTCCCATGCCCGCACCTTTGGCCGCGGCGGCGTGGTGAACAGATGCGCCAGCCGCACCGCCGCGCGATCCGGTGCACTTCGCGACAGCGCCCACATTTGCCCCCGCAACGCTGCCAACATCGCCAGCTTTTTGATCTGCGGAAGCTTGCGCTGCCGCCGTACGACGGAAGGAACACTGCTGTCGGTCATCACTCTCTCCTGTGCCAAATGCACTTGGGTTCCAAAATAGAACTCACATGGTAGTTTATAAGTTCTAAATCAGAACTGAGTCAAGTTCTGTTTTGGAACCTATTGGGAAATTCCGCCAGAGATGCTACATCAGGCTCATGAAATGGACTGATCTCCCCAACGAAGGCTGCTCTGTGGCCCGCACCATGTCGGTGCTCGGCGACCGCTGGACGCTGCTCATCCTGCGCGACACGCTCTTTGGCATCCGCCGATTTGATGACATTCAGAAACGCCTAAAGATCACGCGCCACGTGTTGTCTGATCGCCTCAAACGCTTGGAATCCCACGGTCTTCTGGAACGCAAACCCTATCAGGAGCGCCCCACCCGCTATGAGTATCACCCAACCCAAGCCGCCAAAGATTTTGTGCCGGTCATGCAGGCCATGACAGCTTGGGCGCAGACACATCTGCCGACAGAGAAGTCGGAGCCCTACCGATTCCTCGACCGCGCAACGCGCACTCCCACGGACCCAAAGGTGATCGACGCCAACACCGGCGCCGAAATCACCTCACAGTCGATTTGGGTGGAAGCGAACCGGGATTAGGACAGATACCGCTGCGCCATGGCTATGGCCCGCTCGGCATAGTCCCGCACCGCCGGATGATCATCGGCATAGCGTCCAATGACCCAACCACACGACGCCATCGCCCGCATCACGGTAAACGCCAGCAACAACTGCTCTGCATCGTCCGGTAAGGCGCGCACCGAGGCATAGCCGCGCAGCAATGCCGCGCCCAACGCTGCCTCATTGGCCTGATCCCAATTCTGGGACATGGCCACGCCCAGCTCATACATTCGGAAGCCAAACACGCCGTCGTCAAAATCGATCAGCCGCGTTTGGCCGTCTTGTACAAGCACATTCTCCCGCAACGCATCCGCATGGATCAGGCCAAAATCACCACCCGCCTCGGCATGCGCACCTATCTCCGACCGCAATTTCTCACGACAGGCCAGCAACAGCGCCACCTCATCTTCAGACAGGCTGGCATTCTCCCAGAACCGTCCCCAGGACGGCGCGTTGCCCAGCAACGCATCCAGATCCAAAACCTCTCGCTCAAACGCGTCAGTCCGCTCCATCGAATCGCTGGCCACATGCAACCGCGCCAATTCCGCCCCCAGCGCCTCATGCAGTCGGGCCTGCTCAGCCGCATCCATCCCCAGCGGCACACCACCTTCGCCCAGCGGCTCCCCGTCCAGCCAGGACACCAGCGAGGCTACACGCTCCCCGCCGGTTGCCAGCACGTCGCCAGCCAAGGTGCGGATTGGCTGCGGCACCACCATGCCGGCGGCGACCAACGCCTCAGACCACCACAGCTCAGAGCGGATCGCATCATCGCTCTGATATCCCGGCCGATGCAGCCGCAACGCCGCGCGCTGCCCATCCGGCCCCGCCGCTTCTAAAACGATGTTCTCACGATTCTTGATCAACCGGGGTGTCATCTCCACACCCCAGGCCTTCAGTGCGTCCTGTGCAGCTACAATGGCTTCTTGATTGTTCATAGCACCGCCTCAAACGCCGCGTTCATGGTCTCCACCAACAGATCCGCATTGCCGCGATCAAACGCACAGGGCGGGCGGATTTTTAACGTGTTGTCATAGCGCCCCTCACTGTGCAGCAGCACGCCACGGTCGCGCATCTCGTCAATCATCGCCGTGCACACTTCTGTGGCCGGCTTCCCGTCGCGCCACAGTTCCACACCAAAGAACAGGCCGGAGCCGCGCACGTCGGCAATCACGTCATAGCGTGCCTGCAGCTCTTTCAACTGCGCCACTGCATAGGCGCCCACATCCGCCGCGTTCGCTACTAGCCCTTCGTCTTCAATCACGTTCAGCACCGCATGCGCCGCCGCCGCGCTCACCGGGTTGCCGCCAAAGGTGTTGAAGTATTTGAAGCCTTCCTGAAACGCGGTCAGGATTTCCGGCCGCGTGATCGTCGCTGCCACCGGATGCCCGTTGGCCATTGGCTTGCCCAGCGTCACGATATCCGGCGCAAAGCTAAGTTTCTGGTGTCCCCACCAATGGCTGCCAATCCGGCCAAACCCCGGCTGCACCTCATCGGCAATCACAATGCCCCCTGCGGCCTTCACCGCGGCAACGGCGTCATCAAGGAAGCCCTCTTCCAATGTCGGGAAACCTTCATTGGCAAAATACGGGCAGATGATCAGCGCCGATAGCCCGTGTTCGGAGGCTTCAAGTTCGGCAATCGCCGCTTGCACCGCCGCGGTGAAGGCCGCCTTTTGCCCTTCTCGGGTGCCACCAACCGGCTGCATATTGTCCGGCGCTGGCACCCGTTTCACATGATCCTTGAAGCCGCCAATCGGCACCTTGGAGCTGTTGAGCTGGCTCACCGCTGAGGTGTTGCCGTGATAGGTATTGTCGGTCGTAATCACCCCGGTCTTGCCGGTCATCGCCTGCGCCATGCGCAGCGCCACATCATTGGCCTCGGACCCGGAACAGACCATCACCATGCTGGTCAGGTCATGGTCAAACTTCGCGGTCAGCGCCTCGCCGTAATCCAAAATCCCATCGTGCACATAACGCGTGTGGGTGTTCAGCGTCGCCGCCTGTGTCGCAATCGCCTCCACCACGCGTGGATGGCAATGCCCGACGTGCGGCACGTTGTTGTAACAGTCCAGATATTTGCGGCCGTCTGTGTCCCACAGCCACACACCTTCACCGCGTGCGAGATGCACTGGCTCTTTGTAAAATGTGGTGACATGTGACCCCAACAGCCGTTTGCGCCGCGCCAATGCGTCCGACATGGCTTGCTCCCTCTATTTGCTCCCGCGCCATTACTGCGCCCGAACTCATGAGGCTGCAACCACCAATCAATCGTCGCGGCCAACCTTCCCACGCATGGCCTTCACCTCGCCACGTTCTTTCTTGGCCTTGAGGCGTCGCTGCTGGCTGCCGTAGGTCGGCTTGGTCTTGATTCGCCGTTTCGGTGCCACCAAAGATTTGCGGATCAACTCCGCCAGACGATCCCGCGCAAGGTCGCGGTTGCGTGCTTGGCTGCGGGTTTCATCACATTGGATGATGATCGCCCCGTCCTTGGTCCAGCGCCGTCCGGCCAGCCGCTTGAGCCGCGCTTTCACAGGTGCGGACAGAGCAGGGGAGCGCGCCGCCTCAAAGCGGAGCTCCACGGCGCTCGCAACCTTGTTCACATTCTGACCACCAGGCCCGCTGGCGCGCATGAACTGCTCGGTCAGCTCCCAGTCTTCAATCGTGATCTCATCGCTGATCCGCAGCATGGCTCTCTCCGCGTTGCGCGGCCTGTTCATTAAGATTTACCGGATTGTATGCGCTGGAAATTCGCACCTCCGCAATACAGTCAAAATACCGACGCAATACCGACGTGGCATTTGAGCGACTTTCAGAGGTTAAAGGGGCAACAAAAAGGGCTGCTTCCCGCGTTGGAAACAGCCCTTCGAGATGATTGGAGGTGCGCCGGTTAGGATCACACCAATTCGGACTTTACGTCAGCCAAGGGCTGCCTCAGCTGCGTTCTCCCCAAACTGTTCCGACCTCGTTCTCCATAGCTTCTCTAGACAATGGGCACCTCCTTTCAGATGATTTCGCGTATCTCCAGCCTGCCACAGGTTGGAGATATGTCAAACAAAATCATGTGGTGCGCGCTGTCAAAGACCCCACGATCATGCGGAACGGCACAAGAGCGAGCAGCGCAAGCGTAAGTTTTACGCACCAATCGGCAAAGCCCAGGCTCACCCACAGTGGCACCACAGGACCCGCGCCCAGCAGAGGCAGCATTTCACCTGCCCAGCTCACATCGTTGCCTGGTTCGATGAAGGAGAGTGCGCCGCTGAAAGCAACGGTGAAGAAGATCGCGGTATCCACAGAGGAGCCGATCAGCGTTGACGCCAACGGCGCCCGCCACCAAGCACCTGCTCGCAGACGATCAAAGATCGCCACATCAAGCAGTTGCGCGGTCAGGAAGGCCAAACCGGAGCCAATCGCGATCCGTAAAGTCACTGCAGGATAGGTGAAGCCGTCGCCTTCGAGCATGATCTTGGTACCAATGAAGGAGCAGATCACACCGACAATGAAACCGGCAAAAACCACTTTGCGCGCGGCGGGCGCGCCATACACGCGGTTCATCACGTCGGTCACAAGAAAGGCGAGAGGATAGGTGAACGCCCCCCAGGTCAGCCACTGACCAAAGAGGAATTGCACAAGAATATTGGAGGCTACAACAATAGCAGCCATGGCAATGATGCCAGGAAGATAGGTCGTTTTCATTTGTCTGAGCCCGTTTTGACAAGGTAGCGGCGACTTGGCCCCGCGACCGTCGCGGGACGCAGCGCTCCTACAGCGCAGACCCCAGCAAATCAAGCTTTATTGCGGAATCACATAGTCCACGATCTCAGTGCGCTGGATCAAACGGAAGTTATCATCCGAGATCATTGTGAGCCGAATGCGCCCGGCCTCGTCGCGCCAAACCGCCAAACCCTCGAGGTTGTCGTGAATGCCTATACCTTTGCGCAGCAACAGTTTTTCATCACTTACCGTGTTGCCTTCCACGGTAAAACTGCGGACACGCGCGCGAAATCCCAGGCCATTAAACCCGCGTTCCAGTACATACAGCCGCCCATCCGGCCCAAAATCTGCGCCCACAGGCTGAAACTGTTTCGCGCGTGGCAAGGTAAAGGCCTTTTCCCATTGGCCTTTCTTCAACGTGAAGACCTGCGCCACACTCTCATCGCCAAGCGGCTGCTCGGGGATCGCAAAAATCTTGCCCCAATTGTTGATCGCCAAGGCTTCAAACCCGCCGTTCAACTTCATCCTGTTGAGCTCTTTGCGCCAAGGCATGCCCTGCGCCTTGGCGCCCGGCTGCGCAAAACGGTTCAGCCTGTGCTTACCTTCAAAGGACACCACAAGCTGGCCATTCGTTTGCAAGACCAACCCTTCACTGTCGCGCAATCCCGCCTTTTTGGGGAAATTGCCTTTGGTGTCCAGCACGCGAAAAGCCTTGACGTTTTGAACGCCAAGAACCGCACCGCCCTCGCGTTGCAACGTGCCCGTCACAAACATCCCACGGTCGGAGATCGCCACCATCTCGCGCCCGTCTTCAGACAGCTCGATGCCGGAAAACCCGCCAAACCACCCGTCATGCAGGCGCCAAGTGTAAGTCGAAACATGCTCCGCCAGATCGCTCGACGTGTCGCCGCTCAGGCCACGTCCCGCCAACAAACCCGCGCCGAACACACACGCCGCTACGGCGATTGCAAAACTGCGACGCACTGTTGTGGTAGGTCCGTCATTTGAAGTTCACGCCGTGGTTTTGGTTTGGGCGCATTGGGGTCTGGCGGTGGCGGGAACAATATATCCTGCACCCACTGTCTTGCATCATCACAGCCGTCGCCCTTGGGAGGCGGGTCCTGGTTCACACAGCCAGTTGTGCCATCAGGGCAGTTCAGGCGGACATGGAAATGATAATGGTGCCCCCACCAAGGCCGGATTTTCCGCAGCCACGCACGATCACCTTTGGCGTCATCACACATCTGCACTTTGGCGCCAGGAAACACAAAAATCCGCGCCACACGAGGATCACTTGCGGCTGCTTTCAGGATCTCATGATGCTGTTTCGTCCAACTGCTGTTGACATAAGCGCCCCTGTCCCGGCGCATGGAAATCGAGGAAATGCTCTCACGTTCTGCTGCTGTCAGGTTGAGCCGGTTTGCGGGTAACATCCATATATCAATGTCCAATCCCAGTTGATGGGAACGGTGGCCGGTCAACATTGGCCCCCCGCGAGGCTGGCTGATATCGCCAATATAAAGCCCATTCCACCCTGGCTGCTGCGCGGCCTTGGCAGAGAGGTCTTTGATATAGTCTATCGTGACCGGATGCCCCCAGTTCCGGTTGCGCGACAGGCGCATGGCCTGCCATGTCGGGCCCGTTTCCGGCAGCATATCACCGCCGGCGAGGCAGCCTTTGGAATACCCGCCGAACGGCGCGCTGCTTTGTTGGGAGGCGACAGGTTTGGCACCAAAAAGCTGTTTGGCCTGAACGCCTTGCATGCTTACGGGCACCTGCTGCTGGGTCGATACGGCAACGGTGCGCTCCGGCGCTTCATTCTTACACGCGGCAAGCCCGATCAGGGCCAATACAGTTAAGAAGCGGTAGACCATGTGTCGCTGTCTCCCTTTGGGTTGACCCAGCGTAGCAGGATCAGGCCCAAGAGGAAAAGAGCGATCAGCGGTGTCACGCCAATCTGCTGGCTGCCAGACCAGAGCGTGACAACACCAATCAGGAAGGGCGCAATGAAGGAGGTTGCTTTGCCGGCCAAGGCATAAAGCCCAAAGGACTCCGCGGTTTTGCCCGGCAGTGCCTGACGCACCATCATCGAGCGGCTGGCGGATTGGATTACACCGCCGGCCGCGCCAATCAGCGCGCCCAAGATATAGAATGCCACATCGGGCAACTTGGAGGTTTCTTCGACGGCAAGGCCAAAGACGTTCTCGCGGGAGATAAAGACAATCGCAATGGCCACACCACAGAGCACAAAGATGCAGAATGTGATGACCGGTTTTGGTCCAAGTTTTTCGTCAGCCCGCCCGCCGATCCAAGCAAAGATTGCGCCGGAGATGATTGCCAGAATGCCAAAGATGCCCACATCCACCACTGACCAATTCAACACGCCGGCCGCGTAGATCCCGCCAAAGGTATACATCCCATTCAGCGCATCACGGTAGAACATGGAGCTGCCGAGGTAGGCAAACAATGAAGGCGTCTGTGGTAGGTTTTGAATGGTGCCCCAGACTTCCTTCAACGCACCAGCCGTTGCGCCCTTTACAGGTTTGGTGGGCTTTGGATCACGCACCCAAAGAAAGAACGGGATCATAAACACCGCATACCAAAGCGCGGTCAGCGGGCCAACAAAGCGCGTGCCTTCCCGCTGGCTTGCGTCCAGACCAAAGGCCGGGTCCAACCCGATCATGGTCTTGCCGCTCTGCGCATCCTCGGCAAACAGCGCCAGCATCAGTACAAGTGCAAACAAGCCACCGACATAACCAAACGCCCAGCCATTGCCGGAGATACGCCCCACCTCTTCTTTGGTGCCCAGTTCCGGCAGCATCGAATTGGTAAAGATCGTGGCGAACTCCATACCAATCATGCCAATGGCGAAAAGCAGGAGGGTGGTGTGCAAATCAAAGCTGTCTGGCGCGGCAAACCAAAGGCCAAAGGACCCGACAACATACATCGCTGAGAACAGCCAGATCCAGCGCAGTCGGTTCCCGGAATTGTCCGCCATGGCACCCAGCACCGGCGCGAGGATGGCAATGACAATGCCAGCTGCGGCAACGCCAAATCCCCAGGCTGCTTGAGCCTCGGCGCCGTCACCCATCAAGTCTTTGATGTATGGTGCAAAAATAAAGGTGATGAGGAGGGTGTTATATGGCTGGCTTGCCCAGTCAAAAAAGAACCAACCCCAAATGCGCTTGCGCGCTGAAACTTGTGACATCCGCATCCCCCCGGACTTTCAAATACACTTAGACGGGATGTCACAACCATAGCAAGTTAATCCTGCATTGGGGGCCACGGTCTGGTGGTCTCTGCGGCAATCCAGTTGGCCACCCACTCGGGGGCCGCTGGCGATTGCTCGTCCAAACCCATGGCTTCCATCACCCGATCCGGCGTCACAATCCCGTTCTTGTCGGTCACCGCCGCCCGGTAGAGCGCATGGTTGGCGCATTCACCGTTTTGCTTCCACATGGATTGCTCCAGATAGATAAACCGCGCATCCCAGAACACCGCCCGGCTGCGCATCTCAATCTTCTCGAATGTGCGGATGCGGCGGCGATAGCGCACGGTGGCGCCTGCCATGGTCATGTTCCACTTTTCCCGACGCAATACACTGACCAGGCCAATGCGCTGCGCCAGTGGGATACGACCCAAGTCAAACAAGGTCAGCGTGCGCCCGTTGTTTAACTCCATCCACAGGTCAATGTCAGACGGCCAACAGCGGTGCTCGGACACATGGGTGCCTGTCAACGGCAGCGAGGATGCGTTGCGAAATTTGATCAGCTCTTTGACCATGCGCATGATGGGATACATGGGGCTCTCCTTTGCCTGCCCTTCAATGCCTTCCGCAACACATCGTCAACCGAGATTCCAGCGCAGGCTTGTGCTTTGACGCAACGGTGCTTAACTGTGCCCCAATCGGAGCAAAGGAGCCTCTCATGATGGCAATTTACGGCCCGCTGCGGCTGATCTTGGATATCGCCTTCTTCTTCATGCTGGCACATATCATCATGAGCTGGCTGATCAATTTCCAGGTCCTGAACCTGCGCCAGCCACTGGTGTCGCAAATCTGGACCGGCCTGAACCGTCTTCTGGAGCCAATCTACGAGCCGGTGCGACGTGTGATGCCGGACACCCGCCCGCTGGATCTCGCGCCCTTGGTGGTCTTTGTGATCATCATTTCCCTGCGAGACTACATTCTGCCAGCGGTTCTTCTTGGATAACCTGCGCCTTCGGGCTTGAGGCTCCCGCCTGCCTATGGGACAGTCGCGCGAAACGCAGATTGTCCCAACAAAAGGTGAAAAATGCAGGCCGCAACCACGGTTCTGAGCGATGTTTTTGGCTTTGACGCCTTCCGCCCGGGACAAGAAGACATCGTGGAAGCTGTCACGCGCGGTGACAATGTGTTGGCGATCATGCCAACCGGCGGCGGCAAGTCCCTTTGTTATCAATTGCCTGCCCTCATCCGCGGCGGCGTCACCGTTGTGATCTCGCCGCTGATAGCGTTGATGCGCGACCAGGTACGTGCCCTGCGTGAGGCAGGGGTCGAAGCCGGCGCGTTGACGTCGGGCAATACCGAAGAAGAAACCGCACAGGTATGGGACGCTATCGATGCAGGCCGCCTCAAGCTGCTTTACATCGCGCCAGAACGGTTGGCGTCCGGCGCCGCGCTGGGCATGTTGCGCCAAATAGGCGTGGGCCTGATTGCGGTGGATGAAGCCCATTGTGTGAGCCAATGGGGGCATGATTTCCGGCCGGACTACCTGCGTATTGGCGAGCTGCAACGGGCGCTCGACGTACCAATCGCTGCCTTCACAGCCACAGCAGATGCCGAGACACGCGACGAGATTGTTGAGCGTTTGTTTGGTGGAGTCGCGCCAGAGACCTTTCTGCACGGCTTTGATCGTCCGAACCTGCACTTGGCCTTTGCCGCTAAGGACAATCCCCGAAAGCAGATCCTGCAGTTCGCCGCTGCCCGCAAAGGGCAGTCCGGCATTGTCTATTGCGGCACCCGGGCCAAGACGGAAACCCTCGCCAAAGCGCTGCGAGACGAGGGCCATTTGGCCTTGCACTATCACGGCGGTATGGATCCGCAGGAACGTCGTGACACCGAAGTGCGGTTCCAGCGCGAGGACGGGTTGATTGTTGTCGCTACCGTGGCCTTTGGCATGGGGGTGGATAAGCCAGATATTCGTTGGGTTGCCCATGCGGATTTGCCCAAGTCGATTGAGGCCTATTACCAAGAGATTGGCCGCGCTGGGCGGGATGGCGCGCCGGCGGAAACCCTCACTTTATTCGGCCCTGACGACATTCGGTTACGTCGTTCTCAAATTGATGAAGGTCTTGCGCCGCCTGAACGTCGCGCGGCGGATCATGCCCGCCTCAACGCGTTGCTTGGTTTGGCCGAGGCTTTGGAATGCCGCCGTGCGAACCTCTTGCAATACTTCGGAGAAACTGAGGTCACCTGCGGGAAATGCGACCTCTGTGATACGCCGCCTGAGGTGTTTGATGGCACGGAGGCGGTGCGCAAAGCGCTTTCGGCTATTCTACGCACCGGCGAATGGTTTGGCACCGGTCACTTGATCGACATCCTGCTTGGCAATGAGACCGACAAAGTGCGCGAGCGCGGGCATGATGTGCTGCCGACCTATGGCGTTGGCAAGGAATATGACAAACGCCAATGGCAGGCTGTGTTCCGCCAGATGATGGGGCACGATTTGGTGCGTCCCAACCCGGAACGCCATGGCGCGCTTATGATGACCGAACGGGCGCGGCCCGTGTTGCGGGATGAGGAAACCGTCAAGCTTCGCCGTGATACCATCCGCACTACCTCACGCCGTCCTGCGGCCAAAACCCTGGTCAGCGAAGAAAACGCGCCGCTCATGTCCGCACTGAAAGCCAAACGCCGCGCCTTGGCCGAAGCGGCGAAAGTTCCCGCCTATGTGATCTTCCCGGACCGCACGCTCGCAGAGATGGCCGAGGTGCGTCCAGGTAATCTGGACGACATGGCGCGTGTGAACGGTGTGGGCGCCAAGAAACTGGCGAACTACGGCGATGCTTTTCTGGAGGTTATCAACGGGGAAGCGGAGCAAATGCACCCAAGCCGCCGCAAAATCGCCGGCCGACAGGATGCGGACCTCTACGACCAACTGTTGGAAGCGCAATCCAATCTGCTGCGTGGCCCAGAGGGTATCGACAAACCGATGAGTTGTTCCGCAGGGATGTTGGCCAAAGTTGCCAGCACCAAGCCGCGGGATGCGCAAGCGATGGAGCGCTTGCTTGGGGATCGCCGTGCCGAACGTTTTGGGGATGCCTTTCTGGAAATCCTCCGCGACGCCAACTAGATAGACTTCAAACAGAAGGACCGCCAAATGCTTGTTGTGATTTCGCCCGCCAAACGTCTGAACTGGGATCCTGTTGAGGGCCCAATGACGGAGCCCGCGTTTCAGGAAGATGCCGTGCGTTTGGCCAAGACGGCACGCAATCTGACGCTTGCCGATCTGCGCAAACTGATGGACCTGAGCCCGGACCTGGCGAAACTCAACCGCGATCGGTTCAAGGCCTTTGAGGACGCTCCATCAGCAGACCTCACCCGCCCTGCGGTGCATGCCTTCGCGGGCGACACTTATGTTGGCTTGGATGCGGCCAGCCTTGAAGCGGACGAGATGACCTGGGCACAAGATCACTTGCGGATATTGTCGGGTCTCTACGGGATACTGCGCCCATTAGATGCGATGCAGGCCTATCGTCTGGAAATGGGTAGCCGCCTGAAAACGCGTCGCGGCAAGTCGCTTTATGAGTATTGGCGTCAGGCCCCTGCCAAAGCGTTGCGCGCGCAGGCGGAAGAGTTGAACACGGACACATTGGTCAACTGTGCCAGCCAAGAATACTTCGGCGCCGTTGATTTGAAAGCGCTAAAGCTGCGCGTCATCACACCGGTGTTCATGGAAGAGCGAAACGGCGAGGCCAAGATCGTCTCTTTCTTTGCCAAAAAGGCACGGGGTAGCATGGCGCGTTACGTCATCCATAATCGCCTGACAGAGGCGGAGGGGCTCAAGGATTTTGACTACGGCGGCTATCGGTTCCAGCCGGACCTGTCAGAAGGTGACCGCTGGGTGTTTCTGCGCGATTACCCGGAGGCTTGAAGCGGCAGCTCTTCAGGCTCGGGGAACGGGTCCACAGTCTCGCCGGTATAGACTTCGGCAATCACCTTGAAGATTTCCTTCTTGCGCAATGGTTTGGTGAGGTACCTGTCCAAACCGTGTGACAAGATGTGTTCCTCATCGCCGTCATTGGCCAAGGCAGTCAGTGCGATAATCGGCACATGGCCCTTGGTGGCCTCTTCCAATTCGCGAATTTTCTGCGTGGCCTCGGTGCCATCCATACGCGGCATGGAGATATCCATAAAGATCAGGTCTGGCGCGTAGGACTTGAACTTCTCCACCGCTTCGACGCCGTCGTGGGCAAACTCAAGATCAATGTTCAGTGACTTAAGCAGTTTTTCCAACACCAGGCGGTTCGTCTTGTTGTCCTCAGCGGACAACACACGCATGCGCCGTTTGGTTGGTTTGCTGCGCTGGGAGGCCCCGGCGTTTGCGGCTTTGGCAATGCCGAGGTTCAACTCGGCGCGCGAGCCCGGTTTCTGCAAAATCGCTTTCACCAGCGAGTCCTTTTCCATGCCGGCAAAGACCTTCAAATCACTGGTCAGCGCCAGGATCGGCGTGGTGACTTCCATTTTTTGCAGCTCGGTGCTCAATTCGCGGGCGTTGATGCCGGTCGGGGTGTGGTCCGCCAGAATCAAATCTACATGTGGTGCCAGCAACAGCACCTGGGTTTGATCTGTGCAAATGGTCACTGTCGCGCCCATCTGTTCCAACTGTTTGTGCAGCAGGTCGCTGTTCACTTCCACGTCGGAGGCCACCAAAATGTGCTGGACACTGTCAGGAAGCGGAATTGGCAGCTGTTCGCAGTCTTCCTCAATCGGCATAGAGAGACGGAATCCAAAAGAGGTGCCTTCTCCTACAACAGAATCCACCCAGATTTCGCCGGACATCAGACCTACGAGTTGTTTGGTCAGCGCCAGCCCAAGTCCTGTGCCCTCGAACTCACGGTTCTGGCTAGTGTCGACCTGATTGAATTCGCCAAAGATGTGGTCGAGTTTTTCTTCCGGGATGCCAATGCCCGTGTCTTGCACGGTCACATGGATTACCGCTTCAGAGCCATCATTGGTGATCACACCAACAACCTGCACCTGTACATGCCCGTGATGGGTGAACTTCACGCCATTGCCCACAAGATGGGTCAAGATCTGTCGCATACGCCCGATGTCGCCGACAAATTTCGTGGGCAGGAACAGGTCGTAATCCACCAACAGTTCCACGCCTTTTTCTCGCGCGGAAACCTGGTGCAGCGTCATGACTTCATGGATGCAACGCTCCAGATCAAACGGCTCGGTCCGCAGACCAACGTTTTCGGCGCCTAGCTTAGAGTAGTCGAGCACGTCGTTGATGATGGAGAGCAGCGCCTCGCCTGAGTTTTTGATGGTGGAGGCAAACAGACGTTGTTCTTCGCTCAACGTGGTGTCCATCAACAGGCTGGCCATACCCACCACACCGTTCATTGGCGTGCGCAATTCGTGGCTCATATTTGCAAGGAAGGCGGATTTGGCCTGGCTGGCGGCCTCTGCTTCTTGACGGGCACGCTGAAGTTCCGCTTCTTTGCGCACGGACTCAGTAATGTTCATCGCGAGGCTGGCACGGTCTTCGCCCTGATCACGCTGGTCGATCAGCTTCAGGAATTCCTCGTTCCACAGGCGCACAATCACCGGCTCCGGTTCATCGTCGTGCCAGCGCTGTTCCATCATGTTGCACCAGTCATCGGGCGATGTGTCTTCCAACACAAACAGCCCCTCATGGGCCGCAAACTCCATGATTTCCTGATAGCTGATGCCGGGCTTGATGTGGTCGGCACCTTCAAAAATGGCCAGATACGCCGGGTTGGCGGCGATCATTTTGCCTTTGGCATCAAAAAAAGCGAAACCATCCCGAATCGTGGCGATGGAATGCCAAAGCCGCTGTTCCGCCTTGTCCGCACGCTCTTTGGCGGTTTCCAGCTCGTTGCGGACTTTCTTGTTTTCCTTGACGACGGTCTGGTATTCGGCGCGTGTTTCGACGATTTCATTAGACAATTGCGCAGCATGTTTGCCCAGCTTGCGGTTGGCTGCATAAAGCTCGCGCTTTTTCAGCTCCAGCAAGCGTTCGGCTGCCAAACGTGCCCGTCTTTCGTCCGCAAGTTTTTGCGCCAGCGACATACGCCGATCCCTAAATCGTCCAATCCGTTGTCCGTCGTTCTCTCAAATGTCCATGAATATCTGCTTAATCGGATAGGCTGCATTTGCTGAATCTCTTATCGTTGCCAAGTCCGTGGCCCCCATGGCACCATTGCGTCATTGATTGATGGAGAAGCCTAATGTTTCGCATTTTTGTGGCTGCAATTTTGACTGTTTGTTCTGGTGTGGCATATGCCGAAGACGCTTTTGTGCCTGATCGCCGCATCGTCGTGAGTCGCGACGTTGATTTCTACGGATCGGACCTGCAAAACCTGTTTGATACGACCTACGATGCCTGCATTACGGCCTGTTTGGCCAATCAGGATTGTGTGGCGTTCACCTTCAATCAAAAATCCAACGCCTGTTTCCCGAAATCAGCGATCAGTGACCGTCAGCCCTATGAAGGTGCCTTGTCTGCGGAAGTGTTTGAAACGCCCCGCGGAACGCATTTCTTGGCTGCTGGGCGCGCGGAAGATTTGACGTTTTTGAGAAAGTCGGACTTTGACCGCGCCAAGGATCTGGCCACCAATATCGGACGGTATCATGCGGGCGGTCCTTGGACCGTGCAGGCGATGCTTGACGCTGCGCAAGAGCGCCGCGCTGAAGGCAACAATCTGAGCGCTATGAGATGGACGGGTGGCGCCTTGGCAAAATCAGACCGCAGTGACCTGTGGCACGAATACGCGCGCCTGAACGCTAACTTAAAAAGTGACAAGTCTTCAGAAACCCGGACCTTTCGCGAACGCGCTTTCCTTGGCAGTATCAATGCTTACTTGCGTGCTGAAGATCGGGCTGAGCGCGTGAATGCTCTGATTTTGATGGCGGATCAACTGGAAGAGCAAGAACGCGGTAAAGCAGTTCTGCGCAGCTTACGGCTTGCAGAGTCGATCCAGCCTCGGACCGATGTTGCACAACGTTTGGACGCGGCGATCGGCAAATACGGGTTCCGTGTATCTGAGCATGTTGTGGATAGCGATTTTGAAGAGCCGCGGTTTTGCGCGGAGTTCAATGAACCGCTGATCAAAGCCGGGCAGGATTACGCGCCGTTTGTAAAGCTCCCAACCTCACAAATGGCTATAAGCGTTGAAGAGCGCCGTATTTGTGTTGACGGCCTCACACATGGGCAGCGCCTTGAGGTAACTTTCCGCGCAGGTCTGCCCGCACAAAGTGGCGAAACGCTGATCAAGGACATCACGCTCAATGCGTATGTGCGCGACCGCAGCCCAAGCTTGGCCTTTGGAGGGCGGGCCTATGTTTTGCCGCGCAGCCAGGATGCGGGGCTGCCAATTGAGACCGTCAATCTGAATGAGGTGGACCTGACCTTGCAGCGCGTGAATAACCGCAACATTCTGCGCGCCATTCAGGACAGCTATTTTGGGCAACCTCTAAGCTACTGGCAGGTCGATGATTTTGCCCGCGATGTGGCAGAAACCATCTGGACGGGGACCGGAGAAGTTCAAAATACACTGAACCAGACCGTGACAACCCGCCTGCCGATGGCGGAATTGGTCGCAGGCCAACCGGCCGGCGTCTACGCGTTGACCGCTGACCTTCCTGGGGCGGACAAATACGACGAAACGTCCGCGACACAGTGGTTCTTGCTGTCTGACATTGGCCTAACCAGCCTGAACGGCACCGACGGCTTGCACGCCTTTGTACGCCGCTTGTCGGATGCGACCGCCATGGATCAGGCCAAGGTGTCGCTGATTTCTCGGGCCAATCGCGTTTTGGGAACGGTTTCCAGCGATGCAGAGGGTTACGCGCGGTTTGATGCGGGTTTGACACGGGGCACGGGCGCGCAAGCGCCTGCGTTGTTACTTGTGGAAACGGGAGAGGATTTTACGTTCCTGTCCCTAACGGACCCTGCTTTTGATCTGTCTGACCGAGGTGTTGAGGGGCGCCCGGCCGCACCGCCAATTGATCTCTTTGTAGCAACGGATCGTGGTGCCTACCGCGCAGGCGAGACCATCCATGTGACAGCTTTAGCTCGCGGGCCCGTGGCCGAAGCCCTGCCGTCTTTGCCAGTGACAGCCATTCTGACCCGTCCCGATGGCGTGGAATACAGCCGCGAGGTGTCCACTGCAGGTGTGGCTGGTGGTCATGTGTTTGACATGCCTCTTGGCGCAACCGTGCCACGTGGCCGCTGGACGTTGGAGTTTAAGTCCGACCTGGAGGCCCCAGCTTTGGCCACAGCCAAGGTGTTGGTCGAGGATTTCCTGCCAGAACGCATCGATTTTGAGATGACGCCGCCAAGTGGGCCTTTGACCGAGGATGATCCCGCGCCGCTTGAACTCGAAGCGCGGTATTTGTTTGGCGCGCCAGCGGCGGACTTGAGTGTCGAAGGGCAGCTCACTCTGCGGGCGCAGTCCGAGATTGAAGGGTATGAAGGCTATCGCTTTGGCCGATATGACCAGCCGTTCTATGGTCAAACCGAGTATTTTTATGGCGATGTGACAGATGCCGAAGGCCGCGCGGATATCTTCCTGCCGCTTCCATCTCAAGATGCGGCAGGGCGCGCGCTGTCGGCGGACATCACAATGCGTGTGCTTGAAGGCTCTGGCCGCCCAGTGGAGCGCCGTTTGTCTCATCCGGTGGCCGCGCAAACCGCGCTGATCGGGATCAAGCCGCAATTTGACGAAGATGTAGTGCCGGAAGGGGGAACAGCTCGGTTTGAATTGTTGGCCTTGGCATCCGACCTGTCGCGCACGCAGATGCCGGTGCAATGGACCGTCAACCGTGTGGAAACGCGCTATCAGTGGTACCAATTGGGCGGCAGCTGGGAGTGGGAACCAACCACGCGCCGCACAGCTGTGGCCAGTGGATCTGCAACGCTGGGTGACGCTGTTGTGGAAGTTGCTACACAGGTGGATTGGGGCCGCTACGAAATTGTGGTGGAACAGACCGGCGGCGATTTTGTGTCTAGCGCCGTTGAGTTCTACGCGGGGTGGTATGCGCCGGTGGATGCGAGCGAAACCCCGGACACGCTGGAACTGTCGTTGGACAAAGACATGTTCCGCAGTGGCGATACTGCCCAGCTGCGTCTGGTGCCGCGTTTTGCAGGAACGGCGCTTATCTCTGTTATGTCCAACCGGTTGATTTCGATGCAGGCCGTGGAAGTTAGTGAAGGCGAAAATCTGATCCCGCTGACCGTCACGGATGAATGGGGGGCAGGCGCATATGTAACTGCGTCGGTGATCCGGCCGTCAGATGTGCCAGCTGGCAAGAACCCGGCGCGGGCATTGGGGCTCAGCTACGCAAAGGTAGATCCGGGCGCCAAGCAGCTGTCGGTTGACCTCATTGCTCCGGCGCAAATTGCGCCGCGAGGACCGCTGGATGTGTCGCTCAATGTGGATGGTGTTGCCGAAGGCGAAACAGCTTTTGTGACTTTGGCCGCTGTGGATGTGGGCATCCTCAACTTGACAAGCTTTGAGAGCCCCGATCCGTCAGAGCATTACTTTGGCCAACGTCGATTGGGGATGGAAATTCGCGACATTTATGGACGCCTGATCAATGGCATGACCGGCTCCATGGGGGCTTTGCGGTCTGGCGGTGATGCCAATGCCGGGTCCAGTTTTGACTCGCCGCCGCCGACAGAAGAGCTTGTGGCCTATTTCCAAGGTCCCATCGAAGTTGGCGCTGATGGCACGGCACAGGTGCAGTTCGACATTCCGGAGTTCAATGGCGCCGTGCGACTGATGGCCGTGGCCTGGTCCGCAACCGGCGTAGGGCAAGCTGAACAAGAGGTGCTTGTGCGCGATCCAGTTGTGGTGACAGCCAGCTTGCCGCGGTTCTTGGCTCCGGGTGACGAAAGCCGTCTTTTGTTGGAGTTTGTGCATGCCGAAGGTCCCTCCGGGCGCATGGGTTTGGATGTGGTGGCGAGTGACGGTGTGACACTGGCGACGGATGCAGTCCCGTCCGGTTTGACATTGGAAGACCTGGGCTCTGCCCGTTTGTCCGTGCCACTTGTGGCGCAAGATGTTGGCGACCACAGCATTGACGTCGCGCTGACGACGCCGGACGGAAAACTGCTCACCAAGAAACTTGTGCTGCCGGTTCGAGACAACGACCCAGCCATAAGCGAAACCCGTCAGGTGGTGTTGGCGGCAGGCGAAAGCCTCACGTTAGGCTCTGATCTGTTTGCGGATTTGCGGCCAGGCACAGCCGAGGCGGTCTTGTCGTCCGGAGCGTTGGCACGGTTTGACGCGCCGGGTTTGATGCGGGCATTGGATCGCTATCCGTACGGCTGCACCGAGCAAGTCGCGTCCCAAACTCTGCCGCTCTTGTATTTCGAGGATGTGGCCGATGCTCTCGGATTGGCGGCAAGCCAGACATTGGACAGCCGGATTGCCGACGCCATCGAGCTGGTGCTCACCCGTCAGTCCAGCAACGGGGCCTTTGGCCTCTGGCAGCCAGCGTCGGGTGATTTCTGGTTGGATGCCTATGTGAGCGATTTCCTGTCTCGTGCAAAGGCAAAGGGGCATGCGGTGCCCGAGTTGGCCTTTATGCAGGCCATGAATAACCTGCGCAATCGCGTGAACTATGCGCCGGACTTTGACAAAGGTGGCGAGGACTTGGCCTATGCGCTGATGGTTCTGGCCCGTGAAGGCGCGGCGAACATGGGCGACTTGCGCTACTACGCTGATGTAAAAGCGGAGGCCTTTGCCACACCTTTGGCCGCGGCACAACTTGGCGCAGCTCTAGGCTTTTACGGCGATCAGACCCGTGCCGACTTCATGTTTCGACAGTCCGCGCGGCTGATTGAGGGACAATCGCAGAGCAACGAGAGCCCATTGTGGCGTGTCGATTACGGCACCAACCTGCGTGACGCCGCTGGTGCATTGACGCTGGCCGTTGAGGCGGGCAGTGAAGCGGTGGATCGCAATGCCTTGCTGACACGGGTGACGGCGCCGGGGCGTGATCTTTCTACGCAGGAATCGGTGTGGTCGCTTATGGCAGCACATGCTCTGATTGACGACGCCGGGTCCAATACGCTGAGTCTGAACGGCGCGGCTTTGGATGGGCCGTTGTTGGAGCGTGTGCCGGACAGCGCCTTGACCTCTGATTTTGCATTGAAAAATGAAGGAGATGCGCCGCAACCGGTTACGGTCACCACCGTTGGTGTGCCGACGTACAAAATCCAGAGCGGCGGCTATGGGTACCAGCTGTCGCGCCAGTATTTCACCATGGAAGGCGTAGAGGTCACCGGCGCGCAGGTGGCGACGGGCGACCGTTTTGTCACCGTGCTGACCGTTACGCCGTCCAGCAAAGTTGGCGCGCGGTTGATGGTAAATGATCCGCTGCCAGCAGGGTTTGAGATCGACAATCCAAACTTGCTCTCGAGTGGCGATGTGCGGGCTTTGGACTGGCTGCAACCCACCTATGCCGAGCACAGCGAGTTCCGCTCCGATCGGTTCCTGGCTGCTGTGGATTGGCAATCAGATCAACCCTTTAGATTGGCCTACATTGTACGCGCGGTGTCGCCGGGTGCGTATCATCATCCGGCTGCGTCAGTGGAAGATATGTATCGTCCACAATACCGTGCCAACACCGATGCGACCCGTCTGATCGTGACCGAGTAACATGCGGTTTGCGCCATTTGTCCTTGTCGCTGCGCTGCTTTTAGCAGCCGCAACGCGGGATGGCGTGGACCGGTGGGTGGCAGAGACTGAGCTGCCAGATCTGTTGATCGACACCTCGGTAGAAGTGGTTGATCGCGATGGGAAACTGCTGCGGGCTTATACAGTGGACGACGGCCTGTGGCGCATGGGCAGTGGTCTGGAAGCTGTTGATCCTGGTTATATCGACATGCTGGTGGCCTATGAAGATGGGCGCTTTTGGTCTCATGCCGGTGTGGACCCTTGGGCGGTTGTGCGGGCCGTGGGGCAAGCGGTTTGGCATGGGGAGGTAATCTCTGGTGGATCGACGTTGACCATGCAGGTTGCGCGGTTGCTCGAGGATTCCGGCACCGGAGCGTGGCAAGGCAAGTTGCGGCAGGTGCGGGTGGCCTTGGCGTTGGAGAAAGCTCTGAGCAAAGAGGAAATTCTTGCACTTTATCTGTCCCATGCGCCGTTTGGTGGGAACCTGGAAGGAGTACGCGCGGCAACCTTGGCGTGGTTTGGCAAAGAGCCGTATCGGTTGACGCCCGCGCAGTCTGCGCTGTTGGTTGCCTTGCCACAAAGCCCCAACGGACGGCGGCCTGATCGGCATCCCAAAGCCGCAGCAGAGGCACGGGAGCGCGTGTTGCAATGTGCTGTGATTGCTGGGATTTTGACCAAAGACGCTGCGTCGGCGGCTAGAACGACACCGGTGCCAAATCAGCGGCGGGCGTTTCAGAGCTTTGCGCCGCATATGGCGGACCGCGCTGTGGCGCAGCGGCCAGAGGCGGTTGTGCATCATGTGACGTTGTCGCGTGATCTGCAAATCTCGCTAGAAGCGCTTGCGGCCAAGGCCTTGCGAGGTCTGGAGGATCGCGTATCGATTGCCATGGTTGTGGCGGATCATTACAGCGGGGAGATTCTCGCGTCCGTGGGATCGGCCGGGTTTTCTGGTGGAGACCATCGGCAAGGATTTGTCGATATGACACAGGCCAAGCGCTCGCCGGGATCCACGCTTAAGCCATTGGTCTATGGGCTTTCTTTTGATCAAGGTCTGGCGCATCCGGAGACCTTGATCACCGATGCGCCGGTGCGGTTTGGGACCTATGCACCGCAGAATTTTGACGGGCGCTTCCGGGGGGAGTTGCGGGTGCGAGAGGCTTTGGCGCAGTCGCTGAATTTGCCGGTGGTTTTGCTAACGGATGAAATTGGACCGGCCAATTTGATGGCAGCTATGCGCAAGGCAGGGGCGGCGCCGGAGGTGCCTGGTGGTGTGGCTGGATTGGCTGTCGCGCTGGGGGGCGTGGGGTTGTCGCTGGAAGAGTTGGTGCAGCTATATGCTGTGATCCCGCAAGGTGGATTGGCGCAGAAGTTGCGCTGGCGGTTGGATGAAGAAACCTCAATAAAGCAAAGGGTTATGAGCCGATCGGCGGCGTGGCATTTGGGGGATATCTTGTCCGGGATAGCCCCGCCAAAAGGGGCGGCGCGCAATGGGTTAGCGTATAAAACCGGGACGTCCTATGGGCACCGGGATACTTGGGCGATTGGATTTGATGGTCAGCATGTGGCCGGGGTCTGGATTGGGCGGCCGGACGGGACGCCGGTGCCGGGGGCCTTTGGGGCAGAAATCGCCGCGCCGGTATTGTTTGAGGTGTTTCAGCGCATTGCGCCGGAGTTGACTCCACTCGGCCCTCCGCCGCCCGAGACATTGATTGTCAGCACGGGCCAACTGCCTGCACCGCTTCGGAAATTTCGCGGTCGCAATGCGCTGTTTGAGAAGTCTGAAGATGCGCTGGCGGTGGCGTTTCCGCCGGATGGGGCGACCTTGGAGGGCGCCAACAGCGAGGTCATTCTGAAAGTCAAAAACGGTGCCTTGCCCTTCACCGTGTTGGCCAATGGCGCGCCGATTGTGCAGCAAAGTCGGTTGCGGGAAATGGTGGTGCCGTTGGCTGGAAAAGGCAGTGCAACGGTGACGGTGATTGACGCCAAAGGGGCGTCGGATCGGGTCACATTTTGGGTGGATTAACCACTGGTTTTGCACTTCGGTATTGCGTCGGTATCGCGACTGTTTTGCGGAGGTGCGCCATTTGACGGGGCCAAAGGCGTTAACCTTTGGCCCTGAGGGCTTCGCGGCCAGTTAGATGCGCTCAATCGCGATGGCGATGCCCTGACCGCCGCCGATGCACATGGTGATAAGACCTTTTGAGCCGCCGGTGCGCTCCAGCTCATACATGGCTTTCACCGTGATGATCGCGCCGGTTGCGCCCACTGGGTGGCCCAGTGCAATCGCGCCGCCGTTCGGGTTCACTTTGGCGGGATCAAGGCCGAGGCCTTTGTTCACGGCAATCGCTTGGGCTGCGAAGGCCTCGTTGGACTCGATGACGTCAAAGTCGGCAATGCGTAGGCCGGTTTTGGTCAGCAGGTTTTCCACCGCAGGCACCGGGCCAATGCCCATGACCTCTGGGCGGACGCCAGCGTGGGCGTACCCCAACACGCGGAACTTCGGCGTTAGGCCAGCTTTATCGGCCGCTTCGGCGCGGGCCATGACGATGGCGGCGGCACCGTCGTTGATGCCCGAGGCGTTGCCTGCGGTCACGCGACCGTCTTTCTTGAACACGGCGCGCAGTTTGCCGAGGCTCTCCATGGTGGAGGCAGTAGGGTGTTCGTCACGGGCAAAGGGCACCATGTCGCGCTTCACTTTCACCTCAACCGGCACAATCTGCTCGTCGAAGTAGCCAGCCTCGATGGCCGCGGCGGCGCGTTCTTGGGAGGCCAGCGCAAAGGCATCCATGTCTTCGCGGGTGACATCGTTTTCATCAGCGACGTTTTCAGCGGTGATGCCCATATGTCCGGTGCCAAACGGACAGTTCAGCGCCCCCAGCATCATGTCCAGCGTTTTGACGTCACCCATTTTCTGGCCCCAGCGTTGGGACTGCATGATGTAGGGGCTGCGTGACATGTTTTCTGCGCCGCCAGCGACGGCAAAATCCGCATCGCCCAACATCAGGGACTGGGTGGCGGAGACAATCGCCTGTGCACCGGAACCACAAAGGCGGTTCACGTTCATGGCTGGGGTGGTGTCCGGAATGCCGACCTGCATCGCGGCCACGCGTGATAGGTACATGTCACGTGGTTCGGTGTTGATCACGTGACCAAAGACCACGTGGCCGATTTGACCACCTTCCACGCCGGCGCTTTCCATGGCCGCCTTGGTGACGGTGGCGCCAAGATCAATGGGGGCGGTGTTGGCAAGGGATCCACCAAAGGTGCCAATGGCGGTGCGTGCGCCGCCGAGAATTACGATGTCCGACATCTGTCGTCTCCTCCTGAAATCGTGTTGGCCACAGTATGCAGGCGCAGCATCGGCGAGTCAGGTGGAACGGTGCGTCACAGTTTTATTGCCCGTAGTCTTACGGAGGTGTGTTTCGCGGTTCGATTGACAAAAGGAGGTAAGTTCCCGCATTTGGGGGCATGAGTAACGATCTGCCGATCTTGGAACTTTTGCCCGCACGGTTGCGGGAGGCCCGCCGTGCGCAAGGGCTGTCGCTGGACGCGGTGGCAAAGCTCTCTGGCGTGAGCCGCTCGATGGTGAGCCAGATTGAGCGTGGCGAAAGCAGCCCGACAATTGCCACCCTGTGGAACCTGACGCGGGCCTTGCAGGTGGATTTTGCCGGTCTGCTGGATGCACAGGCGGGGGACAAGGTGGATGTGCTGCGCGCGTCCGATGTGCCACGTTTTGACAATATGGGACATCTTTGCCTCATTCGGATTCTGTCGCCCCCCGAAGATGTTGGGGGGCATGAGGTCTATGACATCTCCTTTGAGGCAGGGGGCAGCCTAAAAAGCGCGCCGCACACCCGTGGGGCGACGGAGCAGCTGACCGTGCTGTCCGGTGCCGTATCGGTGACAAGCGGGACAGCTGTGCAGGACTTGGCGGAAGGCGACACCGCGCGCTATGCGGCGGATGTGGCCCATGCGATTGAGGCAACAGAGCCTGCGCGGGTGTTTCTGATTGTGAAGAACGCTTAGCGGAAAGTGCTGCGCCTGACCCTGGGTGGGCGCTGTCGCATCGCTAGACACTGGCTTGAATCGAAGATCAATCACACGATTTGTTTTGTTCCCAAGGTAGCAGTGCGCCCTCCCGTGGGGAGGGTCGGGCGCAGCACGGGCTTACAGCCCGCGCTAAAGGGCGGGTTACTCTTCTGTTTAGGGTGTATCTTAAATTTCGGATTTTTGTCCGTTATAATGAATTTCCCTCTTCACGGACATAAATCCGTTATGGTAGATGGTCGTCCATCATTATGGAGAACCCCATGTCTGACGCTTTCTTGACCGACATCCGCGACACGCTCACCACCATTGAGGCCGAGGGGCTGATGAAGAGAGAGCGCATGATCACGTCGCCCCAAGGCGGCGAAATTCAGGTGGGAGATCGGGCGGTCATCAACCTGTGCGCCAACAATTACCTTGGGCTCGCGGACAACCCAGCGCTGATTGCAGCTGCAAAGGACGCCATGGACCCGCGTGGGTTTGGTATGGCCTCGGTGCGGTTTATCTGCGGCACACAGGACATTCACCGCGCGTTGGAGCAGAAGCTGGCGCGCTTTCTGGGCAAAGACGACTCAATCCTGTTTGCCGCTTGTTTTGACGCCAATGGCGGGTTGTTTGAGCCGCTGTTGACCAAAGAAGACGCGATTGTGTCGGACAGTCTGAACCACGCGTCGATCATTGATGGCATCCGCCTGTGTAAGGCCAAGCGCTATCGCTATGCCAACAACGATATGGCGGATTTGGAAGCGATGTTGCAGCACGCACGCAACGAGGGCGCGCGGCATATTATGATTGCCACGGACGGGGTGTTTTCGATGGATGGTTATCTGGCGAACCTGCCGGAGATCACGCGGTTGGCCAAGAAATACGATGCGGTGGTGATGGTGGATGATTGTCACGCCACTGGATTTATGGGGCCAAACGGCGCTGGCACACCGGATCACTTTGGCGTCGACGTTGATATCCTGACCGGCACCTTGGGCAAGGCGCTGGGCGGGGCGATTGGCGGCTATATTGCCGGGCCGCAGCCGGTGATCGATCTGTTGCGCCAACGGGCGCGGCCATATCTGTTTTCCAACTCCTTGCCGCCCAGCATTGTGGCGGCGGGATTGGAAGCGATCCGTTTGGTCGAAGAGGGCGCCGAGGACCGGGCGCGGTTGCGCGAGAATGCGCAGTATTGGCGGGCAGGGTTGGAGAAGCTGGGGTTTGAGATCTTGCCAGGGGAGCATCCGATCATTCCGGTGATGTTAGGCGAGGCGACCTTGGCGCAGGAGATGGCGGCGAAGCTGTTTGAGGAAGGGGTCTATGTGTCGGGCTTCTTCTTCCCGGTGGTGCCGCGTGGACAAGCGCGGATCCGCACGCAGATGAATGCCGCCCTGACGCGGGATGAGCTGGACCGGGCACTGGCGGCCTTTGGCAAGGTGGGCAAGGTGCTGGGGATTGTCTCATGAGCAAACCCAACACGATGACCGCGCTGGAGAAATCCAAGCCCGAGGAGGGGCTGTGGATGGTGCAGGCGCCGGTGCCTGAGATTGGGCCGGACGAGGTGCTGATCAAGGTCAACAAGACCGGGATTTGTGGCACGGACATTCACATTTGGAACTGGGACGACTGGGCCAGCGCAACAGTGCCGGTGCCGATGATCACGGGCCATGAGTTTGCCGGTGAGATTGTCGAGATGGGCCGCAATGTGGATGGGCTCAGCATAGGCCAGCGCTGTTCCGGTGAAGGGCATGTGGTGGGCCATGAGAGCCGTCAGGCGCGGGCGGGAAAGTTTCATCTCGATCCCGGCACGCGCGGGATTGGGGTGAACGTACAGGGGGCGTTTGCGCAGTATTTGCGGCTGCCCGCGTTTAATGTGGTGCCTTTGCCGGATGACATTCCCGATGAGATTGGCGCGATTTTGGACCCGCTGGGCAATGCCGTGCACACGGCCTTGAGCTTTGATTTGCTGGGCGAAGATGTGCTGATCACCGGTGCGGGACCCATCGGGATTATGGCGGCGGCAGTGGTGAAACATGCGGGGGCGCGGCATGTGGTAATCACGGACATCAATCCAGACCGGCTGGCGTTGGCGGAGCATGTGGTGCCCAATGCGCGGGCGGTGAATGTCGCCAATGAAGACCTCAACGACGTGATGCATGAGCTGGGGCTCAAAGAAGGGTTTGATGTGGGCCTTGAGATGAGCGGCTCGCAAGCGGCGCTGGATCAGATGGTCGAAGCGCTGGTGATGGGGGGCAAGATTGCGCTTCTGGGCATTCCGCCGGGCAAATCGCCGGTGGATTGGTCGCGGATTGTGTTTAAAGCGATCACGATCAAAGGGGTCTATGGTCGCGAAATGTTTGAGACCTGGTACAAGATGATTGCGATGTTGCAAAACGGCTTGGACGTTAGCCGGGTGATCACCCATCAGATGCCAGTAGGCGATTTTAAAGAGGGCTTTGCGGCGATGAACAGCGGCAAGTCGGGCAAGGTTGTGCTGGATTGGACCACCTGAGGGGGCTTTGCCCCCGTCCCATCGGGGATGGGACTCCCCCAGGATATTTGGGGAAGGAGAAGAGTGGGCGGCTGTCTGTGCTGTGGTCAGTCGTCTCGGCGTTTGTCTAAGAAGGCGCGGATTTCTTCGAGCAGCGGCAGGGCTTCGGCAATGCGTTCTGGCGGGAAGTGTTCCGCCACATCCATCAGGTCTGGGCCAAGTGCGGTGATGGCATCCTCTCGGAATTGCCGCCCTGCTTTTGTCAGCATGACACATTTGGAGCGCGCGTCTTTGGGATTGGGCTCCAGTGTGATCAACCCGGCTTTGCTGAGGCCAGACAGGGTGTGGGTCAGAGAGGTTTTGGGCACCTGAAGCGCAGTGGCGATGTCCATTGGCGTGCGCCCGTCGCCCAATCGTGTCAGGTGATTGAGCACAGTGAAATGAGACACCAGAAACCCGTCCGGCAGACGGGTTTCAAACAGGCGGCTTGAGAGCTGATTGATAATCCCCACTTCGTTGAAGAAGCGAAAAATAGTTGGGATTGTCTGCTCAGGTTTGGGCAATCTTTGCCTCCAATGGCCAACGTGGACTCGGCGCCACCTGGGGACCGTATCCGATACGTCCCAGCATTTGAACCGTTCCGCCGTTTGGCGCAAGGCGGTTGTGAATGGTCTGATAGGGGCTGTCCATTTCGGGGTATTCTTGCAGCACCTGGCTCAGCGGCTGCAGGCCGAGGCCAAGGGCGGTTGTGGCCAGATTGACCCGTACCCAGCTTTGACCAGCGATGATTTGATCCTGCCGGGTGTTGGTTTCCGTAACCAGCCAAACATGCCCCATGGCGGTGTCGGTGTTGGCAAAGACGGCGTCGAGACCGGATTTATAGGCTGTAGAGGTGGTGTCCGTCACAGTTTCGCGGGTGAACAGGCCGGTGAGGTGTAGCGTTTCAAACAGAGGGCCGGAGAAGTCGATGCCATCGGGATTGGCGTCGACCTCGCGATGGCCAATGCGGAACAGATCCACGCTTTCCTGATAAGTGTGGGGTGTTTCGACCTCGATCTGAAGCGCGGTGTGGGTGAGGTCCCGCAGTTCTGCGACGTCTTGAGCATCCACGGAACCGCCAAACTGTACGCCATGGCCAACTGCACTGGCCAGTTGAGCCAACGCGTCGGGCATGACGGCACGGGAGGTGTCAAACGGCTCCTTGTTGGAGCGGCGGGCCATAACGTATTGGAACAGCGGATCGGGTTTTTGACTGGCGTCTTTGGTGAAGACCGCATGGGCGATGGGGCGTGTGTCCAAATGAGAGTCGTTTTGACCTTCGGGGAAGAGCGTGAGGTCAATGCCATAGCCGTCTTGCGCGGCGGCCATGCGCATAATCTCAAGGAAGCACCCCAACCCAATGGTGATTTGGCGGTTCAGCGGATCGGTTTCGGGCAGCAGCTTGGTCAGATCGGCAAACAGGGTGACTTCGCTGTCTTTGGAAAGATCTACGATCCATGGTTGGCGATTGTGCGGGTTGGGCGCCAGCAGCGCGAAGGACAGGGCTTTTTTGCGGGGGTCTGAGTAGGTTCCGGCCAAGTCCCAAGGCGCGAGGGCCTCCGAAGGGCTGCGGGTTACGGCATATCCGGTGGCGGCGGCTGCGGTGATGACACCGCCGCCAATCAGGGCGAGCGTTTTTCGACGGGTGATGTTCATAGGTGACCTCAGTTTGTGCGATATCGTACTAAGTAGTGCGAAATCGTACTAAGTCAAGCGGGGAGCCCGCCTAGAGGGTGTCGCGAAAGAAATTTAACAAGCGTACTATTGAAAAACGGGGGCAGCATTCCCATTTACGGATTGAGGAAAGGAGACACGGTCCCGCCTCCGAGAGGCCAAAGCCAAGGCGCTCGCCATCGCTCCGCAAAAGGAGACTTCTGACATGCTCTATGTGCTTTACGTTGCACTTGTGATTGCCCTGCCTGCGGCTCTGGGAGCCCAGATGGTGGCACGGAATATCAACCGCAAAGACCCCAGCGCCGGGTTCATGTTGCTTTTGTTGGCCGCGGTGCCGGCCTTTGGATTTGCGTTCTTTGCCCCGCAGGGCATCATCTCGCCGTTCCGGTTTGACATCGGTGCTCCTGGCGCCTTCGGACTTGGTGTTATTCTGGGCGCTGGAATGGGTGCTTTCCAGCGTTGGATGCCGCAGCGGGCGTAAGAGTTCTCGCGTAAAACGTGTGAGGTTGCTACAACGGTTCTGCGTTTCAGGAGGCAGGACATGGGTGTGATCCGACCGGCAACTTTGGCTGATCAAGAGCGGCTTTATGAGGTGGTTGTGCAAACCGGCGTGGCCGGTAAAGATGCAACGCCCCTGTATCAAGATCCTAAAATGCTCGGACATATTTACACGGCGCCTTACGTGGTTTTGGCGCCGGAGTTGGTGTTTCTCGCTGAGGTTGACGGGCAGGTCGAGGGCTATGTCTGTGGCGTGGTCGACAGCCAAGCCTATGAGGCGCGGCTTGAGGAGATATGGTGGCCCACTTTGCGGGGGAAATATCCGGCCCCTGATGTGGAGCAGCGGGCAGCGTGGTCCGAGGATGAGAAGCGGGCCGATTGGATTCACCATCCGGTGCCCACACCGGACTATGTGGTCGATCCATATCCGGCGCACATGCACATGAACTTGATGCCGGAAGCGCGCGGTGGCGGGTTGGGGCGGCGGCTGTTTGACACCTGGCTGACTGCGGCGCAGGCATTGGGTGTGGGGCCGGTGCATATTGGCGCGGACCCGAAGAATGACGGGGGTATCGCCTTTTGGCAAGCGATGGGATTTGAACGGTTGCGGCAGCCGGACGGAACGTTTGCGGAGAACACTTGTTGGATGGGGCGGCCTTAGAGCGTTTTTAAAGACCATTGGTAGATTGGGGATTTCACGTGGCTGCAAACTCAATGTTGGATGTGATTGGCGGGACGCCGTCCGTGTGGTTGGATCGCATGGTGGCGGCGCGAGGGCTTAATGGGCGTATTCTGGCGAAGCTGGATTATCTGAACCCGGGGTTTTCCAAGAAAGACCGGGCGGCCAAGGGTATTATTGAACGGGCGGTTGCGGATGGATCGTTGCGCCCGGGTCAGACCGTGGTGGAACTGACCAGCGGCAATATGGGTACGGGGTTGGCGATTGTCTGCGGGCTGATGGGCTTTCCATTTGTGGCGGTGATGAGCCGGGGCAACTCGGTGGAGCGGGCGCGGATGATGGCGGCGCTGGGCGCTGAGGTGGTTCTGGTGGATCAGTTGCCGGGATCGACGCTGGGGCAGGTGTCTGGCGCGGATTTGGCAGAGGTGGATCGCGTGGCGCGGGAGATTGTGGCGGCGCGTGGCGCGTTTCGAGCGGATCAGTTCCATCACGTAGGCAATGCGGCGGCGCATTATGAAACCACCGGCCCGGAAATTTGGGTGGACAGTGATGGCATGGTCACGGCGTTTGCGGATTTCGCGGGCTCGGGGGGGACGTATGGCGGGACCATTGCGGGGCTTCGGGCCAAGAACCCGGAGGTGCGCGGCTATTTGGTGGAGCCGGAGGGCGCGGCGGCTTTGGCTGGTGCAGAGGTCACCGCGCCGGATCATCCGATCCAGGGCGGGGGCTACAGCATGGCAGCGTTGGACTTCCTGCAAGATGTATCTGTTGACGGCTACCTGACCGTGGATGGCGAGACGGCGCGGGCTACGGCGCAGGCTTTGGCAAAGGAAGAGGGTGTCTTTGGTGGGTTCTCTGCCGGGGCCAATGTCGCTGCGGCGTTGCAGCTTTTGGCGGGGCCAGAGAAAGGCGGCGTTGTTGCGGTGGTGATCTGTGACAGCGGACTCAAATATCTGTCGACGGATTTGTGGGGCTAGGAGCCAGCACCTCTCGACGCTCAAAAAATGTATCCAATATACATTGAATCAAGTTTTATTGGGGCCTGACGAGGGTCTTGTTTGCGCAAGCCGCTCCGCCTAGGGTGCATGTCGCAAAGTGAACATCTGTTCACTGCGCCAATAAAGTAAGCCAACGGGACACCGAGCCACATGCGCGAGAAGATTTTAGACGCCACCGCAGCGATGCTGGTGGCACATGGCACACAAGCGTCGATGAGTAAGATTGCCAAGCAGGCCGGAGTTGCGACCGGCTCGCTCTATAATCATTTCGAAAACAAAGATGTGCTGATCCGTGCGGTCTATGAAGAGTTGGGCGCGATTGTGGAGCAGGCCTTGGTGGCGGGCGATGATCCAAGCTTGCCTGCAACAGAGCGGCTGAAGGCCTACATTGATCGTCAGATTGACTTTGTTTGGTACAATGAAAACCACGCCGACCTGCATGAGTACCTGTCCAATGTGCCGTTGTTGCCGCGTGACGAGGTGCTCGACAGTTTCAACCGGACATCTGATTTCATCGCGGGCCTGCTGCGGCAGTTGCAGGACGAGGGCTGGGTGATTGCAGGCGATGTGGGGGTGATTGGCGGCTACATCGGTGGTGGCGTGCGCAATACGTTAAAATGGCAGCGCTCGCTGGGCGTGACGCTGACCGATGAGATGCGGGAACTGGTGCATAGGCTGTGTCTGCACGGGGTGCGGACGGAGGCCTAAGCTGGATTAATAGTCGCGCTGGAAGAAGATGCCGATGCCGGTGTCATCATCTGAGCCCACCTTGCCCTTTACCGTCAGGCTATCGGTGACGTCGAGGTTGAGGCTGATCGAGCTTTTGCCTGTGCTGTCCACGCCGACCTCTGTGTATACGTTTTCATTGATGTATTTGCCGGCGCGCAAACCGGGCGTGCCGGATTCGTCGAAGGTCAGTCCCAGGTCATCCAAGCCTGAGTTTTCCCCCAAACGCGGGCCTTGTGGGCCTGCGCCGGAGAGTTGCGCCAAAGCGGCGGCCAGTTGCGCGGCCTGCAGCGCGGAGATGCTGGAGAGGTCGCGGCCAAACAGCAGTTGGGAGAGCACCTCGTCTTCGGGCAGGTCCGGATCGCTTTCCAGTTCAATCTTGGGGTCGTCGAGGCGGCCATCCAGAATCACGTAGATGGTGGCGTCGGGTTGCTCAGAAATTGCGACCACGCGCATGGTCGGGACCAAATCGCCCAACATAGAGATGCGGCCTTCGTCCAGTTCGAAGTTTTTGGACAGGAAGGACAGACGGCCGCGGATCAGGTCGATCTCTCCATTGGGACGGATGTCATTGGTGGTGCCGCCAATTTGCATGCCGCCATTGAAGTCCGCATTCAGGCCAAGGCCACGCACAGCGATGCGTTCGCCGGTTTGAATGTTGATATCGAGCCCGAAGGGGGGGGCGGAAGAGCCGCCTTTTTCCTTGGCGATGAGGCCCGCGCGGTCGCGAGTCAGGCGCACTTTGGACGGCTCGTTGATGTGGCGGATGTCGGGGATCGGCCCTGCGCCTGCAAGTCCAACCGGCGTGACGTGGATGTCGGTTTTGCCGAGCACGATGTTACCCGCGATGTTGCCGCCACCGGTGAGGGGGCCGGAGAGGGTGATGGTGCCATCCACCTCGGTTTTCAGAAGTTGGCCTTGTTGGATGATGATGTCGGTCAGGGTGACCGGCAGGTTGGCGGAGAACGGCGGGGCGAGGGCGACGTTGCCATTCACGCCGATCTGGCCACCGCCCGAAAACTGCGTGGTGATGTTGAGGTCTGCCGCGCGGCCATTGAGGCCAACCGTGCCGCGAATGTCCTCAAAAGCGACCCGTAAATCCGGTAGCACAAACCGGGCGCCACCCAGAGTGACCGTACCGGTGACAGCTTGTGGTCCCAACGCGCCCCTGAGGCGCAGGTCATAGTTCGCGATGCCTTGAATGGAGTTGGGTTGTAGGAAGACGTTGGCGGCGGCTAGCGGCACGGTGCCACTTACTTCAAAATCGCTGGCGCTGCCTGCCGGATCAATCAGCCCCTTGCCTGTGCCGCGGGTGTCAAACGGGCCGGTGCCGTTGAAAGCAACTTGCCAGCCGTTGGAGGCTTGTTCCGCGGAGGCTTGGATGCGGGCTTTGCCCGGAAGTTCGGGCACAAACACCTGCACTTGGCCGATCTCCAGGTCCACGTCGGCTGCGCCATTGCCAGATTGCGGCAGGGTGGCGCGGATGGTGGCGGTGGTCTGAGCCGGGGCGGTGGCGGACAGGTCAAAGGCCCAGTCCGCACCAGTTTGCACGGCGCGGCCTTTGGCGGTGGCGGGGCCGTTCACGCCTTCGAGCAGCAGTGCGACCTCATTGAGTGAGGCCTCAAAGGTGAGGTCGCTGTTTTGGCTGGCAAGGGTGCCAGACCCGGACGCGGAGAGTTGGGCGGTTTTCACGTCTGCCTCGCGCAGGGTGATGCCAGTCTCGTCTCGTTTGGCCGAGATTTTCAGCGTGCTTTCACCCGCCAGCAAAGCGTCCGCGCGGTCGTCCGAAATGGCGAGGTCCTGTCCGGTGGCGCTGAGGGTCAGGTCGAAGCCTTGGGAAATTGGCAGTACCGCGCCGTTGAGCCCCGCGGACAGGCGGCCGCTGAGATCGCGCTTGGCGAAGGGGGAGAACAGCGAGATGTCGGCGACTTCCAGCGTGGCATCGGTGTCGATGGTCAGGTCCTGACCACTGCCGGTGACATGCACGTTGCCCTGCGATCCTAGACTGTTGGTGCGCAGGCTGTAGTTGGACAACTTGACCCCTTTGTCTTTTTCCCAGACCACGTCGCCTTGAAAGCCGCCGTTGGAGCCGACCACCGTTGCGAGATCCGGGTCAGACAGTTCCAATCCCCGCATGCCCATTTGAAGCTGCGCCTCAACATGTGGCGTGGGCTGTTCTTGAAGGGTGCCTTCGCCAAACAGGGCCACGCGGGCCAGCGTGAGCGTGTCGGTTTGCACCTCATCCATGGTGCCGCTGAGAGTCCAGCGATCACCGTCCGCATGGTTGAACTTCGCCGCCAGTTCGGCGCTTTGCACGTAATTCTTGGGGCCCTTGAGCGGCAGCAGCACGGGCTTGCCGGTATCGTCGCGCAGTTGGATGTCGAGATCAAAGCTGTCTGGCAGACCGTTTGCGTCTATCGCCATTTCGCCGTTCAGGTTTAGGGAGCGGGAGCTGAGCAGAAGCTGTTGCAGCGTGATGCGTCCATCCCCAAAGCGGCGCAGCAGGGTGCTGAAGCCGATGTTTTCCCCGAGGAAGTCTTTGTAGTCTGGCGCAAAGAGCGGCGCCATGTTGCCACCCAGATCGGCGCGCACCACTTGTGTAGCCGTATCTTCCGGTGTGGCACCGGGCTCGGTGGCCAGTTCCACAGAGCCTGCGAGGCGCTGTTCGCCGTCGCTGGTCAACAGAATGTCGGCGATGAAATCATCCAGTGGACCTTCGCCCAAAACAGTGAGCGCCATGGGCGGCTCGCCGGGGATTTTGGCCTGAGTCACCAGTAGTCCACCGGCGTCTTCGTGTACTTGCAGGTCTATGCGCAGTTGGCGCGTTTCATTGGAGAAGGCACCATCCAGAGCAAAGCGCGCGGCGGGGCCATCCAGCCGTGCGGCGGACAAGAGCGCCTCGCCGCTGCCGCCTTCGAGGATCAGGCGCGCGGTGAGGGAGAGGTTGAGCTCTTCGCCCAGAAAACTCTCACCCAGAGTGATGCGGTCAGCCTTCAGGGACTGAATGTTGATGCTTACAGGCAGTTCAGGCAGCGAAAAAGGTGTGGCTTCTGCCGTGGGTGGTGCGCTTGGATTTGGGGCCGGGGCGCGGGCGAGGATGATTTCATTGGCGCTCAGCTCGTTGACGTTGATGTTGCCGCGCAGCACGGCGAGGCGGTTCCAGTTCAACGTCATGCCGCGCATGGTCAGCCAGGTGCCATCGGCGTCTGACATGCGAATCTCTTCGACCGTGGCGTTGGAGCTGATCGCGCCTTTGAGGCCGATCACCTCAACCGTGCGGCCTTCGCCGGACAGGGCATCCTCCAGGAAGTTGGTCAGCATGCCTTTGTCTTCGTCACTGGCCTCTTGCTGTTCCGCATCTTGAGCAGAAAGCGTCAGCGGCCAGATCAGGCAGAGGAGAAGCGCAAGATACCGCATCAGTAAGCGTGTCCAATCCCGATGTAGAGTTGCAGACCATCACCGGTGTCGCCTTCTACCGGCGCGGCAAGGTCAAGGCGCAGCGGGCCAAAGCCGGTGTTGTAGCGCACGCCCAGACCGGCACCCGAGTGCCATTTGCCGTCGCCGCTGAAGTCTGACTTCTCGCCGACAAACCCGGCGTCATAGAAGGCCACGGCGGAGAAGTGGTTGTTGATTTTCACCCGCATCTCGCCGGAGAGGCCCAAGAAGGACAGGCCGCCGCTATCGATGCCATTCACGGTCACAAAGTTGGACTGATAGGGCTGACCACGCACCGTGCCGCCGCCACCGGAGTAGAACAGCAGGTCGGGCGGGGTGTTGCGGATGGACGGCCCCAGGATGGTGCCAAATTGCAAACGGCCCGCGGCGATCACGCCGTTGTCGGCCCCAAAGCCACGATAGCCGCGCAGATCGCCTTTGAGGTAGAGGGCGCTGTCCGCTTCGGCGTAGCCATAATATGGGAAGGCGTTGCCTTCGATGTAGTAACCGCGTGTCGGGTTGGCGATGTTGTCGCGCCGGTCCATTTTGGTGGTCACCGGCACCCCAATCAGATGCAATTTGCGTTCGCCGTAGTTGTCGTCCACGTCAGAGAAATAAAGCCCCAGGCCAGCTGTGGTTTCAAAGCGGTCTGAGTGGATGGTTTTCACGCCAACGCCCAAAGACAGGCTGCGCAAGAAATAGAGGTCTTCGTCTTCTTGCTTGAGTTCGGCGCCCAATGTCAGCGCGGTGTTGGCGCCAAAAGTGGCCGGGCGGGAGTAGCGTGTGCCAAGGATGTAGTTCACGCCGCTGTTCTGCGCACCGAGATTTTCGATGGCAAAATCAAAACGCAGATTTTCCGCACCGCCATTGAGGTTGCGGTGCATCCAATAGGCCGAGAGGCTTAGGCCGTCGCGGCTTTCGAGTTCTGCACCAAAGCCAATTCGGCGTGGTGGGTTGTCCACCAGAGCGAGTTCCATATCCAGCGTGCCGTCTGGATTGGGCTCATCCGCTTCGCGCAGATCGATGGTGCGGAAGGTTTCGGTGCGGCGCAGACGCGATGTGACCTGGGCCACGGATTGCGGGCTGAAGGTTTCGCCTTCCGGCAGGTCGGCGATCTCACGCACCCGTTCCGGGCGCACGTTGGATTGATCGTCATAAATCAGTTTGCCAAAGGTTAGCTTGGGGCCGGGATCCATGGTCAGATCAACGTCCAGCGTGGCCTTGCGATGATCGGCGGTGATGCTCTGATCGCTGACTTTCGCTTTGGCGTGGCCTTCGTCGCGCCAGCCGTCTACCCCCGCGCGGGCGGCTTTTTCGATTTCCGGCAGGCTGGCGGGTTGGTTGGGGGCAAAGCCCTCTGGCAGCTCTGTGGCTGGAACTATCGGCGCGATTTTGGTGTTGCCAAACTTGAAGTTGGGACCGGGGTCGACCTGATACACCACCTGCGCAACCGAGGATTTGGTGGCGAAGGGGGAGATGTTGTGCGCCTCTTGCCCATCCACACGGATAGACACATTGGGGCTGAAGTGCCCCAAGGAATAGAGCGTGCTGACCAAGCGGCGATAATCGGATTGGGCGGCGGCAATAATGTCCTGCGGATCACTGCTGCCTTCTTCTTTGGCGGCAGAGGTCAGGGTCGCGGCCAGCAAGCGTTCTTGCAGAGCTTCGTCGCCGTTTGAGGTGGTCAGTTGGATGTCAAATGCCTGTGCAGGCATGGCCAGCCCGGCGCACAGGGTTGTGGCCAACAGCGTGGCCTTGCCCGAAAAAAGGACCCGTCGTGCGCCTGTCTGCAAAGCATCCCCCATGCGCGCCAAAAACTCTTCAAAATGCTCGGGCAACAGGCAGAACGTTGCCCCTTAGCGGTAGACTAGACCAAGCGTGACTCCGTGGCCAGACAGCATTCACATACTTCTCCGAGGATCGGCGAAGGGAAGCTATGCAAAGGCGATATCACCGCGTAAGACTGAGGCACATTGTCATGAGAATTCTTATGCCAGGGCTACAACAGTTTCTTCCCGTCGTCTTAGTACGAAGCCTTTTGTTTTATGTGCTTGCCGGTGTTGCGGCGGTGCCTTTTTTGTTGTGTTGGCCTGCGCTGCGCGGACCACGCAGGACCGTCTATGCCATTGTGGATCGCTATCTGCGGGTCCTGTTGTGGCTGCTGCGCAGAGTGTGCGGCATCCAGCTTCGGCTTGAGGGACGGGACAGCTTGCCCGAGGGACCTGTGTTGATCGCATCTCAGCATGAGAGCACGTGGGAGACGTTGTTTTTCCAAGTGCTGTTTGATCATCCGGTGATGTACGCCAAAGCGCCAATTTTTTACTATCCGGTGTTTGGCCCGGTCGTGCGCAAGTTTGGTCATATTCCGGTGACGGCCGGGGCAAGCGCGGATGCAATGCGCGCGGGGTTTCGTGCGGGGGCAGCAGCGGCGAAAGATGGCCGGAGTTTGGTGATTTTTCCCAGTGGCACACGTCGTCAGGAAGCGCATGCCCTGCAAGCCGGGGTTGGGGTGCTGTATCAACTGGCCGGTGTGCCAGCAGTGCCGGTCCGGTTGAACTCTGGCGCGGTGTGGCCGCATGGCAGTTGGTTGAAGTTTCCAGGCACAGTCGAACTGCAGATTGGACCACCGATTGAGGCCGGTTTGGACCGGCGCGATTTTATGCAAATTTTGAGCGGATATTTGGCAGATTAGAGCGGTTTGCAGCCGTAGGAAAATCCCTAAAATTTCTCATGTATTCCATATGTTAAGGTGGGGGTAAGAGCTGGCGTTTAGGTGTCGTTGTCAGGGTGAGAAAAAGGGTGACGGCGATGGCTGATAGTTCCAACGGCGCTCCGGTGATCATTAAACGTAAGAAGGTCATCGCAGGCGACGGACACCACGGTGGGGCGTGGAAAATTGCATACGCGGATTTTGTGACCGCCATGATGGCATTCTTTTTGCTGATGTGGCTGATCAACGCGACAACCGAACAACAACGGCTGGGGATTGCAGAATTCTTCAGCCCAACGGTGCCATTGAACAAAGTGTCCGGTGGCGGCAACGCCATGTTTGGCGGTGACAGCGTGCAGGAGCATAATATCCTGTCGCAAACCGGCGTGGGTGGTTTGCCAACGGCGTTGAAAGAGAATCCGGATCCGGTTGAGTTTGAACAGCCCGGCAGCAAAGGCGAAAACGCCGAGTTTGAAACCGTCGAAGACATGCTGATTGGTGGCGGTGGTGAAAGCCTGCTGGCGGATAATTTGCTCAAGCATGTGGTGACTCGTTTGACCGACGAAGGTCTGGTGATCGAGATCTTTGATTCCGAAGACCAGCGGTTGTTTAAGCCCAAGAGCGCGGTGCCGATGCCCATTCTGGTTGATTTGGCCAAGGTGCTGGCAGAGGTGTCCAACATGGTGACCAATGACGTGGCGGTGGAAGGCCATGTGCGCACCAGTGTGATTACCGTGCGGGAAAATCCAAGTTGGCAGCTGTCATCGATTCGCGCAAATGAGCTGCGGAAGCTGATGGAGGCCCATGGTTTGGAGACTGAACGGGTGGCACGAGTGACGGGTCACGCGGATCGCGAACCGGTGTCTAATGTGCCGCGGGACCTGCGCAACAACAGGATTGAGATCATCCTGCTGAGAAAGGATCGCTGAAGCTAAAAGGAAATATGGTACGCCGTTAGGCCGCTGTTAATTCCGATTGTCGTAACCAAGCAGACGACGACCGAATTGATACAGCAGAAAGGCGTACCATGTCGATTTCCTCTTCGCTTAATGCCGGTGTGGCCGGGCTCAATGCCAATGCCACCCGTCTGGCGACCATCTCTGACAACATCGCGAACTCTGCGACCTATGGCTATCGCCGGGTTGAGACTGATTTCCAGTCTATGGTGACCGGTGCCAGTGGTGGTAAATATTCCGCAGGCGGCGTGCAGGCGACCTCCCGCCGTTTGATTGATGAAGGCGGCTCGTTGACGCCAACCACCAACCCGACCGATCTGGCGGTGCGTGGTCGTGGCTTCCTTCCTGTGGCCGCTGCCACATCGATCAAAGCAGGCGATACCAGCCCTCAGATGATGTTGGCCACAACTGGGTCTTTCCGTCCGGATGAGGATGGCTATCTGGTTTCTGAAGCGGGTCTGAGCTTGATGGGGTGGCCTGCGAACGCTGATGGCACGATTCCAAACTATCCGCGTGATACCGATACGGGGTTGAGCCCGATTCGCCTTTTGACATCTCAGTTGGTAGGTTCTCCGACGACCTCGGTTGATCTGGGTGTGAACTTGCCAGCAACCTCCACCGTGGCGGGTGCTGCGGGTACCATGGAAACGTTGAGCATCGAATATCACGGCAACCTTGGTCAGGCTGAAACTCTGAACATTGAGTTTACGCCAACCGTGCCAGCGGCAGGTGCTTCCAATGAGTGGAACATGGTGATCCGCGATTCGGCGTCCGGCGGCGCGATTATCGGCGACTACACCATGACCTTTGATGATGGTCGTACCTCCAGTGGCTTGTTGCAGAACGTCGTGTCCAATCCTCCCGGCGGTGCGTACGACCCGCTGACCGGCAGTGCAATTCTCAACGTGGCCGGTGGTCCGTTGGAGTTCAGCATTGGCATGATTGGTACCGAAGGTGGCATGAGTCAGTTGGGTGACGACTATGCACCACTCAACATCGATAAAGACGGCGCCCCCGTGGGCTCAATGACCTCTGTTGAGGTCGATAACAATGGCTATGTCTTTGCGTATTTTGACACTGGCATCACGCGCCGTATTGCGCAGATCCCGCTGGTGGATGTGCCAAATCCTAACGGCCTGGACATCTCTTTGGACTTCCAGACCTACGTGCCATCCAATGAAAGTGGTCCGTTCTTTATGTGGGATGCCGGCACCGGCCCGTCTGGTGAGCTTCTGTCTTATGTCCGCGAAGAATCGGCCACCGATGTGGCGGGTGAGCTGACCGATATGATCCAGACTCAGCGCGCCTACAGCACCAACGCCAAGGTCATTCAGACCGTGGATGAGATGCTGCAAGAAACCACCAATATCAAACGCTAACTAGCCGCGCCGAGGCCGTAGTTGGCCGGAAAGGATAAGCCATGAGCATTTCAAGCGCTCTTTCCAATGCACTTACTGGACTGACGGCCTCAGCGCGCCGGGCAGAAGTGGTGTCTTCCAACATCTCCAATGCCATGACCGAAGGCTATGGGCGGCGGTCCCTCAATCAATCTGCCGCCCTTTACGGCTATTCCGGTGGTGTGAAATTGGAGGGCACGTCGCGCCACGTGAACCCAGTGACCATCGCGGAACGTCGTTTGGCGGATGCGGGCTCCGCATTGGCAAACGGCACAAGCGCTTTTTACAATCGACTGGAAAGCATGGTGGGCACGCCAGATGATCCGACCAGTCTGTCTGGTGTGGTGGCGACCTTTGAAAGCTCCATGGCGATGGCCACGGGTGCGCCGGACAGTGACATTCGTCTGGCCAATATGTCTCAGGATGCTGAGCGCATCGCCAATGCGTTTAATGACGCCTCTGACGGCATTCAGAAAATGCGCACCGAGGCGGACACCAACATCGGCAATATGGTGGATAGTCTGAATTCCCTGCTGAAAGAAACCGAAGAGGTGAACCGCAAGATTTCTCTGGCGATCAACCAGGGTCAGGAAACCGCCTCGCTAGAAGATCAGCGCCAGGTTTTGATTGACCAGATTGGCGAGTTGGTGCCAGTGCGTTTGACCCCGCGTGATCGCGGTGGCGTGGCGCTCTATACGACCAATGGCGCGGTGTTGCTGGACGGCAAAGCGGCAACAATCGAGTTCACCGAGGTGGGCACAGTTGAGCCGCATATGACCGAGGCCAATGGCCTGCTGAATGGCATTTCGATCAACGGCTACCCGATGCGTATCGACAGCGACAAAGGTGCGCTGGCCGGTGGCGCCATTGGGGCTCAGTTTGCGATTCGCGATGAATTTGGCACCCAGGCTCAGGCTGATCTGGATGCTGCCGCGCGTAACCTTGTGGAGCGTTTTCAGGATCCGACGATGGATCCGACGCTCGGCGCAGGGGACCCGGGGATTTTCACCGACGCGGGTCTGGCGTTTACCGCCGCCAACGAGGTTGGCCTGGCCGGGCGTCTGGAGCTGAACAATCTGGTAGACATTGACGGTGCCGGGGAAACCTGGCGGTTGCGCGACGGTTTGGGCGCTGCAGCGCCGGGCGATTCCGGTGATGCGACCCATTTGAACCGTATGCTGGACGCGATGAAGGAGCAGGTTGTGCCTGTGTCGGGCGGCTATGGCAGCAAGGCTGTCTCCATGAGCGAGATGAGCGGCAAGTTCCTCTCCAGCGTGGCTGGTGCCCGTGTGCAGAGCGACCAGGATATGGCCTTTGCCTCTGCGCGCCTCAACTCACTTGAGGAGATGGAACTGCTCGATGGTGTGGACACCGATCAGGAGCTGCAAATGCTGATGCTGGTGGAGCAATCCTACGCCGCCAACGCCAAGCTGATTCAGGCCGTGGATGAAATGATGCAAGAACTGTTGAGGATCGGATGACCATTACATCGATAGGTGACATGGCGCAGCACATGATGAACACGCGCCGCACAACTTCGGTTAAGCAGGACCTCAACCGGCTAGCTTATGAGCTGGGCTCGGGCCGTAAGGCGGATGTGGCGAAGGCGTTAAAAGGCGATTTCAACATGCTTGCGGGTGTGGAGCGTCAGCTGACCGTTTTGGAAGGCTATGACATTGCGGCCAAAGACGCGTCGCTGTTTCTGGAAACCGCGCAGTCCACTCTGGATCAGATCCAAACCGTGACCGGTGATCTGGGCCGCGATCTGTTGTCTGCCTCCGAATCCGGCCTCTCGGCGTCTGTGGTCAGTGTGGCCAAAACCGCCCGCAATGATTTTGAGGCAATTGTCAGCGCGTTGAACGGGCGCGTGGCGGACCGCTCTCTTTTTGCGGGCACCGCCACCGATGGCGCGCCGTTGGTTGATGCCAACAGTATGATGACGCAGATTTCTGCAGCTGTTGCAGGGTCGGCCACCATTTCCGACATTGTGACCGCGGTGGATGACTATTTCATGTCCGCTGGAGGTGGCTTTGAAACCGGTGCCTACACCGGATCTCTCAACGATCTGGCACCGATGCGCCTGAACGACAACCAGTCGGCGGACTTTAATGTCCGCGCCGACAGCACAGAGCTGCGCGAAGCGATGCGCGATTCCGCACTGGCCGCGCTGGCCTTGGATCCGGGCCTGAACCTGGACCTCACCGAGCAGAAACAGCTGATGGAAATTGCCGGTGAGCGGCTTTTGACTGGTCAGGACAACCTGACAAGCGTGCGCGCGGACATCGGTTTTAACCAGGAACGTGTCGAGAATGCGATGGCGGAGAATTCTCTGTCGCGCAGCTCGATGCTGATGACGCAGAGCGATCTGCTCTCTGCGGACCAAACGGATGTGGCGGGCAAGCTGCAGGCCGTGCAGGTGCAACTTGAGATGGTCTACACGATCACGGCCCGTCTCTCCCAACTCACGTTGGCAAACTATGTAAGGTGAATGATCTCATGGGCTTAGCAAGAATGCTACTGCTCCTCGTACTGATGCCAGTCATGGCAGCAGCAGCGCCGATCCGGATCAAAGATCTGGTAGAATTTGACGGTGTACGAGGCAATGATCTGGTTGGCTACGGTTTGGTGGTTGGCCTGAACGGAACCGGGGACGGGCTGCGGAATGCGCCGTTTACCGAAGAAATTATGAGCAATATTCTCGAACGGTTGGGTGTGAACATCACCGGCGAGAACATGCGTCCCAAAAATGTGGCGGCGGTGTTTGTAACCGCAACGCTTCCGCCCTTTGCCCGCGCAGGCGGCACGGTGGATGTGACCATTTCGGCAATTGGCGATGCCAAAAGCCTTTTGGGCGGCACATTGGTAATGACGCCGATGAATGCTGCCGATGGTGAGATCTACGCAGTCGCCCAGGGCACGGTGATCGCAGGGGGCGTGGCAGCCGAAGGCGAGGCCGGCGGCGTCGTCAAGGGCGTGCCCACGTCGGGTGTGATCCCCTCCGGCGCCCGCATTGAGAGAGAGATCGACTTCGATTTTTCCACGCTGACCAACATGCGTCTGGCGTTGCGGGAGCCGGATTTCACAACAGCCGGTCGGATTGAGGAAGCGATCAACCGAAGCTATGGCCGCCGTGTGGCACTGATGCTGGATGCGGGCACCGTGCAGGTAGATATCGATCGCACCAATCAGCCCTCTCCAGCTCATGCGCTGAGCCAGATTGAAAACATCTCTGTGGAGCCCGAACGCAAGGCCCGCGTGGTGGTCGATCAACGTTCCGGCACCATTGTGATGGGCGACGATGTGCGGATTTCCCGTGTGGCGGTCTCCCAAGGTGGCCTAACGCTCAGGGTACAAGAAACCCCGTTGGTGGTGCAACCAAACCCGTTTGCCGATGGCGAAACCGTGGTGGTGCCGCGCACCGAGGCGGAGATTGATGAGGATGAAGGCATTGGCCTCGCCGAGGTGCCGATGGGCACGTCGCTGAGTGAAGTGATCGAAGGTCTGAACGCGCTGGGAGTGGCCCCGCGCGATATGATCGACATCCTCAAGAGCATCAAAGCGGCGGGTGCGCTGCACGCGGAGTTCATTGTGCGCTAAGCCACACAACAAGACACGCGCGAGGGGCGGCATGTTAGGGCATGTCGCCCTTTTTTGATGCGCGCAAGGCGGGCGCGCCGGCAGCCCGCCGGGAGGTGAGAAGCTCTGAGAGTGGGGCCGGAGATCTGGAGTGTCGCCAATCGGGGCGTGCCATTTTGTTGCCGTGCGCGGCTGGCTTAATTGCCTTCTGGAGTCAGAGACTAGGTTGTCTGGAAGTGGGAGGATAGGCGGCACTCAGTCGACGACACGCGTCCAAACAGGGCGTGCAGAGGGTTCATGAGCTGAGAATTTGACAAGGTAAGGCGATCAGGCTTGAAGCGCCGACTGTACGGCCGAGGAAGGCGTGTTGCGGTGACCCACGTGGCGCAGCAAGCAGTCGACCAGATCGGCGCGGCGGATGGGCTTGGTGAGGAAATCATCCATGCCAGCTTGCAAACAGGCGCGTTTTTCCGCCTCAAACGCATTGGCGGTCAGCGCCACGATGCGCGGCTGGTGAACGGCGCTGGCGCGAATGGCTTCTGTGGCTTCGATCCCGCTCATATTTGGCATCGACATGTCCATGAAGATCAGGTCTGGCGGTGTTTCCAGCGTGGCCTCTACGGCTTCATAGCCGTCATTGGCAAAGCTTAGAGTGATCGGCAGTTTCTCCAGGTATTTGGCGACCAGCAAGCGGTTGGTTCGGTTGTCCTCGGCCACAAGCACATTGAGGCCGGCGAGGTCCAAGGCGTCATAGTCCAGCACTTCGGTGGCCTTGGCTTCGGTCAATTGTGGCGCTCCTGCCGGAGGCAGCTCAACGGGCAGGCTCACCTGGAAGCGAGAGCCTTCGCCAAACTCGGAGGTGACGGAGATTTCCCCACCCATGCGTTCGGTCAGGATGCGACAGATCGAGAGGCCCAGACCGGTGCCGCCAAAACGGCGGGTGGTGGAGGTTTCGGCCTGAGTAAATTCGTCAAAAATGGCGGCAAGCTTGTCTTTGGGGATGCCGATGCCGGTGTCCTGCACGGCAAAGTTCAGGGTCAGCGCCGCCATGCTGTCATCTTCGTCGAGACCGTCCATCCATACATCTACGTCAATTTTACCAAATTCTGTGAATTTGGTGGCGTTGCCGATGATGTTGGTTGCAATCTGGCGCAGGCGCACGTCATCCGCAAAGAGGTGCGCGGGCACATCCTCGGCGATGTGCAGGTTAAGTCCAATGCCCTTGTCATAGGCGGCAGTTTCCAAAAGGCGCAGCGTTTCCCTGAAGCAGGCGCGGGTGTCAAAGATGCTGTTGGTGATCTGCAACTTGCCTGCGTCCAGTTTGGACAGGTCGAGAATGTCGTTGATGATCGTCAGCAGGCTGCGCGAAGAGCCAATGATGGTTTTGGTGTAGTCATCCTGCTCTTCGGTCTGTTCGGTGTCCGACAGCAGGTCGGCCATGCCGATGATGCCGGTGAGCGGTGTCCGGATTTCATGGCTCATGTTGGCCAGGAAATCAGCCTTGGTGCGGGCTGCTTCTTCGGCGGCCTGGCGGGCCTTACGCATGGTGTTTGAGTGGTCTTTGATGGCTGTGATGTCGCGGGCGATGGTGACAAAGAACTCCACTTCGTCATCGGCGTTTTTCACCGGCAGCATCTGCATTTCACCCCAGCGTTCGCGGCCGTCTGCGAGCTTGTGACGCACCTCAATTTTTCCGTCTCCACCCGTCCGCATCGCCTTGGCTACTTTCTTGGTGATGTCGGTGTCCGCATTTGTGAGCTGAGCCAAAAGGCTGGTGGGCTTGCCAATGATGTCCTTGGCCGGGATGCCTGTCAGGGTGGTAAAAGCCTCGTTCACCCATTCGATTTCCTGCGCTGGATTGGACAGGATCACCGCGTCGTTGGTTTTGCGCGCCACCATGGACAGGCGCTGCAACTCGTTGCGATGCTTGCTGAGCGCGTCATTGGCGGCGGTGAGGTTTTTCTGGCTGTTTTGCAGGGCTTCGGTTTTGCGGAAGTTATCCACGCCGGCTTTGACAAAGGAAAAGCACATATAGCCCATGCTGATGACCACCATCAGTTCCGGCACATTCACATGCGGCATCGCCATTTCGCCGCCAAAGCGGATCGCTTGCAGCACCAGTAGAAATAGGGGTGTTAGGACAAACAGACCCATCTTGAAGATGGCCAATTTGGGGTTGGTCGGCAGGATGAGCGCGCCATTGACAATGCCCATGCCCAGCACCCCTGCGACTCCCATGATCGAAGCCTCTTTGCCGATCACGACCACGTAGAGCGTCGTAGCAAGGAACATCGAGATGGCTTGAAACGCGCCGCTCATCACCGCGGCCCGCAGAAGGGCGGCATGGCTTTCTCCGGCCCGCAGGCGTGCTGGAATACGCCGCAGCACCCACATGTCGACCGCTTCGCCGATGAGCAGCATGGCTGTGGCGCATCCCCCAACAACTGGTCCGGTGGCCAGAACGATCATCAACGCACCCAGGGAGTAAATCACGGTACGCTGTTTCAGAGCGCGCACACGCTCTGATGCATATTGCACCAATAGACCGCGCTGGCGGGCTGCCAGCTTGGCCGAGCGTCGCAACTGTTGTCCGGGGTCTGCCACCATAGTTCACGTACCACATAGTCTTTGGTGAAGCATGCATACCGTGACAGTGTTAATTTAATCACTCAGGTGAGGACGTAACGCTATGACTTCTAATAAAATTTTCGAGAAGCATGCGTGTTCTACCGGTGTCGTGTTGCAGGTATTGTCCCCCATATCAGTCGAATAGATGTGTCGACCCTGCATGCATTTTGCAGCCTTGCCCCTTGTTTGTTCATAAAGCTTCTGTATTTGGATATTTCAGAAACTGAAATACCTTAGGGATTCGCGCGTGCCCGACGACTTATTTTCCAACACCGATCTGCCGGATGAGTTTCTGGCGATCATCGGTGTCTTTGCCCTGTTCAACCAGATTGAGGCGGAGCTGGAAGACATCAACATCGACCCGCCCCTCACCAAAATGGAACGGCGGATTCTGGTGTTTATGGACCGGCCCAAACGCATGGGGGTTTTGGCGGAGGACACCTTCTGTATTCCCTCGGCGATCACACCGGTGGCGGACGCGTTGGAAGCGCGCGGGTTTGTTGAGAGAAACCGTGATCCAAAGGACCGGCGCGCGCTTGTGTTAGAATTGACCCCGGATGGGCTGGCCGCGCGAGCCACGTTGATGGACGCAGTCAAGCTCCGGTTCCGCGAGATTTGCGGCATGACCGTCGATGAAATCTCCCAGTTTGCCAAATTGGCTGTAAAGGCCATGCCCGGTGCTGTTGCGGCCGGGTTGTTGGAGGAAAAAGAATGCTGAAACAGTTTGGAAAAGTCTGCGCCACAGCGGCGATGATCTCGGTGAGTGGCGCGGTCGCAGCCCTAGCACAAGACGTGTTGAAGCCGGTGAAACTCATGGTGGTGAGCGAAGCGCCGGTGGCCTTTGAGCGGCAGTTCTTTGGTCAGGTGAAGGCGCGTCAGTCAGTGGATTTGGCGTTTCAGGTTGGCGGGCAGATTGTCGACTTCCCGGTGACCGAAGGTCTGAATATTGGCGAAGGCGATGTGATTGCGCGGCTGGATCTGGAGATCTTTGAGCTGCAACTCAATCAGGCGATTTTGCAGAAAGAACAGGCAGATCGCACGGTGGAGCGTCTCAACAAGCTGCGCGGCAACACGGTGAGCCAAGTGACTCTGGACGACGCGGAAACGCAGGCGTCTTTGGCGCAGATTGCGGTGAAGAACGCCGAGTGGTCTTTGCGCCATGCCACGTTGACAGCGCCGTTTGATGCGCTGGTGTCCAGCCGCAATGTGGAGCTGTTCACCACCGTGAGCGCGGGCAGCCCGGTGGTACGGATTCACGACCTGAGCGAACTGCGCATTGAAGTGGATGTGCCGGAGATCCTGTTCCAACGCGCGGGCAATGAGCAGAACGTGACCATCAAGGCGCGTTTCCCCGGAAATGACGAGGAGTTTGACCTGCAAATCCGCGAATTTGATGCGGAGACCAGCAGCGTGGGCCAGACTTTCCGCATCACCTTTGGCATGACACCGCCAGAAGGCAAAGTGATCCTGCCGGGCTCGTCCGTAACCGTGACTGTGAGCGCGGCGGAACCCTCCTCTGGCATTTTGGTGCCGCCAACGGCGATTGTGGTGGATGACAAAGGCGCAACTGGTGTGATGCGGTTTGACCCAAAGGGCGGCGACGAAGGCAAAGTGACCTGGGTGGCCGTGGAAAGCGAACCGGCCACAGCGGGCATGGTACGTATCAATGCGGGCCTGAACGACGGTGACGAAGTGGTGCTGACCGGTGGCGGTGCCTTGAGTGACGGCCAAGCCGTGCGCCGCTTTGTCGGCTTTGGCAACTGAGGGCGCGGGCGATGGTCAATATTGCACGCGGATCCATTGATCGGCCGATCTATAAATGGATGATCATCCTGATCTTCCTGATCGGCGGTGCGGTCAGCTTTTTGAACCTGGGACGGCTGGAAGACCCGGCCTTCACCATCAAACAGGCGGTTGTTGTCACCCAATACCCGGGCGCCACATCGGAGCAGGTGGCGATTGAGGTGTCCGAACCTCTGGAATCTGCCATTCAGAAGATGGAAGAGGTGGATTACATCACCTCGATCAACCAGCCGGGTGTGTCGCAGATCGATGTGCACATCAAATCGACCTATGACGGCAATGAACTGCCCGAGGTTTGGACACGGCTGCGGGCCAAGGTGGCGGACGCGGGGCGGCATCTGCCCACCGGGGTGAGCACGCCACTGGTGAATGACAGCTTTGGCGATGTGTTTGGCATCTTCCTTGGCGTGACCGCCGAGGGCTTTTCCGACGCGGAGAAACATGAGCTGGCAACGTTCCTGCGGCGAGAATTGCTGACCGTGGACGGCGTGGCGGATGTGGATATTCAAGGCCTGCCGGAAGAGGCGATCTTTGTGGAGCCGAATCTGGCGTTGTCGGTGAACCAGAACATCTCGTTGAACGCGATCGCGGGTGCGATTGCCAATGCGGATGCGGTGAATGCGGCCGGGACCGTGACAATCGACGGTGCCCGCACCCGTATCATGCGGCCCGATGGGTCCGACACGGTATCGGAAATCGCGGGACTGTCGCTGGGCCAGGATGGCAAGGTTGTGAACCTTGTTGACACCAGCCGCGTGTTCCGGGATCGGGTGGACAATCCGCGTCAGATCATTCGCTTCAACGGGGAAGAGGCCTTCACGCTTGGTGTCGCTGGCATTGCCACGGAAAACATCGTGGTGGTGGGCAAGCGCGTCGATGAAAAGCTGGCGCAGATGGCCGGGGACATTCCCGCAGGTGTCGAGCTGCACCCGATCTATCAACAGCACGTGGTGGTGGAGAAAGCCTCCAACGACTTCCTTGTCAACCTTGCGATGTCGGTGGCCATTGTGGTTGCCGTGCTGGCAGTCTTCATGGGTTGGCGCGCCGCCGTGGTGGTGGGGGTGACCCTGTTCCTGACGGTGGTGGGCACCTTCCTTTTTATGGGGCTGTTTTCAATCGAGATGGAGCGGATTTCCCTTGGCGCGCTGATCATTGCGATGGGCATGTTGGTGGACAACGCGATTGTGGTCGCCGAGGGCATGCAGATTTCGATGCTGCAGGGCAAGAACAGCCGAGAGGCGGCGGATGAGGCCTCGGGCAAGACGCAAATTCCGCTTCTGGGGGCGACTATCATTGGCATCATGGCCTTTGCGGGCATCGGCCTGAGCCCGGATGCGACCGGGGAATTCCTGTTCTCGCTGTTTGCAGTGATTGGCATTTCGCTTTTGTTGAGCTGGGTGCTGGCACTGACCGTGACGCCGATGCTTGGCCACTACCTGTTTAAACAAGGCAACGGTGGCGAGGGCGACGCTTATGGTGGGCTGATTTTCCGCATGTATGGCGCAAGCCTGCGACTGGCGTTGAAGCTGCGGTGGTTGGTGATTGTGGGGCTCATTGCCGTCACGGCGGTGTGCTACGCGGGCTTTGGCCTGATGAAGCAGCAGTTCTTCCCGGACAGCAATACGCCGCTGTTTTTTGTGCACTACAAGCTGCAGCAGGGCACGCCCATTGCGACCACGTCGGATCAGATGGCGGTGCTCGAAGAGTGGTTGGCGGAGCGCGACGATGTGGTGAGCTACGCCACCTTTGTCGGTCAAGGTGCGACCCGGTTTATGCTGACCTATGAGTCCGAGAAGGCCAACCCAAGCTATGGCCACATCATTGTACGGGCTGAAAACCTTGAGGCGATCCCGCCGCTGCAAAAGGACCTGGAAGCCTTTGGTGCAGAGGCCTTGCCTGAAGGTGAGTTCCGCACCAAGCGACTGGTCTTTGGCCCAGGTGGCGGCGACCCAATTCAGGTGCGTTTCTCCGGTAGTGATCCTGTGGTGCTGCGCCAATTGGCGACCCAAGCGGCGGAGGTGCTGACACAAACCACCGAGGACATCACCAGCGTGCGCACCAACTGGCGTGAGCAGGAATTGGTGATCAAACCGATCTACGCAACAGAGCGGGCGCAGACCGCCGGTGTGGACCGCGAAGACATCGCTGACATGTTCCAATTTGCCACCGACGGGCTGACCACGGGCGAGTTCCGCGAGAACGAACGTCTGATCCCGATTATCCTGCGACGACAGGCGGACGGGGCTTTTGGGTTGGTGGATCAGGTGGTTTACTCCACCACCTCCAACAGCTTTGTGCCAGTGGAACAGATGGTCGATGGCTTTGTGCATGAGACGCAAAACACCCTGATCCATCGGCGCGACCGCGTGGCGACCATCACGGTAGGAGCGGACATCCGCTCTGGCCTGACGGCGGCACAGGTACAGGCGCAGGTCACAGGGCCAATTGAGGCGATGGACATTCCGGTCGGCTACAAGATGGAATGGGGCGGTGAGTTGGAAAACAGTTCGGAAGCACAGGAAAGCCTGGGCAAACAACTGCCGCTGAGCCTGTTGATCATGGTGCTGATTTCGGTGCTGTTGTTCAACGCCATCCGTCAGCCGATCATCATCTGGCTTTTGGTGCCGATGTCGGTGAACGGCGTGGTGCTGGGGCTGTTGGGTACGGATATGCCGTTTACGTTCACCGCTTTGCTTGGCCTGTTGAGCCTGTCGGGCATGTTGATCAAAAACGGCATCGTGCTGGTTGAGGAAATCGACTTTGTGCGCGACGAAGGCCTGCCGATGCGCGACGCTATTGTGAAGGCAAGCGTGTCGCGTTTGCGGCCGGTGATGCTGGCAGCGGTCACAACCATCCTTGGCATGGCGCCGTTGTTGACTGATGCGTTCTTTGTGTCGATGGCGATCACCATCATGGGCGGCCTGGCTTTTGCCACCATCCTGACGCTGATTGCGGCGCCGGTGTTCTATCTGGTGTTCTTTGGCAAAGAAGAGCGGCGCGAGAAGAAAGCGGCGGCGGCAGCCGCGCCCGCCTGACGCGCAACGCTACTAAAATAGAGAGGCCGTCCAATGTGGGCGGCCTTTTGTTTTTGGCGCTAAGCTGGCATAGGGGCGGTCCCGGCCCGCGAGAAGGCACAAGACAAAGACATGTTGCGCAGCAGTTTGAGAGTGATGGCACCGCAAAGACAGGAGGCACGCTGTGTTTCTGCCTGATGCCCCTTTGCCCGATGGGCTGTTCCGTTTCATTGCGCTGGATGTGGAAACCGCCAACCGCGATGCGGCCTCGATCAGCCAGATTGGCTTGGCCTGCGTGCGCAGCGATGGCGGGATTGAGACGTTTTCGACCTACATCAACCCGGATCAGGAATTTGCCGACTTCAACACCGAGCTGACAGGGATTGATGCGGGCACCGTGCGGGACGCGCCGAGTTTCGCGCAGGCCTGGCAGCGGATGATGCCGCTGTTGTCGCGGCATTTGATGGTGCAGCACAGCGGGTTTGACCAGAAGGCCATCACAGCCGCCTGTCGTGCGGCGGGGCTAAACGGGCCAAAGATGGAATGGGCCGATAGCGTGAAGATCGCGCGCAAGGCCTGGCCCGAATTTCGCGGCAATGGTGGGCATGGGCTTGGTCACCTGAAAAAGGCGCTGGGGCTTGAGTTTCATCACCACGACGCGGGTGAAGACGCACGGGCGGCGGCGGAGGTGGTGCTGTTGGCCGAAGAGCGGCTGAAATGCACAATTGAAGAGATCACCGGTAAGATCAAACACCTGCAACTGACGTTTGAGTTCTGAGACTTTAGAGTCTTACCGCGCAGATTGTCCCATACTCTCAATGCTTTGGATAAGTTGGTCGGCGTGTCGCAAGGCCGTGGCTGTGGTGGTCACCATCGCGGGCAAGACCATCCATTCCAACGACCACGCGCTGCCGGAACGCTCCTGTTCATGCACGAGGGCGTGGTGCATCGCTGGCAGTTGCGTGGCGTTGTAGCGCGCCAAGGTGATCAGCAATTCCGCCCGCACCGGGTTTTGTTTATGCGGCATGGCAGAGCTGGTGCCGCCGCCGGAGAAGCGCGCTTCCTCCACGCCTTGCTGCGCCATTAGAGCAAGATCCTGCCCCATCTTGCCCAAGCTGCCGGTCACCATTGAGAGCCAATTGGCGTAGTCGGTTAGGCTTTCGCGCGTGACGTGCCAGGCGCGGTCGGGGTTGGAGAGGTTGAGGTTTTTGGCCAGCGCAGTGGCGACGGCGTCGCCATGCGGCGCGAGGCTGGTGCGATTGCCCACCGGGCCACCAAATTGCAGGGTTTCGACGAGCGGGCGCAACGCTTTGAGGCGGTCTATGTGAGACGCTGGCGGATTGCACCAAGTGGCAATGCGGTCTGATACCGAGATGGGCAAAGCGGTCTGCATGCGCGTGCGGCCCATCATGGTGGCCTCGCCCCATTTGCCTATGAGCGCGTCGAGCGCTGTCAGCAGTCCCGCAAGTTGCGCCTCAAACCGCGTGTTCGCGTCGCGCAGGATCAGCGAGACCGCCGTGTCGATCAGATCCTGACTGGTGGCACCAGTGTGAATGGCTGGGAGCGCGGAGGGTCGCGCGTGGGCTTTGAGTTGACGCACAAACTCCGGCACGGGCAGGCCATCCTGCACCACATTTTCGGCGACCTTCGCGAGGTCCGGTTGGAAGCTGTTGATGTCTTCCACCGCTTCCGCCGCGACGGCGTGATCTACCACGCCAGCCTCTGCGAGCGCCTCGGCCAAGGCGCGTTCAAACTGGATAAACCCGTCGACAAACCGCGCGGTGTCCCACAGCGCCTCGCTCTCAGGATCAGAGAACAGCGGGCCAAACAGATGGGCGGCGTGGGTCATCGGGTTCATCGTCAGGGCCGATCAGGTTGCGGCACGCAGGCCAAGGATGTCGCGCGCTTGCGCAGGCGTCGCCAGGGGGCGTTCGTATTTCTCACACAGCTCAGCGGCGCGGGCGATCAGGGCGGCGTTTGAGGGCGCCAGCGTGTTGCGGTCCAGACGCACGTTGTCTTCCAGACCGGCTCGGGTGTGGCCGCCTGCGGCGATGGCCCATTCGTTTACGGTGATCTGCGCCGCGCCAATGCCCGCCGCGCACCATTCGGCGTTGGGGGCGCGGTCCTGCATGATTTTCACGTAGAACTCAAACACCTCGCGATCCACCGGCATGGCGTTTTTCACGCCCATGACAAACTGCACATAAAGCTGGCCGTATAGCGTGCCCGCCTCATGATGACGGATGGCCTGCAGGATGTGGCTCAGGTCAAAGGCCTCGATTTCCGGTGTGATTTCATACGTCTGCATCTCGCTGGAGAGCCAGGAAATCAGCTCCGGCGGGTTTTCATAGACCCGCGTGGGGAAGTTGTTGGAACCGACAGAAAGCGAGGCCATTTCGGGCCGCAGCGGCAGCATGCCACCGCGCGCTTGGCCTGCGCCAGAGCGTCCACCGGTGGAGAATTGGATGATCACGCCGGGGCAGTGTTTTTCCAACCCCTCTTTCAGCAAGGCAAACTTCTCCGGATCACTGGACGGTGTTTCATCATCGTTGCGCACATGGGCGTGGATGATCGAGGCGCCTGCCTCGACAGCCGCATGGCTGCTTTCGATCTGTTCGCTGACCGTGGTGGGCACAGCAGGGTTGTCCGCCTTGGTGGGCACGGAACCGGTGATGGCGCAGCACAGGATGCAGGGTTTGCTCATGGTGATCTCGTTTGATTGGCCCCGTCCAAAAGACAGGGGCGGTCGTCAGATGTCAAAGAAGACAGTTTCGTTGTCGCCCTGAAGCGTGATGTCGAACCGATAGACGGGGGAGCCGTCGCGCATTTCGCGTTTGGCAATCAAGGTGGCGCGGCGGTTTTCCCATTCGATGACGTTGAGCACAGGGTCCGTGGCGTTGGCCTCAGCCTCGTCGTCAAAATAGAGCCGCGTGTTCAGGCCGACGTTGATGCCCCGGGCCACGATCCACAACGAGATATGTGGCGCCATCAGGTGTCCGTTGCGGCCCATGACACGCCCGGGTTTGATGGTGTCAAAGCCCCATTCGCCGGTGTCAAAATCGGTGATCACGCGGCCCCAGCCTTTGAAGCCTTCTTCGGTCTCACCGGCCTGTTTCGGATGCGGGTAAAGGCCCTCTGAATTAGCCTGCCAGGCTTCCAGCATCACGTCTTTCACCGGGCTGCCAGTGCCGTCGATCACCAGCCCTTCGATGCGAATGCGCTCGCCTTTGGCATTGGGGCCGGCGATGTCCCAGCCCAATTCGCGTTCGTAGATGTCAAACCCTGCCGCGCCGGGGGCAAGGCCGATGTGCACGTATGGCCCAGCCGTTTGGGAGGGCGTTTCTTTAAGGTAGTCGAGCTTCTGCACCATGCTCAATTGCCCTCCATGCGGTTTTCGAACAGGGTGGAGCGCCGTCCGCGCAGCACGATGTCAAACTTATAGGCGATGCTGTCCAGCGGCACCGAGGCGTTCATATCAAGCGCGGCAATCAACTGACCACGTGCGGCTTTATCCGGGATGGTGTTCACAATCGGGCATTTGGCGATCAGCGGGTCGCCCTCAAAATACAGCTGCGTGATCAGGCGTTGGGCAAAGGCGGTGCCAAACACCGACACATGAATATGCGCCGGCCGCCAGTTGTTGACCCAATTGCGCCAGGGGTAGGCGCCGGGTTTCACGGTACGGAAATAGTAGTAGCCGTTGTCGTCGGTGGTGGTGCGGCCGCAGCCGCCAAAGTTGGGATCAATGGGCGCGAGATAGGCGTCTTTCTTATGGCGATAGCGCCCTCCAGCGTTGGCCTGCCAGATCTCCACCAAAGTGTTGGGCACGGGGCGGGCGTTTTCATCCAGCACGCGGCCATGCACAATGATGCGCTCGCCAATCGCGCTTTCGCCGGGTTTGGCGTAGTTGTGCAGCAGGTCGCGGTCCATCTCGGTCACGTCGCCATGGCCAAAGCGTGGCCCGGTGATCTCGCTGACGGTTTGTTCCAGACTGATCAGAGCGTTTTGCGGGGACCGCGCCACGGAGGTTTTGTAGTCCTGCGAAAATGCAGGCGGGTGCCATTCCCGGTCACGCTGATAAAATTCTGCGGGTTTGCTCATAGTGTTGCTCCTCCCCTGCGCGCATAGAATGCGCGATCAGCCCATCTCTGCAAAGGTCTGTTTCGCCAGTTTGAGGGCGTGGTTGGCTTTGGGCACACCACAGTAAATCGCCACGTGCTGAAACACCTCCATCACGTCTTCCTGGCTGGCCCCGGTGTTGGCGGTGGCGCGGATGTGCATCGGGATTTCGTCAAAGTTGCCAGTGGCCGCGAGCAAGGCCAGGGTCAGCATGGAACGTTCCCGCAGGCTGATCGCGTCACTGGCCCAGACCGTGCCCCAGGCCGCTTCGGTGATCAGGGTCTGAAAAGGCGTGTCCAGCGCGGTTTTGTTGGCCTCCGTGCGATCGACATGGGCGTCACCCAGCACTTTGCGGCGGACCTTCATACCGGTGGCGAATTTGTCAGACATGGCGTGTCTCCTTTGTCTGGCCCAATCAGTAGGGCAGACCCACATAGTTCTGGGCAAACACTTTTTGTGCAGCGTCGTTGCTGCGCAGGAAATCGATCTCGGCGCGCTGCATCTTCAGATCAAACTCGGATTGATCCGGATATCGGTGCAGCAGATTGGTGGTCGACCAGCTGAACCGCTCAGCCTTCCAGATACGCGCCAGCGCCCGTTCGGAATAGGCGTCGATGCCCGCGGTATCCTTGTCCTGATAGACCTGCACGAGACCGTGGTAGAGGTAGTGGATGTCGGATGCGGCGGTGTTCAGCCCCTTGGCGCCGGTGGGCGGCACGATGTGGGCGGCATCGCCACAGAGAAACAGACGGCCCCAGCGCATCGGTTCGGTCACAAAGCTGCGCAAGGGCGCGATGGATTTTTCAATTGAGGGGCCGGTCACCAAGGCTTCTGCGTGGCGGGTAGGAATGCGGCGTTTGAGTTCGGTCCAGAAGGCAGCGTCGCTCCAATCGTCGGGCGAGTCGCTGAGCGAGCATTGGATGTAATACCGGCTGAGGTTGGCGTTGCGCATGGAACAGAGGGCAAAGCCGCGCTCCGACCAGCTGTAGATCAACTCGTCATGCACGGGGGGCGTTTCGGACAGCACGCCCAGCCAGCCAAAGGGGTAGACCTTTTCATATTCGCGACGCACCGAGGTAGGGATAGTCTGGCGACTGACGCCGTGGAAGCCATCACAGCCGGCGATGTAGTCACAGTCGATCCGGTGCTCGCTGCCGTCCACGTGGTAGGTCACGTAAGGCGCGTCACTTTTGGCGTCGTGGATCACCACGTCCTCGACATTGAACACCAGATTGCCGCCCTCAGCCTCACGTGCGTCATAGAGGTCGCGGGTCAGCTCGGTCTGGCCATAGACCATGACGTCTTTCCCGGTGTGCGCGTGAAAAGAGATGCCAAACTCTTCTTCGCCATAGGCAATCACCGTGCCATGGTGGGTGAAGCCTTCGGCATCCATGCGGGCGCCGACACCGGCCTCGCGCATCAGATCCACAAAGCCTGTTTCCAGAATGCCCGCGCGGATGCGCCCCAGCACGTAGTCGCGGGTTTTGCGCTCCAGAACAATGCTGTCGATGCCTTTGCGGTGCAGCAGTTGTGAGAGCAAAAGCCCAGACGGGCCGCCGCCGATAATGCAAACCTGAGTGCGCATGAAAGTCCTCCTGTTGGCAGTTTGACTTCCCAAAAGCGAAAAGTAAAATGAGCTATTATCAGTTTTAGTTATCAAAAACGAGCATCAAGTCATGATCGATCGGCGCATCAAGTTCCGTCACATCCAGTGTTTTGCCGAGATTGTGCGGCACAACAGCTTAAAATCGGCGGCACAGCATCTGAACCTGACACAGCCCGCGATTTCCAAGACGCTGAAGGAGCTGGAAGAGGTTGTTGGGGCCGATCTGTTGGTGCGCAATCGCGGTGGCGTCAGCCTGACCAAACAGGGCGAGGTGTTTTTACACTTTGCCCAGATGAGCCTCGCGGCTTTGCAGCAGGGGCTCAACGGGGTGGCGCAGATGGAAGCGGCGGGGCGGGTCAGCCTCTCTGTTGGCGCTTTGCCCAGTGTGGCAGCGCGGCTGATGCCGGAAGTGGTGCAGGCCTTTTCAGAGCTGGCGCCGGATGTGATGCTGCATATTCATGACGGGCCTCATGGCTATCTGATCGAAGAACTGCGCCGGGGGCAGCTGGATATGGTGATCGGGCGCATGGGCGCGCCAGAGGTGATGCGGGGGATCGCGTTCACCCAGCTGTATGATGAGCATGTTGAGTTCGTCGTGCGCCGGGGGCATCCGCTTCTTGCGCAACCCGACATTCATCGTTTGGAAGATTGGCCGGTGATCTTTCCGCCGGCGGCCGCGGCAATCCGTCCATTGGTGGAGCGGGCGCTGGTGGCGCAGGGCGTTGGGGAGATTGGCCGGAAAGTCGAAAGCGTGTCCGGGGCTTTTGGTCGGAACCATGCGCTTTCCCATGACGCGGTGTGGATCATCTCGCATGGGGTGGTGGCCAAAGAACTGGAAAGCGGTGCGCTGGTGCGACTGCCGTTTGACACCTCGCTCACCAAAGGGCCGGTTGGTTTGATGGCCCGCACAGAAGGGCAACTATCTGCCGCTGAATCTCTTTTCCGGCGGGTTTTGACAGAGGTCGCGGGGCGCATTGGCTAGTTGGCCTGGCCGGTTTTAGTGATCCGGCGTTTTTCCGCCTGTCAGCTTTTGATTTTGGCAAAAAAACCACCATATTATGGGGGACAACAAAAAACGAATGAGGTGATTGCATGAAACTTATTTTGATCCCGGCAATGGTAGGTAGCTTGGCCGTTCTGTCCGCATGTGCCGGTGGTGTAACCGAAAAAGACATCGGTTGTGCTGGCGCTACTATTACAGGTGCAGTGGTCGGCGGTGCTTTGGGCAACCAGCTCGGCGGCGGCTCCGGTAAAGACATCCTGACAGCCGGCGGTGCTGTGGCCGGTGGTGCAATCGCGAACAACGCTGCAGGCTGCTAAACTGGTCTGACGCAGACATGAGACACAAGAAATGGCTGGCACGCTTTGCAGCGTGCCAGCCATTTCTTGTTGTGTGCATCGATTGAAAGACACCGCGAACGCGTTCGCGGCAGCGTCCAGAATTCAAGAGAAATTTTTGCAGAAGATACCCATAGAAGCGCGCATTGAACGCCAAAAGAGTTCGCGAAACTCTCACACACGATCGTTTGGTTGGCCTTCAAACAAAAGGCATTTCTCCGCTCGGCAAAACGATCCGATTTTCTAAGGTCTTGATTGCAAAATCAGTGACTATTGGGGAGCGCGAAATTCGGGCTAAAAAGCGAGAGTTTCCGCGGAGTTTAGGCCTAGCGGAAAGGCGTGATCGGCAAATTTCGGTGTCAGCGATGCTCTCATTGCCACTTTTCTTTCCCGCGGAAGCAAGCGTAGCGAAGAAATGCTGACGTCACATAGACTGTCCAAACGGAGCTCCGATTGGCTCTTTCAGAAATGAGCCGTCTGGGTTTGCGAAACTCGGTGCTGCAAAATCAACAGGCGCCGTGTGTTATCGGGTCGCAGTCCACTCAATGTAGCCGGAATGCCGCTTGAATGCTCAGAGCTGCTCCCAAATTCTGCGTCCTACTGTGCCCAAGTGGTGGCCTGCGCGTTTGGTCAGGCAAATGGGTAAGGATAGCTCACCGAGCGTGGACAGCTTCTCAAGGCTGCCATCAGAAACCTCCTGTTCGACCATGTGATCAGGAAGACGTCCCCAACCTAAGCCTGCCAAGATCAACTCCTTCTTCGTCGCCATGTCGGTTACGAACCACTTGGGAGCGTCGCCTAACAGTCCGGTATCAGGTGCCTTTTCATCGCTGGATTTGACGACCACCTGAGGGTGGCGTCCGAGCTCTGTTTTGCTGACCAGCGCAGGATTCGAACCTACCAGTTCAGGGGCTGCCACCAATGGGAAGCTCATCTGAGTGATTTGGCGGTAGTCGATGAACGGGCTGCGTGTCGGGGCTGCGAAGATCGCGATGTCGACCTTTTCAGCCATCAATTGCCGTTCACCCGAGGCCGTTTCGATCTCCAGATGCAATGTGGTCGAGGGAAATTCGCGCTTCAGCTCCTTCAGCAATTTGGCCAGACGCGGAATGGGGAAGTTGCTGCTAACGCCAATGCGCAACTCGGTTTCCACTTCTCCCTTCAGGTCCCGCACGAAATCTTCGAATTGCTGCGCCTGGTCCAGCAAATGACGGATCTGCGCAAGCAACGCCCTGCCCTCACGTGTCAGCGTCGGGCGATAGGTCGACCTGTCAAAAATCTGGACCTGATAGAAATCCTCCACTTGCTTGACCGAATAAGACACAGCAGATCTCGCCTTGTTCAGCTTTTCGCTGGCCAGTTGGAAACTGCCGGTGTCGCAGATCGTAGCAACAACGTTGAGATGGTCGAGATTTGTCATCGTCTAATTTTATGACGGAGTTGGTCGGAAAGCTATGCTTTTTCCTGACGTATTGTGGGCGTATTCCGATGTCAGACGACAGCTACGCGGACATCCGACATGACCAATGCAACAATCTCCCCCGATTTCCCTTTCGCGTCGCGGTTTGTCGAGGTGATGGGCAGCCGGATTCACTATGTTGAAGACGGTACGGGCGATCCCATCCTATTTGTCCATGGCAACCCGGCCTCCTCTTACATCTGGCGCAACATCATTCCCCACGTCACGCCATATGCCCGTGCTATTGCTGTAGATCTGATCGGGTTCGGCAAGTCCGACAAGCCCGACATTTCTTACGGTTTTGACGATAGCTACGCTTATCTCGAGGGGTTCATCGAGGCTCTGGGCCTGACCGATATTACCCTTGTGGTGCAGGATTGGGGGTCTGGCCTTGGGTTCCACTACGCAAATCAGCACCGTGACAAGATCAAGGGCATCGTCTTCATGGAGGCGATGCATCGCGAGATCGATTTTGCCGCCATGGCGCGCAGCGATAAGCTGCTGATGCGTCTGATCCGCGCGCCCTTTGCCAGCTGGCTGATGCTTGGCGTTATGAACAGTTTCGTGAAGCAAATGCTGCCCGATTGGATCAAGCGCGATCTGAGCCAACAGGAAATGGCCGCCTACCTCGCACCGTTTCCCACGGTCAAAAGCCGCAAGCCGGTTTACGTTTTCCCGCGCGACGTTCCGGTCGAAGGTAAGCCTGAGCATATTTCACGCGCAGTGGAGGCGTATTCTAACTGGCTGACGGAAACTCCTATTCCTAAGCTGTTTTTTCACGCTGATCCGGGTGTGTTGATCCGCCAAAAAGACGTGGCTTGGATCAAGGATAACTTTCGCAACCTGACCAGCGTTGATTTGGGGGAAGGCCTGCATTTCCTACAGGAAGACTACCCGCATGAGATCGGACGCGCTCTGGCCGGTTGGTATCTCAACCTGAACAACGCGCAAACCGAAGGAACACGTCATGCCGTATGACTTCCCCTCTGCCACACCACATGGTGAGATCACCGAGATCTTTCCTGATATTTTTCACGTGACCGGCAGCGTCGACATGGTGCCGGGTATGCGCATCAGTCGCGCGATGACCATTCTGCGCGACGGCGACGCCCTAACCCTGATCAGCCCGATACGCCTGTCCGAAGAGGGCCTGGCCGCGCTTCAGGCACTTGGGCAAGTCACGCATATCGTCAAATTGGGCGGTTATCACCTGGGTGCACAGAACGGGTTAGACGATCCCTTCTACGTGCGCCGCTACGGTGCAACGCTCTGGGCATTGGCGGGGATGGACCACAAGGGCGGCCTGAAACCGGACCACATTCTGCAGGTGGGGGGTGAGATGCCCGCACCGGGCTTGTCGCTTTTCACCTACGAGACATCGACCTTGCCGGAAGGCATGTTCCTGCTGGAGCGCGAGGACGGCATCCTGATCACCGCAGACAGCTTGCAGAACTGGACCAAGCCGGACGCCTTTTTCAGCGAGATCGCAGCTGAGCGCATGGGCCAGGCCGGGTTCTTCAAGCCTGCCAATATCGGCCCTGAGTGGCTGCGCTTTTGCACGCCGGACCCGCAAGAGTTCAACAGGGTGGCGGCGTTGCACTTCCGGCACCTTCTGCCATCCCACGGCACACCGTTTCTGGGCAGCGCCAAAGACGCGCTGTTGAAAACCTTCTCGACAACCCTTGGGCTAAAACCGCCCTACACATCGGAGTAACCCCATGAAAATCCTTCTTATTGGAGCGTCCGGCATGATCGGGCGCGCGGTCTCGCACGCCCTGTCGGCCGGCCATGACCTGATCACCGCCTCGCGCAGCTCCGGCGACCTGCATGTCGACATCTCCGACCCCGCCAGCCTGCGCGCGCTGTTTGCAAAGACAGGTCGGGTGGATGCGATTATCAGCGCGGCGGGCGACGGGGTGATGGCCCCGCTGGCCACCATGAGCGATGACGATTTCAATCGGACCGTGGACACGCAGATGAAAGGCCAGTTGAACGTGCTGCGTCTGGGCCTGAGTGCGGTCGCGCCGGGCGGATCAATCACACTCACCTCCGGCGTAGCCGCTCAAAACCCCATGCCATCCACCAGCGCAATTGCGGCCTCCTGCGCCGCGATCGAGGCATTCACCCGAACCGCAGCCACCGAAGTAGAGACCGTGCGGCTGAACGTGGTTTCGCCGATCTTTGTTAAGGAAAGCATGGAGCTTTTCGGTCTGCCCACAGATGGCGGCCTGTCTGCCGCCGACACCGCCAAAAGCTATCTCGCGGCCGTGGCCGGTGACATGCATGGCCAGATCCTGGCCACTCCCGACTTTGCCTGATCCCGAAAAAGGACTGCCAACATGAAACTCTCAATCCTCAAGCCCCTTGCCACTGCGCTTGCGCTGATTACAGCCACTGCCAGCCACGCCGCCGACACCGCAACACCCGTTATGGAGCAATTGACTGGCACCTGGTTTGTCGAGGTTACTGGTGTGCTACCCGATGGCGGTGCCTATCAGAACATCATGAATGTGGATGCCGGCGGCACCGTAGACATTGTGGGCGGCTGGATGTTCGGCGCCGGTGGGATGAAGTTCACTGACAGCCCGGCCAGCATCACCAAGGTCGACGGCAACGGCTTTGAAATCCACATGTTTGCCTTTCTCGCCGATGCCGTAACAGGCGCCCCCAAAGGTATGAACGTCACCGTCTATCGAGGCGAGATGCAGGATGGTGCTGACGCGTTCAAAGCTGAGGCGGATCTCTATTACTTGCCGTGCTCGGTTGACCACTGCCCGGCCCCAAACACCAAAACGCTCGGCTCGCCCGCCACGGTCGCGCAAGTTGTTGGCACGAGGCTCGCACTTCCCGGAACCCCGCAACGCTGATTCAAACCAATCATGACAGGCTCGGAAGAACCCGCTTTTTGGCGCGGTGGTGCCTGTCATACCGCCTCCCCTCATCAGGTGCTGAACAAACCGTCAGCGTTTACTGGGGCTTCTGAACGGCATCCGGTTCGCGGAGAAACAACTTTTTCCATTTGCAAGATATTCGCTTGACCTGGAACAGCTTGAACCCTTCCAACGGTGCGTGAGTTGTTGACGTTAACTCGCAAGTCACTGCCCTCAGATTGAACAGCGCCCGCGTTGGCTGGGTTAATCGAGTTTCCCTCTAGCGCAGCTTATTGCGCAGATGGGAGGTCAGACCCCACGCATGCTGATGGGAATAGGACTGCTGATAGGGCTATTAGGTGGTTCATGGAATGCTTCCGAAAAATTTTGGCGGATCTGCTTTGGGTTGATATTGGGTGACGTCATGGATCTCCCCACGTTCCGGCTCCCCAATTTAGTGAGTACCTGTTCAGAGTTTCATCCCAATGGAGATCAACTTCTTACCAATACGTTATGCGGAGGATCAGGGATGGAAACCGCCATGAAAATTGGGGAAGTAAAACTCTGCGTCCAAGCGTTTCACCGATGGAACAAGGCAGACGCAACCTGTCCTAGTTTTGGCTTCCAGAAGCGGGCACCGATTATGAAGAGGCAACGATAGGTGGCCCTATCGGAAGGGGAAAGCGCTTTTAACAGGTCGAATGGGTGCCCCAAAGCCAGGCTTTAGGGGAGCGCGCGGGGCCAACAAGGCTCAGAATCTGACGCCGACGGTTGTTTGGGGCGACCCTAGGTCGTTGCCGTCAATCACCGGGTCAAGACGAAGAATGGCGCGGCGTGTCGGAGTTTCTCGAAAACCTCTCTGCCAATCTCCATTTGGTCGATCGTGCCTTTGATGCCAACTGATTGCACCACCGCCTTAGGACAAGCCAGTTGGCGCCAGTCATGCGTCCGAAATGTCCCTACAAATCCCCGGTCGAGTTCGACGGCGAAGTCTCCAGTTTCTACATAAGTCTGAAAGGTAACTTGGGCGTAGCCACGTGGTTGCCAAGGCAGCCAACAGGTTCTCAGCTTTCAAAACAATCGCCGCGCCCATGATAGGGCTGCGACGAACGTCGGCAGCCCTAGTCATATCTTGCTGTGTGCATCGACTTAGAAGTCGAGGTTTTCCACGCTCAGTGCGTTTTTCTGAATGAACTCGCGGCGCGGCTCCACAACATCGCCCATCAACTTGGTGAAGAGGTCATCCGCCTCGGCTATGTCCTCGACCTTCACCTGCAGCAAGGTGCGGGCATCCGGGTCTAGTGTGGTTTCCCAAAGCTGATCCGGGTTCATTTCGCCCAGACCTTTGTAGCGCTGCAGCGTCAGGCCCTTTTCGCCCTCTGCCAGGATCGCCGCCAGAAGGTCTAGCGGGCCGTTGATGACTTGGCTGCGGTCTTTGCGCACCAGCGTTGCGGAGGTGTTGTAGACCTCTTGCAGGCTTTCGGTGAAGGTGCCGGATTTGCGTGCCTCGCCGGACCGCAGCATCGGGCCGTCCAGTGTGCGCACTTCTTCCACACCCCGCAGAATACGGGCCAGCTTGATGCCGTGATCCTGAGTGATGCGGCCAGTCCAGCCGCGCTCATATTCCAGGGCAATCAAATCCAGACGGGCGGCAACTTTGTCAGCCACACCCTGCAGATCCGCATCCACCGCGCCGGGCACAAAGGCGCCCGCGATGGCGGCCTGTTCCAGAATGTGGCGTGGATAATGGGTTGGGAAGGCGTCCAGCACTTGCTTGAGTTGGCGGGCCTCGGTCACAACACGCGCCAGATCCTGGCCGGTCATTTCTGCGCCGGAGCCCAGCTTCAGTACGGCACCCTCGATGCCCTGGTTCACCAGATAATCGTCCAGCGCCGCCTGGTCTTTCAGGTAAACTTCCGACTTGCCGCGCGCCACTTTGTACAGCGGCGGTTGCGCGATGTAGAGGTGACCCATTTCGATCAACTCCGGCATCTGACGGTAGAAGAAGGTCAGCAGCAGGGTTCGAATGTGCGCGCCATCGACGTCCGCATCGGTCATGATCACCACTTTGTGGTAGCGCAGCTTGTCCACATTGAACTCATCGCGGCCAATGCCGGTGCCAAGCGCCATCACCAGGTTGCCGATCTCTTGGCTCGACAGCATCCGGTCAAACCGGGCACGCTCAACGTTCAGGATCTTACCGCGCAACGGCAGGATCGCCTGGGTTTTCCGGTCACGTCCAGTTTGGGCAGAGCCACCAGCGGAGTCACCCTCCACCAGGAAGACTTCGGTTTTGGATGGGTCTTTCTCGGAGCAATCTTTGAGCTTGCCAGCCAGGAAGTTCACATCCATTGCGGTTTTGCGGCGGGTCAGCTCACGTGCCTTACGCGCGGCTTCACGGGCATGGGCCGCTTCTACAATCTTGGAGACGATCATCTTGGCGGTTTGCGGGTTTTCTTCAAACCACTCGGCCAGTTTTTCCCCCAGCAAGCCTTCGACCGCCGGGCGCACTTCGGAGCTCACCAGCTTGTCTTTGGTCTGCGAGCTGAACTTCGGGTCCGGCACTTTCACCGACAGCACACAGGTCAGGCCTTCGCGGGCGTCGTCGCCGGTGAAGCTGACCTTTTCTTTTTTCGCGATGCCGCTTTCCTGCGCGTATTTCTGCAAGGTCCGGGTCAGCGCGCCACGGAAGCCTGCGATATGCGTGCCGCCATCGCGCTGCGGAATGTTGTTGGTGAACGGCAACACATTCTCGTGGTAGCTGTCGTTCCACCACATTGCGACCTCAACCCCGATGTCGTCCTTTTCGCCTTTCACATAGATCGGCGCTTCCATTAGCGGGGTTTTGTGACGGTCGATGTATTTTACAAACTCATTCACGCCGCCGTCGTAAAACAGTTCGGTGCGCAGCGCTTCGGCAGGGCGTTCATCTTCGATGATGATGCGCACGCCGGAGTTCAGGAAGGCCAGCTCGCGCAGACGCTTTTCCAGCGTCTCAAATGAGTATTCGATGTTGGAGAACGTGTCGGTGGAGGCCATGAAGCGGACCTCAGTCCCGGTGCGATCACCACAGTCGCCGACCACTTCGAGGTGATGCGTACAGTCGCCATGCTCAAACTTGGCGTAGTGCTCTTTGCCGTTGCGCCAGATGCGCAGTTCCAGCCAGACCGACAGGGCGTTCACAACCGAAACGCCCACGCCGTGCAGACCGCCGGAGACCTTGTAGGAGTTGCTGTCAAACTTACCACCGGCGTGCAGCTGGGTCATGATGACCTCCGCCGCGGACACGCCTTCTTCCGGATGAATATCCACCGGAATCCCGCGTCCGTTGTCGCTCACCGACACCGAGCTGTCGGCGTGGATTTTCACGGTAACAGCGTCCGCATGACCGGCCAGCGCCTCGTCGATGCCGTTGTCCACGACCTCATAGACCATGTGGTGCAGACCCGAGCCATCGTCGGTGTCCCCGATATACATGCCCGGACGCTTCCGCACCGCTTCCAAGCCTTTGAGAACTTTAATGGAATCCGCGCCATATTGCTCGGGATTTTGCGCGTTGTCAGACATACATGTCGCCCTTTTTCATTTCCGGATTTTATATCGGGTTTGGGCGGGGATGTCACGCAAATGACAGGTATTTTTGTGATCTTACACAGGGGGATCAACGCGGTGTCGATAAGCTGGAAATCCCAGCCTCATCCGTGACTTCGACATATTGGGCCCGGTCTCCCAAAGCCTCAAACAAACCGACCTCCGTGCCGGTCATCCAGGCCTGCGCCCCAAGGGCACAAATCTCGTCATAGAGCGCCGCGCGGCGGTCGGGATCTAGGTGTGCTGCGACCTCATCCAAGAGCAGGATAGGTGCGGCGCCAATGTCGTCTTTCAGCGCCCGCGCATTGGCCAGGATCAGCGACACCAGCAGGGCTTTCTGTTCGCCGGTAGAACAATCTTTGGCGGGCACGCCTTTCTCACGAAAGGTGCCCAACATGTCGGTGCGATGTGGCCCCACCAACGTGCGCCCGGCGGCAATATCGCGGAATCGGCTCTCAGCCAAGGCCTCCAATAGGTCGGCCTCCGTCGCGGGCATCGCGCCTTCGCTTTGCATCAGTTCCAACTCCGCCACTGGGAAAGCAGTCTGCGTGGCCGCCTGCGCGTCCAGCAGGCGCTCCATACTGGCTTCGCGGGCTTGATGAATGCGAGCACCGGCCTCGGCCATCTGCCGCTCCAGCGCGACATACCAATGGGCATCGCTGATCTGCTCTTTCAGCAGGCGGTTGCGCTCCCGCATCGCCTTTTCATAGGCGAGACTGGCCTCGGCATGTTCCGGGTAGAAGCTGAGAGTCATGCGGTCGAGAAACCGCCGCCGCCCCTCGGCCCCTTCGATCCACAGTCGATCCATTGCTGGGATCAGCCACAACACCCGGCAAATCCGCCCCAACTGCGTCTGTGGCGCGGCTTTGTTGTCGACATGCACCTGCCGCGCGGCGCCGTTCTCCGAGCGGATGTCGATCTCGTAGGTTTGGTTGGTGGCTTGCAGCAGGCCGGAGAGTTTCCAGCCAATCGCCTCTGGTCGGCGTGTCATGTCTTCGGCACTGGCCCGGCGAATGCCCCGACCCGGTGAAAACAGCGACACCGCCTCAAGGATATTGGTCTTGCCCGCGCCATTGGGGCCAAACAAGGCCACAGGACGCGCATCACAGGTGAGCGCGCCCTTTTTGTGGGATCGGAAATGAGACAGGCTCAGGGATTTCAGAAACAGCTCAGACACGGGCCCGGCTTTCTCTTTCTTCAAATACCTGCGCCGCAGGCAACCGCGTCAGCGGTTTATACCCGCATCGGCATCACGACATAGACAGCGGAGGTGTCACCCCCTTCGCGCATCAGAGTCGGGTCACCGGCAGAGTTGAACATGAACACGGCGTTTTCGCGGTCCACCTGGCTGGCGATCTCCAGCAGGTATTTGGCGTTAAAGCCAATTTCCAGACGCTCGTCGTTATACGCCACAACCAGCTCTTCTTCCGCTGCGCCGCTGTCCGGCGAGTTCACCGACAGCACCAGACGGTCTTCGTCCAGCTGCAGTTTCACCGCGCGGGACCGCTCAGAAGAAACGGTCGCCACACGGTCCACGGCTTTGGCAAACTCGGCCGCGTCCACTTCCAGCTTGCGGGTATTGCCCTGCGGAATCACCCGGGTGTAGTCGGGGAAGGTGCCGTCGATCACTTTGGATGTCAGGGTGATGTTAGGGGTGGCAAAACGCACTTTGGTTTCGCTGACCGACACGGCGATTTCCATATCATCGTCGTCCAACAGCTTGCGCAGCTCGCCCACGGTTTTGCGCGGCACAATCACGCCGGGCATATCGGTGGCACCTGCTGGCAAGTCGGTGTCAATCCGCGCCAGACGGTGACCGTCGGTGGCCACAGCGCGCAGCGCTTTGCCGTCTTCACCATCAGCCACATGCATGTACACGCCGTTCAGGTAATAGCGGGTCTCTTCCGTGGAGATCGCAAACTTGGACTTGTCAAACAGACGGCGCAGCGCAGGCGCGGGGGCGGAGAAGTTGGACGAATACTCAGAAGAGGCCATCACCGGGAAGTCTTCGCGTGGCAGGGTCGCCAGCGAGAAGTTTGAGCGGCCGGCTTCCACGGTCAAGCGACCTGCGGCGCTGTCGTCGGTGAGGGTCACCAGCGCGCCGTCGGGCAGCTTGCGCACAATCTCGTGCAGGGTGGTGGCCGCCACAGTGGTGGCACCGGCGCGCTCGACCATGGCATTGGCCTTGTCGACCACTTCAATGTCCAAATCGGTGGCGCGGAATTGCACGGTGTCGCCTTCGGCTTCGATCAGCACGTTGGCAAGGATTGGAATGGTGTTGCGGCGTTCCACAACCGATTGCGCTTGGCTCACTGCTTTCAGCAGCACGGCGCGTTCAATACTGATTTTCATCCCATCACCCTCCGATTACCGGGACAGGCACCTTAACGAGGTGGTCTCACGGTACAAGTCTTTTCCTAGGTTTGTCTGTGAAGTCGCAGGGAGCGTCAAGCGCCAAGCGACCAAAAGAAAACACCGCGCCCAAGGGACGCGGCGTTTTGGTCACGTTTCACACGAAAACCTAGGCTTCCAATGTGCGGCGCAGCAGCTCGAGGTCCTCGGCAATCTGTCCATCAGAGTTGCGCAGCTCCTCGATGCGCTTCACGCCGTGCATCACTGTGGTGTGGTCGCGTCCACCAAAGCGGCGGCCAATTTCGGGCAAGGAACGGCTGGTCAGCTGCTTACAGAGGTACATCGCCACCTGACGCGGGCGGGCAAAGGTGCGCACGCGCTTGGGACCAATCATGTCGGACAGACGGATGTTGTAATGCTCTGCCACTTTGCGCTGGATCTCTTCGACAGAGATTTTGCGTTCCGAGGCCCGCAGCACATCGGACAGACAGTCTTGGGTGAGCTCCATGGTGATTTCACGACCGACCAGCGAGGCAAAGGCAAACAGACGGGTCATGGCGCCTTCGAGCACACGCACGTTGGTGGAGATGCGGTGGGCGAGGAATTCCAGCACGCCGTCCTGAAGTTGCAGCTCAGGATACTGCTCGCGGTAGGTGTCGACCTTGTTTTGCAAAATGCCAAGGCGCAACTCGTAGTCGGTTGGGTGCAGGTCTACCACCAGACCGCATTGCAGGCGGCTCTTGATGCGTTCTTCGAGGTCTTTGATCTCACCCGGGGCCCGGTCGGCGGAGATGATGATCTGTTTGTTCTGATCCACCAGCGCGTTGAAGGTGTGGAAGAACTCTTCCTGGGTGCTGTCTTTGCCCGCGATGAACTGAACATCGTCGACCATCAGCACATCCACAGAGCGGAACAGCTCTTTGAAGTCCATCATCTTGCGGTCGCGCAGGGCTTGCACAAAGCGGTACATGAACTGTTCTGCGGACAGATACAGCACGTTCAGATCCGGACGCTGGGCCTGAAGCTCCCAGGCAATCGCATGCATGAGGTGGGTTTTACCCAAACCTACGCCGCCATAAAGGAACAGCGGGTTAAAGGTCACCGGGCCGCCTTCGCCCACGCGGCGCGCGGCGGCATTGGCCAGTTCGTTTGGTTTGCCCACGACAAAATTGTCAAAGGTGAAGCGGGCATCCAGCGGCGCGCCGGTCATGCCCATGTCGCCGTTGTCAGAGGCCGCGCTCACGGCTGGCTTTACGGCAGCGCTGGCTTTTTGCACAGCGGCTTTTGGTGCGGCCGCGGCACGCGGTGCAGTGGTCTTGGCGGCCACTTTGAACTGCAAGCGCTGCACGTCTGCGCCGTTCTGGTTCAGCTGATGCAGGATCAGATCGCCATAATTTTGCGATACGTAGTTGCCGATGAAATTGGTCGGCACATGAAAGGTGGCCACGCCATCTTTCAGTTCGGAAAAATTGACAGGCTCAATCCAGGTTTTGAAATTATTTTGACCCACAGTCTTGAGTAGGCCTTGTCGGATGTCGCCCCATGCGTCGTCAGTCATCTGTCCCCGTATTCCTTCACACGTCTTTAGTGCCGGGCTGTGCCCGGTCTCTGCCTTTATGTCCCGTGACACATCCCGCCAAGGTGCCGCGAATGGCAAAGCTGCGTCAGGCAAAACACAACCATGCCGGAGGTCCCTACTCTCCGGTTGCGTGTTGCCATCGGCGCGCTGATGCGCTGCTTTGTGGAACAGGTGAACACCCCGGAAACCATGGCAACCGCACTCTCAATAAGCGCGGTCTGCTAAGTCACCCAGTATGGCAAAGCCACCGTGTGTCGGCGTCTGTCCCCCCCAAGGCGAAATGAATCGCTGAGAGAACCTAACAAGCTGGTGCCAAATCCGGCAACTGAACTTCGATCTTGACTCAGGCATTCGCCAAAAAGAATCTATCCACAGGTTATTAAGTGCCTGTAATAAAACAATCTTAACGAAAAATTTGATCCGTTCTAAGGCGAGGCATTCACAAGATTATCCCCGGGCGTTGTGGATGGAAAAACCGCTCGGACTCGGCTCTAAAACCCCGATTTTGTCTGCCTTTTGCGGGCAGTGGCCACATCTGGTTGTTGCGCCTCTGCCACAGCCGTTTTGCCGACCGGCGAGTCGCAAAAAAGGAATCGCCCACAGTTTCAGCACGACTCACTTACATCGGTTTGACCCTCTGGGTTGATCGACGTCCGCCCGCTCCCTATCCGGCTCTTGCTTGCACCAGCCTGTCCGTGCATTAACAGCCAGATGGCAAAGCAACTGGATTACCATACCATCCGGGAGATCTTCTCCCGGTTTGAGGCAGCCGAAGCCGAACCCAAAGGGGAGCTGGACCATACCAACGCTTACACGCTGGTGGTGGCTGTGGCCCTGTCGGCGCAGGCCACGGATGTGGGCGTGAACCGCGCCACCAAAGAGCTGTTCAAAATTGCGGACACCCCGCAGAAGATGCTCGACCTTGGCGAAGAAGAGGTGATCGAGCATATCAAGACCATTGGGCTCTATCGCAATAAGGCCAAGAATGTGATCAAACTCAGCCGCATCCTGGTGGATGACTACGGCGGAGAGGTGCCCAACTCCCGCGCGGCGTTAGAAAGCCTGCCGGGTGTGGGGCGTAAGACCGCCAATGTTGTGCTGAATATGTGGTGGCGTTATCCGGCGCAGGCCGTGGACACGCATATCTTCCGCTTTGGCAATCGCTCCGGTGTGTGCCCCGGAAAAGATGTGGTGGCGGTGGAACGGGCCATCGAAGACCAAATTCCCGTGGACTTTCAGCTCCATGCCCATCATTGGATGATCCTGCACGGCCGCTACGTGTGCAAAGCACGCAAGCCCCTGTGTGGCACCTGTCTCATCCGTGATCTCTGCCTATTCGAGGACAAAAACTTATGACGCAATACCAAGTGGTTGGCATCGGCAATGCCGTTGTTGATGTGATCAGCCAATCTGACGACAGCTTTCTGGACCTGATGGGCATTCAAAAAGGCATCATGCAACTGGTGGAAAAAGAGCGTGGCGAAATGCTCTATGCGGCGATGACCAACCGCAAGCAGGCGCCGGGCGGTTCTGTCGCCAACACGCTGGCGGGCCTAGGGGCACTGGGCCTGTCGACTGGGTTTATCGGACGGGTGAGTGATGATGCGCTGGGGCAGTTTTACGCCAGCGAAATGCAAGCGGACGGCACCGATTTTGTGAACCCGTTGGTTGAGGACGATGAGCTGCCGACGTCCCGGTCGATGATCTTTGTCTCCCCGGACGGCGAGCGCTCGATGAACACCTATCTGGGCATCTCGTCCGAAGTGGGGCCGGACGATGTATCCGATGACGTGGCCGGCAAGGCGCAGCTGCTGTTCCTTGAAGGCTACCTCTATGACAAGCCCAAAGGCAAAGCCGCTTTTGAGCGGGCCGCGAAGCTCTGCCAGGACGGCGGCGGTAAAGCTGGCATTGCTCTGTCTGATCCCTTCTGCGTGGAACGTCATCGCGATGATTTCCGCCGGTTGGTGAAAGAACTCGACTTTGTGATTGGCAATGAACACGAATGGCAGTCGCTCTATCAAACCGACCTGAGCGCGGCTCTTGAACAGGCGGCCCAGGACTGCGGCATGGTTGTGTGCACCCGGTCTGGTCAGGACGTTGTGCTGCTGAGCGGTGACGAAGAGGCCACCGTGCCGGTGAATGAAATTGTGCCTGTGGACGCCACCGGTGCGGGTGATCAGTTTGCTTGTGGTTTCCTCTATGGTGTGGCCACTGGCCAGTCGCTGGAAGTGTCGGGCAAAATGGGCTGCATCGCGGCGGCAGAGGTTATCAGCCACTATGGCGCGCGGCCTGAGGCGGACATCAAAGCGCTGTTTCAGAAGGCCGGTTTGATCGGTTAGAGAGCTATCTCAAAGTTCTGCGCTGGTGGTGAAGTAAGACGCCTCTGGCGGGGATATTTGGGGAATGAGAAAACAAAAGGCACCCTGATACCTGCCGGTCGACATTGCGCGATGCTTACAGGGTATCAGGGTGTCTTCTCATTCACGGCCATCGGCTTCCCAGCCTGTTCCGCAAGAACATCTTGGCAACTTTTGGTTAAGGGCGCCTTAACGTGCTTCTCATTCCTGCAATATCCCGGGATGAAATGGGCCATCCGGCCCAAGAGGGGCTGGCCCCTCTCATCGCAGTGACGCGAGTGCCATATCTGCCAATTGGGCGCTGAGTTCTGCCACAAAAGTCTCTGGCTCATCTGCGCGCGGGCGATACCAGAACACCGGTGCGTTGATCAGAAGCAGCAGCGATTGCATCGCGATGGAGGTGTTTTGCGTGCGGAAGCTACCGTCTTGCATGCCGGCTTGCAGGACGTTCCGAAACAGGTTCTCGTACGCCTTACGCTCCTGTTGGATTTGCGCAAACAGCTCCCGTTCCAGAGCAGTGGTCGATTTCTGTTGCACGCCGACATAGGACTGAATGATCACCTTGTGATAGGGCAGCGTGCGCAGGACCTCGGGAATATGGGTCAGGACCATCTGCCGTAGGTTCTCTTCCGGTGCGGCGTCCGGGGCAATCACCGGCGGCACTTTTTGCAGTACAAAATCCGCCGCGCGTAGGCAGACTTCGGCCAGAAGCACACCTTTGGAAGGGAAGTGATGATAAATCCGCCCCTTCGTGGACCCAAGCTGACGCGCCACGTCGTCAATTGACGCGGTGTCCGCCCCCAACCGCATAAAGACCTCGGCGGCGGCATCCAAAACCTCGGCCTTTGAGGCGCTCATCGCTGGTTTCTTGGTGTCCGCCATGGGGCCTCACAGGATCTGACTAACGCAACGTCGCGCCATTCGCCTCCGTTGACAGCATACTCAGTAGTATGTTTGCCTCGCAGGTGCAATCTCCGACCCAAAGGGCGGAGGCCTTGGGAGGGGCATTTGCATGGACATCGACACATTTCGCAGCGAGACCCGCGCGTGGCTGGAGGTCAATTGCCCGGCGGAGATGCGCACGCCGATGGGCGAGGACGACATCTGTTGGGGTGGGCGCAAGTTTGTGTTTCGCTCGCCAGCGCAGAAGCAGTGGTTGGAGGCTATGGCTGCCAAAGGGTGGACAGTGCCAGCCTGGCCTAAATCCTACGGCGGCGGCGGGCTTTCTGGTGACGAACAAAAGATTTTGGCCGAAGAGATGCAGCGCATCAATGCGCGGCCGCCCTTACAAAGCTTTGGAATCTGGATGTTGGGGCCGGCTTTGTTGCAGTTCGGCTCTGAAGAACAGAAACGCCACTACCTGCCCCTAATTGCGCGCGGCGAAATCCGTTGGTGTCAGGGGTACTCCGAGCCCGGTGCAGGCTCCGATCTGGCGGGGTTGCAGACCAAGGGCGTGGATAGGGGAGACCACTTTGAGGTCACCGGGCAGAAGATCTGGACCTCCTATGCCGACAAGGCGGATTGGATTTTCTGCTTGGTGCGCACGGAGCCGGAGGAGAAGAAACACACCGGCATTTCCTTCCTGCTCTTTGACATGGAAAGCGCAGGTGTCTCCACCAAACCGATCAAGCTGATCTCTGGTGCCTCGCCGTTTTGCGAGACCTTCTTTGATGGTGTGAAAGTGCCCAAAGATCAGATTGTCGGCGCACGCGGGCAGGGCTGGACGATTGCCAAATACCTGCTGACCCATGAGCGGGAAATGATTGGCGCGGCGGACTCGGCGCTTTTTGCCAAGTCGGATCTTGCGGCAGATGCGCTTGCAGCCATTGGTTTGGACGACACAGGCCGGTTGGATGATCCCATGCTGCGCGCGGAGATGGGGCAGTTTCTGGTCGATGAACTCTGTTTTGATGCGCATCTGGATATGACCGGCGCCTACATGCGCGCGGGGCATGAATTGGGTGCGCGGTCTGCCGAGTTGAAGTACCTCGGGACCGAATTAAATAAGCGCCGCCAAAGCCTGCGCGTGGCGGCTGGCGGCAGCGACGATTTGGTCTGGGAGGGCGCGGCCAATGATGCGGGGCAGGCGGCCAAAGACTGGCTGCGCTCCAAGGCCAATACCATCGAGGGCGGCACCTCGGAAGTGATGTTGTCGATCCTGTCCAAAGCCGTTTTGAAACTGCCGGGGTAAAGGCGCATGGAACTTTTGAGCGAAGACCAACAGCTGATTGCCGATTCTGCGGCGGGGTTTCTGCGCGATGGGCATGGCATTGCCGCGTTTCGTGCGCTGAGAGAGGTTGGCGATGATGCGAACAGCGCGATTTTGGCGGACCTCGCCGAGATGGGCTGGATGGGGATCGTGATTCCAGAGGCCCTCGGTGGCGTCGGGTTGGGTTACCGCGCGGCGGGGCTTATTGCCGAAGAGCTGGGGCGTAACTTGACGGTCAGCCCTTTTGTGTCTTCCGCCATTTTAGCTGGCACCGCGCTGGCTTCGGCTGGAGGCGACCTAGCCCAAAACTGGGCACCCAAAATTGCCACCGGCGACGCCGTGGTTGCGTTGGCGATGGATGAAGCGGCCAAACACCGTCCGGAGCGGATTGCCACAGCCGTAACAGGCGCGCCTGGCGCGCTGAAATTGAATGGGCGCAAAACCTACGTAGTGGATGGTGGAGTCGCGGATCGTCTGATTGTAACCGCCAAGCGCGGTGATGACTTGTGCTTGGTGATGTGTGATCCCCTTGCAGTTGGCGTAACGCGCGCGCCGCAGGTGATGCTGGACCATTGCAACACAGCGGCCGTGATCTTTGAAGATGTAGAGATTGCTGGGGCGGACATCCTTGCGCAGGGGGCGGCAGCAGACCAGATTTTGGCCAAGACGCTTGCGGCGGGGCGCGCGATTGCGGCGGCGGAGCAGCTTGGGGTAGCCAAAGCGGCGGCAGAGCAGACCTATGACTATCTGCGCACGCGCAAACAGTTTGGCGTTTTGATTGGGCAGTTTCAGGCGCTGCAACATCGGGCAGCGGATTTGTATTGCGAGTTGGCGCAGGTCTCTTCGCTGATCGCAGCGGCGTTGAACGCATTGGATGAAGACAGTGCTGAGGTCGAAACCCTGACCCGTGCGGCCAAGGCCAAGATGGCGCGGGTTGGGCGGCAGGCCACCGAAGAAGGTGTGCAGATGCATGGCGGCATTGGCATGACCGATGAGATGGACCTGGGGCTCTTAATGAAACGCGACCGCGCCTTGACCGAGTTTCTGGGCGACGCAGGCTATCACACCGAATGGATTTTGCGGCAGCGCGGCATCTAGTTTGGGTTGAGTGCATTTAACGTACGATGGCGTATGGAAAAAGAGGGGTGACGTAACGGAGCTTTGCGCAAGCGGGGAAATGGAGACTTGACGCAAAAGCCTTCGCTCCGAAGACTGAGCATAGAAAAAGCCGGTCCTAACCGGCACGGGAGGATACATTGGAAGTTGTGCAACTGCTCGTCAGCGGGCTTGCGAATGGCTGTGTCTACGGCTTGATCGCGCTTGGCTTCGTGCTGATCTACAAGGCGACTGAACAGGTGAATTTCGCCCAGGGCGATTTCATGATGCTCGGCGCCTTTGTGTGTTTGGGGCTGACAAACGCCCACTACATGGGGCTGCCGTTTTGGATCGCGGCGCCTCTGGCCATCGCGATCATGGCGGTGCTGGGCTATTTGCTCGACTTCTTTGTGCTGCGCCACTTATTTGGCCAAAGCCAGACAGCGGTGGTGATCCTGACCATCGCGTTGGGCTTTGTCATTCGCTTTGTCGCTGGTGTGATCTGGAGCCATGAGCCACAGACCTTGGAAAGCCCGCTGGCCATTGGCGACTTCAACATCGGCGGTGTGGTGTTGGGCATGGCGGACATTGCGGTGATCGTGGTGACGGTGCTGCTCACCTATTTCCTCTATCAGTTCTTCCAGCGCACCAAGCTGGGCTTGGCGATGCAGGCCGCAAGCCAAAACCAGATGGCGGCTTACTTCATGGGCATTCCAGTGAAGCGCGTGCAGGGCATGATTTGGGGTCTGTCCGGCGCAGTGGCCGCGGTCGCGGGTATTCTCTTTGCCTCCAAAGGCGCGATTGATCCCAACGCGGGCTTGCTGGGCATCAAGGCCTTTGCCGCTGCGGTGATTGGCGGGTTTGGGTCGCTACCCGGTGCGCTGATGGGCGGGCTGATTGTAGGTGTGATCGAGCCCTTTGCCTCCCGCTACTTCCCGGCAGGTTACAGCCAGATTGCGCCCTATACGCTCCTTCTTTTTGTGCTGGTGTTCCGCCCACATGGCCTGTTCTCGCAGGTCCGGGTCAAGAAGGTCTGAGCGCATGCGGATACATTTCAAAACATCCTACGAACATGACATCCGGCTTTTTCCCGACTGGTGGAGCTTTTGTGTCTACGCAACGCTTATTGTGATCGCGGTGGCCCTGCCGTGGCTGATGGATGACTTCTTCCTCGGTGAAGTCACCAACGTGCTGATCTGGGCCATCGCGGGCCTTGGCCTGATGCTGCTGACCGGGCAAACCGGTCAGGCCAGCCTTGGCCATGCGGCCTTTTTGGCGCTGGGCTGTTACTCCTGCATCATCTTTATGGAGCAGGGTTGGCCATTCCTGATCGCCTTCCCAGCGGCGGGCATTCTGACTGGCGTGGTCGGCACCATCATCGCCATCCCGGCGATCCGCTTGCATGGCATTTACCTTGCTATTGCGACCATCGCGCTGTCCATTTTGGCCGATGACATCATTGTGCTGATGGAGCCGATCACCGATGGCGTGTCCGGCAAGTTTGCTCCGATGATCAATATCTTCGGCATCGAGATCGAACGCTGGACCACACCGGACCGCTTCTACTGGCTGGTGCTGGCCGTCACGATCCTCTGCACGCTGGCCTATCGCAACCTACTGCGCTCGCCCTTGGGGCGCGCCATGGCGGCTGTGCGAGATAGTGAAGTCTCAGCCACCGCCATGGGTGTGCATATCGCGCGCACCAAAGCGGCGGCTTTTGGCATCTCCTGCGCGATCACCGGATTGGCCGGGGCGCTGATGGGATTCTATGCGGGGGCGTTTAACAACGAGACCTTCTCCATCGTGATCTCCATCACCCTTCTGATGATGATTGTGATCGGCGGGCTTGGCTCCATTCACGGCGCGTTTTTTGGCGCGGTGGTGGTGGCGTTCTTGCCGCAATTCCTGTCGATGACCAAAGACCTGATCGGCGGCAGTTCGGTGGCCATTCCTGGTCTGGAAACCGGCGTGTTTGGCATGATCCTGATCCTCTTCATCCTGTTTGAACCGATGGGCATCTACGGCCGCTGGATGAAAATCCGCATCTGGTTTGAGCTCTTCCCCTTTGCGCGCAAAGACATGTTCAAGCGTCAGAAGAGCTATCTGAAGACGGAGCGTTTGAGATGAGCACTTTGCTGGAAATCAACAACGCGACGCTCAAGTTTGGTGGCGTTGTCGCGGTCAACGATCTGACGTTTTCGGTGGAAGAGGGTGAGGTCTACGCCATCGTAGGCCCCAACGGCGCGGGCAAATCCACGGTCTTCAACCTGATCTCGCGCTTTTACAATCCGTACGCTGGATCAATCACCTTTGATGGCCATAACCTCTTGGATCGCAATGCAGATTCCGTGGCCGACCTCGGCATCGCGCGCACGTTCCAGAACATTGAGCTGTTTGACCACGCCACGGTTCTGCAAAACCTGCTGGTGGGTCGGCACCGTCATCGCAAGACCAATTTGGTGCAGGAAATGCTCTTCACGCCCAAGGTGCGGCAGGAAGAGAAGCGCCATCGCGAGGCTGTTGAAGAGGTCATCGATTTTCTCGATCTGCAGCCCTACCGCGACAAGATGATCGCGGGGCTGCCTTATGGGGTGCGCAAGGTGGTCGAACTGGGCCGCGCGCTGGCGTCTGGGCCGCGGCTTTTGCTGCTTGATGAACCGGCCTCTGGTCTCTCGGTCGAGGAAACCCAAGACATGCGCTGGTGGATTGATGACATCCGCAAACAGATGGGCATCACCGTTTTGATGGTGGAACACGACATGGGGCTGGTCTCCGGCGTGTCCGACCGTGTGCTGGCGCTGGCCGATGGGGCCAAGCTCGCCGAAGGCACGCCGCAGCAGGTGCAATCCGACCCGGCCGTGATTGAGGCCTATCTTGGCGCGGGGGCGGCGTGATGGGCGAAACAGTGCTTGATATCAAGAACATCGAGAGCTTCTACGGCCCAATCATGGCGATCCGTGGCGTGTCGCTGAAGGTCGAAAAGGGGCAGGTGGTGACCGTGCTGGGCGCCAATGGTGCAGGCAAGTCGACGCTCCTGAAAACCATCTCCGGCATCATGGACCCCGAAAAGGGTCAGGTGGTGTTTGAGGGCCGCGAAATCCAAGGCATGGAGCCCCACAAAGTGGTCGGCCAAGGCATCGTACATGTGCCCGAGGGCCGTGAGGTCTTCCCGCTTCTGACGGTGGACGAAAACCTGTCGCTTGGCGCCTACACGCGCAGTGACAAGGCGGAGATCGAGAAAGATCGGCAGATGGTCTTTGACTACTTCCCGATCTTGGCCGAACGCCGCCACCAAGAGGCGGGCACGCTGTCCGGTGGACAACAACAGATGCTCGCCATTGGGCGCGGCCTGATGCTGCGTCCCAAGATCATGCTGCTGGATGAACCATCCTTGGGTCTGTCACCGCTGTTGGTGCAGGAAATCTTCGCCATCCTCAAACGCCTGAACAAAGATGAAGGCGTGACCATGATGCTCGTGGAGCAAAACGCCAAGGTTGCGCTGGAACTGGCGGATGTGGGCTACGTGATGGAAGTCGGCCGTATTGTGATGGACGACACCGCCGAACGCCTGATGGAGAGCGAAGACATCAAAGCCTTCTATCTGGGTCATCAGGAGGAAGGCGCGCGCGGGGAACGGCGCTGGAAACGCAAGAAAACATGGCGCTGAGGGGAGGCAGGATCATGAACATTCACACCACATCCCAGCCGCCGGAGCAGGTCGAAATCAACGGCGTGATTGTCTCTGCCACACCGGGGCAGAAACCTGCGCTTGTGGACGGATGCGACACGGTTGTTGGCCTGTTCCAGAAACGCTGTGAACAGCTGCGCGACCGCACCGCGCACCGCGAAAAAGACCTCGGTATCTGGCAGAGCTATTCCTGGGCCGACTACTGGACCCATGCCAAATGGATCGGCCTTGGCCTCCGGGCCTTGGGGTTGGAGCGCGGCGAGGTGGTTTCGATCCTTTCCGAAGACCGCAAGGAATGGCTTTATGCCGACATGGGCATCCAATGTGTCGGCGGCATTGCGTCGGGCGTTTACACCACCGACAGCGCCAGCCAGTTGGAATACCTTCTGCGCGACAGCGGCAGCCGCTTCCTGTTTGTGGAAAATGACGAGCAGCTCGACAAATTTCTGGAGATCGAAGACCAAGCCAGCCATGTGGTGAAGGTCATCATCTTGGACCAAGACGGGCTGCATGACCTGCGCCACGACAAATGTGTGTTTCTGGACGACCTCTATGAAACCGGGCGTGCCTATGAGGCGGAAAACCACGGGGTCTTTGAAGAAGAAATCAAAAAGGCAAAACCAGAAGACACGGGTCTGCTGATCTACACCTCTGGCACTACCGGCATGCCCAAAGGCGCGATGCTGTCGCAGGAAAACGTGATCGCCGCCTGTGTGTCCGGCGCCCATGCGCTGCCGACGATGGACAAGGATGAACAGCTCTGCTTCCTGCCGCTGTGCCACATCCTGGAGCGCAACGTCAGCGCCTATTTCCCGATTGCAGGCAAATCCACCGTGAACTTTGCCGAAAGCCCGGAGACGGTTTTTGACAACCTGCAAGAAGTCTCCCCCGCCCATTTCACCGCTGTGCCGCGCGTTTGGGAGAAGATCTATTCTCGCGTGCTGGTGCTCGCGCAAGAGGCCACGACCATTGGACGGTTGTGTTTCAATCTGGCCGTCAAAGCCGGACTAAAACGCGCGGATTACCTGCTCGCGCGCAAGCCGGTCCCAAGCGGGGTGCAGCTCAATTACGCGATCTGGGATTTCCTGGTGCTGCGCAATCTGCGCCGGATGCTTGGCATGGACAAAATGCGCCGCGGTGGCACCGGCGCGGCCCCGATCAGCCCGGAACTGATCCGCTGGTATTGGGCGATTGGCGTGCAGCTATTGGAAGGCTACGGCATGACCGAAAACGCCGGTCTGGCCTCCATCAACCTGCCGGACGACAACAAACTGGGCAGTGTGGGCAAAGCCGTGCCGGGGTTTCAGGTGCGTCTTGCCGAGGACGGCGAAATTCAGACCTTTGGCCTGAACAACTTCCAGGGCTACTGGCGCAACAATGAGAAAACAGCGGAGACCTTCACCGAGGATGGCTGGCTGCGCACGGGGGACGTGGGCAAGCTGGACGAGGACGGCTTTGTCACCATCACCGGGCGGCTCAAGGACGTCATCATCACCGCTGGCGGCAAAAACATCACTCCGGCGGAGATCGAAAGCCGTCTGAAGTTCAGCCACTACATCTCGGATGCGGTGGTGATTGGTGATGCGCGCAAATACCTGACGTGCCTGATTATGATCGATCAGGAGAATGTGGAGAAATACGCCCAGGATCGCAAAGTACCGTTCTCGGATTTTGCCTCGCTCTGTGCCGCTCAAGATGTGGTCGACCTCATCAAGGGCGAAGTGGACGACGTGAACAAAGAGTTCGCGCGGGTGGAACAGATCAAGGAGTTCCGCCTGATCAACGTCTTGCTGACGGCGGAGGATGAAGAACTGACCGCGACTATGAAGCTCAAGCGCAGCTTTGTGGAGAAGAAACACGCGGGACTCATAGAGGAAATGTATTAACATCGATTTCATGTGGCCCCAGACCACACTTCAAACGGGAGGAAACTATGAAGAAACTGACGACTGTACTGGCAGTTGGCGCGGCGGCGCTGGCTTCCCAGGTCGCTGCGGACACGCAAGGCGTGAGCGACCGCGAGGTGGTGATTGGGTCCGTAAACGATCTGTCCGGCATCTTTGCCGCGGTGGGCGTTCCGGCGGTCAATGGCGCCAATATGCGCTTTGACGAAGTGAACGCCGCCGGTGGCGTGCACGGGCGTCAGATCCGGTTTGTTGTGGAGGACAACGGCTACCAGATTCCGCGCGCGATGCAGGGCTACAACAAGCTTCTGAACCGGGACAAAGCCTTTGCCATGCTGCTGTCTTTGGGCACGCCGATGAACGTGGCCGGCTTCAAACTGCTCGATCCCAAAGGCATTCCAAATGTTGGCCCCCTGTCGGCAGCGCGGCAGATGCTGCAGGAGCCGATGGACAACAAATTCATTGGTTTCTCAAGCTATTACGACCAAGTGCAGGTTGGCGCGAAATACCTTGCGGAAGAGTTTGAGGCCAAAAACCTCTGCACCATGTACATCCCGTCCGACTTTGGCAAAGAGATTGCCGAGTCCACCAAAGACCTTGCCGAGAGCATGGGGCTGAGCATGGCGGGGGAAACCACACACAAGCCGGATGAGCTGGATTTTGTCGGCTCTCTGACCAAGCTTAAGGCGGCGGAATGTGACGTGATCACCATGGCGCTGGGCGTGCGTCAGGGCATCACGGTTGTGGGCACCGCCAAGAAGCTAGGCTGGACCGATGTGAAATTCCTCAACACCTCCGCAGGCTTCCTGGAGCCGGTGGCGATGGTGCCGGGCGGCGTGACCGATGGGCTCTATGCAGCGGCCGGTTGGCGCGATCTCTATGAGCGTGCGGCCGATCCTGTGCCGGGCAAATTCATCGCAGACTACAAAGCCAAGTTTGATCAGCCTGCATCTGGCTTTGCGATGCTCGGCTATTCCGCAGCCGACACCGTCGTGCGCGCGCTGGAAGCGGCCGGGCCTGACCTGACCCACGAAAGCTTTATCGCCGCCATGGAGACGCTTGACTATATGGACGAGCTCACTGGGTCGCAGACCACCTACGGTCCGGACGACCACCGCGGCGCGGATGAGGTTGTGATTTCCGTGGTGGAAAATGGCGGCTGGAAGACGGTTGCTGTGAAGTAAGCAGGTTGTTTGGATGAGACAAAGGCTCCCGGAGGTATTCGGGAGCCTTTTTTGTGGAAAGCGAAGATCGGTGGGGCGGACTAAGTGGGCGCGGCGATTTTCAAAATTCTCCTCCGTCGAAGGTCTCGTATCCCGGACTGTGCGCTCGTCCATCGTCAACCCTGTTATCGTAGCCGGATTTTTCAACTTCTGAATTGTAAGAGAATGACACAAGACCAAACAAAAACAGAGTTAAGGCAACAAAGTAGATCCACCAAGGCCCGGAAAGTTGAAAAGTTATTCCACCAACGATCGGGCCAAGGAGAGTTATAGCGATTTTAGGCCAAAGTTTCTTCATGAACAAAGCTTACCTCCCTTAAACCGAAAGCCATAAGAATTCTTTTCAGATTGTCACCATGGGCTCAAAGCTGGCTATCAGAGCAACGCGCTCATTTTCAATCCAGGTGTATTCAGCCAGCCAAAGTGCGGTCCGGATCAGCACCGTAGATGCCCGGGCCAGCGCATGACCGCCCCCATGGGCGTGCGCTCTTGCAGCGGTTTCGAGAGCTTGCGAAGTCGGGAGACGTGTGGCGGACATAAAGTGCCAATCGGTTCGGTCAGCGGCGCCCACCCGCGGTCGAGCGCTGTCCCACTGTTGCACAGAAAAATTCCCCGCAGCCGATGGTCTGGTCTGCGGGGAAGGCGGGAGTGAACTTGTTCTTGCACAGTCCCCATAAAGACCGCGCGCCTGTCCCTAAATTGTCCGCGGCCCTTCCGTGAGTGGATGTGCCCACGCCGCACAGGTTGGAAGGAGGATTCAACCCGGGCGCTCTGGCGACCACCTGCTCCCAGACATACCTTATTTTGCGATGTTTGGCTACATATTGTGTCGATTTTGTAACCGCTGTGTAGATGCAGCGGGTTACTGCCAGGTCACATCGCCCAAAAAGATATAGCCTGCGCCGTAGATGGTTTTGATAAGACGCGGGTTTTTCGGGTCTTCCTTGAGCTTGGTACGCAGGCGGGAAATCCGCACATCCATGGCACGATCAAAGCTTTCGCCCGCCGCGCCGCCCAAGGTCTCTTGCATCTGCGCCCGGCTGATCAGCCGCTTGGGGCTGTCGAGAAACAGCCGCAGCACCTCGCCTTCCGCATGGCTGAAGGTGGTTTCCGCGCCGGTTTCATCGACCAAAACGTAGCGATCAAAATAGGCGGTCCAGCCGTTAAACACGGCGGTGTTGGCCGCCACCGGCGCGGCGGGTTTCTCTTTGCGAAGTCGGGCGCGCACACGTGCCACCACTTCGGTGGGGTCAAACGGCTTGATGATGTAGTCGTCCGCACCCAACTCCAGCCCGGTGATCCGGTCCTGCACTTGCGCGCGACCGGAGATGATGATCACCGCTGCGCCCAGTTCCAGCGCCAGCCGATGCACCAGCGACAGCCCGTCTTTGTCTGGCAGGCCAAGGTCCACGAGGCAGACATCCGGCGTGGTGGACTTGAGCGCGGCCTCAAACTCGGTGGCGCGGGAAAACGCCATGGTGCGAAAACTAGCGTCCTCCAAAGCGTCCGCCAAAATCATGCGGATTTCCGGTTCATCGTCCAGGATGGTGACAAGCGGGGCGGTCATGGCGGGGCTCACTTCGGATGCAGAAATTGGTCAAGCTGCGCCGCCGTGAAGGGCTTGGGCAGCACCGGCGCGCGTGCGGCGCCTTCGATATAGAGATCATGGCTCTGGGGCAAGCTGGTCATCAGGTAGGTGGGTACTCGGTCACGGCCCAACTCACGGATCAGGTCCACACCAGTCGCATCGCCTTCCAGCGAAATATCTGACAACACCAGCGTGATATCTGGCAGCTGGTCCAGCAACACGCGGGCTTCGTCCACGCTGGCGGCTTCGATCACCGTGTGCTTCATATCGGTCAGCATATCGCGGATCAGCCCGCGCAGGTCCGGGTTGTCCTCCACCAACAGCGCCAGACCCGGGGTGGAATCCTGCACCGCGCGGCGCAGCGGCAGACGCAGCACCACCTGCCCGCCGGTCTCGGTGTTGGCAATCTTGATGTCGCCGCCCACCAGCTTGGTCATGTCATAAACCATCGCCAGCCCAAGGCCGGAGCCATCCGCGCCTTTGGTAGTAAAAAACGGGTCCAGCGCATGTTCCAAAGCCTCTTCAGAGAACCCCGGCCCGGTGTCGCGCACAGTGAATTGCACCCAGGTGTTCTGCACCAGCTCCGCAATCAACAGGATTGTCCCGCCCTGACCACAAGCATGAGCCGCGTTCAGCAGGAGGTTCACCAGCGAATCGTGCAGCATGGCTGGGTCCAGCAATACCGCGCCCTCTGGAATGCTGTTCTCAATGATGAGCGCAACCTCGTCGCCTACTGTTGGCTGCGCCAAGGTTTCCAGCTCAGACAAAAAACCCGTCATGTCGGTGGGCGCCAGTTTTGGCACCCGTGGCCCGGTCACATTGGCGAGGTTGTCCAGCAGCGTGCCGCCGCGCCGCGCCGCCCCCAAGGTGGCCTCGATCAGCGAACTGGCGTCTTCGGGCAGGTCCATTTTCTGCAACTTGGCCTGCGTGCCCAGAATGATGGTCAGCAGGTTGGAGAAGTCATGCGCCAGACCGCTGGTCATCTGCGCCGCAATCTCGCGCCGCCGGGTTTGTTGCAGGGCCACCCGTGCTTGGGTTTCCTCGGTCACGTCCATCGACAGCACGTAGACACCGCGCGCCGCGCCTTCGTTGTCATCCGGCGTAAACGCCGCCCGAATGCGCCGCGTGCTGGGGTGTTCGTTGAATTCAAACACCGATGGCTCGCCTTTGAAGGCCTTGTCCATATGCGGCTTGATATGGCTGTAGGCGTTTTCGCCCAAGGCCTCACTGGCGTGCATGCCGACGATGTCAGAAGGCCGTCCCGGGATCACCGCGCTCAGACGGCGGTTGGAGTAGGTATAAAGCCGGTCCGGCCCGACATGGGCGATATGCGCCGGCATCATCTCAGCCGTCAGCCGCATCCGCGCCTCGCTATCCGTCAGCTGCCGCTTCACCTCTTCCAGCGCCTGCACGGTGGCTTCCAACTCACGGTTTGTGGCGGACAGCTCCTCGGCGTATTGCAGCAACTGATCCGACAGCTCCTCAGAACGGGACCGCAACAGCGCCTCTTGCCGCTTGGTCGAGGTGATGTCGGTATAAACCGCAACCCAGCCGCCCTCTGGCAGGGGCGACCCTTCGACAGAAACCCAACGCCCGTCTGCGCGTTTGCGCTCAAAATAGTGCGGCTCAAAATTTAGCGCGCGGTCGACGCGCTCTTTGATGAAGGCCTCTTTGTCCTCATCCCGGATGTCGCCGTACTCGCCATTTTCGATCAGAAAGCGGATGGTCTCAGAAAACGGTGCCCCTGGTTGGGATAACACGCGCGGAATGGAAAACATCTCCCGAAACCGCGCATTGGCGACCACCAGCTTCAGGTCGCTGTCATAGATCGACATCGCCTGTTTGATCAGGTTCAGACCGGCAACAGTCATGGCCTGTGTGGCTGCGGCTCGCTCCATTTCGGCTCTCCTTCTCCTCTACCGCTAACACTCAATTTGGGGGTGCGAAAAGGGGCAAATGGCGCTTGTTACAATTCGTAAGGATTGGGAAAACTTTAAGAAAAAGTTGACCAACAGGGTGAAACACGCACCACTAGAGGTGGAGAATCGCTCACGCGGTTTTGGCCCGTTTCGGCGGGCTTAAGGGAGGAAAAGAATTTGGCACAGTCGTCACAGGCGACCGGCGGACTGACGTCCATTCCGGCGCTGTTGCAGCGGAACGCCGCCCAGTTTGCAGACAAGGATGCATACCGGGAGAAAGAGTTCGGGATCTGGCAGACCTGGACTTGGGCAATGACCGAGAAAGAGATCGAAGCGCTGGCGCTTGGTCTGATCAATCTGGGTGTGAAAGAGGGTGACTTTGTCGCCATCATCGGGCGCAACCGCCCGTATTTCTATTGGTCGATGGTTGCCGCCCAATCCCTGGGCGCGGTGCCTGTGCCGGTCTATCAGGACAGCGCGGCTGAAGAGATGGAATACATTCTGGGCCACTGTGGCGCGAAATACGCCATCGTTGAGGATCAGGAGCAGGTCGACAAGATCATCGAGATCCAGGAAAAGCTGCACACCTTTGAGCATATGGTCTACATCGACCCGCGTGGGTTGCGGAAGTACGACCACCGCCAGCTGCATGAGTTCAGCCACATTCAGGCGCAGGGCCGTGCCGCCCATGACGAGCTGATCGGCGAGCTGAAATCCCGCCGTGAAAAGCTCGACTACGACAGCACCTGCGTGATGCTCTACACCTCCGGCACCACCGGCAAACCCAAAGGTGTGGTGCTCTCCAACCGCAACGTGATCGAAAGCTCCAAAAACTCTGCGGAGTTTGACGCGCTGACCGGTGACGAAGAAATCCTGTCTTACCTGCCGATGGCCTGGGTTGGGGACTTCATCTTCTCCGTGGGGCAGGCGTATTGGTGCGGCTTTTGTGTGAACTGCCCGGAATCGGCAGACACCATGATGACCGACCTGCGCGAAATTGGTCCAACCTACTACTTCGCGCCGCCGCGGATTTTTGAGACCTCGCTGACCAATGTGATGATCCGGATGGAAGACAGCGGCGATCTGAAATACGCGCTGTTCCATCACTTCATGGACTTCGCGAAGACCGCTGGCGAGAAATACGGCATGCCCAAGCGCAGCCTGGCCAAGCCGGACATGAAGCGCCGCATCAAAAACGGCTGGCGTTATGCGATGGGCCTGGGTTTTGCGATGGAAACCATCGTGGAAAACGGCATCCGCATGGCCTTCACCAAACTGCGTCACGGCAGCAAGGCGCGCGAGCATTTCAAAGCCAAAGATCCAATCCTGCTGAACCTCTATCGCGGCAACCTGCGCGACTACTTCAAGTATCGCATGGGCAACGTGCTGGTGTATGGCCCGCTGAAAGACACGCTGGGCTTTGGCCGCGTGCGTGTGGGCTACACCGCTGGTGAAGCGATTGGTCCAGAAATCTTTGAATTCTACCGCTCGCTCGGCATCAACCTGAAGCAGCTCTACGGACAGACCGAAGCCACCGTCTTCATCACGGCACAGCCGGATGGTGAGGTGCGCGCGGACACTGTGGGCGTGCCAAGCCCTGACGTGGAAATCAAAATCGACGACAACGGAGAAATCCACTACCGCAGCCCGGGCACTTTTGTTGAGTACTACAACAACCCGGAAAGTACCGCCTCCACCAAGGACGCGGAAGGCTGGGTGGCAACGGGCGACGCGGGCTTCTTTGAAGAGAAAAGCGGCCACCTGCGCATCATCGACCGCGCCAAGGACGTTGGCAAAATGGCCGATGGCTCCATGTTTGCGCCTAAGTATGTTGAGAACAAACTGAAGTTCTACCCTGACATTCTTGAGGCCGTGCTGTTCGGCAATGGCAAGGACCGCTGCGTGGCCTTCATCAACATTGACCTGACGGCGGTGGGCAACTGGGCGGAACGCAACAATATCGCCTACGCCTCTTATCAAGAACTGGCGGGTCACCCGAAGGTGCTCGACAGCATTCAGGAACATGTGGAGGCGGTAAACCGCTCTGTGGCGGATGACCCGATGCTGGCAGGCTGTCAGATCCACCGCTTCCTGGTTCTGCACAAAGAGCTGGATGCGGATGACGGCGAAATGACCCGGACCCGTAAGGTGCGCCGTGTCATTGTGGCCGATAAGTTCAAAGACCTCGTGGACGGGCTTTATGACGGTTCCACCAGTGTCTCCACCACCACCGAGGTGACCTATGAAGATGGCCGCAAAGGCAGCATCAGCGCGACCCTCGAACTGCGCGACGCCCAAGTTGTGCCAGTAGCAAGCAAGATGGCAGCGGAATGAACGACATGAGCAACGATAGCTACGTCACGGACGACGGCCGCACCATCGGCCCAACCGTGATGGAAATGAAAAACATCACGCTGCGCTTTGGTGGTGTGAAAGCGATCACCGACATCAGCTTTGACATCCGCGAAGGCGAGATCCGCGCGATCATTGGTCCAAACGGTGCAGGCAAGTCGTCGATGCTGAACGTCATCTCCGGCTTCTACGTGCCGCAGGAAGGTGAGGTTTGGTACAAAGGTGCAAAGCGCCCGCCGATGAAACCTTATGAGGTGGCGCAGCAGGGCATCGCCCGGACCTTCCAGAACATCGCGCTGTTTGAAGGCATGACTGTTTTGGACAACGTCATGACTGGACGTCTTCGTCAGATGAAAGCCAATATGTTTGAACAGGCCATCTGGAAAGGCAAAGCTGAGCGCGAAGAGGTTGAAAACCGCGAAGTGGTTGAGAAGATCATCGACTTCCTCGAAATTCAGGCGATCCGCAAAACCCCGGTTGGGCGTCTGCCATATGGTCTGAAGAAACGTGTGGAACTCGCCCGTGCGCTGGCGGCGGAACCCTCGATCCTTCTGCTGGACGAGCCAATGGCGGGCATGAACGTTGAGGAAAAAGAGGACATGTCCCGCTTTATCCTCGACATGAACGATGAATTTGGCACCACCATCGCACTGATCGAGCACGACATGGGCGTGGTGATGGACCTGTCCGACCGCGTGGTCGTGATGGACTACGGTAAAAAGATCGGCGACGGCACGCCGGACGAAGTGCGCAACAACCAAGACGTCATCGACGCCTATCTGGGAGTGGCACATGACTAAGCAACTTTCTGAAATCACACTGAAAACCGGAGGCGCGAGCGATGCCTGAACAACTCGCATTTGCAATGGAGGTCTTCCTCAACGGCCTCATGGCGGGCGTGCTCTATGCGCTTGTCGCGCTGGGCTTCGTCTTGATCTACAAGGCCTCCGGGATCTTCAACTTTGCCCAGGGTGTGATGGCGCTGTTTGCCGCGATGACCCTGGTGGGTATCCAGAACGGCCAAGTGCCCTTTGCCCACCTGATCAACGCGATCTTTGGCACCCATGTGCACACCTTCGGCTGGAACGTGCCCTCTGTCTTTGCGCTGATTTTCACCGTTGGGGTGATGATCCTGCTGGCCTGGGCGGTGCAACGCTTTGTGTTCCGCCATCTGGTGGGGCAGGAGCCGATCATCCTCTTCATGGCGACCATTGGTCTGGCGTATTTCCTCGAAGGCTTTGCGGATCTGATGTGGAACTCGGAAATCAAGAAACTTGATTTCTGCATGACCGCCAACACTTGCCTGCCGCAGGGCATCAACATCGCCATCGACGAGTTCACATTCAACGCCTTTGGCTATGGCTTCTTCATCGACAACCTCGACATCACTGCAACCATCGTGGCGATTATCCTGGTGATCGCGCTGGTGGCCTTCAGCCAGTACACCAAACAGGGCCGCGCCATGCGCGCCGTGGCAGACGACCACCAGGCCGCACTGTCCGTGGGTATCTCCCTGAACTTCATCTGGGTTCTGGTCTGGTCCCTTGCAGGTTTTGTGGCACTGGTTGCCGGCATCATGTGGGGCGCCAAATCCGGGGTGCAGTTCTCGCTGTCCCTGATCGCTCTGAAAGCACTGCCGGTTCTGATGCTCGGTGGCTTCACCTCGATCCCGGGCGCCATTGTGGGCGGTCTGATCATCGGTGTGGGTGAAAAGCTCTTCGAATTCTGGGTGGGCCCGCTGGTGGGCGGCGCAACCGAGAACTGGTTCGCCTATGTGCTCGCCCTCGTGTTCCTCGTCTTCCGGCCACAAGGTCTGTTTGGCGAAAAGATCATCGAGAGGGTCTGACGTATGTCCAAGCTGCTTGCCATCCTCAACGTGATCGCATGGGCCGGGTTCTGGGTCTTTGGATATCTCGCCTTCACCGGCGATGTGACCCGCCCCGAGCAAATGACCACAGCAGCCCTTGTCGCGGCGATTGGCGGCTTGGTCGGCACTTGGACATTCTTCCAGTTGGTCCGCCACGCGGAATCCACTGGCTACGCAAAATCTCGGAACCGGGCGGACCGGTCCCATCTTGAAAAAGAATACAACGAGGAGACCGCCTGATGTTCTATCGTGAAGCTGGCGATTTCAAAACGACCTACTCGGCGGACAACCAGACGTTCCCGATCAAAATTGACCGCGTGGGCTACTATGTGGCGCTGGTTGTGGCCTTCCTGATCATCCCGTTCATGATCAACGACTACTGGGCCAACGCCATTCTGTTGCCCTTCCTGATCTACTCGATCGCAGCCATCGGCCTGAACATTCTTGTGGGCTACTGTGGGCAGGTGTCTCTGGGCACCGGGGGCTTCATGGCGGTGGGCGCTTATGCCTGCTACAAGCTGATGACCGCCTTCCCGGAAGTGAACATCTTCTTCCACGTAATCCTGTCCGGCGGTGTAACCGCGCTGGTCTGCATCCTGTTTGGCCTGCCATCCCTGCGCATCAAAGGCTTCTACCTCGCGGTGGCGACACTGGCGGCGCAGTTCTTCCTGGTGTGGCTCTTCAACCGGGTGCCGTGGTTCTACAACTACTCCGCCTCCGGCCAGATCAACGCGCCTGAGCGCACCGTATTTGGTGTGCCTGTGACCGGCCCCAACACCGAAGCCTGGGCGACTTACCTCTTCTGCCTGGTGTTCCTGGTGATCTGCGCGCTGGTTGCCCGCAACCTGACCCGCGGCATGGCCGGCCGTAAGTGGATGGCGATCCGCGACATGGATATCGCCGCCGAAATCATCGGGGTGAACCCGCTGAAAGCCAAACTGACCGCGTTCGGAGTCTCCGGCTTCTTCATCGGCATCTCCGGCGCGCTGTTCTTTGCTCTGTACCTCGGGGCGGTGGAAGTGGGCGAAGCCTTTGGCATCAACAAATCGTTCCTCGTGCTCTTCATGATCATCATCGGTGGTCTCGGCTCGATCTTCGGCTCCTTTGCGGGCGCAGCCTTCCTGGTGCTGCTGCCTGTGGTGCTGAAAGTGGTCGGCGTAGACATGTTCGGCTGGCCCACAGACATTGTGGCGCACTTGCAGCTGGTGATCGTGGGCGGCCTGATCGTGATGTTCCTGATCCTGGAACCGCATGGCCTTGCCCAGCTCTGGCGCGTGGCGAAACAGAAACTGCGGTTGTGGCCCTTCCCGCACTAAGGCGGGGCCAGAACCAACCATTCCGGGGCGGGGAGGCCCCGGCAATCAACATCGGACAAAACCAAGGGAGGAGAACCCCGATGAAAATGAAGTTTGCAACTATGGCCGTGACAGCCATGATGGCAGCAGCTCCAGCAATGGCAGACCTCGTGTTCCCGTCGCTGAGCTACCGCACCGGCCCATACGCTGCGGGTGGTATCCCGTTCGCGGACGGTTACGCCGACTATTTCACCCTGCTCAACGAGCGTGACGGTGGTATCGGTGGCGTGCCAACCCGCCTGCTGGAATGTGAAACCGGCTACAACACCGAAAAAGGTGTGGAATGCTACGAATCCACCAAAGGCGAAGGCGCTCTGGTCTATCAACCGCTGTCCACCGGCATCACCTACCAGCTGATCCCGAAAACCACGGCTGATGGCATCCCGATGCACACCATGGGTTACGGCCGTACCTCTGCCGCAAACGGCAAAGTGTTCAGCCACACCTTCAACTACCCAGGCACATACTGGAACGGGGCCTCCGGTGCGGTGAACTACCTGCTGGACGAAAACGGCGGTGACCTGAAAGGCCACAAAATTGCGCTGGTCTATCACAACTCCGCCTACGGCAAAGAGCCGATCCGCACCCTGGAAGAGCTGCAGAAGAAGCACGGCTTTGAGCTGAGCCTGCTGCCAGTGGATCACCCAGGTCAGGAACAGAAGTCCCAGTGGCTGCAGATCCGCCGCGAAAAGCCGGACACCGTTCTGATGTGGGGCTGGGGTGTGATGAACCAGGTGGCCATTCAGGAAGCGGCCAACATCCGTTTCCCAATGGAAAACTTCATCGGTATCTGGTGGTCCGGTGCAGAGCATGACGTTCTGTCCGCAGGCGCGAAAGCCAACGGCTATAAGGCTCTGACCTTCCACAATGTGGGCCGTGACTTCCCAATCTTTGAGGACATCCAGAAACACGTTGTGGATACCGGCAAAGCTGCGGGCGCAGGCGACCAGATCGGCAACGTGCTCTACAACCGCGGTATGTACGCAGCGATGCTCGCAGCCGAAGCGGCCAAAACCGCACAGGAAATCCACGGCACCGCAGAGATCACCCCAGCGATGATGCGTGATGGTATGGAAGCCTTGTCGATCACCGAAGACAAGATGGCCGGCCTCGGCATGCCAAACTTCGGTCCATCCTTCGACGTTTCTTGCGAAAACCACGGTGGTCCTGGCCTCGTTGGCGTGACCCAGTGGGACGCAGACAGCCAGACTTGGTCTCTGATCTCCGACTTTGCAGAAACCGACATGGAAGTGATCGGCGCGCTGATCGCAGAGGACTCCAACGCATACGCCTCTGAAAACAACATCGAGATGAACTGTAAATAAGTTCGCTTGAAGCAACAGGTCTCGGCCGGGCGCACCGGCCGAGACACCCAAGAACGCGAGATGAAAGACAACGCACATGCTTGACGCTGGTCGCACCCAAGAGACCCTTCTGGAGGTCAACAACATCGAGGTGATCTACAACCACGTGATCCTCGTGCTCAAAGGCGTGAGCCTCTCGGTCCCCAAAGGCGGCATCACCGCGCTTCTGGGTGGCAACGGCGCAGGCAAAACCACCACCCTGAAAGCCATCTCCAACCTGCTGCACTCCGAGCGCGGCGAGGTCACCAAAGGCTCGATCAACTACCGCGGCGAAGCGGTCGCCGATCTTGATCCGGCTGCTTTGGTGAAAAAGGGCGTCATCCAGGTGATGGAAGGCCGCCACTGTTTTGAACACCTGACGGTTGAGGAAAACCTGCTGACCGGGGCCTACACCCGCAGCGGTGGCGATGTCGCCGCAGACCTCGAAATGGTAACAACTACTTCCCGCGTTTGAAAGAACGCCGTAAATCGCAGGCGGGCTACACCTCCGGCGGGGAACAGCAGATGGTTGCCATTGGCCGCGCGCTGATGAGTAAGCCGGAATGCATTCTGCTGGACGAACCCTCCATGGGTCTCGCGCCTCAGCTGGTGGAAGAGATCTTCAACATCGTGAAAGATCTGAACGAGAAAGAAGGCAACACCTTCCTGCTCGCCGAACAGAACACCAACGTCGCCCTGCGCTTTGCGCACTATGGCTACATTCTGGAATCGGGTCGCGTTGTGATGGACGGCCCGGCAGACGAGCTGCGCGAAAACCCGGACGTGAAAGAATTCTACCTCGGCATGAGCGACGAAGGCCGGAAATCCTTCCGTGATGTGCGCTCCTATCGCCGTCGTAAGCGTTGGCTGAGCTAAAACGCCATTGAGCACCGGAGCGCGGACCTGCGCGCCACCCCGCCCAACGAAGACGGGCAGACATACCCCACCGCGCCCCCGCAACTGGCGGGCGCACAGGAAGACTTTGGCCGCCAGACGCGGCTTTGGACCACAAAGGATGGCATCACATGAGCCGCTTTTTTGACGATTTGGAAACCCGCAGCGCCGATCAGCGCGCCGCTGATCTGGCCGCCGCTTTGCCGGCACAGATCGCACGGGCCAAACAATTACCGGGTTTTGCGGCCTCTCTGGCAGACACGGCCCCAGCCAAAGTGACCTCGGTGGAAGACCTCGCCAGTCTGCCGGTCCTGCGCAAATCCGAACTTGGCGCGGCCCAGAAAGCCAGCGGTCCGCTTGGCGGCTTTGCCGACCTGAGCAACCCCAACATTGCGCATGTGTTCCAATCCCCAGGCCCGATCTACGAACCCGGTGGCAACACTTCCGACTGGTTCCGCTTTGGCCGAGTGCTGCACGCGGTGGGCATTGGCGCGGACGATATCGTGCAGAACTGCTTCAGCTACCATCTGACCCCGGCTGGCATGATGTTTGAAAGCGGCGCGCGCGCTGTTGGTGCCAAAGTGCTGCCAGCGGGTGTGGGTCAGACTGAAATGCAGGTTCGTGCGGCGGCTGACATTGGCACCACCGCCTATGCAGGTACACCGGATTACCTCAAGATCATCCTCGATAAGGCCGAGGAGATGGGTGAGAAACTCAAGATCACCAAAGCCACGGTGGGCGGTGGAGCGCTGTTCCCAAGCCTGCGCCAAGAATATGCCGACCGGGGCATCACGGTGCTGCAAGGTTATGGCACCGCGGACCTCGGCTCCATCGCTTACGAATCTGAATCGATGGAAGGCATGATCATCGACGAAGGTGTGATTGTGGAAATTGTCACCCCAGGCACCGGCACCCCTGTGGCGCCGGGCGAGGTGGGTGAAGTGGTGGTGACCACGCTCAACCCTGACTACCCACTTATTCGTTTTGCCACTGGCGACCTCTCCGCCATCCTCCCTGGGCAAAGCCCGTGCGGGCGGACCAACATGCGCATCAAAGGTTGGATGGGCCGTGCCGATCAAACCGCCAAGATCAAAGGCATGTTTGTCCGCCCCGAGCAGGTGGCAGCTCTTGTGGCGAAACACGATGAGGTCACCAAGGCCCGCGTGATTGCCACGCGCGCAGGCGAGATGGACGTGATGACCGTACAAATCGAAAGCGCCGGTGGCGATGAGGCCGCTTACGGCGCCTCCGTAGCAGACGCGTTGAAGCTCAAAGGCAAGATCGAGATTGTTGCACCGGGCAGCCTGCCTAAAGACGGCATCGTGATCGAAGATCAGCGTAAGTACGATTAACCCCCTCTTCCCCTGAGCCCGGCGCTGGATTTGGCGCTTCGGCTACGCCCGTCGCTTGCGGCGGGCTTTTCTTTTTGGGGTGTGTAAATTATTTTTAGTCCAAGTGGACGAAAAAGATTGATGCAGCTCCAAGACCTTCCTAAGTGTTACGCGTCATCCTTTGGAATGGAGCCAAAATCATGAAAATCAGTTGGGATTTACCGCAAAAGCGCACTGGGTTTGGCGGCGTGATCGATGGGCTGATCGGTCCGGGTGCCACTTCTGCAGAAAAGGCGCTCCAGTTGTATGTGCCTTTTGGTTTTGGCGCCGCCGTGGTGCTTGCAGGTATGGTGTTGGATTTCGGATGGTCTGTGGCCCAATTCGTGGTGATCGCAGCGCTGGCGGTTGACATGATGGGAGGGGTGATCACCAACGCCACCTCCACAGCAAAGAGATGGTTTTTCCGCGAAGGCCAGGGAACCAAACACCATTTAGGCTTTGTGGCGATGCACGTCGCTCAAATTGCCCTGTTTGGGTGGGCGTTTATGGACCTTGATCTGTTTTGGATTGGTGGCGTGTTTGGTGTGCTGTTAGGGTTCAGCGCCGCGATCCTAACACTGCCGCTGTATCTTCAGCGGCCCGTGGCGAGCTTCCTGTTTGTGGTTGCGATGTTCCTATCGCTCTACGTGTTTACGACACCGTTGGACGTGCAGTGGTTCCTGCCGATGCTCTACTACAAAATTCTGATCAGCCACATCTTGCGAGAAGAGCCTTATCAACCAGACTAAGTGTTGCCGAGCTCGCCCCGGAAAAACCCAATCAACAGCCGCCCCATCATGCGCTCCATCGTCTCCTGCGCGGCGTCCTCGCCGACAATCTCTGCTACGACAGCATGGTGGGTTGTGATTGACAGTTGCATCGCCTCATCTTGGGCGATTTCTGCTGCGGATTTGCCGCGCAGGTAGTCAAACAACAGCGCCATTTCACTGCCAAAATCGGGTGCCATCGCCTTGGTGAGAGCCTGTATCTGCGCTTCTTGAGTCGCCCCGCTTGCCTGCGGCACAGCGACGGATTTCATCACCTCTTTGGTGCAGGCCAGAAACAGCGCCTCTTTGGTGGGGAAGTAGTGATACAGCGCCGATTTGGACACGCCCAGATGCGTGGCCACCTTGCGCATGCTCACACCACCATAGCCGCGCTCGGAAAAATAAGACGCCGCGCGCAGCGCCAAATCGGCGCGGTGGGCATCATGGTCAACAATCTTCGGCATCTATTTTTGTCCACTTGGTCTAAAAACTATTTGACACGACTCACCCCAGAGGTCTAGGAGGAAATTGTTTTCGTCCAATTGGTCCAAAAAGATGCTTCCAACGCGCACCCCACCTCTCTTCCGCCTCGAAGTCATGCTGACCTGTGCCGTGTCGGCGGGAATCCTCTGCAAGATCGCGGACGGGTGTCGCGCTTTTGCCTGTCTGTTTTGAAAGGTCTCACCATGTCGTCTTCTGCAACCACTGGCGGGGTAGACCGCGCCCATGATCGCTCCTTTGCCCCCAAGCTAACCTTTGCCGCCTTACACGGCGGCATCGTCGGCCTCTGCCTTTGGCTCGCTTTTGCGCTGGAGTGGGCCGACCCCGCCCGCGCCAAACTATTGGCGGGCTGCGCGGTGCTCTATTTCCTGCGGCACCTGATCACGCTGTTTGTCCTGCTCAAACGCAAGGTGGAGCTCTCAGAAGCCTTGGGACTGTCGGCCTTTGTGGCTGTGTTCGAAATCGGCTTCCTACTGCTGGGGGCCGGTATATTGCGAGACACAGCCGTACCATTTGGCGGCATGGACATGTTGGCACTTGGGCTGATTGCCTTTGGCTCCTATCTCAACACCGGCTCAGAGCTGCAACGCATGATCTGGAAGAGGCGCCCAGAGAGCAAAGGCCGCTGCTACACCGGCGGGTTGTTCAAACATTCCATGCACATCAACTACTTTGGCGACATGGTGTTGTTCACCGGTTGGGCTTTGCTCACAACCTCCTGGCTAGCCTTTGTGATCCCGCTGTTCATGACCGTTGGTTTTGTCTTCTTCCACATCCCCGGTTTGGACGCCTATCTGTCCCAACGCTACAATGCCGAGTTTGACGCCTACGCCGCCAAAACCGCAAAACTGATCCCCTTCGTCTACTAATCCCCCTCGCAAACCGCAGGCCATGCACTATCTTGGCGGGAACACGATAGGTGAGGACCCGCCATGGACGCACAAACCATCAAAACCCGCGAGATGCGCGCGCTTTCAATCGCCATGGCTGGCAGCCTGTTTATGGGCGGGGCAGGGGTGCTGGCCGCGATCCTGTCCAACTCCACCGCCATCATGATGGACGGGCTGTTTTCCCTGATCGCTTTCACCTCGGCCTTCATTGGCCGCAAGATTAGCCAGAATGTGGATGCCGCCCCGGATCGATTCCGTCCGCTGGGCTATGCGGCGGATGAAGCGGTGTTTGTCACCTTCCGCTCACTGTCGCTGATTGGCCTGATCCTCTTTGCCTGTGGCTCTGCGGTGATGAACATCCTGAACTATATCCAAGGCGAGGCGATTCCGACGCTCAACTATGAACCCATGCTGATCTACTTCGTGGTGATCAGCGCCACCTGTTTCGGCCTCTGGGCCCTTCACCGCCACACCTGGAAGAAAACCGGCGAGGTTAGCGAAATCCTCAAACTGGAAAGCAAGGCCGCCGCCATTGACGGTTTCATGACGGTCGCCACCGCGCTGGGTCTCGGCATGATCTACGCCTTTGGTGATAGTTTCCTTGCGCCGATTGCCCCCATAGGTGACAGCATTGTGGTGTTCTTTCTCTGTCTGGTCGCCGTGCGTCAGGTGCTTCGCGATCTCGGCGGCGGCATGGGCGAGCTGCTTGGCGTGACTGCCCAGCCAGAGATTATTGCCAAAGCCCGCCGCGCTCTGCGCGCCTCCGTCGCCGATCTGCCGGGAGAGTTCACCGATATGTCCGTGGTCAAACTTGGCCGCACTTACACCGTCAGCGTCTACTACAACCCAAAGCAGGCGGTCACGCCGGAGCAGGTCGATAACCTCAACCTCACCATGATTGACGACGTACGCAAAGTGCTGCCCGGTGCCGATGTGCTGCTCTGTATTTCGCAATACCCACGCCGCTGGCCGGAGGGCATGGGTTAACGCATCGCGCGCCCTTTGAGGATCGCGTCAGAGCCAAAGCGCTCGCGAATGGCATCGGTGGCGCGCTCCGCTTTGGCGCGTTGCACCGCTTGTGGGTCCAACAAATCGCCGGACAGGTCTGCCTGTGTCGCTGGCACCAGATCCGCCAGACCAACGCCAATCAACCGATAGGGCCCTTCGTCCCCTACCTGATCAAACAGACCTCGGGCGGTGCGATACAGCGTATCCGCCATCTGTGTTGCATCGCGCAGGCTCACCCGCCGGCTGATCGTCGAAAAATTCGCGCGTTTGAGTTTCAGCGTCACCACACGCCCCGCCAGATCCTTGGCCTTGGCGCGGTCGCTGACCTTCTCTGCCAGGCGCCACAAATGCCCGTCCAAAATATCCGTGCTGGCGGTGTCCTCAAAAAATGTGGTCTCGTTGCTGATGCTTTTCATCGGTGCATTGTTGGACACTTTGCGCCGGTCTTGTCCGCGCGCCAGATGCCAAAGCCGATAGCCCGTGTTGCCAAACCGCGCGATCAGGTCTTCCTGATCCCAGCGCAACAGGTCCGTAAACGTGCGAATGCCCGCCCGATCCAGACTTTCCTGCGCCACCGGTCCAATGCCCCAGATCATCCGCACCGGTTTGTCGGCCAAAAACGTATCCGTTTCCGCCTTGCCAATCACTGAAAAACCGCGCGGTTTGTCCAGATCACTGGCCACCTTTGCCAGAAACTTGTTATGCGACAGACCAATCGAACCAGTCACGCCCAACTCATCCTTCATGCGTTTGGTCAGCCGCGCCAACATCACCGCAGGCGGCGCGCCATGCAGCTTGGTGGTGCCGGTCATGTCCAAAAACGCCTCATCCAGCGACAAAGGCTCAATCACGGGGGTCAACTCATCCATCATCTTGCGGATCGCGCGGCTGACCTCGACATAGACGTCCATGCGCGGCTTGATCACCACCGCATCCGGGCAGAGTTTCAGTGCCTGAAACATCGGCATGGCCGAGCGAACCCCGCGAATACGCGCCACATAACAGGCCGTCGAAACGACCCCTCGTTTACCGCCGCCAATGATCACCGGCTTGTCGATCAATTCCGGGTTATCGCGCTTCTCAACACTTGCATAAAACGCATCGCAATCCATATGCGCGATAGACAGCTCAAACAGCTCCGGATGAGCGGTCACACGCAAGCTGCCACACTCTGGACATCTTTTTGTGGTTTCCAATTCGTTAAGACAATCGCGGCATACTGCTGGCATTGGTTTACTTTGTATCGGATAGCGCCATGACTATAGCATTCCCGAACTTCCCTGACAGGGCCTATCGCGGCTCCAAGCTGATTGTGTTTGTGGGAGACAAGCTGGTGTCTGTGCTGCGTGATGACATCGCCACCATTCCTTGGCCGGATTACTGGGATTTCCCCGGCGGCGGCCGCGAAGGCGACGAGGCCGCTCTTACCTGTGCCCTGCGTGAAACCGAAGAAGAGATTGGCCTCACCCTGTCCGATCATGACGTGATCTGGGCCCGCCGGTATCAGCGTCACGACCACTTCACATGGTTCTTTGCCGCGCAACTGCCTGCGGACATGAAAAAGCACATTGTGCTTGGCGATGAAGGTCAGCGGGTGAAGCTCATGTCTCCGCGCGAGTATCTCACCCACCCCAAAGGCATCCCACATTTCCAGACACGTCTCGCCGATTTCCTCGCCGACACGCATCCGGACAGTCCGCAGAATTTCACACTTCCAATGGCCGCCTGTGCTTAAAGCACACTGGGCTTAGCGGTTTGGCTGCTGAGCTTGTGCTGAGTTCATCTCCGCAACAATGGCTTGCGCTGCGGCCCGTGGATCCTCTGCGGTCCACACCGGACGTCCCACCACAATATGGTCTACACCATCAGCCACGGCATTGGCCGGAGTGGCCACTCGTTTCTGATCGCCGAGCGCTGCGCCCGCCGGGCGCACACCTGGGGTCACAATCAAGCGCCCCTCAGATTCCGGCAGCGCGCGGATCATCGCAGCCTCTTGCGGCGACGCAATCACCCCATCTGCACCGGCCTCAAACGCCTTGCCAGCACGCTCCACCACTAGATCAGGAATCGCGCCGTCTTTGATCAAACAGTTGTCCAGATCACCCCGATCCAGAGAGGTCAGCACGGTCACGCCAAGAATCTTCAGGTTGCTGCCCGCTGCGCCTTGTTTTGCGGCTGCCACCACATGCGGATCGCCATGCACGGTCAGGAAATCCAGATCAAACTGCGCCAGACCACGCACCGCCGCTTCAACGGTGGCACCAATGTCAAACAGCTTCATGTCGAGGAAAATGCGCTTGCCGCGCTCCTGCTTGAGCTCATTGGCCAATGCCAGACCGCCGCCGGTCAACATGCCAAGGCCAATCTTGTAGAAGCTCACCGCATCGCCAATCTGGTCCACAAGTTCCTGACCTTGCAGCAGGTTTGGCACATCAAGGGCAACAATCAGACGGTCATCAGCGGTCATGGCGGTATCTCCGGGCTATCTAGGGGCAAAGCAAACGTCTGCCTTCTAGCGCCACGCGCCCTGTGCCGCAAGGCTTAGCCGGTGTTGGCGCGGTTACCGTAGATCCACTCCATGTCCGGCTTTTCCGTACAATAGTAATGCACCCAGATATAGACATGCTGAAACGCCGCCACCACAAGCGCATTCCAGCTGTCACACAACAGCGCAATGCCCCAAAGCCCAAGGAAGATAGGCCCATACATGGCGTTGGAGGTGAATTTGAAAACACCTTCGTTCACCAAAGGCATCGCTGCAATCTCTTCGCGGAAATGATCGCCCCCCACGGCGCGGCGGATGGTGAAGTAGCGCAACACCGAGTGCATGCCGTAGATCGCCACGCCGACAAACGCCACGCCCAGCCCCCAATTGAGCCATTGGGGTGCTCCCGTCGAGGTGGTATCCATCTGACCGACGATAAGAACTGTGATTGGCCGTGCAATGAGTAGCGGGATGAACACAACGGTCCAAACTCTCAGGTCATTCTCTCCGAGCACTCTGGTTAGCAAGTTTCTATGCAACTGCAGTCGAAACACTATCGCAACCAACACCTGATGCAAAATGGCCAAGCCGATACTAACACCCGTCCATCCGCGCATGGGAAATCCGAGAAATGTGGGGCGTACATGGAAGTTGGGGATCACCAACGCACCAGCACCCAAAACCAAAAACACAATCAGCCCCAGATGCTGGGGCTGACCTTCAAGGATGTCGCGCAATGTAGACCGCGTGCGGATGCTTTTCATAGTCGCCATAGATGCAGTCTCTGCTGCTGTCGGCGCCTTGTCCAGTTACCCCTCGTTGGGATAGACACCCGGCGCAAAGGACAGCTCTTCGCGGCCCGCGCGGATTTCCGGCATGCGGCTCAGTTGGCGCAGCGCCTCTTTTATCAATGCCAAACGACCGGCCCCCTTTGGGCGATCTTCCTCGGCTTGGACTGCGCAATGCAGGCGCACATCGCGGGACTCATCGCTCAGGCTGACCACAGCGGACAGCTCACCAAGGGTCTGGCGGTAGGTTGGGTTGGAAATCTGAATCTCGGTCACATGCATGGTGCGGCCCTTTCTTGTCTGCTCTTGTGAGCACTGTGATTCAGAATTAGGGCGAAATTTGTCTCAAATTAGGGGAATTTTCGCACCATTTTCGCACTGACCTGTGCAACCCTTCAAAAGCATTCGATTTTCACCGGCGAACATCTTGATCTGTTTTGATCTGTTCCCCACATCTCAGGTGAGGCCTACACAGGGGCGTGCCGCAAAGCGGGCGCCAATACCGACGAGGGGCGCTTACAAGAAGGAGAGATACCCATGGACTTGAGCAAGTTCACGGAACGGTCCCGTGGTTTCATTCAGGCTGCGCAGACCATTGCGATGCGGGAAAACCACCAGCGTTTGGTGCCCGAACACATTCTAAGAGCATTGATGGACGATGATCAGGGCCTTGCGGCCAATCTGATCACCCGCGCCGGTGGCGCGCCACAAATGGTGCGCTCCGCGATTGACGCTGCGGTGGATAAGCTGCCGCAAGTGTCTGGCGACACGGGCCAGCCTTATATGGACAACAAAACCGCCAAAGTGCTGGCGGAGGCCGAAGCGCTGGCCAAGAAGGCGGGCGACAGCTTTGTGCCGGTGGAGCGCATTCTAATGGCGCTGGTGATGGTGAAATCCAAAGCCAAAGACGCGCTGGACGGTGCCAACGTCACGGCCCAAGCGCTGAATGCCGCAATCAACGACATTCGCAAGGGCCGCACGGCTGATTCTGCTTCGGCGGAAGAGGGCTATGATGCGCTCAAGAAATACGCGCAGGACCTTACCGAGCGTGCCAGCGAAGGCAAAATCGACCCGATCATTGGTCGGGACGATGAAATCCGCCGAGCGATGCAGGTTCTGAGCCGCCGCACCAAAAACAACCCCGTTCTGATCGGGGAGCCGGGCGTGGGTAAAACCGCGATTGCCGAAGGCATGGCCCTGCGCATCGTGAACGGCGACGTGCCCGAATCCTTGCGCAACAAGAAGCTTTTGGCGCTCGATATGGGCGCGCTGATTGCCGGTGCAAAATACCGGGGTGAGTTTGAGGAACGCTTGAAAGCGGTTCTGACCGAAGTGACAGAAGCCGCTGGCGAAATCATCCTCTTCATTGACGAGATGCACACGCTGGTCGGCGCCGGTAAAACCGATGGCGCGATGGATGCGGCCAACCTGATCAAGCCTGCGCTGGCTCGGGGCGAGCTGCACTGTATCGGTGCCACGACGCTCGATGAATACCGCAAATATGTGGAGAAAGACGCCGCCCTGGCGCGTCGCTTCCAGCCGGTTCAGGTCGAAGAACCCACCGTCGAGGACACCATCTCCATCCTGCGCGGCATCAAAGAGAAGTATGAGCTGCACCATGGTGTGCGCATCTCTGACGCGGCGCTGGTTGCGGCCTCTACCTTGAGCCACCGCTACATCACCGACCGCTTCTTGCCGGACAAAGCCATCGACCTCGTGGACGAGGCGGCGTCGCGTCTGCGTATGGAAGTGGACAGCAAACCCGAAGAGCTCGACGCACTCGACCGTCAGATCCTGCAATTGCAGATCGAAGAAGAGGCGCTCAAGCTTGAGGACGATGCGGCCTCCAAGGACCGTCTGGAAACCTTGCAAAAGGATCTGGCCGATCTGCAGGAAAAATCCTCCGAGATGACTGCCAAATGGCAGGCCGGTCGGGACAAGCTCGCCTCGGCGCAAAACATCAAGGAGGCGCTGGATCAGGCCCGTGCCGATCTGGACATCGCCAAACGCGAAGGCAATCTCGCCCGCGCGGGGGAACTGTCCTATGGCGTGATCCCGGACTTGGAGAAAAAGCTCGAAGAGGCCGAAAGCGCCGAAGGCGAGGTGACCGTCGAAGAGGCCGTGCGCCCGGAACAGATCGCGCAAGTGGTCGAGCGCTGGACCGGTATCCCAACCTCCAAAATGCTTGAAGGTGAGCGCGAGAAACTCCTGCGCATGGAAGATGACCTGCACCGCCGCGTGATTGGTCAGCACTCTGCTGTGACCGCGCTATCCAACGCCGTGCGCCGTGCGCGTGCGGGGCTCAACGATGAGAACCGCCCATTGGGCTCGTTCCTCTTCCTGGGGCCAACCGGTGTCGGTAAAACCGAGCTGACCAAAGCGGTGGCCGAGTTCCTGTTTGACGACGACAACGCCATGGTGCGCATCGATATGTCCGAGTTCATGGAGAAACACGCGGTCGCCCGTCTGATCGGTGCCCCTCCGGGCTATGTCGGCTATGATGAAGGCGGTGTACTCACCGAGGCCGTCCGCCGTCGCCCTTATCAGGTGGTGCTGTTTGACGAGGTCGAAAAGGCGCATCCGGATGTCTTCAACGTGCTCCTGCAGGTGCTCGATGACGGTGTGCTGACCGACGGCCAAGGCCGCACGGTGGACTTCAAGCAAACGCTGATCATCCTGACGTCGAACCTCGGCGCACAGGCGCTCAGCCAACTGCCCGAAGGCGCGGATGCTTCTGACGCGCGCCGCGACGTGATGGACGCCGTGCGCGCCCACTTCCGGCCTGAGTTCCTCAACCGCCTGGATGAGACCATCATCTTTGACCGGCTGGGACGGCAGGACATGGACGGCATCGTCGACATCCAGCTCGCGCGCCTGAAAAAGCGCCTCGCCGGTCGCAAAATCGGCCTGGAGCTGGACGACGGTGCCAAGAAATGGCTGGCCGATGAGGGCTATGATCCGGTCTTTGGCGCACGTCCATTGAAGCGTGTGACGCAGCGCGCGCTGCAAAACCCGCTGGCCGAGGCTCTGCTGGCTGGCGACATCAAAGATGGAGACACCGTGCCGGTCACAGCCGGGGCCGAAGGCCTGCTGATCGGCGATCGGGTGGGCAGCAGCGACAATCCAAAACCGGATGACGCCGTCGTGCATTAACTGTTAGGTACAACACATCAAAGGCCTGCCGCGTTGGCGGGCCTTTTTTATGAGATGACGATACAACAGAACGGCAAGGCACGATGACACAACGGATGACATGGCAAAAACTGTTGAACGCGGAACGTCCGGGCAAACCAGGCTTGCCAGAAGACCCGGGTCGCCCGAACTACACGCAGGACGCTGACCGCATTATTTTCTCTGCGTCTTTCCGCCGGCTGGCCAATAAAACGCAGGTGCATCCGCTATATGCCAACGACCATCTGCGCCACCGCATGATCCACTCTTCTGAGGTGGCGAGCGTGGGGCGCAATTTGGGCATGCAGGTTGGTCACTGGCTGGAAAAACGGGGCGACATCCAGCCCGGAGAGGCGCATCGGGTCGCTGGCAATATTCACGCAGCTGCTTTGGCGCATGACATTGGCAATCCACCGTTTGGCCATTCTGGGGAAGCCACCATTGGCGCGTGGTATAAAGAGCGATTTGAAACGTCTGAAGGGTTGTTCAAAGGCGTGGATGAAACTCTGTGGGAAGAATTCTCCAAGTTTGAAGGCAATGCGCAAGGTTACCGTATCCTCACTCGGCTGGAGATGTACCGCGGTGAGCGCGGCATGGACCTTTCCAATGCTGTTATTGGGGCCTTTACCAAGTACCCGATGTCGGCAGCGTGCTCCAAAGCGCTAAAGTCGGAAAAAGCAGCTGAGGGAGTTCCTGCCTCGGAGGTGAAAAATCACATCTATGCAGGGGCGAAGAAGTTTGGTTTTTTTGAAGGTGAGCAAGAGATATTTGCCCAAACTGCCTATGCATTGGGCTTGATCGAGGAGCGCACGGAGAAAGGCCATATTTGGTGGCGCCGCCATCCTCTGGTGTTCCTTGTCGAGGCTGCCGATGACATTTGCTACAACATCGTTGATCTGGAGGATGGGTTTAGCGCTGGTGATCTCAGTTTTGCGCAGGTGGAGTCACTGCTGTCGGCCCTGATTGGCAAGAAGCCAAACGATTTAGGAACCTACACAGAATACGAACACATCAGCTACCTTCGGGCCCGGGCAATTGGCTGTGCGATCGACGCTTGTGTGGTTGCCTTCCAGGAGCAATACGATGCGATTATGGAAGGGCGTTATTCCGGAGAGTTGATGAATGACTCCGCGCTTGGTCAAAAGTTCCGCGACATTCGGGAAGTGGCTAATGAGCAGCTCTTCGTGGCCCCTCGTAAAACCAAGCTCGAGGTGCGGGGACGGAACCTGATCTGTACTGTTCTGGATGGCATTTTGCCTGCCTATGAAGCGTTGAAAAATGCGGGCTGGGATGACGGCAATTTGCCTGACTACGAGCGGCAACTGGTGCGGGCAGTAGCGCTGGATATGCGGGGTGTTTCCTCTAACTACGAAGCTCTGCACGCCATGGCCGACTTTGTTTCAGGTATGACCGATCGTTACGCGCTAGAAGTGGCGAAGTTGGTTTCTGGAACTGCCTGATGACGCCGAACCTCGTCCTGTTTGATTGCGACGGCGTGCTGGTGGATAGCGAAACTGTCACCAATCGCATCATTCAGAAAAACCTCGCCGCGCGTGGCCTGTGTCTTCCTTTGGAACAAATCGTCACTCTCTTTGTGGGTGGCACCATGGCTGGCGTGCGCGATACGGCGCAATCGATGGGCGCCATTCTCGAAAGCAATTGGCTAGATCTCATCTATGGCGAGATGTTTGCCGGACTTGCAGCTCAGTGCGAGGTGATCTCGGGTGTCACGGAGGTGTTGGACCATCTGGACTGTGCCCACATACCTTATGCGGTTTGCTCCAATGGGCCTCATGCCAAGATGGACATCACGTTGACGGCCTGCGGCCTCAAAGAACGCTTTGGCGGCCGTATTTACTCCCGCGAGGATGTGCCTGCACCCAAGCCCGCACCGGATGTGTATCTGTATGCCGCCAAATTGGCTGACATCGCACCGGCGCGATGCGTCGTGATTGAGGACAGCACATCGGGTGCGAAAGCAGGCAAAGCTGCCGGCATGCGCACCTTAGGCTATGTCGCTGAATCCAATCCAACGCGCCTCGCACCCATCTGTGACGTACTGTTTGACGACATGCGTAAACTCCCAAAATTGTTGCACTTGCCTCACGCGGCTGTTGCCCAATCGTGACTTGCTCTCGCCCTAAACGGGCGGCACTTTAGGTGTGACGCGCCAGAAGGGAGCCAGTCATGGAAAGCACAATGGAAACAGCCTTTGATGTGGTGGAATTTCTCGGCCTGACCTTTGTGCTGATCTTCGCGCTTCTGGTTGTGGCGGCGATCATCCTCTTCATTGTCGACCGCAACCAGACCGGCGACGCCATCCGGCGCAACTATCCTGTGATTGGCCGCTTCCGCCATATCTTCTCGGAGCTGGGCGAGTTCTTCCGGCAGTATTTCTTTGCCATGGACCGCGAGGAACTGCCGTTCAACCGTGCCCAACGCGAGTGGGTTGGCCGGGCAGGGGAGGGCAAATCCAACACCATCGCCTTTGGCTCCACCCGCAATCTCAACGTGCCGGGCACGCCGATTTTTGTGAACGATCCGTTCCCGCCGCTGGACGATGAATATGCCAAGTCAGAGCCGCTGCTGATTGGCCCCACCGCCCGCACGCCATACCTTGCGCCGTCCTTCTTCAATATCTCCGGCATGAGTTACGGCGCGTTGTCTAAGCCAGCAGTGCAGGCGCTCAGCCATGGGGCTGCGGCGGCAGGCATCTGGCTCAACACCGGCGAAGGTGGCGTCAGCCCGTTTCACTACGAAGGCGGCTGCGATCTGGTCTATCAAATTGGCACCGCTAAATTTGGCGTGCGCAATGCGGAAGGGGGGCTGGATGACGCCAAACTTCGTGAGATCGCCAGTCACAAAAACATTCGCATGTTCGAAGTGAAAATGGCCCAGGGCGCCAAGCCTGGCAAAGGCGGCATCCTTCCGGGCGAAAAGGTCACCGAAGAGATCGCCAAAATCCGTGGGCTTCAGGTCGGGCAGGATGGCATCTCCCCCAACCGCCACCGAGAGATCGATAACTTTGACCATCTGCTGGATTTCCTCGCCCACATCCGCGAGGTCACCGGCAAGCCGGTGGGGATCAAAACCGTGGTTGGCGCGGAACTCACCATGCGCGAGTTCTTTGAAACCATCGCCCGGCGTGGTGCCGACATGGCCCCGGATTTCATCACCATCGATGGCGGCGAAGGCGGCACTGGCGCCGCGCCCATGCCGTTGATGGACTTGGTGGGTATGCCTGTGCGCGAGGCGCTGCCTCTGGTGGCGGATCTGCGCGATGAGTTCGAATTGCACGACCGCATCCGCCTGATCGCCTCGGGCAAGCTGGTCAATCCCGGCGACATCGCCTGGGCGCTCGCGGCAGGCGCAGACTTCGTGGTCTCCGCCCGTGGCTTCATGTTTGCGCTGGGCTGCATTCAGGCGCTCAAGTGCAACAAAAATACCTGCCCCACCGGCATCACCACCCATGACCCACGTTTCCAGAAGGGTCTGGTTGTGGACCGCAAAGCCCCGCGCGTGGCGCGCTATGCCCAGGCGTTGGTGAAAGAGGTTGAAGTCATCGCTCATTCCGTCGGCGTGTCCGAGCCCCGCAAACTGCGCCGCCGCCATGTGCGACTGGTGCAACCCAACGGCCGCTCCGTGCCAATGAACGAGGTCTTCCCCCGGCCCGGTGCCATGTAGCCCCTCTGTCTTCTCAGTCTTCAAATATCCCGGGGGTGTGGGGGCTGGCCCCCACTTCCAACACATCTCAAACGCGCCAAACGTTACAATCGCCCCACACCATCGTGACCATGCTTGTGTGGCGTGGGTCCCAACACCTGCGCTATCAGACTCTCAACGCAATAGGAGAGACCCCACATGGCGCACCGCTGGACCAATGACCTCACACTTGACGACGTGACCCCCAAGTCCGCCTATCTGAACCGCCGCCAGGTCATGGCCGGTATGGCAGGTCTCGGCCTCGCAGCCTTTGCGCCCAAAGCACACGCAGCCACCGATCTTACCCCCACAGATTTTGACGTCATCACCCAGTACAACAACTTCTATGAGTTCGGCACCGGCAAGGAAGACCCCGCCAAACACGCCCACCGCCTGACCACCAAGCCTTGGAGCATCAAGATCGACGGTCTGGTCGACCGCCCCGGCGACTACGCGCTCGAAGACATCCTCTCCAAAATGACCATTGAGGAGCGCATCTACCGCTTCCGCTGTGTTGAAGCCTGGTCGATGGTGGTGCCATGGAACGGCTTTGAGCTGAAAGACCTGCTGGACCTCGCGGGCGTGAAATCCTCCGCCAAATACGTGGCCTTCGAAACGCTCTACCGCCCCAAAGAAATGATTGGCCAGAACTCGCCTTTCCTGGATTGGCCCTACGTCGAAGGCCTGCGCCTGGATGAGGCCAACCACCCGCTCACACTGATGGCGACAGGCATCTACGGCAAAGACATGCCCAAACAAAACGGCGCGCCGATCCGTCTGGTGGTGCCGTGGAAATACGGCTTCAAATCGATCAAATCCATCGTGCGCATCACGCTGACCGACAAAGAGCCGCCCACCAGCTGGAACAAATCCATCCCCGGTGAATATGGCTTCTACTCCAACGTAAACCCAGAGGTGGACCACCCTCGTTGGTCCCAAGCCTCCGAGCGTCCCATTGGCGGTGGCTTCTTTGCCAAACGCATCCTAACCCTGATGTTCAACGGCTATGAGAAAGAGGTCGCCAGCCTTTACGAAGGCATGGACCTGCGCAAAAACTACTGAAATCCATGATCGACACCATAAACACTCTTGTGCGCAAAACGCCCAGCTGGCTGCTCTATCTGATTGGGGCGGCCTATCCGACTTGGCTGCTCTATGCGGGCTTCACCGGCGGCTTGGGTGTTGACCCAGTCAAGGCGATGGAGCACGCGCTGGGCAAAGTTGGCTTGCAAGTGTTGATCGCGATCCTGCTGGTTACCCCTCTGCGCCGCTTCACCAAGCTCAACTTCCTGAGCTGGCGCCGGGCGCTGGGTGTGATCGCCTTTTTCTACATCCTGCTGCACTTCCTTGTCTGGATGGTGCTGGATGTGCAGATCCTCAGCCAAGTCAAAGCCGACCTCATCAAACGCCCCTACATCATTGTCGGCATGGTTTCTTTGCTGATCCTGCTGCCGCTGGCGATTACGTCCAACAACCTGTCGATCCGCAAGCTTGGCCCGCGCTGGCGTAAGCTGCACAAAGCAACCTATCTCGCCGTGGCGCTGGGGGGGGTGCATTACATCATGCAGACCAAGGGCTTTGAATATGAGCCTTACATCTATCTCGCGCTGGTCATTGGCTTGATCGCAATGCGCAAGCTGCCGAAGAAACGCGCCGCGCCGCCGGCGAACCGTCAGGCGGCGTGAGCCCCACGCTCGCGCCGCCCTCTTTCTTTAGCTGTGCACAAACTGGACCGTGTCAAAACGCTGCCGCCAGGCGCTGACCTCTGCGGCCACATCGTCACCAGCCAAACCCGCAGCAATCAATCCGGCCAAACGGTCGGCATCCGCCGCTGTGATACCCCAGCGCACCAATTCCGGCGTGCCAATGCGCAGCCCGTTCATGTCGCCCGCGACCTCGGCGACAGGCAGTCCAATGCCACAGGCCAGGAACCCCGCCTTACGCAAAACTTTGGACGCTGCCTGTCCGCCGCCTTAGCTTTCCGCCAGAACCGCAAACTGATGGGACTGCGTGTGACCGTTGCGTCCCGCAAACACCGGCACGCCCTTGGCGTCCAACGCCGCCGCCAAAGCCTGCGCCATGGCAATCATCTCCTGCGCATAAGCCGCTCCAAAACTGCGCCAGTCCAGCATCGTCACTGCCAGCGCCGCCGACTTGGCCGCATCAAAATTGGCCGTCATGCCGGGGAAGGCAATCGCGTCCAGCGCCTTGGCGATCTCCGCATCATTGCTGACAATCAATCCACCTGCAGGGCCGCCAAGGCTCTTGTAGGTGCTCATGGTCATAAAATGCGCCCCTTCGGTCAGCGGGTTCCGCCAGGCCTTGCCTGCTATGATCCCGCATTGGTGGGCCGCATCAAACATCACCTTGGCACCCACCTCATCAGCAATCGCGCGCACTTCTTTCACCGGATGTTCAAACAGGTTCAGGCTGCCGCCAATGGTGATCAGCTTCGGCTGCTCCTTCAACACAAGCGCCCGCAATGCGTCCAAATCCACCGTGTAGCCATCCGCATCCGTCGGGGCCATCACCGTGCGCAGTCCAAACAGTCCGGCGCAGCCGGCCACATGATGAGTCACGTGCCCGCCAATCGTTGCGGGCGGCGCAATGATTGTGTCGCCTGGTTCGCAGGTCGCCATAAACCCATAGAGATTGGCAATCGCGCCTGACGGCACGCGGATCTCGGCAAACTTGGCGTCAAACACCTCGGCGGCCAGTTCCGCGGCAATCACCTCAATCTCTTCAATCGCCTCGAGCCCCATTTCGTATTTGTCGCCGGGGTAACCCAACGACGGGCGCGACCCGATGCCGGAGGCCAAAAGCGCCTCGGCCCGTGGGTTCATCACATTGGTGGCGGGGTTGAGGTTGAAACACTCCCGCTCATGAATGTCGCGGTTTTTGGCAGCGAGGCCCTCGATCCGATCCAGAATATCCGTCGCCGATGTCTCCGCCGTCTTTTTGGCAATGTCGCGCACCAGGGTTTCACTTGCCGCCGGCACCCAGTCTCTGAAATCCAATGTCATGTCTCACCCCTCTATGTTTGATCCCAAAGTGACAGCCTCCCCTGACAACGCAAATCAGATTTGCTATTTCTTGGCGTAGAAAAACTAAGGCTACGTCGTGTCTGTTCTGCCCAACCGCCCCAAAGGTCCGCCCTTGAACGCCCTGCGTGCGTTTGAGGCTGCCGCCCGTTTGCAAAGTTTTGTCGCGGCGGGGGAGGAGCTGGGGGTGACCCCTGGGGCGGTGTCGCAACACATCAAAGCGGTAGAGGCCTGGGCGCAGGTCACTCTGTTTCGTTGGCAGGCACAGGGGGTGACGTTGACGGCAGAAGGTCGCGACGTGGCTAAGGCTTTCACGCGGGCCTTTGACGAAATGGCGAAGGCCACACAGACCCTACGAAATCTCAGTCCAACCTCCGAAATCCACATCGCCGCATTGCCATCCGTGGCCCAGCTCTGGTTGCCGCCGCGCTTGGGCCATCTGCGCACGCTCCGTCCTGAGCTGAAGATCTCGGTATCCGCGATGGAGGCCCCGCCCAGTCTCACGCGAGACCTGTTTGACGTCGCACTGTTCATCGACAATCCGACAGAGAACCCAGAAGAACGGATACTGGCAGAGGATGTCCTATTCCCAGTCTGCGCGACCGTTTTGTTAGACAGCCATGCTTTCACCGACACGCCTCTCCTGCATGATCAAACCTGGTCCGAAGATTGGCGTCTCTGGTCTGAGGGTACGGGAACGGATGTAGGAGATCCAACGGCGGGTCCCAAGTACTCTCTTTATGGACTGGCCGTGGAAGAAGCCAAATCCGGCGCGGGTTTGTTGATGGCCCACGGCTGCCTGATTGCGCCATTGATCGAGACCGGCGCCCTGTGTCGGGTGTCAGAGAATGAGGTACCAACTGGCAAGGCTCTGGTGATGACCTTGCCCTATCCCTCTCGCCGCAAGGCGGGGCTGGAGGAGGTCGCCGATCTATTGTCAGGCCCTCTGTTGCTATAGTTCTTGATTGCCCGTCCTCTCTCTTCACCTATTGGAAACGACAGTCTCTTTGCCCTTTTCTCTGCACCTCTGCGAAACAGCCACGATACCGACGCGATACCGATGTTGGTTTTGGCGCGGCTGTTGGGTGTTGCGCGGCGAGTCTTTGGTTGAGTCTGTGGATAAGTGGCGGAGCGATGTGTTTGTTAACCTTGGTTTCGGCAGGTAGCTTTGTTATTGGCGGAAATCTGTTCGTGTAAGTAATTGATATTGTTTATTTTTCCAGAAAGTTGGTGATTTTTTGCGGAAAGATGAAAAAAGCGCTTGCGGCTGTTTGGTGTTATGCTTAGAACCCCCTTCACCGGCGGCGCTGAGGCGCACGACGGCGGGACGGACCGGAGCGAGGCGCTGCTTCAGGAAGGGAAGTTCTGGAAATATCGAGCAGTATCAGCGGGTTGCGCTAGTAAGTTAGTAGCGCGGTCGGTTGGTTTTGTCTCTGGGGTTTTGTGCTCCGACGTTGTTTGACATTGAGAATACACTGAAGAGATATGAGGGCGGTTTGGTTCATTTCGATGAGCAAACACCTGCATATCGGCTCTTAGGTCTTTAGGGATCGATGATAGAGTTACAACAGCTTCACTGTTTGGTGGCTTTCTGTACCTTTGGTACTGAAGCACATTGAACAGTTTGAGTTCATCCGGGATTAGCCTCCTGGGTGAGATGTGCAGAGGTTCGAACGTCAAGGATTAGCTGGTAACAGCTATTCAACTTGAGAGTTTGATCCTGGCTCAGAACGAACGCTGGCGGCAGGCCTAACACATGCAAGTCGAGCGCACTCTTCGGAGTGAGCGGCGGACGGGTTAGTAACGCGTGGGAACGTACCCAGATCTAAGGAATAGCCACTGGAAACGGTGAGTAATACCTTATACGCCCTTCGGGGGAAAGATTTATCGGATTTGGATCGGCCCGCGTTAGATTAGATAGTTGGTGGGGTAACGGCCTACCAAGTCTACGATCTATAGCTGGTTTTAGAGGATGATCAGCAACACTGGGACTGAGACACGGCCCAGACTCCTACGGGAGGCAGCAGTGGGGAATCTTGGACAATGGGCGCAAGCCTGATCCAGCCATGCCGCGTGAGTGATGAAGGCCTTAGGGTCGTAAAGCTCTTTCGCCAGGGATGATAATGACAGTACCTGGTAAAGAAACCCCGGCTAACTCCGTGCCAGCAGCCGCGGTAATACGGAGGGGGTTAGCGTTGTTCGGAATTACTGGGCGTAAAGCGCGCGTAGGCGGGTTGTTAAGTTAGAGGTGAAATCCCGGGGCTCAACCCCGGAACTGCCTTTAATACTGGCAACCTAGAGTTCGAGAGAGGTGAGTGGAATTCCGAGTGTAGAGGTGAAATTCGTAGATATTCGGAGGAACACCAGTGGCGAAGGCGGCTCACTGGCTCGATACTGACGCTGAGGTGCGAAAGTGTGGGGAGCAAACAGGATTAGATACCCTGGTAGTCCACACCGTAAACGATGAATGCCAGTCGTCGGGTAGCATGCTATTCGGTGACACACCTAACGGATTAAGCATTCCGCCTGGGGAGTACGGTCGCAAGATTAAAACTCAAAGGAATTGACGGGGGCCCGCACAAGCGGTGGAGCATGTGGTTTAATTCGAAGCAACGCGCAGAACCTTACCAACCCTTGACATCCTAGGACACCTCCAGAGATGGAGCCTTCCTTCGGGACCTAGTGACAGGTGCTGCATGGCTGTCGTCAGCTCGTGTCGTGAGATGTTCGGTTAAGTCCGGCAACGAGCGCAACCCACATCCTTAGTTGCCAGCAGTTCGGCTGGGCACTCTAGGGAAACTGCCCGTGATAAGCGGGAGGAAGGTGTGGATGACGTCAAGTCCTCATGGCCCTTACGGGTTGGGCTACACACGTGCTACAATGGCAGTGACAATGGGTTAATCCCCAAAAACTGTCTCAGTTCGGATTGGGGTCTGCAACTCGACCCCATGAAGTCGGAATCGCTAGTAATCGCGTAACAGCATGACGCGGTGAATACGTTCCCGGGCCTTGTACACACCGCCCGTCACACCATGGGAGTTGGTTCTACCCGACGGCCGTGCGCTAACCTCTCTGAGGAGGCAGCGGACCACGGTAGGATCAGCGACTGGGGTGAAGTCGTAACAAGGTAGCCGTAGGGGAACCTGCGGCTGGATCACCTCCTTTCTAAGGATGCACCTAGCAGATCAACTTGTTGATCTCGTGGATGCACTTAGCAACAGATCGGTACCTTTGCCGATCTATATCAAACGGACCAGGCCGTCCCCATATCTCTTCAGGAACATCGAACCTTGATCACATCCGTGATCATAGCGTTCAGCTTGGGGCCTTAGCTCAGCTGGGAGAGCGCCTGATTTGCATTCAGGAGGTCAGCGGTTCGATCCCGCTAGGCTCCACCAGGATTTGGGCTCAGCAACCACACGGGCCTGCCCTTACGGTTGACTTTGCTTTGCAAAGCAACTCACCGGGCGACGCGTTTTGCCTTTGGCAAAAGCGCTTGGGTCGGTAGCTCAGGTGGTTAGAGCGCACGCCTGATAAGCGTGAGGTCGGAGGTTCAAGTCCTCCTCGACCCACCAACTCACTTCTGAAAGAAGTGAGGCCAACAGCAGTCACGCAAGGCACGCGACAGTGGCTTTTGCTTGCAAAAGCTCACGAAAGCGTCCCTCCGGCTGACATCAACTCGATCATCAAGCACTTGCATAAGTGTTTGATCATCCAGTTGGATGACGACTTCTTCGGAAGTTTTGACATCGTTTAGAGAGATACAAGTTGTTCCAAGACGGCTCTTTGAAAGAGCGGTTTTGAGAATAACAATCAACACTGTTTGATCGCCCTAAGTACGGGGATGATCTCAGTTAGGTGCCGATCCTTTCGAGGTGACGCGAGCCTTTGATCAAGACTGTTTCCTCGGTCTTCCAAGGGTCTGCCTGCTGAAACGAACAGAGTTGTCCAAGTCAAGTACACTAACCCGCAAGATCGAGAGATCTTGCATTGTTCCTTATCCTCTTCGTGGGGCCGACCGACATCGGCAGCGAAGGTTCCAGGGTAAGGAGCGGGAAAAGTATGACTTTTGGTTCAGAAACAGGATTGTGCGGCATGCCAGCCAAACGATCACGAATGACTTAGTCCTCAAGTAGCGCACTGATTTATTTTAGTGGGCGGTAGGACATCAAAACAGTCTTTCTCTTTCTGGATCAAATCAAGCGCGAGAAGGGCGTTTGGTGGATGCCTTGGCAGTAAGAGGCGATGAAAGACGTGATACTCTGCGATAAGCTTGGGGGAGCCGAGAATAGGCTTTGATCCCAGGATCTCTGAATGGGGGAACCCACCTGACAGTTTGTTATAATAGCCTTCGGGCTGCCTATAACTTACTGAACCAGGTACTTTTGACCTGAATACATAGGGTCTTAAGAGCAAACCCGGGGAACTGAAACATCTAAGTACCCGGAGGAAAGGAAATCAATTGATACTCCGCTAGTAGTGGCGAGCGAACGCGGACCAGCCAAGCCTGATAAGTGAGAAGAACCGTTTGGGAAGACGGGCCATAGTGGGTGACAGCCCCGTATTCGAAGCTTTGAAGGATGTATTAAGTAGGGCGGAACACGTGAAATTCTGTCTGAAGATCGGAGGACCACCTTCGAAGGCTAAGTACTCCTTACTGACCGATAGCGAACCAGTACCGTGAGGGAAAGGTGAAAAGCACCCCGACGAGGGGAGTGAAACAGTACCTGAAACCGAACGCCTACAATCAGTTGGAGGCCCCTTGAGGGCTGACAGCGTACCTTTTGTATAATGGGTCATCGACTTGGTCTATCTAGCAAGCTTAAGCCGTTAGGTGTAGGCGCAGCGAAAGCGAGTCTTAATAGGGCGCATGAGTTAGATGGATCAGACCCGAAACCGAGTGATCTAGGCATGGCCAGGTTGAAGGTGCGGTAACACGCACTGGAGGACCGAACCCACATCTGTTGAAAAAGATCGGGATGAGCTGTGCCTAGGGGTGAAAGGCCAATCAAACTCGGAGATAGCTGGTTCTCTGCGAAATCTATTTAGGTAGAGCGTCACACGAATACCCCGGGGGGTAGAGCACTGGATGGGTAATGGGGCCCCACAGGCTTACTGATCCTAACCAAACTCCGAATACCCGGGAGTACTATGTGGCAGACACACTGCGGATGCTAACGTCCGTAGTGGAGAGGGAAACAACCCTGACCTACGACTAAGGCCCCTAATTCATGGCTAAGTGGGAAAGCAGGTGGGACGACCAAAACAACCAGGAGGTTGGCTTAGAAGCAGCCATCCTTTAAAGATAGCGTAACAGCTCACTGGTCTAAATAAGTTGTCCTGCGGCGAAGATGTAACGGGGCTCAAGCCATGAGCCGAAGTCTAGGGATGCGTAAGCATCGGTAGCAGAGCGTAGTGTGACATAGTTCCAATCCTCTTTAGCATTCTTCGGAATGCCTTGGAGGATATGGAGCTTTCGATGAAGCGGGCGCGTGAGCGATCCCGTGGAGAGATCACTAGTGAGAATGATGACATGAGTAGCGACAAAGAGTGTGAGAGACACTCTCGCCGAAAGTCCAAGGGTTCCTGCTTAAAGCTAATCTGAGCAGGGTAAGCCGGCCCCTAAGCCGAGGGCGAAAGCCGTAGGCGATGGGAACTAGGTTAATATTCCTAGGCCAGGAGGATGTGACGGATTGTGAAGGTAGTTCATTCTTATCGGATTGAATGGGCTGCTGATCAGTTCCTGGAAATAGCCCTCCATGAGACCGTACCCTAAACCAACACAGGTGGACTGGTAGAGCATACCAAGGCGCTTGAGAGAACGATGTTGAAGGAACTCGGCAAAATACCTCCGTAAGTTCGCGAGAAGGAGGCCCAGTTTCTACGCAAGTATTGGCTGGGGGCACAAACCAGGGGGTGGCGACTGTTTACTAAAAACACAGGGCTCTGCGAAGTCGCAAGACGACGTATAGGGTCTGACGCCTGCCCGGTGCCTGAAGGTTAAAAGGAGGGGTGAGAGCTCCGAATTGAAGCCCAGGTAAACGGCGGCCGTAACTATAACGGTCCTAAGGTAGCGAAATTCCTTGTCGGGTAAGTTCCGACCTGCACGAATGGCGTAACGACTTCCCCGCTGTCTCCAACATCGACTCAGCGAAATTGAATTGCCTGTCAAGATGCAGGCTTCCCGCGGTTAGACGGAAAGACCCCGTGCACCTTTACTACAGCTTCACACTGGCATCAGGCCATGCATGTGCAGGATAGGTGGTGGGCTTTGAAACCGACACGCCAGTGTCGGTGGAGCCTCCCTTGAGATACCACCCTTGCATCGCTTGATGTCTAACCGCGGTCCGTTATCCGGATCCGGGACCCTGTGTGGCGGGTAGTTTGACTGGGGCGGTCGCCTCCTAAAGCGTAACGGAGGCGCGCGAAGGTTGGCTCAGAGCGGTCGGAAATCGCTCGTTGAGTGCAATGGCAGAAGCCAGCCTGACTGCGAGACTGACAAGTCGAGCAGAGTCGAAAGACGGCCATAGTGATCCGGTGGTCCCGAGTGGAAGGGCCATCGCTCAACGGATAAAAGGTACGCCGGGGATAACAGGCTGATACTGCCCAAGAGTCCATATCGACGGCAGTGTTTGGCACCTCGATGTCGGCTCATCTCATCCTGGGGCTGGAGCAGGTCCCAAGGGTACGGCTGTTCGCCGTTTAAAGAGGTACGTGAGCTGGGTTTAGAACGTCGTGAGACAGTTCGGTCCCTATCTGCCGTGGGTGTAGGATACTTGAGAGGAGTTGCCCCTAGTACGAGAGGACCGGGGTGAACGATCCACTGGTGGACCTGTTGTTGCGCCAGCAGCAGTGCAGGGTAGCTATGATCGGACAGGATAACCGCTGAAGGCATCTAAGCGGGAAGCCCCCCTCAAAACAAGGTATCCCTGAGGACCGAGGTAGACCACCTCGTCGATAGGCCAGAGATGTAAGTGCGGTAACGCATTCAGTTGACTGGTACTAATGGTCCGATAGGCTTGATTTGATCCAGTAAAAGTAAGACTGGAAATCAAAAGCATACACACTACACAATCAGTGAAATGACTTGGACACCAACTCTCGCGCTCAAGTAGCCCTCCGGGCGGTAGCGCAAATGAGTATGAGGCCGTTTGTTCGGTTTGGTGATCATAGCGCGAGTGAAACACCCGGTCCCATCCCGAACCCGGCCGTTAAGCACCGTAGCGCCGATGGTACTGCATCTTAAGGTGTGGGAGAGTAGGTCATCGCCAAACCTAACAAACGACCTCAGTATCTCTCTACGATGAAAAAAAAAAGAATACCTTCAGAACAATCAAAACGTCCTGAAGGGCGACAGATCTCAAACCCAACCGGAAAGAGATCAAACCGGCCTCAAGTAGCCCTACCGGCGGTAGGCCAACCAAACTGTCGCGGGATGGAGCAGCCCGGTAGCTCGTCAGGCTCATAACCTGAAGGTCGCAGGTTCAAATCCTGCTCCCGCAACCAGGTCATCAAATAAAATCAAACACCCCGGTAAGACCAAAATTGGTCCAAATGACCAATGGCTTTAACGCCTCACAGCTTCAGACTCATAACATGACGGACACAGCGGGGATTGAAGCTTGTGGGTCGTACAACATATTGCCTAAAAAGGCTCTTGGGCCTCAGTGTCTAAAGGAAAGCTGCAAACCTTCAGCGAAACTCCACATCTCGGTTCTTGCCCTCACTTTGCTACATGAAAGCGTTGCCGCACAGACGCCGCATAAACAAGAATGTGCATTTATCGAGAGGTTCAACACGATTAATGACACGTGGATTGTCGAGAATTTCCTCTTTAGGACACACAATGCAAAGGCTTGTGTAGGCGGCTAAACTGTTACAGCCCCATTAGAAAACGTATTTTGTTTGTCTATCTTACGGTCGGTGAATTCGTGCCGGGGATCGATCCCGCAATTCTAGGCGCTGTGATGCGAGGTCTCGGTACTCGTCAAATCTGGTCATCCGGCATAACCGGACTTGAAGTCGCCTCAGTGAAAACACTGTTCGTATGCAAGATATCGGCTTCATGCGGGTCGAAGTCGTCGTTGCCAACAAGGCTCGAAGAATCCTGAAACCCAAAACCCAGACAGCGAAAGCCGACTATAAAAAATTCATTCGGAAGGACGAAATTAAGTGTCTGGCTTTGAAGGGGGATTGGGAAAATGCGGGTCTTGACTACTCTGAGGCATGGGGCAAAGCCCACCAAAATCTAAAAGATTGCTCCCAATGTGTGACGTAGGAAGTTTTCTATACTCTTGGGTCAAAGCCGGCCCGATTGGCTTGGGCACGCTCTACTCAGACCCGCGGTATTTGCGGGCGCAATCCGGGGAGCCGTACTTTGTTCTACCAACTGAAAGGGACCTCATCATAATGAAGTTACTATATGACGACCTTCTAAAGGCCAGCGACAAGCTTGAAACAACTCGGGAAACGGCCGTAGAGATCCTGAAGCGGGACTGCGGGGTTGCCGATTGAGTGGCAGTATGCACCGCCAAAACGAGACACCTTGCGAAGCAAAAGTCCCGCACCATAGTTTTCGGCGTTTCGTGCTCCGCGGAAAGTCAGACATCCAAAATTCCCTTAGCCCACGCCACGCATTGTCGCAAATAGTACACGCTGAGACGCAGTCCCTTGTTGACCGGTCCGCCCGTGGTCTGGCACACACGCGTCATGTTCGGTTCCGGGGGAATCCTCTGGAAGCAATAGGGAATGCAGTGCGGCCAATTCTGCCAATTCTGCAACTGCCCCCGCAACTGTAGGCGGTGAGCACAGCTGATCATGCCACTGGGATCACCCCGGGAAGGCCAGCTTCGTGTTTTGACCCGCAAGTCAGGAGACCTGCCGAACACGTGCCCTTGGGAAGGGGGCTCATCAACGGCGACGGGGTGTGCGCTGGATCTGTGTGTCGCGCGCGATATCCGGTTCCAAGCCATTCCAAGTCACAAGGACCAATGCGCCGGGGAAGGCGCGACGTGATAAGGACTAATTTTGTGAAAAAACTGCTTTTGGCGGCCACCGCTGCACTGGCCCTGCCAGTTATGGCACAAGCGCATTTCCTGCTTGAGTACACCGAAGACACAATGATCGAGCGTCCCGGCGATGTGCCGGTGAAGCTGATCTTCTGGCACCCACATGACGCCGGTCACGTGATGACTCTTGAAAAGCCGGAAGAATTCTATGTGATCCACAATGGCGAAAAGACCGACCTGTTGGACACGTTGGAAGAGACCACCTTTGATGGTCCTGACAACAGCGCCAAAGCCTTCATGGGCTCGGTGCCCGTGAAACGCTCCGGTGATTACGTGCTCGTGACCGTGCCAGCGCCGTATTACGAAGAGTCCGAGGACATCTACATCCAGCAGATCACCAAGGCCTATCTGAACCGCAACGAGCTGCCCACCGATTGGGATCGGCCACAGGGTCTGGCCACCGAGATCCTGCCGCTGAACAAACCCTACAACGTGATCGCAGGCGGCACTTTCACCGGCCGCGTGCTGAGCGAAGGCAAGCCGGTTGCCGGTGCGGAGATCGAGATCGAATACATGGCGGCAGAGCCTGACCTGTCGGGCACCGGCGCGAAGGCCACCACCGTGTCTCCACTGCCTGGTGGTGCGATTGTCGCGATTTCTGACGACAATGGCTACTTCACCTTTGGTGTGCCAAAGGCTGGCTACTGGGGCTTTGCCGCACTGGGGTCTGGCCCAGCCACAGAGCATGAAGGCAAAGAGCTTAGCCAAGACGCGGTTATCTGGATCCGCGCCTGGGATCTGGAGTAACCCCATATGCACATCGTTGACGGAGCCTTGTCCAACCCTGTTGTGATCGGTGGCGCAGTTGCCGCCGCAGGCGGGATCGCCATGGGCCTCAAGTCGCTGGACATCGACCGCATCCCAACCGCTGGGGTGTTGTCGGCCAGCTTCTTTGTCGCCTCGCTGATCCATGTGCCGATTGGCCCGTCTTCTGTGCATTTGATTCTGAACGGTCTGGCCGGGCTTCTGCTCGGCTGGGCCGCCTTTCCGGCGCTGTTTGTCGGATTGCTTCTGCAAGCGGTGTTCTTCGGCTTCGGTGGACTGACCGTGCTGGGCGTGAACACCTTCAACATTGCCATGCCCGCAGTTCTGGCCTGGATGATCTTTGGTCGTTTGATTGGCCGCGGTTCTCCTGTGCAGGGGGCGATCTGGGGCGGCCTTGGCGGGGCCTTTGCCATTGCCGCCACAACCCTCTTTGTGGCCGTGTCCCTTGCGTTGACTGGCGATGAGTTTTTGCCTGCTGCCAAGCTGGTGTTCTTTGCCCATATTCCGGTCATGGTGATTGAAGCTGTGCTCACTGGCTTTGCTGTGCTTTTGGCGCGTAAGGTCAAACCGGAGTTGTTTTTGAAAGGATCCTCCGCGTGAAACAGCTGATCCTGATTGTCAGCCTGATCTGCGCGCCGCTTCCCGTGCTGGCGCATAAGGTCATTGCCGGCGTGTTCCCGGCAGGTGACGCCATCGAGGGAGAGCTTGGCTTCTCCAATGGAGACATGGCTGTCGGGCAGGAGGTCATTGTGTTTGGCCCCGATGGCTCCGAGCTGGGCCGCACCGTGACCGATGAAGACGGGTTTTTTCTTTACACCCCCACTAGCCCCGTGGCGCATACCTTCACCGCCGACATGGGCGCGGGGCATGTGGCCAAAGTTGTCATGCTTGCCGAAGAGGTGGCCGACATCATGGGCGTGGCCGCAGAGATCGTAGATACGCCGGTGGCCGCTTCTGACGGACCAGTCGAAGGTGCAAATGTTGTCACCGTTGCTTCTCTGTCTGATGAGGAGCGTCAGGTTATCGCCAAGGCGGTGCGCGATGAAATCCGCCCACTCCGCCGCGAGATTGCCGCCTATCGTGAGAAAAACGACATGCAGAGCATCCTGGGGGGGATCGGTTATATCGTGGGCCTGTTTGGATTTGGCTTCTACCTCGCCGCCCGTCGGAAGATGGCCGCCTGATGGCGCACGCGCTGGAACCCAAGGCCAAAACCCTGGCCGAGGCGGGCAGCGATGCGCCCTATGGGGTGATCGGCGATCTCGACCCGCGTGTGCGTGTCGTTCTGGCCTGTGTCTTTGCCATCACCACCGTCGCGCTGACCACGATCCCAGCGCTGATTGCCGCGCTCGCCACCGCCATTTCGCTGTTGATGATGTCGCGCCTGCCCATCCGTCGCACGCTCAAACGTATGGCGATGATGGACAGCTTCATCATCTTTATGCTGGTGCTTTTGCCCTTCACCATGCCGGGCGACCCGATGTTCTCCGTCTTTGGCTTCCCCGCCAGTTGGCAAGGGCTGTGGAAGGCCATCGAGATCGGCCTGACCGCCAATGCGGTGATCCTCACGCTCATGGTGCTGGTCGGCACCATGGAGCCGGTCACATTGGGTCACGCCTTGCACAAGCTGCGCTGCCCCGAAGTGCTGGTGCATCTGTTGATGTTCACCATCCGCTACATCGAAGTGCTGCGCGAAGAATACCTCCGCCTGCGTGGGGCCATGAAAATCCGCGGCTTCCGGCCGGGCACCAATTGGCACACCTACCGCAGCTTCGGTTATCTTGTGGGCATGATGCTTGTGCGCGCGATCGAACGTTCCGAGCGCATTCTGGGCGCGATGAAATGCCGGGGCTTTTCAGGTCAGCTAATCTTGCTACAAGAGTTTCGCATGATCCGCCGTGATCACTTGTTCGCAACCCTTCTTGGTGGGGTCTGTGTCGGCTTGCTGTTTCTGGACTTTCTATGACGATCCTCGCACTGGAAAACATCCACTTTGCCTACCCTGGGCAGCCTCCGGTGCTGGATGGGGCGTCGGTACAGCTCACGGCGGGGCAGCGTCTGTCGATTGCAGGTCCTAATGGCGCAGGCAAGTCGACCCTGTTGCGCATTGCGCTGGGTCTACAGCTCCCTACCGCTGGCACCGTTACCATCTTTGGCACAGAGCGCCGGGTGGAGGCGGATTTCCACGAGGTCCGCCGCCGAATTGGCCTGGTGTTTCAGGACCCGGACGATCAGCTGTTTTGCCCCACCGTGGCGGAGGACATCGCTTTTGGCCCGCTCAATTTGGGCCGCACCAAAGGTGAGGCCTTGGCGATTGTCGACAAGGTGCTCACCGACCTGAACCTGATGCACCTGCGCGACCGCATCACCCATAAGCTCTCAGGCGGCGAAAAGCGTCTCGTGACCCTCGCCACTGTACTCGCCATGGAGCCCGAAGCGCTCCTTCTGGATGAGCCAACCAACGCGCTCGACACCAAAAACGAAGCGCGCCTGCTGGAAATCCTGCAAGGCCTGCCGCAAGCCATTCTCTTGGTCAGCCACAACCCCGCGTTCCGCGCCGCGCTGGCGCCGGAAATGCTGGAGTTGCAGGAGGGAAAGCTGGTCTGACCAACCGCTATCCAACGGCGTCACAGGGCGCCGTAGGTTGTTGGTATGTCCTCCTGAATAAGACCGATCACAGACTTTGCCACTAACGCCGCATTTTCGGCAGAATTAAAGCCTTCGATCTTGTCAAAGAACAAACCGTCGATTGCACCTTCATGTGACCGATCCACCAAGGCGCCGTATGCGCGTTCAAGCGCTGCATGGTCTACTCCAGCAGCGGCGATTTTTTCAAAATCTAAACCCTCTTCATAGAGCGTCACGCCAGGCAGGGATTTATACCACGCGCCGCCAAACACCACGGCCGGAATACCTGAGAGCAGCCCTTCCCAACCAGCCGTGCCGGCCACGGTACCGACCACTTGTGCGTTGGCCACCAATGCAGCTGAATCAGCAAAAGAGGGCAGCATTTTCACATTGGGGATGCGAGATAGGCGGTGAAAGAAAAAAGGTCCTCGAGCAAAAACACCCTGACGTGGATTCTCTTTGACATATACTTGCCAATCTTCCGGGATGGAGCGGGCAATGGCTTCTATCATCAACAGCTGATCGCGATACCGCCCGCCCAAAGTTGAAGCGGACATTTCAGGCTGGTTGTGCAGTGGCACGTATACGTATTTTTGGTTGTAATCGACCGTGCCGCGATCAAACTCGGCTAGATGCTCATAGTACGCCAGCGCATTTTTGTGGAAGTAATTTGCAAACGGATCCCGCCAATCGGGTAAACTCCCATAAACGTCCGAAACGCGCTTTAGCAGTTTATAGAGGTGAAGGGGCTTCAAAATAAGGCTGGGTTCACGCCTTAGGACATATTTCAAGAAACTCGCAAAGGCTCTTAGGTTTATTTTGCCAGTTTCACCAGGTTTCTGCCAGGTGCCATCCATATAAAACAAATCCAGCAATTTTCCTTGTTCCAATGGGATTGCTGGGGCGTCGCTATCAGTTGGATCAAAATTGCCATAGTCGTCGATGGAGCCAGAGGAGAAGAAACGGTTATTAAATAAGGACTGTTGGTTCATCACCAGCGTCTTGATGCCCAAGCTCTTTGCGACTTGGTATAGCACAGTGTCGTAACCCAGGTGCGGCGTCATAAAAAACACAACGTGGGTGATCTCTTCTTCAATCATCCGCTGGGAAATGACGTCAGTAAGAATGTAATAGTAGTCGAGGTAATCTTGAACGCTATCTAGATTGTGAGAGTTGTAGTTGTAGTTCTTGCTGACACGCTGAAAATGGTCGATCGCCATGGTCGCCATGTCGTGGAACTCATTGGAGGACAGCAAATCCAAATTGGCGCTCTGATGCACCGTATCTTGCATGTGATGTTTGCGCAGTCGTTCATGCCGCCAGTCCCGTTTCATCGTATTGATCGGGCGCGAGAACAAATCAGCACCACGGTCCCCGACAACAAGCGATACTTCTATTTCGCCACCTGACTGCTCCTCAATCTCTCGTAGGAACTCTAGGCGGTACTTTCCGCGAACATCACAGAGAAGTTTGGCCATTGGTTTCGGTCTCCCAAAGAAATTGAAGTGGCTTCTGGTGCCCCGGCGTTTCCATCGAAGCTCAGAAGCAGAATTGTCTCTTTCGTCTATAGTGCGCGGATCGGCTCATTTTAAGGCCAAATTCGCCTATCGGGCGACTTTTGAGGGAGGGTTCAGACAGTATGTGGACGACTGAGTTTTAAAGCGATCGGAAATCCATAAGTTTTTACTCGGGCAGGAAATTGTCGAACAAATCCTGAGACTTGGCGACCTGTTCCACCTTGTCGCGTGCCTTGTTGCCAAGCTCTGTCACCACATCCTGAAACATCAGGTTCAGACCAAAATGGATGCCGGTCGGGAATGGCAGGAACATATGGCCTTCGTTGGGGTAGGGCAGCATCACGTCGCTCAGGCTTGAGCCCCAATCACAGAACTCGTCGCAAAACAGGATCACCTTGAAGCCGCGCTCCCGCGCTGCCTTGGCCAGGATTGGCCCGTGATTGCCGTACCGGAACGTATCAATCAGGATCAGCGCCTTGGTCTCGGAGTCATCGCCAAAGACCTCGGCATAGACCCCGTCGGTGCCATCCAGAAAAATCACATTGGAGCGCAGGTATTTGAGCCGCATGGCAAAGCCATTCGCCAGATACTGCATCACCTGAAAACCCACCGCCATGACGCTGTCAGAGTGGGCGACATATTGCACCGCATCCTGCCAGCGTTCGGTTTCGCGCAAATCCAGCGCGGTGCGAATGGCGGCATTGGCGATGGCATGATCCTGCGTCGCGTCGCGGGTCTGGCTGGCCTGTTTGAAGCTTTTGAAGCGGCTGCCGATTCGTGCGGAGGTTGGACCATAGAGATCGCGCCGCGCATCTGCCCGCAGCTCGTTCAAATTGGTAAACCCCAGCTTCTTGAAAAACCGGCTCACCGTCATTGGGCTGACTTGTAGTTTTTCAGCAATTTCGGCGCTGGTTTCCAAGGCCACCGCCTCGGGCCGGCTGCTCAGATAGGTGGCAACCCGTTGTTCCAGCTTGGTAAACGACTGGTTTGCACTGGCAATTGCCTCCGAAATATTCACGCCCATCCTCAGACCCTTCTGCCCGACGCTGTCCCCAATGGGAGGACAGCGAAGATGAAAAATTCACAGTGGTTCCAGGTAGTTGGCGCAGCAGCCATCTCCTTTGGCATGGTGGCGAATGCCCCAATTGCCATCGCAGATAGCGATGCTGATCTCCTGGTGGTGGCTAAGGCGGCTGACCCGCAAACGCTCGATCCAGCACAAACCATGAATAACAATGATTGGACCGTAACATATTCGCTGTTCCAACGGTTGGTGCGCTATGACGTGTCTGAGGACGGCAAAGGTCTCACCTCCGTGGTGGGCGAATTGGCCAGCAGCTGGTCGGCGTCCGACGATGGCACGGTCTGGACCTTTGATCTGGCCTCCGCAACGCGTTTCACGACGGCGCAGCCGTGGATGCCGCCGCCGTGGAATACTCCTTCAACCGCCTGATGGATCTGGGCCGCGGCCCGTCTGAAGCCTTCCCGGGTGGTATGAAAGTCGAAGCCACCGGCGATATGCAGGTGACCTTCACGCTGGAGCAGCCTTTTGCACCGTTCCTCTACACTTTGGCCAACAACGGCGCAGGCATTGTAAACCCAGCGGTTGAAGGCAAAGGTGGCGACCGCGGCACCGAATGGCTCTCCGCCAATTCCGCTGGTTCCGGCGCCTACATGCTGACCGGTTGGGAGCGTGGCCAAAACCTCGTGCTGGAGCCAAACCCGAACTACGGTGGTACCACGCCTGAGATCGAGAAAATCCGCGTCGACATCATCGCAGAAGCCTCGGCCCGTCGTCTGAAGCTTGAAGCCGGTGACGTACACATCGCCGAAAGCCTGCCGGTGGATCAGCTGGACGCCTTGGGCAGCACCGATGGGGTTGAGGTACAGAACTACCCAAGCCTGAAGGTGACCTATCTCTACCTGAACAACAAAGTGGCCCCGCTGGACAATGTTGACGTGCGCCGTGCGATTTCCGCAGCTGTGGACTATCAGGGTATCATCGACGGCATTCTGGACGGCAACGGCGTACAAATGCACGGTCCGATCCCAGAAGGCATGTGGGGTCAGAACAAAAACGCGACCCAGTATTCTTATGATCTGGCCTCTGCGAAGAAAGCCCTCGACGTGGCCGGTGGCGCAAGCGAAGAAATCACCTTCCTCTATTCCGACCGTGACCCCCTGTGGGAGCCAATCGCCATCGCAACCCAGGCGTATCTGTCCCAACTGGGCCTGAACGTGAAGCTGGAGAAGCTGGCCAACGCCACCATGCGTGAGCGCTTTGACACTGGCGAATTTGGCATCGCAACCGGCAACTGGAGCCCGGATTTTGCGGACCCTTACATGTTCACCAATTACTGGTTTGACAGCAAACGCCATGGTCTGGCGGGCAACCGCAGCTGGTACTCCAACGACAAGGTTGACGGTCTGCTGCAACAGGCTGTGGTCAGCTCCGATCAGGCAGAACGCTCCGCGCTATACGGTGAGCTTCAGGAGATCGTGACCGACGAGGCCGCCTACGTCTATCTGTTCCAGAAAGATTACCGCATTGCCGTGCGTGATGATATAGCCGGCTTTGTCTTCAACCCAATGCTCGAAGACATCTTCAACTTCGGTGACATGTCGCTCTCCGACTAAGCCTTAAGCAATCGGCCCCAGATCATCCCGGTGGTCTGGGGCCTTCAGCCACTAAAGAAACGCGCCGATGTCTTTCCTCAATGTCATCCGCCGCCGCTTGATGTTCCTGATCTTGGTTCTCTTCGGTGTGACGGTCATCACCTTCACCATCTCCAATCTCATTCCCGGCGACCCGGCCCGCATGATTGCGGGTGACCGCGCGACGCCCGAGATTGTGCAGAACATCCGCGAGGCCCTCGGCCTCGATAAACCGCTACCGGTCCAGTACGTCCGCTACCTCGAAGGCGTGGTCCAGGGCGACTTTGGCACCTCGATCCGCACCCGTCGTCCGGTGCTCGAGGACCTGCGTATCTTCTTCCCGACCACATTGGAGCTGGCGCTGACCGCGCTGCTGTTCGCCACCGCATTGGGCATCCCGCTGGGCGTGGCCTCCGCCGTGTGGAAAGACAAACCAATTGACCACTTTGTGCGTGTGATCGCCGTGATCGGCATCTCCACCCCCGCCTTCTGGCTGGGCCTGCTGGTGATCCTGTTGTTTTATGGCAACCTTGGTTGGCTCCCCAGCGGTGGGCGCATTGATCCCTCGCTTGAGATGCCCACCCGCGTCACTGGCTTCCTGATGATCGACAGCCTTTTGGCCGGCGATTTGCAAGCCTTCGGCTCCGCCCTCAAACACATCCTTCTGCCCGCTTTCACCCTTGGCTTTGTCCACCTCGGTGTGGTGGCCCGCCAGGTGCGCGGCCATGCTGGAAGAGCTGCAGCAAGACTATATCCGCACCGCCAAGGCCAATGGCCTCAGCCGCTTCAAGATTGTCTTCACCGAGGCACTGCCCAACGCCATGATCCCTTCGATCACTGTGCTGGGTCTCGCGCTGGGCGACCTGCTTTACGGGACGGTGTTGACAGAAACCGTCTTCGCTTGGCCTGGCATGGGCGCTTATGTGGTGAACTCTATTCAGGCGTTGGATTTCCCAGCGGTCATGGGCTTCACCGTGGTGGTCTCGCTGGCCTATGTGCTGATCAACTTGGCGGTTGATCTGATCTATATGGCGGTTGACCCGCGCATCCGGGAGGTCTCGTGATGAGCGACGCAACCGTTTCTACAAACCCCGTGAAACGCGCCTTGTCGCGGGTGGATTGGGGCTATCTCTGGTATCAAGTCAAGAAAAGCCCGCTCACGCTTGGCGGCGGGGCCGTGGTGCTGATCGTGCTGTTTCTGGTGATCTTTGCACCTGTCTTTGCCACGCACGATCCCAATGCCATCGACCTGCGCGCCCGTCTGGCCGCGCCCAGTTGGGACAACTTCTTTGGCACCGACGAAGTTGGGCGCGATCTCTACTCCCGCATTCTTTATGGCGGGCGGCAATCTGTGGCCGTGGGTTTCTTTGTTGTGGTTGTCGCCGGCTCCATCGGCACTTTCATTGGCGTCTTTGCCGGCCTGATCGGCGGACGTGTGGACGTGGTGATTATGCGCATGATGGATGTGGTGCTCTCGGTGCCCTCACTGGTGCTGATCATGGCGCTCGCCGCAGCGTTGGGCCCAAGCCTGATCAACGCGGCCATCGCCATCGCGCTGGTGCGCATCCCGGTCTATGTGCGCATTTCGCGCGGTCAAACCCTGCTGATCCGGGAAATGTCCTTTGTGACCGCCGCCGAAACCTTCAAGGCGTCCAAGCTGCACATCCTACGCTGGCACATCCTGCCCAACATCCTGTCACCGGTCATGGTGCAAGCCACACTGGACCTCGGCAGCACCATCCTTCTGGCCTCCGCGCTCAGCTTCATTGGCCTTGGCGCACAACAGCCCACCGCCGAGTGGGGCGCCATGGTCGCGACGGGACGCAACTACATCCTGGACCAGTGGTGGTACTCGGCCTTTCCAGGCTTCGCCATCCTGATCACCGCCACCGCCTTCAACCTTTTGGGTGACGGCATCCGCGACATCCTTGATCCCAAACAGAAGGCACGCTGACATGGCGGACCCAGTATTGAAAATTGACGGACTGGAAGTTCTGTTTCCGGGCTTCGCAGGTGATGTGCATGCGGTGAACGGTGTGGATCTGGAAGTCCAGCCGGGCGAGATTGTTGGCCTTGTCGGCGAAAGTGGTTCGGCCAAATCCGTGACAGCGATGACCGCCCTGCGGCTCCTGCCGGACGGCGCGTTCCGGCAGGACGGCGGCAAGATCAGCCTGCTTGGCCGCGATGTGCAATCCATGTCCGAGCGCGAGATGAACCGCCTGCGCGGCGGTGATGTGGCGATGATCTTTCAGGAGCCACAAACGGCTCTGAACCCAACCAAGACCATTGGCAAACAGATGCTGCGGGTGATCGAGTTGCATTCCAATCTGCGTGGCATGGCGGCCCGGGATCGGGCCATCGAACTGCTTAAGGATATGCGCATCAATGATGCCGAAGAAATATTGGGGCGCTATCCCTTTGAGCTCTCCGGCGGTATGCGGCAGCGTATCCTGATCGGCATGGCCTTTGCCTGCTCTCCCAAGCTGCTGGTGGCGGATGAACCCACCACCGCTTTGGACGTGACCGTACAACGGCAGGTGCTGCAACTGCTGCACGCCAAAGCCCGCCAAACCGGCGCCTCGGTATTGTTCATCTCGCATGACCTCGCGGTGATCAGCCAGTTTTGCGACCGTATCTATGTGATGTACGCAGGCCGCGTGGTGGAAACCGGACCGGCCCAAAAGGTGCTCGGCAACCCGCAGCACCCCTATACGGCCGCTTTGATCGAAGCCTTGCCAGAAGACGCGGACCCGGGCGCACCGCTGGCCTCTATCCCCGGTACCGTGCCCAATCTGGTCATCCCCCCAAGGGCTGCGCCTTTCAGGCCCGCTGCTGCCACGCGCGGGACGCCTGCAACTCGCGCCCATCACTCACGGATGTGGGTAAGAAACACCAAGCCGCCTGCTGGCTCTGTGAGGAGGTCACCGCATGAACACCAATAGCGTGATGACGCTCACCAACATCCACATGCGCTTTCCCTTTGGCGAAGACTGGCGCGGCCGTCCACGTGGCTTTGTGCACGCACTTAATGGCATTGATCTGGATATTCCTCGCGGGAAAACGCTGGGCATTGTGGGAGAGTCCGGCTGTGGCAAGTCTACTTTGGCGCAGGTGCTCATGGGCATCCGCAAACCTTCTGAAGGGGAGGTCACCCGTTACTTTGGCGCAGACCACGATGTGCAGATTGTGTTTCAGGATCCGCAAAGCTCGCTTAACGCGCGTATGCCGGTTTGGCGCGTGATCACGGAACCGGTCTTTGCGGTCTCCAAAACCCCAAAGGCCGAGTTGCGTGCGCTGGCCGCAGAGCTTGCCGCCAAAGTGGGGCTGCGTCCCGAAGTGCTGGACCGCTATCCACATGAATTCTCCGGTGGCCAGCGTCAGCGGATCGCCATTGCCCGCGCGCTGTCCTCCGACCCGGATGTGATTGTGCTCGACGAACCCACCTCGGCGCTCGACATCTCCATTCAGGCGCAAATCCTCAACCTGCTCAAAGAGCTGCAGGCGGCACGTGACCTGACCTACATTTTCATTTCCCACGACATCTCCGTGGTGCGTTATCTCTGTGATGAGGTGGCGGTGATGTATCTGGGGCAGGTGGTGGAGCACGGCGCGTCGGAAGTTGTCCTTGCTGCGCCCAGACATCCTTACACCCGTCTCCTGTTGGACTCGATCCCCACCATGCGCGCCACCGGCGGGCTGGGCGAGGCTCTCAGCAACACCGATCTCCCGTCCAACCGTAATCTGCCCGCAGGCTGCTTCTTCAAGGACCGCTGCGAGCTGGCGGGCGTGGGCTGTGACGTACGACAAAACATGGTGCCGACCGAGCAGGCCCAGGTGCGCTGTTGCCAAACAACAGCAGCCATCCCTCAGAAGGTGCCTGCATGACATTGGTCGCGATCCAACATGCAGCCATCGACGTGCAGCTGGCCTATGCGACCACCCAAAACTTTGCCGGTGAGGTGCTTTACACCACGCCGGAGGATCAACAGGCGCGCCTGCACAGACACGCCGCTGATGCGCTCTTTCATGCCGCTGATCGCGCCGCCGCCCTCGGACTGCGCTTTCTGCTGCTGGATGCCTATCGCCCCCAAGCGGTGCAACGCCGCTTGTGGGAGGTACGGCCCGACCCCGAATTTGTTGCAGACCCCGAGATTGGGTCAGACCACAGCCGCGGCACCGCCGTGGACCTGACGCTGACCCGCGCAGACGGCACTGTGCTCGATATGGGCACAGACTTTGACGCCGCCCTGCAATAATCGCATCACTCCAGGATCGACATCCACCGTGAGGCCCAGCAAAATCGTTTGATTCTGTTGGGTCTCATGGTGGGTGCCGGTTTTGAGATCAACCCCTATGAATGGTGGCACTACGCCTTGGAGAACTCGGAAAACTATCCGCTTCTCTGAGGTGATTAGGACAGGGCGCTTTACCGCGCCCGCCGCCGCAACAACCAGACAAAGAACATACCGCCCACCAAGCCGGTGACGATGCCAATCGGCATGTCTTCCGGTGCCATAATTGTGCGTGCGATGATGTCGGACCACAAAAGGTAGATTGCACCAAACAGGGCAGAGGCCGGGATCACGCGGGCATAATCCCCGCCCACCAGCATCCGCACAATATGCGGCACCATCAGGCCAACAAAACCAATCATGCCGGAAAAGGCGACCATCACCCCGGTGATCATGGCGCCGACAACAAAGATCATCAGACGAAACCGCGCCACCGGAATGCCCAGGGTGGAGGCGGTCTCATCCCCCACCGTCATCGCATTCAATTTCCGCGCATTGATCCAGATGTAGGTGCCGCAGAGGGCGAGCACCGCCAGCGGGAAAATCAAATGACTCCACTGCGCCAAGCCCAGACCACCCAGCATCCAGAACACCACCGTATGTGTCGCCCGTGGGTCGCCAAGGAAAATCAGCACATTGGCCAGCGACATCACAATGAACGACACGGCCACCCCCGCCAGGATCAACCGATCCGCGCTGGTGGCCGAGGCAAACTGCGACACGGCCAGCACCAGTAAGGTGGCCGCCAAGGCCCCGCCAAAGGCAAACAACGGCACGGTGATGAGTCCCCAAAACATGCCGGTGTGCATTAGGACCATGATCGCCCCAAAGGCCGCGCCGGAAGAAATCCCCAGCAAATGTGGATCGGCCAGCGGATTGCGCGTCACGGCCTGCAAGCTGCCGCCCACAACTGCCAATCCGGCGCCCACCAGACAGGCCAGCAAAGCGCGAGGAAACCGAATGTCCCAGACAATCGCTTCCCGTCCTTTGGACCAGTCCTGCTCAATTGTGCCCGGCGCGACCTGATTGATCAGGATGCTCCAGACGGTTTGCAGGGGCACAGAGACCGCCCCCACACTGATTGCGACCGATATCGAGAAAAGCAACAGGAGCACCCCTGCGCCGATCACATAAGGAAACCTGCTCTTTGGCTGTCCTGCTGCTCTTCCTGTCATTTATTTCGCCCGGAACGCTTCTGCGAGGGTTTTCACCGCAGCGATGTTGCGCGGACCTGGCGTCGCTTCAACGTATTCCAGGGTCACAAACCGGTCGTTCTTCACCGCGTCCATCTCGGCAAAGGCCGGATTGTTCATCATGAAGGCGCGCTTTTCTTCTGCGGTCACATTGCCGTAGTTCACGATCACGATGACCTCCGGGTTGCGCTCCACAACCGGTTCCCAGCCAACCTTGGCCCAGCTTTTTTCCAGATCGTTCATGATGTTGGTACCACCGGCCGCTTCAATCAACGCGTTTGGCATCGCATAGCGCCCTGCGGTGAACGGCGTGTCTTCGCCGCTGTCATAAACAAACACACGTGGGGCCGTTTCCAGAGGCGCCAAACCATCCGTGAAGGCGGCGAGGTCTGCTTTGTAGCCATCGACAAGCGCATCCGCCTTGTCTTTCACGTCAAAGATCGCGCCGAGGTTTTGGATGTCGTTGTACATATCATCCATGCTGGCGGCGTCTTTCTCGCCAATGTGGATGCAGCTCTCGGTCAGCTCATAAACCTTGATGTCAAACGGCGCGAGCGTCTCTGGTGTGACTTCGCCGCCCACTTTCATGCCGTAGTTCCAACCGGCAAAGAAGAAGTCCGCATCCGCGCCGATCAGCACCTCTTTACTTGGGTATTTTGCGGACAGCTCTGGCAGTTCTTCCACACCCGCGCGCATCTCTTCGTCCAGCGTCTTCCAGCCAGAGATACCGGTGTAGCCGACCATGCGATCCGCCAAACCCAGCACGAGCATCATTTCGGTCAGGTTCACGTCGTTGGAAATGGCCGCTTTGGGCGGTGCGTCAAACGTCACTTGGCGGTTGCAGCTGTCCACGGTGGTTTCCGCCAGCGCAGCGGTGGTGGACAGAGCCAGAAGAGCGCTGACCGCGACGGTTGTCAGTTGGGTTTTCATGGAGAAGGTCCTTTAGTTAGGTAGATGAAAAGTGAGGTGTTGATTTTGGCTGACGCTCAGCACTTGGCGCTGGGCGGTGACTGAAAACGTGTCAGAGACAAGCTGTTCGCTCAGCACGTGATCGGCGCTGCCAAAGCCTTGGCTGTGTCCGTCTTTCAACAGCAGGATGGCGTCACACACGTCTGCGGCCATGTTCAGATCGTGCAACGAGACCACGATGGTCAGCCCAAGCGACCGGATCAGCGATAGGATTTCGAGTTGATGGCGTATGTCGAGGTGGTTGGTGGGCTCATCCATCACCAGAACCTGCGGCTGCTGCGCCAAAGCCCGCGCGACCATCACCCGTTGCCGCTCGCCCCCTGAGAGGGTGTCGAAATCGCGGGCAACCAATGCTTCTAGCTGCATCCGGGAGATGGCCGCATCAATGATCTCCGCATCTCTTGCGCCTTCCGACGACAGTCCACTGCGGTGAGGCGTGCGCCCCAGAGCCACAATATCGCGCACCGAAAGGCCAAAGGCCCCTGGTTGTTCCTGCAACACAGCGGCCACCTTGCGGGCGGCGACTTTGGCGGACATCCCCCAAAGGTCCTGTCCATCCACCAAAATCTGCCCGGATGTGGGCTTCTGATAGTGATACACCATCCGCAACAGCGTCGACTTGCCTGCACCATTGGGGCCAACCACGCCAAGCACGCGGCCTGGATAGACCTCAAAACTCACAGGATTCAGCAGGAAGGGCTGGTTTCTGCCGGGGCGCCAGCACACATTCTTTGCCACCAGATGCCCTGCGATCATGATAGGCGCTCCGCGCTGTCTTCAATCGCCAGCATCATTGACGGTACCCGTGCCAAGGTGTTTTTGCGCAGCTTGCCGGGGCGATCCACCGACGAACACCAGCCGTCCCCAAGCACCGCATATTGCTGGGCAAAGGACACCAAATCCTCAATGTCCTGTTCCGGCGTGATGTCGCCAAAAAGATAGGTCGCCTTGCGTGTGCTGTGATAGGCCACGGTGCAGGGTCGCTTGCAGCTCGCCATGCAGGCCACACCGGAAATCTCGAACTCTTCCGTGATTGCATCACCCGCCATATCAATGGCGGCGCGCAAGCGCTTGATCAACTCATAACCGGGACGACAGCTTTCGCCGACATGTTTGCAGGATGTGCAAATCGAAATTCTGTGGGTGGGGTTGGCCATCTCGCCCTCCGCGATAGCGCGGGGCAAGCACAGTCAGTTTTTCACACGGATCAATCCGTAAAGCCATCTTGGCCTCCTGTCCGGACGCCCCGCCCGGGTTGAAGTTATCGTCGTGATGGCAGGTCTCCTGACTTGCGGGTTGTCGCGTTCCCGAACCTTCCCAAACGCATCGCGCTCAGTGGTGTTCTCGGGAGGCTCGCCGCTTACAGTTGCGGGGGCAGTTACGGAGTTGGTCTTTGAAGGCCGCACCGTATTCCCTTTTCATCCCGTTCTGACAAAGGTCGTCGCGGGAACCATCTCCGTCACCAAGTCAGGCAAAATCTCGATTGTGTCAATTCATTTTTGAACGGACGCTTTGTTCTGCGGCATCATGTGTCATGACGTTTTCCGAGTCGGAACTTAGGTCGCAACCTCTGGATGTAGGCTTCTTCTCGGATCCATATGCCGTCGGTTTTGTCTGTTTTGGTACGGCGTTGTGGTCTGGAAAACGAGCCAGTAGACACTTACAATAGTCGTCATACGCCGCTCTGCGACATCACGTTTGAGTAAGCCAAGACAATTGTTCCGAAGGGCAACTTGCGTCTTTTTCAAGCTTGGTATACATCGGCATACAATACCTGCCCTGTGAATCGCCTCCGGGTCAAAAACAGGGTGTTCATGCTTAAGCCAACCTCAAATCGCTAGGATCATCATGAGCTTGTATACAGATTATCTGAATGAGATTGAGACCCGCAAAACCGAAGGTCTGAATCCAAAGCCAATTGATAGCGGCGCGCTGGTCAGCGAACTGATCGAACAGATCAAAGACACCGGCAACGCCCACCGCGAAGACTCCCTGAAGTTCTTCATTTACAACACCTTGCCAGGCACCACGAGCGCCGCAGGTGTGAAAGCCGAATTCCTCAAAGAGATCATTCTCGGCGCGGCTGACGTGGCTGAAATCACCCCGGAGTTTGCCTTCGAACTGCTGTCCCACATGAAGGGTGGCCCATCGGTCCGCGTACTGCTTGACCTGGCGCTGGGCGACGATGCCGCGATTGCTGCGCAAGCCGCAGCCGTGCTGAAGACTCAGGTCTTCCTCTATGAGGCCGACACTGATCGCCTTGAAGAAGCCTTCAAGGCCGGCAACGCCATCGCCAAAGATCTGCTGGAAAGCTACGCCAAGGCGGAATTCTTCACCAAGCTCCCAGAAGTCGAAGAAGAAATCAAAGTTGTGACATACATCGCCGGTATCGGAGATATCTCGACCGACCTTCTGTCGCCCGGTGCCGAAGCACACTCCCGTGCCGACCGTGAATTGCACGGCAAATGCATGTGCTCGCCGGAAGACCAGGTGGCCATTCAGGAACTGCAGAAACAGCACCCTGAGGCACGTGTGATGCTGATTGCGGAAAAAGGCACCATGGGTGTGGGCTCGTCCCGTATGTCTGGTGTGAACAATGTGGCGCTGTGGACCGGTAAGAAGGCATCGCCTTACGTACCGTTCATCAACATCGCACCTGTCGTCGCGGGCACGAACGGCATCTCTCCGATCTTTCTGACCACCGTGGGCGTGACCGGCGGTATCGGCATTGATCTGGACAACTGGGTCAAAAAGACCGATGCGGACGGCAATGTTGTTGTGGATGAAGACGGCGAAGCCGTGCTGGAAGAAGCCTACTCCGTGGCCACTGGCACCGTGCTGACCATCAACACCAAAGACAAAACGCTGCGCGATGCGGACGGCAACGTGCTGAAAGACGTCTCTGCGGCCTTCACCCCGCAAAAAGTGGAGTTCATGAAGGCGGGTGGCTCCTACGCTGTGGTCTTTGGTAAGAAACTGCAGACATTTGCTGCAGGCGCTCTCGGTCAGGAACTGAAATCTGCCTACGCACCATCCAAAGAGCTGTCTGTGGAAGGCCAAGGCCTGACCGCAGTTGAAAAAATCTTCAACCGCAATGCGTTGGGCACCACACCGGGTGCAACGCTGCACGCGGGCTCTGACGTGCGCGTCAAAGTGAATGTTGTTGGCTCACAGGACACCACTGGTCCGATGACCGCGCAGGAACTTGAGGCGATGGCGGCGACTGTGATCTCCCCTTCCGTGGACGTGGGCTATCAGTCCGGCTGTCACACCGCGTCGGTTTGGGACAAGAAGGCGCAAGCCAACATTCCGAAGCTGATGAAGTTCATGAACGACTTCGGCCTGATCACCGCGCGTGACCCGAAGGACGAGTATCACGCGATGACCGACGTGATCCACAAAGTGCTGAACGACATCACCGTGGATGACTGGGACGTGATCGTTGGCGGCGATAGCCACACCCGTATGTCCAAAGGCGTCGCCTTTGGCGCGGACTCCGGTACTGTTGCTTTGGCGCTGGCGACCGGCGAAGCCTCTATGCCGATCCCTGAGTCCGTGAAGGTGACCTTTAAGGGCAAGATGGCTGACCACATGGACTTCCGCGACGTGGTGCACGCCACCCAGGCGCAGATGTTGCAGCAGCACGGCGACAACGTCTTCCAGGGCCGCGTGATCGAGGTTCACATCGGTACATTGCTGGCCGACCAGGCCTTCACCTTCACCGATTGGACCGCAGAGATGAAGGCGAAAGCCTCTGTTTGTATCTCCAACGATGACACGCTGATCGGGTCCCTGGAGCTGGCGAAAAGCCGCATCCAGATCATGATCGACAAAGGTATGGAAAACCGCACCAACACGCTGCAAGGCCTGCTGGACAAAGCGGACGCACGTATCGCGGACATCCGTTCCGGTGCGAACGGCGCTCTGAAGCCGGATGACAGTGCCAAGTACTTTGCCGAGGTTGTGGTTGATCTGGACCAGATCGTTGAACCCATGATCGCCGACCCAGACGTGAACAACGAAGACGTGTCCAAGCGGTACACACACGACACCATTCGCCCTGTGTCTTACTACAATGCAGAGAAGGTGATTGATCTGGGCTTTGTCGGCTCCTGCATGGTGCACAAAGGCGACATCAAGATTGTGGCGCAGATGCTGAAGAACCTCGAAGCTGCCAACGGCAAAGTCGAGTTCAAGGCACCGCTGGTTGTTGCTGCCCCAACCTACAACATCATTGATGAGTTGAAGGCAGAGGGCGACTGGGAGATCCTGGAGCGCTACTCCGGCTTTACCTTTGACGATCTGTTCCCAAAACAGCAGGCCCGCACCGAGTATGAGAACATTCTCTACCTCGAGCGCCCAGGCTGTAACCTCTGCATGGGTAACCAGGAAAAGGCGGAGAAGGGTGACACCGTTCTGGCAACCTCAACCCGCCTGTTCCAGGGCCGCGTTGTGGGCGACCTTCCGGAGAAGAAAGGTGAATCGCTGCTGGCATCGACACCACTGGTTGTGTTGTCCGCAATCCTTGGCCGCACACCAACTCTGGAAGAGTACAAAACCGCTGTGGAAGGCATCGACCTGACCAAGTTTGCACCTCCTCTGGAAGTTCCGGCCAACACCAAGTCGGCGCACTTCTAAAGCCAGACGGCGCTTCGGCGCAGTTTAGCAAAACGAAACCCCGGCGCAGCGATGCGCCGGGGTTTTGCGTTGCGTGGGCGCTTTGTTCAGATTCGAGGTTTCATATTTTTCAAAGCCCTCAGGATTCCGTTGCGATTGCTCAAGAAGAAGGAGAGCCCAACCGCGATCAAAGACACAAACAGCGCCGAGAAGATCACGTCAGATAGGAAATGACCGCCAAACACCACACGCAGTAAGGCGCCTGCGACGGCTAGACTTAGCGCCGAGCCAAATAGGGTGCGGCGGAGTGCCGACGACCTGACAAATCGGGTCAGCACATAGGCGGCGATGGCAAAGGCGGTCGCGCCAGCGGCCTCGCCGGAAACAAAGGAGCAGTTGGCGACACATTGCGCCGCAATTTCAAAAGGCGGCGTGAACAGCAGGTCTCCGCCAAATTCCGTGGTCGCGACAGGCCGCGCGCGTCCCCAATGCGCCTTCAGGATGGAGTGCACCAACAGGCCCGGTCCAAAGAGATAAACCCCAACCAGGAAAAGCCAAACGCTCCCGGGGATGGTGAGCAGTTTGATATGTTTGAGCGCCAGCAAAGCACCAATCAGCGCCAGAACAGCCATCGCCGTATAGGCATGATAGCCGATGGCCCGCAGTTGTTTCAGGCTGTCGGCCTGCGCAAGATAAAACCCCTCTTCCGTGCTCCAAAACAGAGACGACACCCAGAGGTCAAGCGAGGGCAGAGAGGCAAACAGCGCCTGAAATGCGGCTGTCATCACAAGCAGCCAAAGCAAGGCCCGAAGGCGGGTTTGCCGCGTTTTGAGCTGCCATCTGCGCCGGGCGCTGTCGGAAAAACGGTCGCTTTGAGCGAGCTGTGTCGATGTCATCAAGTCCATCCTGTTCTGGCTCTTAGCGGACATGTGGCGCGCAAGAGCTATAGCCGTGCGTTGGTCCTGCCGCCGCTGCACCCGAGGTCTTGGGCGCAAAGCAATTCGCGGTGCGGGAGCGCAGCGAGGCAGTGGACTGAGGACTGGCGCAAAGGCGGCTTACCGATCCAGCGCAGATGCTTGAGTGGGCGGCGATCTGCGTGTGTGGTCACGCGGATTTCGCGAACGGTCGTTTCTGGACCGGTCGCGAAGCGGGTGGTAACGAGGGAGCATGATTTCGCAGAAGATTGCCCTCACCCCTCAAACACTAAAAACCACATTTGCTGCTTCGGTGGCTGGTGCAGTGGTGGTGTTGGTTCTGCAGCCGGAACACACCTCAAGCCTACCGATTCTGGTGGCTTATGGGCTTTGGGCGACACATCTGTTTTTTGGATTTTTGCTGTTTCTGTCCGGTGTGGCCTTGCTCCAACGGCTGGGCTGGCGCAATCCCTGGCCCACCATCGTGTCGGCCTTGATGTTGCCGATTCTGTTTGGCTGCGTCTCTCTGGCGCTGGACTATGGTTTTGGCAATCCGGAAGAGGGCGAACCAACTGCTACGACGTTTCTGGGTTTGCTGCTCGAAGAGATTGTCGCCGTCACGCCGGCCAGCTTTGTCATTGCCGGTGCTTTGATCTACCTGCTGCGCCGCGAAGCGCCGCCCGTTGAGCCCGCCGAGCCCGACGAGCCCACGCCCGTGTCGTTAAGAGGCCTGATCGCGTCCGTGCCGCTTGATCTTGGAAACGACATCATCCGCATGCATGCACAAGACCACTACGTCGAGGTGGTCACTACTCAGGGCCGTAGTCTGTTGTCCGAGCAGTTTGGCGAGTGCGTCGAGAAGCTCGCGGACCTTGACGGCATACACTGCCATCGCTCCCATTGGGTGCGTTTGGCCCATGTCGTGGACATCAAGAAAAAGGGCAGCGCCTATGCTAGCCTCTTGAGCAATGGGGACGAGGTCCCGATCAGTCGGCGCAAATACAGCGAATTCAAGTCCCGCCTCCACGACACAGCCACCAGCACCTGACGGTTTTTCAGGCGGATTGGGTTGTTTTTTGCGAAAGCGATGGGCGCGAAACAGCGGACACAACCCGAGTATGGAGCCGGTCTGACTTGACTGTACGGAGGTTGGTTTGGTGGAGCCTAGGAGGATCGAACTCCTGACCTCTACAATGCCATTGTAGCGCTCTCCCAGCTGAGCTAAGGCCCCAAACCTGGTAGGCATCTCTGCCTGTGCGCGCCTAATTAGGCGCATCCCGGGGCGGGTTCAAGCGAAAAATTCCGCCCCAGGGAAACTTTTTTGACGATTAGTTTTCTTCGTCGTCAGAGGCCACGTCCGCGATTTCATCCAGCGAAACGTTGTCGTCCTCATCATCGTCATCCAGGACATCATCTTCGAGGTCCAGATCAACGGTGTCATCATCATCCAACACGTCATCCGCGTTGTCTGCATCAGACGCTTTGGCTTTCAGTGTTGCCGCATCCGCTTCGTCTGCCGCAATCATCCGGCTCTTGCCGGCGTCTACTTCCACGACATCGCCCGTGTAAGGGCTGATGACTGGGTTTTTGTTCAGGTCATAGAATCGTTTGCCGGTGGTTGGGCAAACGCGCTTGACGCCCCATTCTTCCTTGGGCATGGGTTGTCCCCTTCAATCGGTTGAGTCTCTCTCGACGATTTGGGGGAGGTGCCATAACAATGGCCCCGTGTCAAAGGGTAACATCGCATTGTCGATATAGGAGCGCGCATGGCGCAACATATCATCCCCGGAACGCCTCCTGTAGCGGTGGCTTTGCGCCGATCCAGCCGCGCGCGGCGCATCAGCCTGCGGGTGTCGCGGCTTGATGGGAAGGTGACACTGACGATTCCCTCCAGCGTTTCAGAGCGCGAGGCCATGGCCTTTGCTTTTGAGAAACAGGACTGGCTGCGCAAGCAGGTCGCACAACAGCCCGAAACTGTGGCGGTCGCACATGGCGCATCGGTGCCAGTCGCCGGGCGTCCACGATTGATAGTTGCCGGTGAGGGCCGATCCGTGCGCCTGGGAAGCGATGAGCTTTCCGTGCCCGGCAAGCCCGAGCAGGTCGCGCGCAAGGTGCAGGGCTTTTTGAAAGAACTCGCGCGCCACCGACTCGCCGAAGCGGTGGATCATTACGGCGCGCGCTTGGGGCGTCAGCCGACCAAACTCACTCTGCGTGACACCCGTTCCCGTTGGGGGTCTTGCTCCTCCACTGGGGCGCTGATGTTCTCTTGGCGTCTGGTGATGGCCGCGCCAGATGTGTTGGATTACGTGGCGGCCCATGAGGTGGCGCATCTCAAGGAGATGAACCACTCCCAAGCCTTCTGGAACGAAGTCTCCATCATTCACGGCCCTTACGAGGCCCCACGCCGCTGGCTGCGCGACCACGGACAGGAATTGCACCGCTACCAATTTGCCGCGTAACCCCGCCGCATTGACCTTTCTGACGTTTGTGATCACAAAGACGGCATGATCCCATCCAGCCGTCAACCGCAAGACCAATCCGCCGCCGCTCATGACCGCGTCTACCGCGCGCTGCGCACCAGTATCATGTATGGTGAACTTGCACCCGGCGAGGCGCTCACCCTGCGCGGCATCGGCAAACAGTTCGAGGTTTCCATGACCCCGGCCCGCGAGGCCGTGCGCCGCCTGGTGGCCGAAGGCGCGCTGACGTTGTCCAACTCCGGACGGGTCGCCACGCCGGAACTCAGCAGCGAACGGCTCGAAGAACTTGCCGCCCTGCGGGCCCTGATCGAAGTCGAGCTTGCCAGCCGCGCCTTGCCGCGGGCCCATATGGCCCTGATTGACCGTCTTGTCGCGATCAACGGCACCGTGGCTGATGCCGTCAGCCGCCGCGACTCCGTGGGCTATATTCGCGCCAATCTCGAATTCCACCGCACGCTCTACTTGCGCGCCCAGGCCCCGGCGATGCTGGCCATGGCCGAAACCGTCTGGCTGCAATTGGGCCCCACCATGCGCGCGCTCTATGGCCGTTTGCGCCAAACAGAGCCGCCGCATTACCACCGCTTGATCATTGCGGCGCTCAAAGCCGGTGACGAACCCGGCCTGCGCCTCGCGGTGCGCTCTGACGTGACCCAAGGCCTGCGCCTGCTGGCGCGCTAACCCCACTTACCCTTGAGTGGGCCAAACCTGGTGCTCATCATCAATCACAAAGGCATGCGCATGTGTGCCATGGCCATGCGCCTTTAGATGAGGGTGATCTGCCGGCAAGTCTGGGTGGTCATGCGCCACTTCTTTTGGTGACGGCGTCCAGAGGGCATACCCAAGCACCGCGCTGGCAAGCCCCACCGCTCCAAGAACAAGTAGGGACACCGCCTGCGATCCTGCCGTGGCGCTCCAGCCAGCCAAAGGATAGGCCAACAGCCAGCATGCATGGCTCAGCGCAAACTGTGCGGTAAACACGGCGGTTCTGTCCTCCTCATTGGCAGAGCGCCGCAGCAGTCGCCCGGACGGGGTGAGAATTGCCGAATACAACATGCCGGTCAGCAGCCAAACGCCAAGGAGCAGTGGCCAGCTCAATGTGCCCATGGTCTGCATCACCAGTCCGTGGCCAACCGTCAAACCGGCCAACAAAACCGCACTGTTGCCTATGAGCATTCGGTCTGACAGCTGAGATAGCAATCTTGGCAAAACCAAAGCGGTGATCATGCTGCCTGTGCCAAAGGCCCCCATGGCAATGGCCAATCCGGTTTCGCCCATGCCGTAGCCATCCCGCACCAACACCACCGTGTTGACCAGCACATAGGCCACACAGGCTGAGGCGGTCATGTTAAACGCCAACAGGCCACGCAGACGTGGCGTGGCCAGATAGATCCAGCTGCCACGGGTAAGGCGCTCCCGGAACGGGCGCTCTTTGGACATTGGACGTTTGGGCAAACGCGTAGACAGAATCAACAGAGTGGAAATCAAAAAGCCTGCCGCCGTGCCAACAAACAGTCCGTGATAACTCATCACCAAAAGTAGGATGCCAGCCAAGGCAGGGGAGAGCAGGTTTTCGAGGTCATAGGCCAGACGGGACAAGGACAGCGCGCGGGTGTAATCTTCCTCGTCTTTTAGGATATCGGGGATGACGGCCTGAAACGTCGGCGTAAACACGGCCGAGGCGCTTTGAATCACAAAGATCAGCACATAAATCTGCGCCACTGTCTCCACAAAGGGCAAACATAGCGCCACGCCAAAACGAACCAAGTCCGCCCCAATCAGCACCGCACGGCGGGGGAATTTACTGACCGCAGCCGCAAGTACGGGTGCCAAGCCCACATAGGCCACCATCTTGATTGCATAGGCCGTGCCCAGCACAGCCCCTGCCGCAGGACCGGCCAATTCAAACGCCAAAAGTCCAAGTGCGATGGTCAGCAGCCCTGTTCCGGCCAATGCCACAATTTGGGCGGCAAACAACTTGGCAAAGGCGGGATGTGAAAGAATCTTTAGCATGCCTTCACACTATCCCCGATCCCTCAGATCGCAAGAGACCCAGTCGACGCGTCAGCGCGACAAAAGTGCCTGTTCCCCTATGCCTAGCCTCTGTTAGACAGAAGGCACATCACAGGGAGACCACCATGACACAGACCATGACTGCCGTTGAAATTTCAAAACCCGGTGCTGCGGATGTGCTCAAAACGGTGCAACGCCCGATCCCGACCCCCGGTCCCGGCGAGGTTCTGATCAAGGTGGCCTACTCCGGTGTGAACCGCCCGGACGTGCTGCAACGGGCCGGTCTCTATAATCCGCCGCCAAACGCGTCCGATCTGCCCGGTCTCGAAGCTTCTGGCTCCATTGCCGCTGTCGGAGCGGGGGTAAGTGAGTGGGCCGAAGGCGACGAAGTCTGCGCTCTGCTGCCCGGCGGCGGCTACGCCGAATATGTGCTGACACCGGCTGCGCATTGCCTGCCCGTGCCCAAAGGCATGGGATTGAAAGAGGCGGCCTGTCTGCCAGAGACCTTCTTCACCGTCTATTCCAACGTCTTCCAGCGTGGCGGTCTCAAAGCGGGTGAACGCTTTTTGGTGCACGGTGGCTCTTCTGGCATTGGCACAACCGCCATCCAGCTCGCCAATGCCTTTGGCGCGCGCGTCTTCACCACCGCAGGCTCTGACGAGAAATGCGAAGCCTGCCTAAAGCTTGGCGCAGAAAAGGCCATCAACTACCGCTCGGAGGACTTTGTCGATGTGCTGCGGGCTGAAGGCGGGGCCAACCTGATCCTCGATATGGTCGGCGGCGATTACCTGCCACGCAATGTGAAGGCCCTCGCCGATGACGGACGTCTGGTACAGATCGCCTTCCTGCAAGGCCCGCAAATCCAGCTCAACTTTGCCCATGTCATGATGCGCCGTCTGACCATCACCGGCTCCACTTTGCGCCCGCAAAGTGACCTTGCCAAAGCCAAAATCGCCGAAGCTCTTTTGGCGGATGTCTGGCCACTTCTGGAAAGCGGTCGTGTTGCCCCTGTGATGGACAGCGAATTTGCCCTCGCGGATGCCGTGGCGGCGCACCAACGCATGGAAAGCAGCGGCCACATCGGCAAAATCGTGATGAAAGTTGGGTAGTTAGCGAAGTCTGAATTGGCAAAGCAACCAATGGTTGACTTGAGAGGGAATCTCGGCGACCATTGGTTTACTCATTTAATTCATGCTGATTGCCACCACTCACCTAGCTTACAATCAGCATGCCATGCCCCGCTCACGGGACGCTTCGCGCTTTTGCTGTGATCTGCGCAGCCAAAAGACCACAAAAAAGGCCGGAGTGTTGCCACTCCAGCCCTTCCCATTTACTCGCGATCAGGCCGATCCTCAGATCGCCGCCTTCTTGCTCTCGTCCAGATAGATCTCACGCAGACGGGTCGCAATTGGCCCTGGTGTGCCATCTCCCAGCGCCACGCCGTCGATCTCCACGACCGGCATCACAAAGGCACTCGCCGAAGTGGTAAACGCCTCATCCGCGCCCTGCGCTTCCTCAACGGTGAACAGACGCTCTTCGATTTTCAGCTGCGCTTCAGCCGCCATCCGCAAAACCGCCTTACGGGTGATGCCATGCAGGATGTCGTTGCTCAGCGGACGGGTGACAATCACACCATCCTTCACAAAATACGCGTTGTTGGAGGTTCCCTCAGTCACATAGCCGTCTTCCACCAGCCAAGCGTCATCCGCACCCGCCTTTTTGGCCATCATCTTACCCATCGACGGATACAAGAGCTGCACGGTTTTGATGTCGCGACGGCCCCAGCGGATGTCCTCAATCGAGATGATCTTCGCGCCCTTCTTGGCCGCGGGGCTGTCCGCCAGGCCCGGTTTGTTCTGGGTAAACAGCACGATGGACGGGGGCGTGTCTTCAGACGGGAAGACAAAATCGCGGTCACCATCGCTGCCACGGCTGACCTGCAGATACACCAGACCTTCCACAATGCCGTTGTCCTCGACCAGCTTGCGGTGGATCGCCAGCAACTCGTCTTTGCTGCAAGGCTCTGCCATCTCCAACTCATCCAGCGAGCGCTTCAGACGTACAGCGTGGCCTTCAAAGTCGATCAGCTTGCCGTCCAGCACGGAGGTCACCTCATAGACCGCGTCCGCCATCAGGAAGCCCCGGTCGAAAATCGAAATCTTGGCGTCTTCTTCCGGCAGGTATTCGCCATTGACGTAAACAGTGCGGCTCATCGTGTGTCTCTCCTAGCAATCTGCTGCTTTGTCGGGTGCGCTGCACCACAGGTCAAGCGTGTTTCGAAATCTCAGGTCTCAAACCATCCGGTTTTCAACGGATGCGCCCAGTCTGAGCGGTTGTGCGCCTGCGCAAGCGTCACCATCCGGTTGGCGTCATAGGCCACCCGGTGCAGGGAGATGTTCCACCCATGGGGTCCGCGCTCCAACACCGCAAACCGCGCCGCTGGGTCACCACTTTGCACCACATGTGGCACCGGCGTGACGTCGTCATAGGCGGGCAGGCCAACGCTGCCGGGATTGAGCACCACTGCACCAGTCGCCAGTTGCACAATGCGCGGCAAATGCGTGTGACCACATAACAGTACCTGTGCCTCAACAGGCGCAGGGGTTGCCAATGCCGCCACCGCACACGCGCTGCGATCCACCAAATCCCCGTGCGACGTCACATCATGCAGCCAATAGGTCTCGTCACTGTCCGGCGTGCCATGGCAAAGGAAGACATCCTCCACCAAGGCTGTTGGCGGCAGCGCTGCAAGCCATTCCTTGTGGGCGTTCGTCAACTGTGCTGCCGCCACCGCATCCGACGGGCCCAGCGTCTCCGGGGGAGTCAAAAGATAGCGGTCATGGTTGCCGCGCACAGAAATCATATCATCCCACGCCATAAGCACATCCAGCGTTTCCGCTGCCGCCAAAGGCCCACTGGCGTGATCGCCAAGGTTAAGGATGCGGGAGCAACCCAGCCGGTCAATCTCGGCCAGCACCGCTCGCAATGCGTCCACGTTGCCATGGACGTCGGAAATCACCGCCCACCGGTCCGTCATGGCTTAGCCCCAAAGCGCCGCGCTGGGCGGATGCACGCCGTCTGCGTCAAAGGTTAGCGGCGTGTCGCGATCTTCGGCCAACAACAGCGGCCCGTCCAGATCGGTCACCATGGCGCCCTGAGCCACCAGTGTTGCCGGGGCCATCGCCAGCGAACTGCCGACCATGCAGCCGACCATCACCTTGTAGCCTTCCGCCAAGGCCGCTTCACGCAAGCGCAGCGCCTCGGTTAGACCGCCGGTTTTGTCGAGTTTGATGTTCACCACATCATATTTGCCCTTGAGCTTGGACAGGGTTGAGCAGTCATGCGCGCTCTCATCGGCACAGACAGGCACCGGGCGCTCCATGCCCAACAGGGCGTCATCGTCCCCAGCGGGTAGCGGTTGCTCCACAAGCGCCACACCCAGCCGCACCAGATGCGGCGCCAGATCGGCATAGACCTCGGCAGACCAGCCTTCATTGGCATCCACAATGATGGTGGATTTTGGCGCACCGGCGCGCACCGCTTCCAGACGCGCCATGTCATCCGGCGTGCCCAGTTTGATTTTCAACAAAGGCCGATGGGCATTCTTGGCCGCTTGGGCCTGCATCTCTGCCGGTTCTGCCAAAGATAGCGTGTAGGCGGTGATCTCCGGTCCCGGCTTCGGCAAGCCAGCCAACTCCCAAGCGCGCTTTCCGGCCTTCTTGCACTCCAGATCCCAGAGCGCACAGTCCAGCGCATTGCGGGCCGCGCCCGCAGGCAAAGTATACAGCCCTTCACGGGTCACCGGGCCTTTTACGCTTTCGATCAGCTGCGTGACATTCTCCAATGTCTCGCCATAGCGCGCATAGGGCACACATTCACCCCAACCTAAAAATCCGTCTTCCTCGACCTTCACGGTCAGAACTTTGGCTTCAGTGCGTGAGCCACGGGAAATGGTGAACACCTGCGCCAGTTTGAACACATCAGGGGTGACGGAAATTTGCATGGACAGCCTTTCAGGTCGCGCTTTTGCCATTTGACAGGCGTTCAGACGCGCCTGCCCATTTTCTTTTTGCCGGAAATATCCCGGGGGGCCGGGGGCAGCGCCCCCGGCTCGTTGTCGCAACGTTAAAGCGCTGAGAGTGCATCCACCAGCTTGCCCGCGCCAAAACGGAACGGGTCTGTGGCGGGCAGGCCCATATCGGCTTCAACCCGCGCCAGATAGGCTTTTGCCTCATCTTCCGCCATGTGCTGGGTGTTCACCGACACGCCCACAACCTGACAGGCCGGGTTGGCCACTTTGGCCAGCGGCAGCGCCAGATCGCGCAGCTCTTGCAGGCTGGGCTGCTGATACTCCGGCAGGCCACGCATGTGGTCGCGGGTTGGCTCGTGCGCCAGGATCAGTGCGTCCGGCTGGCCGCCGTGGATCAACGCCATGGTCACACCGGAGTAAGACACGTGGAACAGGCTGCCCTGACCTTCGATGTGGTCCCAGTGGTCCTCGTCATTGTCCGGCGTCAGCCACTCCACGGAGCCTGCCATAAAGTCGGCAATCACCGCGTCCAGCGGTACGCCGTCGCCGGTCACCAGAATGCCGGTCTGACCGGTGGCGCGGAAGGTGGATTTCATGCCCCGCTTGCGCATTTCCGCATCCATGCAGAGGGCGGTGTACATCTTGCCAACGGAACAATCAGTGCCCACAGCCAGCACGCGTTTGCCGCTGCGCTTCTTACCGTTGGCGATTGGATACTCGACTTCTGGAACCCGTACATCGTGCAGCTTCTGGCCGGTCGCCTCAGCCACCGCCACCAGATCCGGCTCGTCGCGCAGCAGGTTGTGCAGGCCGGAGGCCAGATCAAAACCCTCTTCCAGCGCCATCACTAGCACTTTTTTCCATTCGGGGGAAATCACGCCGCCACGATTGGCCACGCCAATCACCAGCGTTTTAGCACCCGCTTCGCGGGCTTCCACCAGACTCATGTCGGTCAGCCCCATATCGGCTTTGCAGCCTTCCATGCGGAATTGCCCTACGGCATTCTCTGGACGCCAGTCTTTGATGCCCTGCGCCACTTTGGCGGCCAGTTGGTCCGGTGCATCACCCAAGAACAGAAGGTATGGAGTTTCGATCATCGCGCGTCCTTTTCGTATCATCCCCAGTTAACGGACAAAGTTTATGCGCTGGGCGCCGGGTCAGGTTCTCAAATATTGCGTCTGTACATCATAGCATTGCAAATTTCTTCGAAAGAGACTTGGATTAACGAAAGAAATTTGCTGCATCCGCGAAAAATTCGCACCTCCGTGATACAGCTGCGATACCGACACAATACCGACGTGCCAAACCACGCATTTGCGCCGCAACGCAGCGAAATTAATGCCGCGTACGCACAATTCACTTGCGGTTAATCGCGCAACTTCCTAACAATCGGCGTCAGAAAAACGTAATATCCTTACTTAGAGAGTGACGTCATGAGCTTCCGACTTCAGCCTGCCGCCCCCGCCCGTCCCAACCGCTGCCAGCTGTTTGGCCCAGCGTCCAACACCAAGCTGTTTGCCAAAATGGCGGCGTCTGCGGCGGATGTGATCAACATCGATCTGGAAGATTCTGTGGCGCCATCGGACAAAGACATGGCGCGTGCGAATGCAATTGAGGCAATCAATTCAATTGATTGGGGCAAAAAGACCCTGTCGGTGCGCATCAACGGTCTGGACACGCCATACTGGTACCGCGACGTTGTTGATCTGTTGGAGCAGGCCGGTGAGCGTCTTGATCAGATCATGATCCCCAAGGTCGGTTGCGCCGAAGACATCTACGCCGTGGATGCATTGGTGACCGCGATTGAAGCCGCCAAAGGCCGCAAAAAGCGCATCGCGTTCGAAGTCATCATCGAATCGGCCGCCGGCATCGCCCACGTAGAAGCCATCGCCGCTGCTTCTCCAAGACTCGAAGCCATGTCCCTCGGCGCCGCCGACTTTGCCGCGTCCATGGGGATGCAGACCACAGGTATTGGTGGCACGCAGGAAAACTACTACATGTTGCATGAAGGCCAGAAACACTGGTCTGACCCATGGCACTGGGCGCAGGCCGCAATTGTGGCTGCCTGCCGCACCCACGGCGTGTTGCCGGTGGACGGTCCGTTTGGCGACTTCTCCGACGATGAAGGCTACATCGCGCAGGCCAAACGTTCTGCCACTTTGGGCATGGTTGGCAAATGGGCAATCCACCCAAAACAGATCGCGCTGGCCAACGAGGTGTTCACCCCATCTGACGAAGCGGTCAATGAAGCGCGTGAGATCCTTGCTGCGATGGAACAGGCCAAAGCCAACGGCGAAGGCGCCACTGTCTATAAAGGCCGCTTGGTCGATATTGCGTCCATCAAACAAGCCGAAGTGATCGTGGCACAAGCGGAATTGATCGCGGCAGGCTAACTGTAAGGCCCTGATAAGAATATAGAAGCGCCCGTGACTTTTGAATTCGCGGGCGTTTTTATTTGGCAAAATCGCTTAGGCGCGCTCGTCTTTTGGCGAACCCATCACCACATAGCTGGTAATCGAATGTACCTGTTCGACCGTGCCCAGAACCTCGGTATGGAAGCGCTTATAAGACGGCAAATCTGCCGCCTCTACCCGAAGCAGATACTCCACCTGCCCAGTGATGTTGTGACACTCCCGCACCTCCGGGGCTAGCGCCATCGCCCGCTCAAACGCCAATTGTGAGTCCTTGGTGTGTTTGTTTAAGCCCACAGTGATGTAGGCCACAAACCCTGTCCCCAAGGCCGCCCTGTCCAGAACCGCGCGATAGCCAGTGATAATCCCGGTCTTCTCTAGCGCGGCAACGCGCCGCAAACAGGCAGAGGGGGACAGCCCCACTTTCTCTGCCAAAGCCAGGTTGCTCATACGCCCGTCCTTGGAGAGTTCACGCAATATGTGTTCGTCAATTTGATCAAGCGCCGTCATAAGTTGTGAATTTATCTGTCTTGCGCACAAAAACGCAACTCAAATGCGCGAGCTTTGCGTCACGCTTGGTCCATGACTTACGATATCCTGACCGCTCTTCTCCTGTTTGCCTTTGTGTCCTCGATCACTCCGGGACCAAACAATCTTATGCTCATGGCCTCTGGTGCCAACTTCGGCTTTGCACGCACGATCCCACATATGCTTGGCGTCGGCATTGGCTTTGTGGTCATGGTGGCTTTGGTCGGCGTAGGGTTGATGCAGGTGTTTGACAGTTATCCCATTGCGCACACAGTTTTGGCGGTCGCGTCAGTGACTTACCTGCTGTGGCTGGCTTGGAAAGTCGCCAATGCGGGGGCGCCCGAGGAGGGCGAAGGCACGGGTGGCACACCGATGACCTTCTTGCAGGCGGCGGCCTTCCAATGGGTCAACCCAAAGGCCTGGACTATGGCGCTCACCGCAGTCACGCTCTACGCTCCAGATCGCTCACTGACGGCGGTACTTCTGGTCGCTGCTGCCTTTGGTGCGGTGAACTTGCCCTGTGTCTCCAGCTGGACCGTCTTGGGGCAGCAAATGCGGCGGCTCCTGACCTCTCCCGCGCGTTTAACTGCCTTCAACTGGACCATGGCAGGCTTGCTTGTCCTGTCGCTCTATCCCGTTGTGGCGCCCATGGTTTCGGCAGGCTAACGCCGCGCTTTGATGTCTAATGTGGCGCGGCTTTGTGCGCTTCCCGTTGCAATTACCCAAAGTCACCGTCATATAGCCTTGTCAAGAAACCAGTGTGTGGAGTGCACAATGACCAACTATCTCGACTTCGAAAAACCGCTCGCAGAGATTGAGGGCAAAGCCGAAGAACTGCGGGCGCTTGCGCAGCAGAACGAAGAGATGGATGTCAAAGACGAAGCCGCCGCGCTGGACCGCAAAGCAGCGGAGTTGCTTGAAGAGCTTTACAAAGACTTGACCCCTTGGCGCAAATGCCAGGTCGCGCGCCACCCGGACCGTCCGCACTGCCGCGACTATATCAACGAGCTGTTCACCGATTATACCCCTCTGGCGGGGGACCGGAACTTTGCCGATGACCTCGCCGTCATGGGCGGCCTTGCGCGTTTCAACGATCAGCCGGTTGTGGTGATTGGTCAGGAAAAAGGCCATGACACCAAGTCGCGGATTTCCCACAACTTTGGCATGGCCCGTCCGGAAGGCTACCGCAAGGCAGTGCGCCTGATGGAAATGGCCAACAAATTTGGCCTGCCAGTTGTAACGCTGGTGGACACTGCTGGTGCTTACCCGGGTAAGGGTGCTGAGGAACGCGGCCAATCTGAGGCCATCGCGCGTTCAACAGAGATGTGTCTGCAAATTGGCGTGCCGTTGATTTCCGTGATCATCGGTGAAGGTGGCTCCGGTGGCGCCGTGGCCTTTGCCACCGCCAACCGCGTCGCGATGTTGGAGCACTCGGTGTACTCCGTGATCAGCCCTGAAGGCTGTGCGTCGATCCTGTGGAAAGACAGCACCAAGATGCGCGAAGCGGCTGAAGCGTTGCGAGTGACTGCGCAGGATCTGGAGCAGCTGGGCGTTGCCGACCGTGTGATCGCAGAACCCATGGGTGGCGCGCATCGTGATCGTCAGGCCACCATGAAGAGTGTGGCTTCGGCGATTGAGACCATGCTGGGCGAGTTGAAAGACATGTCCAAAGAAGATCTTGTGGCCAACCGCCGCAAGAAGTTCCTCAACATCGGTTCCAAAGGTCTGGCTGCCTAGGGTCACGCGAGACCAAGAAATACTCGCTGGAATTCAGAGGGGGCTTTGGCCCCCTTTTCTTTTTGAAAGCACAGGTAGCTTAGCTGCCTTTCTGTCCCCAATGACCCGGCATGTTGCCCGGAATCGTGGGCGCGCGCAGCTTGGAGAGCGCGCCAAGCGGTCCGGACATCATTTTGCCAACCGGGCTGTTGTTGAACTGCGCTTTGGTTTTTTCAAACTGCATCACATTCTCGATGCGCCGATCCAAAAACGCCCAGGTGGCGGTATGGCCGTCGCTGTCATCGCCAAGCCAATAAAGCACCGTTGCGGAGTAAACCGCGGACAAGGTTGCGCGCTTAGAGTACCAATTGAAGTCTTGTGACGTGTCGCCAATTGCCGTCCAAATCGCATCGGCTGTGCCCCAGATCAGCTGCGCGCCGGTCGCCGCATATTGGGGCAGGGCAAACAACGTGCTACCCCGACGCAAAATTTCCCGATCCGGGCAGAGTTCTAATCGCGTGCGGACGGCAAAGGTGATCTTTTCCCGAATTTTCATCTCGGCAAGCGTCGCATCCGTCAGGGCCGCCACCATCTGAGAATCACCGCGTTTGTGGTAAGCGACAGCCAAGTCCACGGCGCCCCGCGGGCAAAGCGCTTTGGCCACGGCCGGGTCGACGCCGCTGTCGGCGATGGCGGCCTGAAAGCTTGCATCAGACCAGCCATCAAACGGCACATGCATCTCTGCGGCCTCAAGAAGTTGGCTTTTGATATCGGTGTGGGCGGTGTCTGACATGGAAGCTCTCCGGCGCTGTGAAACAAGCTCTGTTGCACTGACTACGATACTAGACAAACTTTGGACCCTTTGCTATACGGCGGCCTCCTGCAATTTCATTGCAACTCAAACTTAGAAAGGTGGTGAAAACCACATGCAGGTTAGTGTTCGTGACAACAATGTCGATCAGGCGCTTCGTGCCCTGAAGAAAAAGCTGCAGCGTGAAGGCGTCTTCCGCGAAATGAAGCTCAAGCAACATTTCGAAAAGCCGTCCGAGAAAAAAGCGCGCGAGAAGGCTGAAGCGATCCGCCGTGCCCGTAAACTGGCACGTAAGAAAGCACAGCGTGAAGGTTTGCTCTAAGCACACCTTTCCAGCTTTGGACACAAGAATTGACGACCCCCGAGGCCTGGCTTCGGGGGTTTCTCTTTTGTTGTAGCGACGGAATTTGTGCTTACATGCGTTGAGGTCGCATAGACGGCACTCCAAAACGGGACGGGAAGTAAGATGAGGCGCACCTTTGGGTCGTTTGTGTTTGTGCTGGTGGCGGGTGCCATCATTGGCGCGCTCTATGGCCTCATGATGAATGAGATCCTCGACCGCAATTGGGGGTTAAAAGCGCCTATACGCGGGGCTGTGCGAGGCATGGTGGTGGCCTCTGTGGCCGTAGTGCTGGAGGTCTGGATCAGCAACAGCGCCATTGGCCGTTGGCAGCGCAGCCTGAAGTTCCGTCGGGGCGTGGCGCTGCGTGTCATTATCACCTGCCTTATCATCTACGTCGCGCTGGCAAGCTCTCACCTGGTTCTGATTGGCGACCGGGAAATCTACCTTCAGTGGTTTCAGAACGGCTTTGCACCAGATTTCCTGTTTGCGCTGGGCGCCGGTGTGGTCATTCAGGTGATGCTGCAGGCGCGTCGCCTGATTGGTGGCCGGACACTGACCTACTTCCTGTTGGGGCGCTATGCGCGCCCTACAGAGGAACGGCGGATCTTTGTGTTGGCTGACCTGAAAGACTCCACGGCCATCACCGAAAAACTCGGAGATCAGAAGGCGCTGGAGCTCATCACGGGTGTTTTTCTGGATATTGATGCGGCGATCAAACGCAACCGCGGTGTGATCCACAACTACGTTGGTGATGAGATCATCATGAGTTGGCGGGACCGTGGTCCAGACGGTAATATGCCGTTGCTGCAATGTATTGATGAAATTTTTCAGACCCTCTCCGTGCGACAAGCGCACTACCTCAAGAAATACGGCGTGGCACCAACATTGCGGCTCGGGATCGCGGGCGGCCCGGTGGCGGTTGGCGAATGTGGTTGGGAAAAGCGCCAGGTGGTCTACATCGGCGATACGATCAACAAAGCCAAACGCATGCAGGAAGCCTGCAAACGCCATGATCTGTCTGTGATTTTGGATGCGGAAACCGCGCGCGGGATCACCATGCCAATGGGGATCGGCATTGCGGCGGTCGAAGAGGCCACGCTACGCGGCCGTGCCGAGGCGACCAAGATGCTGACGTTGACGGGACCTGACGGAAACGCGCTGGAGGCGCTTCCGTCACTGCCTGTGCCTGCTTAAGGCCTATTTGCCCGACTTGCCTTTGGCCGCTGCTTTAGCAGCAGCTGCACGGGCTTTGTTTTTCTTGCTGTTCGCTTTGCCTTTTGGCGGTGGTGGGCCTTTAGGCTTGCGGCTTGGCTTTGCCTCGCTCAAGGCACCATCCGCCATGGCGCGACGACGTGGGGCTGCATCCCCACCAGACTCACCGCCGCGTGGCTTGCCGTTTTTTGGTGCAGCCTTGGGCTTTTTCTTGCGTGGGGCCGGGTCATCGTTCCACTCAACGGGTGGCGTGGATTTGGCGGATTTTTTGCCCTTGGCCGGCGCATAGTCCGATTTTTCATCGAATTTTTTGCTTTTCGGCTTGTCAAAAGACGGCTTGTCGTCGGCAAATTTGTCGCCCCGAGGCCGCTCAAACTTGTCTTTTTCGAACTTGCCTTTGCCGCGATGCGGTTTGCGGTCATCCCGACGCGGGCCTTTTCCTTTGTTAAAAGGTTTCTTGCCGCTGTCGCCGCGTGGACCGCGCTCCAGAACAGGCTCTTTGTCCATCTGGGCCAGCTTTGCGCCCTCTTCGAGGGTCATCTTTGGCCCAATTGCGTTCAGGAACCCAGCTACGCTGGTTTCCAGGACCTGCACGTAGCTTTCGTCCTGATTGATGCGGATTGCGCCAATGTCGTCTTTGGTTAGATCGCCCATTTTGCACAGCATGGGCAGCAGGCGACGTGGCTCCGCACCCGCCTTACGGCCACCGGAAATGGAGAACCAAACGGACGGTCCAAAATCTTTACGCGGCGCCGGTTTTGCATCAGATGCAGCAATCTCTTCTGGTGCAGAATGTTTGGAATTGTAAAGGCGCAGGTAAGCAGTGGCGACTTGCTCCGCGCTAAATGTGCCAAGCAAAGATTCAATAAGAGGCTTTTCGTTAACTGTTGGCGCCTCAGCCCAATCCGGATCGGCAAACATCCGTCCCTGATCCTGCGCGGAGACTTCTTCGGCAGATGGCGCGCCGGACCACTCCGCTTCAAGCTTGGCCCACCGCAACAAACGCTCTGCTTTCTTGCGCGACTTGCGGGTCACGATCAGGGCGGACACGCCTTTGCGACCAGCGCGACCCGTCCGGCCAGAGCGGTGCAACAAAGTCTCGTGGTTGTTGGGCAGTTCTGCGTGCACCACCAGATCAAGGTTTGGCAAATCGATGCCACGTGCGGCCACATCGGTGGCCACACAAACCCGCGCGCGGCCATCACGCATGGCTTGCAGCGCGTGGGTGCGCTCAGATTGGCTCAATTCACCGGACAAGGACACCACCTGAAAGCCGCGGTTGGACAGACGGGTGGTGATCCGGGCCACCATGGCGCGGGTGTTGGCAAAGACAATCGCATTGGGCGCTTCGTAAAAGCGCAGCGTGTTGATCACAGCGTTTTCCGCATCCCGATCCATAACGGTCATCGCGCGATATGTAATGTCGGCGTGCTGTTTCTGCTCGGATTTGGTTTCCACGCGAATTGCGTCGCGCTGATAGTTCTTTGCCAGCTGCGCGATCATTTTTGGTACAGTGGCGGAGAACAAAAGCGTCTGGCGCTCTTCTGGCACCTGCTCAAGAATGAACTCCAGCTCTTCGCGGAAGCCGAGGTCCAGCATTTCGTCCGCTTCATCGAGCACAACCGCGCGCACGTCCAGCAGGTCGATCGATCCACGATCGATGTGATCGCGCAGACGGCCCGGCGTAGCAACAACGATATGTGCGCCGCGAGCCAAAGCACGGCGTTCGTCACGCATGTCCATCCCCCCCACACAGGAGGCGACCCGCGCGCCCGCTGCGGCGTACAGCCAAGTCAACTCGCGTTTGACCTGCAACGCCAGCTCACGTGTTGGTGCGATGATCAGGGCCAGCGGGGCCGCTGCTTCATCAAAGGCTTCGGCGTCGCCAAGCAGGGTGGTCGAGATGGCGAGACCAAAGCCTATGGTCTTGCCGGAACCGGTTTGCGCGGAGACCAACAGGTCTTTGCCGGTCAACTCAGGGTTCATGACCGCTTCTTGAACTTGCGTCAGCTTGTCATAGCCCTTGGCGTCCAGGGCTGTTTGGATGGCTTGTTTCACAGTGATGTCTACTTTTGTCAGAGAAGTGCCAGCGTGACGGCGTCGGCGGGCTCCCTCAAACTCTGAACCGCTCTCAACATCATATGTGGCAAGAAGCGCTGCGTTTAGCTTAGTTTTGCGCACATGTATAGACCTGTACCCAAAAGCGTTAACAGGGATGTGAGCAGAAACTTTCTAACAATCTGCGCCACACGGTTTGAAACCGCGCCAAAAGTCTTAAGTTAACGCAAACGCAATTCACACACAGGGCTTGAAACGATGACCGAGAGCTACACTCCCCCCAAAGTCTGGACATGGGATTCCGAAAGCGGCGGCAAATTTGCCAGCATCAACCGCCCCATCGCCGGGCCAACCCACGACAAAGATCTGCCGCGCGGTGAGCATCCCTTCCAACTCTATTCCTTGGCGACGCCCAACGGTGTGAAAGTTACGGTGATGTTTGAGGAGCTTCTGGAAGCCGGTCACAAAGGCGCCGAGTATGACGCCTATCTGATCAACATTGGCGACGGTGATCAATTCTCCTCCGGTTTTGTCGATGTGAACCCCAACTCCAAAATCCCGGCGTTGATGGATCTCAGCGGCGATAAGGAAGTGCGCGTGTTTGAGAGCGGCGCGATCCTGCTGCACCTGGCCGAGAAGTTTGACGTGTTCCTGGGCCCGAAAGAAAACCGCGCCGAGATGATCAGCTGGCTGTTCTGGCAGATGGGCAGCGCGCCCTATTTGGGTGGCGGCTTTGGCCATTTTTACGCGTACGCGCCGGAGAAATGGCAGTACCCGATTGATCGCTTTGCCATGGAAACCAAGCGCCAGTTGGATGTGTTGGACCGTCAATTGGCCGACAACACCTACATCTCCGGCGAAGCGTATACCGTGGCTGATATCGCGATCTGGTCCTGGTATGGGCAACTGGTACTTGGACGGCTTTATGAGGCGGCAGAGTTCCTCGATGTGGCCAGCTACAAAAACGTGGTGCGTTGGGCGGAAGCGATCGATGCGCGCCCCGCGGTGAAACGTGGCCGCATGGTCAACCGCGCTTGGGGTGAGCTTTCTGAGCAATTGCGCGAGCGCCACGCGGCGGAGGACTTCGACACCCGCACGCAAGACAAGCTCGAGCCGGAAGCCGCAGAGTAGTTGGCGCTGCCCCCGTCACATCGATGATGTGACTCCCCCGAGATATTTGGGGAATGAGAAAGCAGAACGCCGCCCGTTTGGCGCGGCGTTTTTTGTTTTGGGTACAATGCTTGTGTTGAGCGGGCCGCGGTTTGGCGTCAGGTTTCTGACAACGTCGCAGGAGAGCCCGATGAGCATCACCGAAATTCTGACCTTTGCATTTGTGGCAAGTTTGCTGGTGATGTCGCCAGGTCCCAATGGGGTTCTGATTGCCAAGACTGTGCCAACTTCGGGCCGGGCGGCGGGATTTGCCAATGTTGCTGGATTTGTGGCGGCGTTTTATGGCCACGGCGCCTTGTCTGTGTTGGGGATTTCGGTCCTGTTGGTGCAGTCGGCGGTGGCGTTTTCCATCGTGAAGTTTTTGGGCGCGGCTTACCTGTGTTGGATCGGGGTTAAGGCGCTTTGGGCGGCTTGGCGCAGTGTCGAAACAGCGGCGGGCGTGGCGCCTTCGCAAAACAAACGCACGCTTTGGAAAGCTTTTGGCGAGGGTGTTCTCACCAATGGGCTTAATCCGAAGGTGTCGATGTTTTATCTGGCTGCATTTCCTCAGTTCCTAACGGTCGGCGATGCCTCGGCCTCTGCCGCTTTTACTTTGGTTACGGTGCACGCGGCCATCAATGCGCTGTGGTTCACGGCTATGGTCCTGTTGTTTGCGCAGCTCACGCAGGCCGCGCGTAGTGGGCAGTTTCAGCGGTGGCTAAAAGGCGTGACGGGCGCGGTGTTTGTTGGCTTTGGTGTAAAGCTAGCGACGCTGCGTGCCAGATTCTGAGGGGCTTCCTATCGCGCCGCCAGCATCATTTCGGCGGCTTTTTCACCGATCATAATGCACGGCGAGTTGGTGTTGCCGCTGGTGATCTTTGGCATCGCTGAGGCATCGACCACACGAAGTCCGCTCAGACCACGTAAGCGCAAATCTGCATCCAATGGTGCGCTGGGCTCACTGCCCATCCGCACGGTGCCTACGGGGTGAAATATCGTTGTGCCGATGTCGCCCGCCGCCTGTGCCAACTCTGCGTCGTCTTGCGCGGCGAGGCCGGGCTTCATTTCCTCTGGCGCATATTTGGTCATGGGCCCTTGCGCCATGATGCTGCGGGCCTGACGGATCGCTGCCACCGCGGTTGCGCGATCTCCTTCCGTGGAAAGATAGTTGGGCGCAATCTTGGGTGCCACAGCGGCGTCCGGTGAGGTAATTTCCACCGTGCCACGACTCTCGGGGCGCAAATTGCACACGCTGGCGGTCATGGCTGGGAAGTCATGCAGAGGTTGGCCAAAGGCTTCCAACGACAGCGGTTGCACGTGATATTCAAGGTCCGCTGTTGCCACATCCGGGCGGGATTTGGTGAAAGCGCCCAGCTGGCTTGGCGCCATTGACATGGGACCGCTGCGCTTTAACAGGTATTCCATGCCAATCTTGGCTTTGCCAAACAGCGAGTTCGCCATGGTATTGAGAGTTTTTGCGCCGGTGAGTTTCCATGCGCAGCGCAGTTGCAAATGGTCTTGCAGATTGCGGCCAATCTCCGGCTGATCCAGCTGCACATCGATTCCATGTTTTTGCAGCAGGGCCCCCGGTCCGATGCCGGAAAGCTGCAGGATTTGAGGTGAGTTCACCGCACCCGCAGAGAGCACAACTTCGCCGCCACACTTGGCTTGCTGCAGGGTGCCGTTCTGTCGGTACTCCACGCCCACAACTTTGCCATCTTCGATCAGCAGACGTGTTGTATGCGCGTGGGTTTCGACCTTCAGCTGGCCATCTTTCTGCGGGCGCAGAAAGGCCTTGGCGGTGTTCCAGCGAAACCCACGATGTTGATTGACTTTAAAGTAGCCCACGCCTTCGTTGTCGCCGCCGTTGAAATCATCCGTGCGCGGCACACCCGCCGCTTCCGCCGCAGCCATCCAATCGTCTAACACATCCCAGCGCAGGCGCTGATTGTTCACATGCCAGGGGCCGCCTGCACCATGCAGATCAGACTCGCCCTCCATGTAGTCTTCAGATTTTTTGAACAGCGGCAGCACATCTTCCCAGGACCATCCCGGCAAGCCCATCTGGCGCCAGCCATCATAATCGGCGGCCTGTCCGCGCAGGTACAACATGCCGTTTATGGACGAACAGCCGCCCAAAACCTTGCCGCGCGGGTAAAGCAATTGCCGTCCGTTCAAACCTGCATCCGGTGCGGTTTTGTACATCCAGTCAGTGCGCGGATTGCCGATACAGTAGAGGTAGCCCATCGGGATGTGAATCCAGTGATAGCTGTCTTTGCCTCCGGCCTCCAAAAGCAGAACGCGCCGCCCAGCCTCTGCCAGTCGTGCCGCAACAACACAGCCTGCGCTTCCTGCGCCCACCACGATGTGATCCCAGTCCATTTGTGCTCTCTCCTCGCTCCAGCATCGAGAAAAGAGCGAAGCTGAGACCATGTCAAACACATTTGTCTGACATTTAAGCGTTGGACGGAAGTACGCGTAATTTTTCAGGGTTGCGCATCACGTAAATCCAATGGGTTGCGCCGGTTTTGTCGGGCAGGACCAGCGTCAATGTGTCCAGAACACCGTCCACGTATCGCGCCACGGCGGGTTGCCGGTTCGCCGTGACTTGTGCAAACCGTACGTTTGACAGCTCTTTGGATTTTTCCATGACAGCTTGCGTGACCGTCATAATATCGGCTGGTCCAAATAGGACGCGGAAGGCCGCCGAGGCTTTTCCGCCGCCATCGGTGATCGCTATGGCGTCTTCCGACAGGACTTTGATGGCTTGGGCGTGGTCCTGTGCCGCGGCAAAGAAAAACCGCTCAGCCGCTTTGGCCGCGTCCTCGGCGCTGACATCAAACCTCGGCCCGCTGGTTTGCAACCGCTTGTGTGCTCGGCTGACCATTTGGCGGCACGCAGCCTCGGATTTGCCCAGAGTTTTGGCAATCTCGGCGTAGTCTGCGTCAAACGCCTCGCGTAACACAAACGCGGCGCGCTCTGTGGGTGCCAGTCGCTCCATTGCCCAAAGCAAGGCCAACTCACACTCTTGTGCCAATTGAAATTGGCTTTCCGTGGAGGGGCCATGCTCCGAGATGATCGGTTCCGGCAGCCACGGACCAACATAGCTTTCCCGTCGGACGCGTGCAGATTTCAATGTGTCCAGCGCAATGTTGGTCGCCACGCGGCGCAGCCAGGCGCTTGGGTTCTCGATTGCGGGTACGTCTGAGGCGGCAAACCGCAGCCAGGCTTCCTGCACCACATCTTCAGCGGCGCTGACTTCGCCCAACATACGATACGAGATCGACAGGAGCGCAGGGCGCTCCCGTTCAAAGACTGCTGTGTTGGGATCCATCTAGACCGCCACCTTTCCGACCCGTCCGTTTACCACAAGCTGCTGACAGGCATGTCCGTCCCCCAGCCCGCGTTTGAAGACCGGATAAAACCGTCCGGACCCAGCTGCGAAACTGGCGGCAATGACAGCTTGGTCGCCAAATCGCTGCCGAATGCGGTCGCCAAATGTGTTAGGCTCATAAGAGCCGGAAATGGCATGATGGGCAAATTGAAACCCCAAACCAACGTCACCGGCCTCATCAAACCGGCCCTCCATGGCGGCAAGCAGCTGATCCCCATCCACGCCCTCTTCGAGCGCAAAAGAGACCACTAGTTGACCACATGGCCCGCAGTCTCCGTCCAAGGTAGAGGCCAGCAGCGCCCCGGCCCAGACGGCACGAGCTTCCTCCGGTCCTTTGTACTGCGTGACCATCGGCAGAAAGGTCAGTGCCAATCCGGCCTTTGTCGAGGCGTCGATCACCTCGTGCATATAGGTAACATCATAGTCGTATTTCTTGCCAAAGCTGCGGGTGCCAGAATGGAGTAGCGTGCGGATCATGCCTGTGCTCCCTCTTGTTTGAGTTTAGACGCTGCAAAAAGGGCCATCCACGCCGGAACTTGAATTCCAAGTAAGTTTGTCAAGGCAATCACGTCCACCGCAGTGTTGCGATGCGCGATCCAAATCCAGATGTGGAAGACGGCATGCAAGCAGGGCCATGCAGCACCAAACATTGCCAATCGGTGGTCATTTAGTCTGGCCGCAGCCACTAGAGCCAAAGATGAGACCAAAAAAGCTAGGGCAACATCTTTGATGAAGTGGCTATTGAAGGGGCCGGTTTGGGCAACTCCTGGAACGGTGTCATACCAAGCAATAGGGGCAGTCCACATAAATTCCGCGTTGATTAGGAAGTATGCTGACAGCCCTAAAAGTAAGGGGTGGTTCATTACTGGTCTCCTAGATGTTTCTAAGGAGACGACACAGCCCGTCGATTTGTGACAGCTTGCTTGGATTAAACCGGCAGGGCCGTTGTTTTGAACACGGTCCGCAGCGCAAAACTGGATTGCATCTGCGCCACACCCGGCAGGCGGGCCAGATGTTGGCGATGGATGCGAGCAAAGTCCTCGGTGTTTTCTGCCACTACCTTCAGGATGTAGTCGGCTGTGCCCGCCATAAGATGGCATTCCAACACATCCGGAATGCGTGACACGGCTTTCTCAAACGCGTCGAGCACTTCATCGGCTTGACCCGAGAGTGTGATCTCGACAAACACCGTGGTGGGCACATCCAGCTTGCGAGGGTCCAGCAGCGCCACATAGTCTTTGATGTAACCGTCTTTCTCCAACCGGTGCACGCGGCGGTGACAGGCGGATTGGGACAGATTCACGCGCTCTGCCAGTTCCGCATTGGAGATGCGTCCCTGCTTTTGTAAGACGGTGAGAATCCGACGATCTGTTTGATCAAGTGACATATGGCGAAAGCTCCTTGCGCGCCTGAATACAGTATTCGAAGGTTCTTGCAATCGCGAGTTTTTAAACTGCCTAAATTCTAAGCAAATTCGGGGCGAGGCTTCCTAAGCTGAGGACAGTTCAATTTGGAGACGGCGCATGAAAATCGGTTGCCCCACAGAAATCAAACCCCAGGAATTCCGCGTCGGTATGACGCCTGACGCGGCGCGTGAAGCGGTCAATCATGGCCACGAGGTGCTGATCCAGTCCGGCGCTGGTGTAGGTGCTGGTTTCACGGATGAGGACTATGTCGCCGCCGGTGCCAAGATGATCGGCACCGCAGAGGATGTCTTTGCCGAAGCCGACATGATCGTGAAGGTGAAAGAACCTCAGGCGGTAGAGCGCAAGATGCTGCGGGAAGGCCAGCTGTTGTTCACCTACTTGCATTTGGCTCCGGACCCTGAGCAAACCGTAGACCTGCTCGAAAGCGGTTGTACGGCCATTGCCTATGAAACGGTAACCGACGATCGTGGCGGTTTGCCGCTGCTGGCCCCGATGTCTGAGGTGGCCGGACGTCTTGCACCGCAGGTTGGTGCTTGGACGCTGCAAAAGGCCAATGGCGGTCGTGGCGTGTTGATGGGCGGTGTTCCCGGCGTGGCGCCTGCCAAGGTGGTTGTGATTGGCGGCGGTGTTGTTGGCACCCATGCGGCCAAAATCGCCGCTGGCATGGGCGCAGACGTGACCGTTCTGGATCGCTCTCTGACACGCCTGCGCTATCTGGACGATGTCTTTGGCGGCACCTTTAAGAACCAATACTCCACCGCTGGCGCAACCGCCGATCTGGTGCGCGAAGCCGACATGGTGATCGGGGCGGTGCTCATTCCTGGCGCGGCCGCGCCGAAACTGGTGTCGCGTGCACAGCTTTCGGAGATGAAGCCGGGCGCAGCGCTGGTGGATGTAGCGATTGACCAAGGTGGGTGCTTTGAAACATCCCGAGCCACCACCCACGCGGATCCGATTTATGAGGTGGATGGCATCATGCACTATTGCGTGGCCAACATGCCAGGCGCCGTGGCGCGGACCTCGACACAGGCGCTGGGCAACGCAACCCTGCCGTTCCTGCTGAACCTGGCCAACAAAGGTTGGAAGCAGGCCTGTGAGGATGATCCGCACCTGCTGAATGGCCTGAATGTGCATGCCGGTCAATTGACCTACTATGCGGTGGGCAAGGCGCTGGGCATCGATGTGATTTCGCCGTCTCTGGCGCTGAAATCCTAAGGGGTCATCCCTTCAAACAACGGCTGCAGCGCTTTCAATCGCGCTGCGGCGAATTCAGTGAAAGCCCGCACGCGTGGCACCCGGCGCAGGTCCGCGTGGGTCAAGATCCACAAGGGTGCTTGCGTGAACATCGGCAGTCCTGGCACGCGGGCCAGCTGCGGATCTGTGTCCCCTAAAAAACAGGCCATACGCGTAGCGCCGATACCTGCTCGCGCCGCACCGATAGCCGCGCTCATGTCATCCACTGTCAATCGCGTGTTCAGGTTGGGCCGCGCCTCTTTGATCTCCGCAGGAGGGCCAGGCCAATGGGCAAACCGCACCCAATCCAGCGGAGCCGCACCTCCCTTGTCTCGGGCCAACAGGTCAGGAGTGGCGTAAACGGCACCTTTCAAATCAAACAGCCGACGTCCAACCAAAGTGTCCGGCGGTGTTTTGGCAAACCGGATCGCCACATCCGCTTCCCGCCGCGCCAAGTTTAGCGTGTCATTTGTGGCGACTAGTGACAGTTTTATGTCCGGATATTCGGTCACAAAATCGGCCACAATCTGCGCCAAAACCCGCTCGATGATCAGCTCGGAGGCTGTCACCTTCAATGGCCCGCTCACCGTGGTGTCCCGTGCTGCGATCTGACGGTCCAGCCCGCGCTCCAGGTCGGACATGGCTTCCGCCGTGCGCACCGCTTCCAACCCAGCCTCTGTGGGCACATAGCCGCTTGCCAACCTGTCAAACAGGCGTGCCCCAAGCGCTTCTTCTGCCGAGGTGATCCGCCGCGCCACGGTGGCGTGGTTGACACCTAACGCCCGTGCCGCGCCATTCGTGCCGCCTTGCCGTGCGGTTTCCAGCACAAATCTCAGATCATCCCAATTCAACATGACCTGACAATATTTGCACAGGCATTGATCATCAATGATCGTTTTCTATCGTCTCGGATGTCTTAGCTATGGCTGGTAATCACAAGGAGACCACAATGACCGCCTATGCTTATGTCAACCTGACCATCACCAATCCTGATAGATTTGCGGCCTACCGCGAACGGGCAGGAGACGCGCTCAAAAAACATGGAGGCGCGCCATTGGAAGTGTCCAAGCAGTCTGAGGTGATCGAAGGGACCGCAACCGCCCCTACCGTCGCCGTGATCCTAACCTTCCCTGATCGCGGTGCCGCCAAAGCCTGGATCAATGATCCGGAATTGGCGGAGGTTCATGCCCTGCGTGAGGGATCTGGCACATCCACCATCACGCTGCTGTAGGACACAAAAAAGGCGGCCATTTGGCCGCCTTTCCATCCGCTGGCGCGTTTATGCTTCGCGTTTGATTTCCACAGTGTGGGGGTAAGGGATCGAGATGCCATCTTTGTCGAAGGCTTCTTTGATCGCTTGCGTGAGGCCAAACTTCAGCTCCCAATAGTCGTCCGCGGCACACCAAACGCGCATGGTGATGTCTACCGAACTGTCGCCCAGGTTGGTCACGCGCGCCCAGGCTTCCGGGTCCTTCAGCACGCGCTCATCAGCGTTGGCGGTGTCGAGAATGATCTGCTTGGCTTTGTCTGCGTCATCGCCGTAGTCGATGCCAAACACCACATCCACGCGGCGAGTTTCATGTGCGGAGAAGTTAGTGATGACAGATCCCCAGGCCTGGCCGTTTGGAATGATGATTTGAACGTTATCCGGCGTGACCAACTCGGTCACAAACAGGTTCAGGTCCACAACCGTACCAGCAGTGCCGCCCACATCCACATATTGCCCAATTTTGTAGGGGCGGAAGAGGATGAGCATAAAGCCCGCTGCAAGATCGGCCAATGTGCCCTGCAAAGCCAGACCAATGGCCAGTGTCGCGGCGCCCATCATTGCTACAAGCGATGTGGCTTCAATTCCGAAGATGCCCAGAATGGCAACCAGCACCATGAGCAAGATGACCCAGCGTACAATGCTGGCGGCAAAGTTTCCGAGCGTCGCATCAATTTCTGGTGTTTTATTCACGCGGTTGCGCACCATGCGGCTGATCGCACCAGCGACCATCCAACCGATGATGAGCACAACCAGCGCTTTGACGGCAGTGATCAGCAGTGGGCCAAAACCCTGCGCCTGTTCTACAATGGATTCCAACGGACTTCCCCCGATTTTATGCCCATTTTGGGCGGCTTTTTAACATGTTGGCTCTGCGCTGATGCACAGTAACATGCTCCCTATCGCACGTATAGAGCGCTGGCGGGATGGGAAAAAGCGCTTATCTATCCCCTAGGACCGCAACAGGAGAGCCACAATGACCACTGTCACCGATCACCCAATCAACAGCCGCTGGGCCGCTCAAGATCCAAGCGTTCTGCAGCTCTATGCCTTCCCCACACCAAACGGGGTGAAGGTTTCGATCATGCTAGAAGAAATTGGCCAGCCTTACGAAGCGCATCTCGTGACGCTGAGCGATGCAGATGTCAAAAGCCCGGAGTTTTTGGCGTTAAACCCCAACAACAAAATTCCGGCCATCATTGATCCAAACGGTCCAGATGGTCAGCCGCTGAGCCTGTTTGAGAGCGGCGCCATCCTGATTTACCTGGCGGAGAAGACCGGCAAGCTGATCGGTAACACGCCGTCCGAGAAGTACGAAGCCATCCAGTGGGTCATGTTCCAGATGGCAGGTGTTGGCCCGATGTTTGGCCAGCTTGGCTTCTTCACCAAATTTGCCGGAGCCGAAATCGAAGACCCGCGTCCACGCGAACGCTATCAGAATGAGGCCAAACGGTTGCTGTCCGTGCTGGAAAAACAGCTGGAAGGCCGCGACTGGATCACTGGCAGCTACTCGATTGCGGACATCGCAACCGCACCGTGGCTGCGCGCCTTGGATTACTATGGTGCAAAGGAGGCGGTTGGCTGGGACAATTACCCCAACGTGAACGCCTATCTGGAGCGGTTCCTCGCACGTCCAGCCGTACAAGTTGGTCTGAAAACACCAGCCGTGCCTGCCTAAATCAATTTGGGGGAGCCTCGGCTCCCCCTTCTTAGTGGCCGGATCGTATGGCGTCGGCGATCTTTTCGCCGATCATGATCGTGGGCGCGTTGGTATTGCCGCCTATCAGCCGTGGCATGACTGAGGCATCCACCACCCGCAGTCCTTCGACGCCATAGACGCGGCATTGGTTGTCCACCACCGCCTTGTCATCCGTGCCCATTTTACAGGTGCCGACCGGATGGTAAATCGTGTCGGCCCGCGCACGAATGTCTGCTTCCCAAGCTGCGTCCGAGCCGTCGTGTTTGTAGTAGCGCGCCCCACGCCAAGCTTCGAGCGCACTGTCTTCCATGATGCTGTCCAGCGTCTTGACCGCTTTTTTCATCACCTGAAAATCGCGCTCATCCTCCAGGAACTTCGGGTCAATCTTCGGCGGCTTGGCCGGATCGGCTGAGCGTAGGGTGACGGTTCCGCGACTGTGCGGGCGCAACACGCAGACATGGCAGCTATAGCCATAGGGCATGTGCATCTTGCGATTGTGATCATCCACAATCCCCACGACAAAATGCAGTTGGATGTCCGGGCGGTCCAACGCGGGATCGGTTTTGAAAAACGCGCCGCTCTCGGCAAAGGGCGAGGCAAACAGACCGGTCCCCGTCTTGCGCCATCGCAGCGCTGCCTTGGTCATCTTCGCCAAACCCGAAGGTGTCAGGCCCACGGTGTCTTTCTTCTTGTTGCGGTAGCTTAATATGTGATCAAGGTGGTCCTGAAGGTTTTGCCCAACACCCGGCAGGTCATGCACAAGTTCGATACCGTGCTTTTCCACTTCTTCACGCGGGCCGATACCGGACAGCAACAAGAGTTGTGGCGAGCCAAAGGCCCCAGAGGACAGGATCACTTCTTTGCGCGCCTGGAGCGTCTCAACAGTGCCATTGCGCCTTATCTCAAGGCCCGTGGCGCGCCCTTTGGTCATCACAACCCGCCGCGCTTGGGTCTTTGTGTAGACGGTCAAGTTGGGCCGATGCAGGTTTTCCCGCAAATATGCTGCCGCAGCGGAGCAGCGTTCGCCTTTGTGGTCGCCGTCAAAAAACTGCGTCACCTGATAGTGCCCGGCGCCTTCCTGTTCGGGGCCATTGAAATCTTCATTGCTCCGGATCTGGTGCGCATTGCAGGCCGCGATAAAAGCGTCATTGATGGCGCGCGGCTCAGCCTGATCGCCCACTTGCAACGGACCACCGTCGCCATGCAGGCCATCCGCACCACGCTGATTGCCTTCGGATTTCTTGAAATAGGGAAGCACGCTCTCCCAGTCCCAACCTTCACAACCAAGCTGCGCCCATTCGTCATAGTCAGCTTTGTGCCCGCGCACATAGAGCATGGCGTTGATTGCGGAACTGCCGCCCAGGGCCTTGCCGCGAGGCTGAAACCCTCGCCGGTTGTTCAGTTGCTTTTGGGGTACAGTTTTGAGCGCCCAATTGTTGATCTTGGGGCGCCCGGAAATCATCGCGGCAATCAAGGCTGGGGCGCGGATGAAAATATCCTCGCCTTTGCCGCCGGCCTCCACCAAACATACTTTGGTGTGCGGATCTTCACTGAGGCGCGCGGCCAAAACGCATCCGGCGGACCCTCCGCCGACGATGATATAGTCAAATTCCATGCCGCCCTCCTGTGCTGACTCTTAGCCTAGGAGGGGGCAATTTCACCAAGCAAGTCTAACGCGACGTAAGCGCGCAGCGCAGGTCAGCTGTTTGGCAACTGGCTTGTGAGCACGTAGCGCAGAATTTGCACCACTTGCGCTGGCTCCTCCGCCACGGCCAGGGCTGCCGCATGTACTTCCTTAAGCGCGTGCTGCTGATCCGGCATCGACAGGACAATGATCGATTTGCCAAGCGCTGCCGCATACCCCGCGTCAAAGGCGGCGTTCCATTGGCGGTACTTCTCGCCAAAACGCACCACAACCACATCCGCATCTTCAATGCCTTTGCGGGTGCGAATGGCGTTCACCATCGCGCCTTTGTGGTCATGCCAATACTTGTTGTCTTCCGCGCCCAGAATAGCCACGCCACAATCATCAGAAGCTGCGTGATCGGTCACAGGGCTGTTAAAGGTCACATCCAGATCGGCGGCGCCTGCGATGATCTGCTCGCGCCAATCGGTGTGAATTTCGCCGGACAGGTAGACGTTTAGGCTCATGGGGTATCCTCTCTTGCTTGCGCAAGGTCATAACCTGTCCGGCGCCGTGCTCCAATCCCTCACGACTTGAAGCAGTTTCAAATCCCGCGCGTCAAAGCTTGCGCGCCACAAGGTAGCGGCTTGGCGGATCTGCCGGAAAGTTGCCGCTTTCAATGATGCGAAAGCCAGCGTCGGTGACAGAGCGTTCCAGCTCGGCAATCGAGAAGAACCGCACAAACGGCGCCTTGCCAAAAAACTGCATCAGCGGGATCGCGGTTTTGAGCATCCGGAATTTGATCGACCGCATGTTCTCGCTCAGGCAGGGCGTCTTTGAAATGAACAGCCCGCCCGGTTTGACCCGCTTGGCGACTTCGGCCATGGCGATGTCGCCGTCTTCCAAAAGGTGGATCAGGTTGTGCGCCATCACCACGTCAAACGGACCTTCCGGCGCGCTTTCCGGCGTGGCCTGCACCAACCGGATATTCTTGGCGCCCGCTTCGCTGACCCGTTCGCGGCCTACTTCCAACATGCCCCCGGACACATCCGTGGCCACCATCTCCGCCACCGCATCGGCCAGCTTGATGGCGGTGGAAGCTGTGCCACAGCCCAACTCTATCACCACGTCACTTTCCTTGAGGTATGACCGTGTCCGGCCCAGCGTATACTCATACGCCTGCATATCACTGATGGCGGATTTGGCGTATTTCTGCGCCACACCATCCCAAAACTTCGCTGCTGCTTGCATGGTCTTTCTCCTTTCGAGGATGAGCTTACCCATGCGTGAATGCGATATAAATTGCCGAAATTCGCAGTGTTGTTATACGTATTTGCATGATTGATCCAAATGGCACCTTTGACTGGAACCACATCCGCGCCTTTTTGACGACGGCAGAAGAGGGCTCGCTGTCTGCGGCTGCGCGCAAGCTGAACCTCACGCAGCCCACTTTAGGCCGACAAGTGGCTGCCTTGGAAGAAGATCTTGGCATCATGCTGTTTGAGCGGGTGGGGCGGTCGTTAGAACTTACTGTCGCTGGGGGCGAGTTGCTGGAACATGTGCGTGCAATGCGCGCAGCTGCGGATCGTGTGGCACTTGTGGCTTCAGGTCAGAATCAGGACATCGAAGGCCGCGTCGCGATCACCGCGTCTGATGTCTACTCAGTGCATCTGCTACCCCCGATTCTAAAAGACCTGCGCGCCAAAGCCCCGAAGTTGGTCATTGAGGTGGTCGCCTCGGATGATGTGCAAGACCTCATGCGGCGTGAGGCAGATATAGCCATTCGCCACGTGCGTCCGGAACAGCCGGATTTGATTGCGCGATTGGTGCGCGAAGCCAAAGGCTATTTCTATGCTTCCAAAGACTACCTCGACTTTCGCGGGCGCCCGCAAACTGTTGACGAGCTGGCCCAGCATGATTTTGTTGGGTCCGGTGATGTGCCGCGCATGCTTGAATATCTCAAGCCAATGGGCTTCCCGATAGACATCGACAACTTCCGCACAGGCTCTGACAGTGGTCTTGTGGCTTGGGAATTGTGCAGGCAGGGATTCGGCATTTCCCCAATGGCCGACGATGTCGCCGAAGCCACCCCGGGCATCGAGCGTGTCCTTCCGGACCTCGCCCCAATTGTGTTCCCGATCTGGCTCACCACGCATCGTGAACTACACACCAGCCGGCGCATTCGATTGGTTTTTGACGCCCTGGCCGAGCATCTCACCGAAGCTTAAGGCAGCGGCCGCACCATCATCACGCGGGTCGCGTCCCGCTCGGTCTCCCGCCAACCAAGGTGGGTATAGAGCGCGACGTTGTCGGGCATGTCTACGTGGGTCGCTAAAGCAATCTCCGTGCAGCCTGCCGCTTGGGCCAACTCAAGCGCCCATCGGATCAATTGGCCGCCAATCCCACGTCCACGCGCATCGGGCGATACCGCAACATTCATCAGATGCGCTGTTGGTGTTACTGTTGTGAGCATTAGCACGCCTGACAGGTCGTCCATGACCCAGACCTGTCCGGCGGCAATGGAATCAGAAACGCCGCCGGACACATCCGGCAGCGTTATTCCTTGATCACGATAGGGGTGATACGCTGCATCAATCAGCCGCGCGATGGCAGGGGCCTCCTCGGCCCGTGCCAGTCGCGGCAGAGCGGCGTCAGCCACGCAGGGTACCGCCGGTGGCCTTGCTGACTTTCTCAACAATCTTGGTTGCCACTGCCTCGATATCCGCTTCCTTGAGCGTCTTCTCTGTGGGCTGCAGGCGTACTGTGATCGCAAGGGATTTCTTGCCCTCACCCAGAGCGCCGCCAATGAACTCGTCAAAGATGCGCACATCTGCGATCAGGTTTTTGTCCGCACCTGCGGCTGCGTTGACCACGTTCACGGCCTCGACATCCGCGTCCACCACAAAGGCAAAGTCACGCTCCACCGCCTGCAGGTCCGCCATGGTCACAGCGCCTTTGGACGCAGATTTCTTGCGTGGCATCGGGATCTCTGCGGTGTGGATTGCGAACGCCACCACAGGACCTTTCACGTTCAACGCATCAAGCACTTTCGGGTGGATTTCGCCGAAGGCGCCGAGGATTTTCTTCGGACCCAGACCCACTTTTGCGCTGCGGCCCGGATGCCACCAACCGTTGACACCGCGGTTGTAGGTCAGCTTAGCGGGCGCACCGAGCGCGCTCATTACCGCTTCCATGTCCGCCTTGGCGTCATAAATGTCGACGCCACGGCTCTCGCCATGGATGTCCTTGCCCACGGTGCGGCCCACCAGAATGCCGGTCAGCAGGTTTTCTTGCTCACCTGGCTCACCGCCGTGGAACACTGCACCACATTCAAACAGCGCCATGTCCATGAAGCCACGCGCTTGGTTACGGGCTGCCGCTTGCAGGAGGCCCGGCAGCAGGGATGGACGCATGTGGCTCATCTCGCTGGAGATCGGGTTTTCCAACATGGTTGCATCCGATCCACCGCCAAACAGCTCAGCCGCCGCCTTGTCGATGAAGCTGTAGGTCACACATTCGTTGTAGCCCAGTGCCGCCGTTGTGCGGCGCGCAATCTGCTCGCGTTTCTGCATCGGAGACAGGATTTGCTCCGGCACACCAGCAGAGGTGCGTGGCAGCGGCTTGCCTTCAAGCTTGGTCAGTGACGCCACACGCGCAACTTCTTCCACCAGATCGGCAGAGCCACGCACATCAGGGCGCCAGCTTGGTACATGGGCCATGTCACCTTCGATGGTAAAACCCAGCGCTTCCAATGTGGCAACCTGCGTTTCAGCAGGGATTTCCATGCCCACAAGCGACTGAACACGGTCGGTGTCGAGCTTATAGGCACGCGCCACATCCGGTACGGCACCAGCGGTCACGAGGTTGGACGGCTCGCCGCCGCAAAGATCGATGATCATCTGTGTCGCGTCATCCATCGCCTGCATGTTGTAGGCCGGATCAATGCCGCGTTCATTACGGTAGCGCGCGTCGGAATTGATCTTCAAACCACGGCCCGTGTAGGCGATCTGAATGTGGTCCCACACAGCGGCCTCAAGGAAGACATTGGTGGTTTCTTCGGTACAGCCGGTGGCCAGGCCACCCATGATGCCGCCGATGGATTCCACACATTCGTCGTCGGAGATGACAACCATCCCTTCGTTGAAAGTGTATTCTTTCTCGTCCAGACCCACGAGGGTCTCTCCGCCTTTGGCGCGATGAACCACAAGGTCGCCTTTGACTTTGTCCGCATCAAACACGTGCAGCGGGCGGTTGCGGTCAAAGGTGAAGAAGTTGGTGATGTCCACCAGCGCAGAAATCGGACGCAGGCCAATGGCCTTCAGACGGTCCTGCAGCCACTGCGGGGACGGGACGTTTTTCACACCTTTGATCAACCGGCCAGCGAAGACCTCACAGCCATCGGTGGCCGCAGATTCATCAATGCTCACGGTGATCGGGCTCTCATAGCCACCTTCGATGGTGGCGGTCTTGGCAGGCTTCATTTTGCCCAGCCCACGCGCCGCCAGATCAAGCGCAATGCCACGCACACCCAGCGCATCTGGACGGTTCGGCGTGATCGCAATCTCGATCATTGTGTCGACCTTGGACGGATCGTTTTGCGCCAGCCAGTCGACAAACTTGTCGCCGACCTCGCCGGATGGCAGCTCGATGATGCCGTCATGCTCATCAGACAGCTCCAGCTCACGCTCAGACGCCATCATGCCAAAGCTTTCCACGCCGCGGATCTTGCCCACGGAAATGGTGATATCCAGTCCGGGAATATACATGCCTGGCTTACACACCACGACGGTGATGCCTTCGCGCGCATTGGGCGCGCCACAGATGATTTGCAGCTCCCCTTCGTCGGTCGCCACGGTGCAAACCCGCAGTTTGTCGGCATCCGGGTGCTGTTCGGCGTGCACCACTTTTCCCAGGGTAAAGTCGGCCAGCCGCTGTGCCGGGTTGGAAACATCCTCAACCTCAAGGCCAAGGTCGGTCAGCGCCTCGACAATCTCGTCAACGCTTGCGTCGGTCTCAAGGTGGTCTTTCAACCAGGAAAGAGTGAATTTCATAGCGAATTCCTTTTCGCTTGTTCTAAAGCGTCATTGGGCATCTAGGCGCTTCCGGTGAAGCCGAGATGCCCAGAAAATTATCGGTTCAGGCCGCCGTGCAGGGTCGGCTGGTCCAGTGAGGCAAAGCCATAGTGGCGCAGCCAGCGCAGGTCGCTGTCAAAGAAGGCACGTAGGTCCGGGATGCCATATTTCAGCATCGCCAGACGGTCGATGCCCATGCCGAAGGCAAAGCCCTGATACTCATCGGGGTCGATCCCGCCCGCCTTGAGCACGTTCGGGTGCACCATGCCGGAGCCCAGCACTTCGAGCCAATCGTCGCCTTCGCCAACTTTCACAGTGCCACCTTCCCAGCTGCACTGGATGTCCACTTCGGCGGAGGGCTCTGTGAACGGGAAGTGCGACGCGCGGAAGCGGGTTTTGACGTCGGTGCCAAAGAAGGCGGAGAAAAACTCTTCAAGCACCCACTTGAGGTTTGCCATGGAGATGTCCTTGCCCAAAGCAAGACCTTCGACCTGGTGGAACATCGGCGTGTGGGTCTGGTCATAGTCCGCGCGGTATACGCGACCTGGACAGATGATGCGGATCGGCGCGCCGGTTTTTTCCATCGACCGGATTTGCACCGGGCTGGTGTGCGTACGCAGCACATGCGGCGGGCGCTCGTCACCTTCGGCACGGTGGGTGTAAAACGTGTCCATCTCCGCGCGCGCTGGGTGGTGGCCCGGAATGTTGAGTGCGTCAAAGTTATACCAATCGGTCTCGATCTGCGGACCTTCGGCCACGGCAAAGCCCATATCGGCAAAGATCGCTGTGACCTCTTCGGTCACTTGGCTGATCGGGTGGATGGTGCCGACACGACGGTTGCGCGCTGGCAACGTTACGTCCAGCCATTCCGTGGCCAGGCGCGCGTCCAGCGCTGCATCCGCAAGCGCCACTTTTTTGGCGGCCAAAGCAGAGTTGATTTCGTTTTTGAGCGCGTTGAGCGCTGGGCCTGCAACCTGGCGTTCTTCCGGGGTCATCTTGCCCAGCTCGCGCATTTTCAGGCTGACTTCGCCTTTCTTGCCCACGGCCTGCACGCGCAGCTCTTCAAGCGCGGCTTCGTCTGCCGCAGCGGCAATGGCGTCTAGATATTTGGTGCGCAGTTCGTCCATGACAGGGCCGTCCCCAGATGAGAAATTACCGCAGACCTCCTATCATACGGCCCCTTGATTGCAAGCGCGCAGAGGGGCGCGCCTTGCAAACGCCCCTCTGTTGGATCAATTGCGCATCAACAGGGGGCCAAGGCTTGCGGGTGCCACCGGCCGCGCGGTTTGGGTTTGCACCAGAACCCCAGTGGCCAGTTCGGGAAACAGGGCAAACATCTCCCGTTGGGTGCCGCAATCGACGGCTTTCATCGCCTCGTTGCCCGGGAAGAAGCTCTCGCTCAATACACCGTCCCCGCTGATGATCTGATGGTCGTCAAACAACAGGTGGTAATAGGTGACCCGATCACACTCACAAATCCGCACGTCGCAGTCGTCCACCAGCGCTTTTGCCGGCACCAGAATTTCGTCCTCACCAAACAGCAGCTGCGCCCGCCAGCCGGTGATCAGCATGCGGTGGTTTTGGGAGACCTGATGCGGCTTGATCGCGCCAAAGGTCTCCGGCGCAATTTGAACCGGCGCATATTTCCCGCTGCCCGGCACCGTGCGCCGCCCGATCCAGCGCACCGGCTGCAACCCATTGTCACGTGTCCAGATCAAATCACCTTCGCTCAATGTGTCGATGAGCTGATAGCCAACCTCGGTGCGGATGCGGGTGCCTTCGACAAAACATGCCACCCCGGTATCACCGGCGCCAACGGCAGCATCGCTGCGCTGGTCCGGAGTTGGTTGGTTGAACTGGATGCTGGTTGTGGTGCTGTTGGGCGACGCCAGCACTGATAGGTTTTCGGACGTGGCGCCCGCGGCCGCGCCGTCAATAGCGAGGATGTTCTGTGTGCCACCGCCAATGTCGTAGAAGTCTACCACCTCGCCTGTACCGCTGTTGGTCAACGCATAGGCTTCGTAGTTACCCGCGCCGCGCCCGTCCGGATCGGTCAGCAGGATGGGAAAATGCGAGGCAGAAATCACCAGGACCTGCTCGTTTGTGTCCGGATCAATGGAGGCCAACACATCCGGGTGGGTCAGGGGGATCTCAATGCCAACTGTGCCGTCCGCCTGATAAAAGGATACCACAAAATCGCCAGGGTCTTCGTCAAACGCCAAGGCGACTTCCAAAAACTCCTCAACTCCGGAACGCTGCGCATAGGCATTGGAATAATGCAGCTCGCTGATACGGGCCATTCTAACCTCCAAATCACTGGTAACATCTCGCGGCAAACACACGCCGTGGTGGCATCATGGGGGTGGAGTGGTAAATAAAACGTAACCTGTTTTTCCTTTGTTCTCATTTTGTGCGCTCTAAGGCCGCTTGACGTTCTCTCTTTGGCCTGGGCGCAAAAGAAAAAGCCCGCGCCAAAGGCACGGGCTTCTCTCATCTTTGAAACGACGTGGCTTAGGCTGCCAGCGCCGCTTTCGCCTGATCCACAATCGCGTTGAACGCGGCTGGCTCATGTACGGCCAGGTCAGCCAGAACCTTACGGTCCACTTCAATGCCGGCCAGGTTCAGGCCGTTGATGAAGCGGGAGTAGGTCAGGGCTTCGTCGTGGGCGCGCACGGCAGCGTTGATACGCTGGATCCAGAGCGCACGGAAATTACGCTTCCGATTCTTACGGTCACGTGTTGCATACTGGTTCGCCTTATCAACTGCCTGACGCGCGACCTTGAAGGTGTTCTTGCGACGGCCGTAGTAGCCTTTTGCGGCCTTGACGACTTTTTTGTGACGGGCGTGGGTTACGGTACCACCTTTAACGCGGGACATATCTCAATCTCCTCTTAGCGGTCGTAGGGCATGAAGCCCTTGACGATCTTCGCGTCCGGTGCGGACAGCGTGGTGGTGCCGCGTGCGTCACGCAGGAATTTGTTGGTGCGTTTGATCATGCCGTGGCGCTTACCGGCTTGGCCGGCTTTCACTTTGCCAGAGGCAGTGACCTTGAAGCGCTTTTTGGCGCTCGACTTGGTCTTCATCTTAGGCATTTCCGTCTCCTTTGTATTCGGTCGGTGACAAACGCGACTCGGCATGCCATCCAGCCGGTCGCGCGAATAGAGGCGCCGTATAGAGCGCATAGATCAGGCACGCAAGGCCTAATCGACTCATTTTTGTGGGGTTTCTAGTGGATGATGTCCGCAATTACTCGGATCACCACATTTGGCAAATCCGCCACGCTGTAGCGTGCCGGATTTTGGATGATGGCGATGGCAATCACCGCCGCCGACAGGATAAACGCCCCCATGGCATTGCGTGGAAAGCGGTTGTCAGCATAGGCGGCGAGCATGGCGGGTATGGAGAACAACCCCACAATCAATCCAACTGTGATCAGATAGTCTGTTGCCATGCCTGCCCTTGGCCCTTCTTGAGGGATGCCCTTTCGGCCGACGCTACTCCGACTCGAGGTTGAAAATCAAACGCTCGTCACAGGGAGAGACTCGCAGAATGTTGGTGGTGCCGGGCACGTTGAACGGCAGACCGGCAGTCACAACAATCTGATCCTGCTCCTCGGCGTAGCCAAGATCGCGCGCCGCGCGTGCCGAGGCCACAACCGCCATTTTAAAGCGGCTGACATTGGATGAGATCACACAATTGGTGCCCCAGCTCAGCGCCAGGCGGCGCGCAGTGCCACGTAGGCTGGTCATTGCGATGATTGGCACACGAGGGCGTTCGCGGGCGATCAGCAGTGCTGTTGTGCCGGATTGGCTAAAGCAGCAGATAGCTGCAACCTGTGTGGTTTCGGCAATCTCGCGCGCGGCTACAACGATCGCGTCTGCCACACCGGAGCGCGGAGCGCTACGGCTGGCTTCAATGATCTCGCGATAGGTCGGGTCGCTTTCCACTTCGATGGCCACATTGTTCATCGTGGTCACGGCTTCAATCGGGAAGCTGCCTGCCGCTGATTCCGCCGACAGCATGATGGCGTCAGAGCCTTCATAGATTGCCGTCGCCACGTCGCTCACTTCGGCGCGGGTGGGCATTGGGCTTTCAATCATGCTTTCCAGCATCTGGGTCGCCACAATCACCGGCTTGGCGACATTGCGACACTTGCGCACCAGGCGCTTCTGGATTGGGGGCACGGCACTGACCGGCAGCTCCACACCCAGATCGCCACGGGCCACCATAATACCATCGGACGCGGCAAGGATTTCGTCAAAGGCTTCTACGGCTGCAGGTTTTTCGATCTTGGACAGAATCGCTGCGCGGCCTTGTGATAGTTCGCGGGCTTCTTGGACGTCTTCGGCACGCTGCACAAAGGAGAGCGCCAGCCAGTCCACACCCAGACCACAGACAAACTCCAGATCGTCGCGGTCTTTTTCGGACAGGGCCGCCAGCGGCAAAACAACGTCTGGCACGTTTACGCCCTTGCGGTTGGAGATGGTGCCGCCGGTGGTCACCACACAGTTGGCGAAGTCGTCGCCACAGCTTTCAACTTTCAGGCGGATCTTGCCATCGTTGACCAGCAGGTTGGCGCCGTCTTTCAGTGCGGCAAAAATCTCAGGGTGCGGCAGACATACGCGGTTTACGTCGCCTTCTGCAGGATCAAGGTCGAGGCGGAACTTCGCGCCGTCCACCAGCTCTTCTTCGCCGTTGGCAAACACACCCACCCGCAGTTTTGGTCCCTGAAGGTCGGCCAGAATTGCGATCGGGCTCTGCAGATCTTTCTCGACCTGACGGATGATGCGGTGTTTTTCGCGGATCTCGTCATGGCTGCCGTGGCTCATGTTCAGACGGAACACATCTGCCCCGGCTTCATGCAGGCTGCGGATCATGTCGTAGGTTTCGGAAGCTGGGCCCAATGTGGCCACGATTTTCACGTTTCTCAGTCGTCTCATGATCCGTCTTTCTTTGCCTTTGCTCGTCTGGCTATTCAGGAAATGACCTGAAGGCACCTTGCGTGTCACCTGCTACATGTTAACGCTAACAAATACAAGGTGAACCTGTACCCAATTCACTTTGCGCCACAACTGACCTAAGTCTGAGCAGAAAGCAATGACACGCACATGACATATACACCGTTTTCCATATATGGCGCAGAGCGCCGCTCGCGTTGGCTGATCACCGTGGACCATGCCGCCAATTTTGTGCCAGAGGACATCAACGGCGGGGACCTGGGTCTTGATCCCACCGACATGTCCCGACACATCGCTTATGATGTGGGCGCACGCGGCACGTCTTTGAGCCTCGGCGAGCTGTTGGATGCGCCAGTGATTTGCGCCAACTGGTCCCGCCTATGTATCGACCCAAACCGCGGGGCAGATGACCCGACGCTGGTCATGCGGCTTTATGACGGCACGATCATTCCCGGAAATCGCGACGTAGATGATGCGGAAATCGAGCGCCGCAGAGCCACGCATTATCAGCCTTACCATAACGCACTCGAAAGTCTGGCCGCAGAGCGCGAAGATGTGGTGATCATCGCCATGCACAGCTTCTCTCCCAAGCTCAACGGCCGCGCACCGCGCCCTTGGGAAATTGGTGTGTTGCATGCTCCGAAAGAAGATAGGTTTGGCAAGGCGCTGATAGCCGAGCTGGAGCAGGAGAGTGATCTGACAGTGGGTGACAACGAGCCCTACAACGGCTGGCTGCCCGGCGACAGCATCGATCAACACGCGCTCCAGCCAGGTCGTTTGAATGCTTTGATCGAGCTGCGTCACGACGAAATCGACACACCAGAGGGCCAGAACGCCTGGGCAGAACGGCTCGCGCCCATTCTGCAAAGCACGTTGGCAAATTCTGGCTTATAAATCATTTGCTTTGGCTCGAAATCCCATACACGAGCTCTGGCGAAAGGGGGCGGCGGTCCCCATATATGGAGTGGGAAAAACAACAGCTGAAAGGAGGCTGACATGACCCAAGCAACCCTAACTGCCTTCTTTGGATGGATGGCCGTCATTCACATCGGTGTCCTGCTTTTTGCCACCGTCATGATCTATGGCCTGCGCGGCTGGGTCGCGGACGTGCATGCGCGGATCACTGGGGTTGAGAAAGACACGCTTGCGCCGCTCTATTTCCAGTGGCTCGGCACCTACAAGCTGTTGATTTTTGTCTTCGCTCTGGTGCCTTGGCTCGCTCTCACGATCATGTGACGCGCTTGCCCAACGCCCCTCCGGTTGCTACCCATTGCGCAACGCAATTGCCTCCGGAGGACAGCCATGGATAAGCAAACTCAGATCGAACTCGAAGCGGCCGCTTTCCGCACTCTGCGTGAGCACCTGATGGAGAAACGCACCGACGTTCAGAACATCGATATGATGAACCTCGCGGGATTTTGCCGCAATTGCCTGTCGCGCTGGTATCAGGAAGCCGCCAATGAGCGTGGCATCGACATGGACAAGACCGAAGCCCGCGAAATCTTCTATGGCATGACCATGGACGAGTGGAAGGCCAACTACCAAACCGACGCGAGCCCCGAAAAGCAAAAGGAGTTCGAGAAAGCTTTTGCGGAGAATGTCGGAACAGACAAAGCCTGATCGGAAGATATTACGTGTAGAAAGGTCGCTTCGGCGGCCTTTTTTTGTTGCGCTGGCGCGGACCAGAAAGCAGCACACGCCTGCCTCAATCCGGTCAAACTTGGTTAATAGCCTCTTACCAAAGCCGTTAGAGTTTTGTGTGAGGACAAGAGCAATGTTGGCCCTTTTGGCATTAACCGCGATCTTTGGCGTTGGCATGGTCGCCGATGTTTTGACTGGCTTTGAAGAGCCGGACCTGGACGCCATAAACCAGCCCGATGACGCGGAAACTGAAACCGACGATAGCGACGACAGCCCGGAGCAAGTGCTTGATGTGTCAGAGGCTGTGCTCCTTTCCGATGGCGATGACACCTTTGAAGGCGAGGACGGCAGCGACACCTTCACCGGTGGCGCTGGAGACGACGACTTGCGCGGTAATAATGGCGAAGATTGGCTCCATGGCGGCGCTGGAGATGACACCTTACACGGTGGGGCAAGTGGCGACGGCATCAGCGGCGGAGACGGGGTAGACTCCATTCTCGGGGGCGCAGGCGCCGACACGATCTCGGGCGGTATTGGTGACGACACACTTGCCATGGGCAGTGGAAACGACATCTATGACGCGACACTTGTCGAAGAACTGGGTTTGGACGGCCTAGGCTTTGAGAACGGTGGCGACGATCTCGTGCGTGGCGGTTCCGGCAATGATGTGCTGCGCGACTTTGAGGGCGCCGACACGTTGCTTGGCGGCACCGGCAACGACACGGTGAATGGCACGCACCCAACCCTTGCTGACAGCGCGGCCGACATGCTTGGCGGCGGTTTTGGCGATGATGTGCTGGTGGGCGACAATGGCGATACACTTGAAGGGGGCGATGGAGCGGATGCGTTCACCGTCGCTTTTGAGTTTGACGATAACCGTGAAGAAGTGGTGATTTCTGATCTCGACGCAGCCACCGAGACCGTCACATTTGCCGCCAGCGATTTTGGCAATGACGCGGTCATGGAGTGGGAAGCCAGCTATGATGCTGACACCGAAACCATCACCATCCTGCTGTCCGGGTCCCACACGGTGGATGGCTCGATGGTGACGCTGGATCAGGAACCGGCCGTGATCTTAGAAAACATGACCGCCGAAGACGTGGATCTGCTCAACGTGCAGCTGGATTACGCAGCCTGAAGTTTGAGCCGCGCTTAGCGGCTCAATTCATGCTCATAGCGCTGTTTGGCAATCGCTTCGTTCTGCGTGGACTTTTTGAAGTTGGTCAGCGCGGTTTCCACGTAATCCAGATGTTCAATCACCGCTTTGCGAGAGGCTTCGGCATCGCGCGCCTGCAACGCGGTATTGATCGCCCGGTGCTGCTCCAATAGCTCTCCCCGGGTGGTACGCTGCTTGAACATAATCATTCGGTTGTAAAACACGCCTTCGCGCAGCAATTGATACATCGACCGCATCATATGCAGCATGATCACATTGTGGCTTGCTTCAATGATGGCGAGGTGAAAATCCGCATCCAACTGCGCCTCATCAGACGGATTGCGCTTCGGGTGCGCGGCTTCCATCTTGTCAAACACCGCTTGGATCACTTGCAAATCCGTGTCGCTGGCCAAGGTCGCCGCGCGTTCTGCTGCCAGACCTTCCATGTCGCGCCGGAAGGCAATGTAGTCAAACACCGCCTCATCATGGGCCGAAAACAACTGCACCAAAGCTTCGGAAAAAGCGCTGCCGAGCACATCGGCTACAAAAATCCCAGCGCCGGCTTTGGAGGTCAACAGGCCCTTGTCCTGCAAAGTAGCAATTGCTTCGCGCAGACTTGGCCGGGACACGCCGAGCCGATCACTCAGCTCGCGTTCCGCAGGCAGTCTCTCGCCGGGCCGCAAAATACCGCGCAAAATCAACAGCTCAATCTGGCGTACCACCGAGGTGGAAAGTTTTTCCGGCTGAACTTTTTGAAATGGCATAGAAAATGGCCCCGCGTAACTGGTCACATAATTTGACCACGCAGTGCGCCAACGTGCAAGCCCTAGCGATAAGAGCGATCAGGCCAGTGTTTTGGTCATGAACAGCGACGCCGGGCTCTCTTCGTACTCCCCAAACGGACCACAATCCTTGTAGCCATGCGCCCGGTACAGGCTGTGCGCCTGATGCAACGTGTCGCCGGTTTCCAGCTTCACCTCGGCAAGTCCCTGTGCCCGCGCCTCGACTTCAATCGCCTGCATCAACTCATGCGCAATGCCTTTGCCGCGCGCCTTTGGATCGACAAACATTGATTTGATCTCGGCGTAGTCGCCCTTGTTGGCCAAGGCCACGCAGCCCAGAGATGTGTCGCCCTCCTTGGCCACGAAAAAACTCACGGACGGCACGCACAACTCGTCAATCGACAGGAAGTGATTGTCTTCTGCGCTGAACAGATCCTGCATCAAGGCGTGGCTTGCCTGCAAAAGCGCCGTGGCCTGCGCATCGCGCGGATTGCCTGGAACAACTTTAATATCGCTCATGACGTCTTCCCGTTGATCGTTTGGTCAAAGATGTGTCAGCGCGGCTAGACGCTGTCCAGCCGTCGCGTCCTGAAAGGCCGTTTAAGGCGGCATCGTTTTCCGAATTTGATTAAAAAATAGGCATTACATCTGAGGCAGCGCAGAGCTCTGTTTACATCTCCATGTCACTCAAGATCGATCCGTAAGCAAAGCGACCTCCCCAATCTGGCAATATCTTGTGGATAACTTGGGGGTTAAATCCATATCCTGTGGTTTGCCGTTGACTCACCACAAGAGCCCTTTGCAGACTTCCTTAACCAAAAAGGAATCACAGGACCCGCCGCAATTTGCGCTTTTCCAAACTCAGACTGACAGGCTTCAAAAGCTTCGTGGACCCCACCGACCTGATCATCGCCGATGGTTTGACCGGCGTTGTGGGGCCAAACGGCTGTGGCAAGTCCAACCTGCTGGAAGCATTGCGCTGGGTCATGGGGGAGAACCGCCCCAAGGCGATGCGGGGCGGCGGCATGGAAGATGTGATCTTCGCCGGCGCCTCCACCCGCCCGGCGCGCAACTTTGCCGAAGTGTCTCTGCAAATTGACAACTCTGAACGCCTCGCGCCCGCAGGCTTTAACGATGACGACGCGCTCGAAATTGTACGCCGCATCACGCGGGACGTCGGCAGCGCCTATAAGGTGAACGCCAAAGACGTCCGTGCCCGTGATGTGCAGATGTTGTTTGCCGATGCCTCTACCGGGGCGCATTCCCCCGCGCTTGTGCGCCAGGGCCAGATTGCCGAGCTGATCAACGCCAAACCCAAAGCGCGCCGTCGTATTCTCGAAGAGGCGGCGGGTATCTCCGGTCTGTATCAACGCCGCCACGAAGCCGAATTGAAACTCAAAGGCGCCGAGACCAACCTTGCCCGCGTGGACGATGTGATCGAGCAATTGGCCAGCCAGTTGGCGCAACTGTCGCGCCAAGCCCGTCAAGCGGCCCGCTACCGCGCCATTGGCGATGAACTGCGTCAGGCCGAAGGCATGTTGCTTTACCGCCGTTGGCGCGAAGCCGATGACGCCCGCGCCGCGGCTGACGAGGAACTCAAAACGCGCACCACGCAGGCCGCGCAGGCGGAAGTTCTGGCGCGTGCCGCCGCGAAGACCCGCCAAGAACGCGACGAAGTCCTGCCCGGCAAGCGCGAAGAAGAGGCCATCGCCTCCGCGGTGCTACAACGTCTGCAAGTGCAACGCGACAGCCTCAACGATCAGGAATCCCATGCGCTGCAAATCATCGAGACGCTTAAAAATCGCATCCTGCAACTGGGTCGCGACATGGAGCGCGAGGCTGGTCTAAACCGCGACGCGGAAGACACCATCGAACGGCTTGAGTGGGAACAGCGCGAGCTTGCCAAAGCCGGTGAAGGCCAAGAAGAGAAGCTTGAAGCGGCGTCTGATGAAAGCCGTGAGGCTGCCAGCGTGCTGCAGGAACGTGAAGCGGAGCTGTCGCAGCTGACGGAAGATGTGGCTCGTCTTGCCGCCCGCCACCAATCAGCACAGCGCCTTTTGGATGATAGCCAAAAGACGCAGGACAAAAGCGAAGCTGAGGCCGAGAAAGCCCGCGCAGCGGTGGCGGAGTCCAAAGAAGCTTTGGAGCGCGCCGCCGAAGAGTTGGAGCTGTCGCGCGAATCAGAGGCGGAGGCGATAGAGGCCGCCCAAGATGCCGAAGAACGCCTTGCCGAGGTCGAAGAAGAGCGCGCCGAAACCCAATCGCGTGAGGCGGACGCTCGCGCCGAGCGTTCCGAAGCGGAAGGCGAGTTGAACGCTCTGCGGGCGGAAACCACCGCGCTGGCCAAGCTGGTGGAGCGCGATACGGCTGAAGGCGGGCAAATCCTGGATCGTCTGCAAGTGCAGCAAGGTTTTGAGAAAGCGCTGGGCGCAGCCCTAGCCGATGATCTGCGCGCGCCAGAGGTGGAAGAAGACGGCCCCTCCGGCTGGTACGTGCTGCCGCAATATGGTGACGTGCAACCGCTGCCCGAGGGGGTGACCTCTCTGGTGCAACACGTGTCCGTGCCCGAGGTGCTCGAACGCCGCATGAGCCAGATTGGTTTGGTTGCCAATGAAGACGCGCTGTCTCTGCAACCGCTCCTGAAACCGGGTCAGCGGCTGGTTTCTCTAGAAGGCGACCTCTGGCGCTGGGATGGCTACCGCGCTTGGGCCGAAGACGCGCCAAGCGCGGCCGCCCTGCGCCTGCAACAGCTCAACCGGTTGGAAGAGCTTAAGCAAGCCATGGCGCGTGCCACTGCCCGTGCAGACGGCGCGGTTGATGCGCATGAGGCCTTGCAAACCCGTCTGCGCGAACTTGCCAATGTCGACCAATCTGCCCGCGAAGCCCGCCGCGCCGCCGATCGCGCTGTGGCTGATGCCAACCGCGCGCTGTCCCGCGCCGAGGCGGACCGCAATCTCGCAGAAGGGCGTTTGGAAAGCCTTGGCTTGGCGGTGACCCGCCACGAAGAAGAGGCCATGGCCGCGCGTCAGCAGCTGCAGGAAGCAGAGCGTGCGCTGTCGGACCTTGGTGATCTTGATGCCGCCCGCCAGGAAGTTGAGGATATCAAGATGACCGTCGAAGGCGCGCGCATCATGATGATGTCCCGCCGCTCTGCCCATGACGAATTGCGCCGCGAAGGCGAAGCCCGCCTTAAGCGCACGCAAGAGGTCATGAAAGAAATCAGCGGCTGGCGTCACCGCCTTGAAACCGCTGAAAAACGCATGAATGAGCTGGCCGAGCGCAAAGACGCCTCGGAAGAAGAGCTGATCGAAGCCGGCGCGGCACCCGAAGAAATCGCCGCCAAACGCGAAGAGCTGACCGAAGCCATCGAGGCTGCCGAAGAGCGTCGCAAGGCCGCAGCGGATGTGCTGGCCGAGGCCGAGGCGGCGCTACGCGAAGCAGAGCATAATGAGCGCGACGCGGAACGCTTGGCCAGCGAAGCCCGCGAAGCGCGCGCCCGCTCTGAGGCCCGCGCCGATGCGGCCCGCGAAACCGTGACCTATGCGGCTGAGCGCATCATGGAAGAGCAGGAGGTCAATCCGGCGCAGCTTTTGGAGCGGTTGGATGTGGATCCGGACAAAATGCCGGATTCCGAAACGGTCGAAAACGACGTGAACCGCCTGAAGCGCCAGCGCGACAGCCTTGGCGCAGTAAACCTGCGCGCCGAAGAAGACATCAAAGAAGTACAGGAAGAGCACGACGCGCTGGTCAGCGAAAAGGCGGATCTTGAAGAGGCCATTCGCACCCTGCGCAGCGGTATTGCCAGCCTGAACAAAGAAGGGCGCGAACGCCTCCTGACGGCTTTTGAACAGGTGAACTCGAACTTCTCACTGTTGTTCCGCCACCTCTTTGGCGGGGGGGAAGCCAATCTGGTGCTGGTGGAAAGTGATGATCCACTGGAAGCAGGCTTGGAAATCATGTGTCAGCCGCCTGGCAAGAAACTCAGCACGCTGTCATTGCTTTCCGGTGGCGAACAGACCCTGACCGCCATGGCGCTGATTTTTGCGGTGTTCCTGGCCAACCCGGCGCCAATCTGTGTGCTCGACGAGGTCGACGCGCCGTTGGATGATGCCAACGTGACGCGGTTTTGTGACCTTCTGGACGAGATGTGCCGTCGCACCAACACACGTTTTTTGATCATCACCCACCACGCGGTGACCATGGCGCGCATGGACCGATTGTTTGGGGTGACCATGGTCGAGCAGGGTGTGAGCCAGTTGGTCTCTGTGGACCTCAAAGCGGCGGAAACTTTGGTGGCCTAAGGCAGAGGGGCCAGCCCCTCCGGCCCACGGTGTGGGCCTCCTCCCCGGGATATTTCTGGAAGGAGAAGCAGTCACTGCATTGTGACGCGCAGGTGAGCGTGCCGCCGCCTAGGGTGGGGCAGGAGGTGCGTGATGCGGATAGGGATGATTTTGGGGCTGCTGTTTACGGCGACCAGCAGTGTGGCGCAAGATTGGAAAGGGCAAAGCGGCGATAGGCCGTTTGATGTGGCAGGGCTTTCTGCGCAGTTGTCTGGCCAGACTTTGGTGTTCTATGACGACGGCCGTTCGGTGTTTGAGCGCAATGGGCAGTATCAATACACCTATGGCGAAGGGGGGACTTGGTATGGCCATTGGAAAGTTACCGATGACAGTGTGGTTTGTGTGACCTTTGTCACCGGCGTGGAGCGCTGTGACCGGATTGTGGAGAACGGCGGACGCCTGGTGATGCAGACCGCAGATGGCCTGCGGTTTCCCGTACGCGCGATCGAAGCTCATTCATAAGGCAGATCATCAGGCGACACGTCGATGAAATCTGGCGGTGGCGTCAGGGGGAGTTGCCGCGCCGTTATGCTGGCGTGCCCCGCCACATAGGCCTTCACCACCCGGTGCATGCCATCCATCACGCGGCGGTCTGCGCAGAGTAAGATCGGGTAAGCCAGGTCTGCTGCCTGCACCAGTTTTATATGGTCGCCTATGGCGCGGCAGGTTGCGGGTTGCTTGGTGGCGTCAAACCAATAGCTTTCTTCCAGCTCCTGGATGTCGCTCAGCGCGATGTCAATAACGGGCAGGGTGACAGCCCGCTGCAGCAGCTTGCGTACGTCCCAGATGTGCATACGCCCGCCAACCTCTCGAAAGTGGTACTGCGGGCGCAGGTTTTCCAAACTCACAGCGCGTTCAACAACTGTGGCGTAGGCCAGGCGTCCGCTGGCAGGCCGAGGCGCACTTGCTCTGCCTGAACCGCGCGGCGGGTCAGTTTGCCCAGGATGCCGTCCACCTTGCCAACATCATGCCCGCGTGCTTTTAGCTTTTTCTGCAGTTGTTTCATCTGGTTGCCGGACAGGCCCGTGTCCGGGTTGCCCGCATTGTAGCGCGCCTTGCCTTCCAGACGGTTGGCAAAATAGGCCGCCGTAGTCACGTAGACGAAGCTTTTGTTCCACTCAAAATACACGCTGTAGTTTGGATAGGCCAAAAACGCCGGACCCTTGCGCCCCTGTGGCAGCAGCAGCGAGGCGGGCAAGTTGGCAAGTTTGCCCTCGCGTGGTTTCACACCCATTTTTGCCCATTGATTGGCGGGCAGGGTGGTGTCGAGACCGGACTTAGACCAGTCCAGATTACTAGGCACCACAACCTCCTGCAGCCAGGGCTCGTTCTTGCGCCAGCCGAGATGAGACAGCATTTTGCCGCCGGACATCAGCGCATCCTGCGGAGAGGTTTTGTGGCTAACTTTGCCGTCGCCATCGCCATCCACACCGTTTTCAATGATGTCCGCCGGCAGCATCTGCACCATGCCAATTTCCCCGGCCCAGGCGCCGGTGGTCTTGGTCGGGCTGAAGTTGCCGCGCTTGTAGAGCTCCAGCGCCGCAAATACCTGCGGACGGAAAAGCTCGGGACGGCGGCAATCATGCGCCAAGGTTACCAAAGAGTTCAACGTGTTGAAATCGCCTTGGAACGCGCCGTAGTCGGTTTCAAACGCCCAAAACGCCAAAAGCACGCCGCGCGACACGCCGTATTGACGCTCGATGCGGTCAAAGGTCGACGCATATTGCTTGGCCTTTTTGCGGCCCACATCAATCCGGTTCTGGCTGATCAGCCGCTGGGAAAAATCCAGAAACGGCATCTGGAACACGCCTTGGGAGCGGTCTGCCTTGATGGTTTTCGGGTCCTGTCGCGCGCTGGCAAAGAACTTGTCCACCGTGCCTTTGGAATAGCCTTTGGACAGGGCTTCTTTCTTCAAGCCGTTGACAAAGCTGTTAAAAGATCCGCCGCATTGCGCGGCAGCGGTGGTGGCTGTGCTGACGGTCAGGAACGCCGCGGTCAGCGCTGGCAAAAGACGCATTCAAATACCCTCGTGGACAAAATGATTGCTCCAGACATAGCCAGAGCCTGACGTGCGAGCAAGCGCCTAGAGGATCGCGAGAACCACAACCACCGCCAATCCTGCGGCCCATGTCAGCCACAGCGCCCGACAACAGGCATCCACATCAACGGGCGCGAGTGCCTTGCGTCCCTGCGGGTTCACATAAGGAAAGTCCTGCATCACGCCATCATAGGAGCGTGGCCCAGCCACAGCCACACCCAGCGCCCGCGCCATGGCGGATTCCGGCCAGCCCGCGTTGGGCGAGCGGTGCAGTTTGGCATCGGCCTTGATGGCCTGCCATTGTCCCAATCCGGCATGTGTCGCCGCAATCAGCATGGCGGTGAGCCGGGCAGGCACCCAGTTGAGCACATCATCCAGCCTCGCTGCCGCCCAGCCAAAGTCTTTGTGGCGTTCGGTTTTGTAGCCGATCATACTGTCGGCGGTATTCACAATCTTGTAGATCAGCAACCCCGGCAGGCCTCCAATCAGGAACCAAAACGCGGGCGCGATCACCCCGTCACTCAGGTTCTCGGCACCGCTCTCAATTGCGGAGCGAGCCACAGCGCTTTGATCCATCGCCTTTGTGTCTCGGCTGACAATGCGACCGACCATCATGCGCCCATCCCCCAACGATTGCCGCAAGGCATCCCCAACCGCCTGCACATGCTGCACCAACGAGCGCTGCGCCAACAGCACGGCGGCCAAGAGCATCTGCGGCAGCCAGCCAAATAGGGTGAGGACACCACCCAGCACCCAAGCCGCCAGAACCAGCGCGATCACAACAATCACACCTTTGGCCTTGCGGTTGATCCCATTGTTGTAGTCGCGATCCGAGCGGCCAATAAGCTTGCCCATGAGCACCGCAGGATGTGGCACCCGCTGCCACAGCCAGCGTGGCTCGCCAAATACGGCGTCGAGCAATAGCGCGCCTACCAGAATGCCTGCTGTGCTCATAGCGCGGCCTCCAATTGGGCCCATCGGTCCGGAGCGGGCAATCCAAGGCGCAGGTAGGTCTTGGAGTAAGGGAAAATGCGGGACCACACATGGGACTGCGCGAGTTTGCCTTGCCACACAGCAGCATCGTCTACGTCATACAAACGGAACAAGTCCGTACCGCCCGCAACCTCGGCCCCATTGGACCTCAGCAACGCATCCAATCGTTTCGCATCCTCTGCCAAACGCGCTCGAGTTTCGGTCGCCCATGCCTCGTCTCGCAACGCTTGCGTGCCAAGGCTCAACGCTGGACCGGACACGGCCCAAGGCCCGATAAAATCCGCCAATTTGGCAATCAACGCAGGATCGCCAATGGCAAAGCCAAGCCGCGCCCCGGCCAATCCCCAGAATTTGCCAAAGCTCTTGAGCACAAGGCGTCCGGGGTGGCGCGCCTTTGCGATCAAGCTTGCCTCGGGGCATATGTCACAGAAGCTCTCGTCAATCACCATCAAAGGCGCCGTCAAATCCGCAGCCGACCAAAGTCGCCCGGTCGGGTTGTTGGGATGCACCAGCACCCGTGCATCTGGCGTGTCTGACGTGATATCCCACCCTTGGGCTTCAAAGGCGGCGGCATGTTCATTGTAGGTTGGGGTCGGAATATCCACGCGGCCAGTTGCGGCCAAAGCTGGAATACGGGCAATCAATGCCGAGGCGCCGGGCGCGGCCAAAATCGCCAGTTCCTCGGGCACCTTCCAAAACGCCCGCGCGGCTGAAATCAACGCCACCTGCGCGCCTTTGTCGGGCAAAGCCGTCCAAGCGTCCGCTGGGAAATCGCCAACCGGGTAGGGCACCGGATTGATGCCTGTCGACAGGTCCAGCCAGCTGTCGCGAGTGCCGCCCCATTGGGCGATGGCCGCATCGATCCCACCGCCGTGGTCGCGTGGAGTTTGCGTCACCGAGGATATCTTTGAATTGGTCATGGCGGCACCTGTTTTCGCTTAAGGCGCGCGTACCGCACTTGATGTTCTCTGCGCAAGCCTTCTTGCCTGCGCAGGGGGGATTTGCTCAATCAGCCGCGCCCGTGTGGCGCGTCATAGTCAATCACCGGATTGATCGGCACAATCTGATGAGGATTGATGCTGGTGTGGCTGCGCAGATAGTGGTCCACGATGTGTTTGAAGTTCACCGTCTCCGCCACGCCGGGCACCTGATAGAGCTCACGTGAGTAGGCCCAGAGGTTAGGGTAATCCACAATCCGCTTCCGGTTACATTTGAAATGCAGGTGATAGACCGGATCAAAGCGGATCAACGTGGTGAACAACCGCCAGTCCGCCTCGGTAATCTGATCCCCCATCAGATAACGGTTCTGCGACAGCCGGTCTTCCAGCCACTCCAAAGTGTCAAACAACGGATAGATAGCGGCGTCATAAGCCTCCTGCGTGGTGGCAAACCCACTTTTGTAGACCCCATTGTTGAGCGTGTCGTAGATTCGCTCATTGACCTCTTCGATGTCCGCGCGTTGGCCTTCAGGCCAAAAGTCCAACTTGTTGCCGGTGAGCTCGTCAAAGGCGTTGTTGAACATGCGGATGATCTCGGAGCTTTCGTTGCTCACGATGGTTTTCTGCTGCTTATCCCATAGGATCGGCACGGTCACACGGCCGGAATAGGTCGGGTCCGCCTTGGTGTAGACGTTGTGGGCAAACGCTAGACCATAGAGCGTGTCGCCGGTTGCACCATGATCGTCCGTCTCAAAGGTCCAGCCCTCGCTGAACATATCGGGATGTACTGCGGACACGGTGATGTGCTCTTCCAGACCTTTCAGTTTGCGAAAGATCAGCGTGCGATGCGCCCAGGGGCAGGCGTAGGACACATAGAGGTGATACCGTCCGCTCTCTGCTTTAAATCCACCTTTGCCACTTGGCCCGGCACTGCCATCAGCGGTGATCCAATTGCGGAACTGTGCCGCCGAGCGCACAAACTTGCCCCCATGTGATTTGGTGTCATACCACTGGTCGGTCCATGTGCCGTCTACAAGCAAACCCATCGCGCATTCCTTTGTGTCTAAGTTGACTTCAACCTAAGTCAGCGTGTCTTCTCAAAAAACCAACACACACGCGCGAGTGTTGCGCGTATTTGCACATCCCGCTCGCCGATGACGAACTTGGCGGGGCCGCTAAGGAACCAGACTGTTTACGAAATCTTCGCTTGACCGGTGCACCATGGTGAGATGCAGTAAGACGAACGATGGAGAATCCCATGAGCACGTATTTTTCTGCCGAAGTGCAGGCCGGCTTTGATGCCGCGCGTAAAAAAGCGCTGAAACAGCGTCACCGCCTGCGGGTTGAGGCGGATGGTATGAGTGTCCGGGTTGTGCGTTTTCTGGACGATGGTTTTACGCTGGATGCCGAAACTGCGCCACGTCTGCGCGGGTTGGTCAACCTCTATGACGGCTCCAAACATATTTCTCAGTGCCTTGTTGTGGCGACCGACGAGGAAGATGGCGAAATGCACTATGAATTCAAACGCGCCACGGCTGTCGCAGATCAGGCACCGGTGGACTACTACCAGAGCGAACCGACCCCGGCCGGGTTGCTGGGTCGCCCCAACTAAAGCGCGATATTGGCAAAACAAAAGGGCGGGGAATTCCCCGCCCTTGTTGGTTTATTGAAGGTCTGCAAACGCCTCGGCCAATCGGGAGGCGGCTTCTTGCACGCGCGCCCGCGGGGTGGCGATGTTGAACCGCAGGAAGCTGTCGCCGCCTTTGCCGAAAGTGGGGCCGTGGTTCACACACACCCGCGCGCCTTTTTCCACCCGCTTGGTGAACTCTTCCCGCGCCATGCCCGTGCCGGAGAAATCCACCCAGCTCAGATAGGTCGCTTCCAATGACATCGAGGACAGTCCCGGTATGTCTGCAATCGCGTTGTCCAAAATCTTGCGGTTGCCGTCGAGGTATTCGATTAGCCCGTCAACCCAGGCCGCGCCCTCTGGCGAATAAGCGGCTTCGGCCATAAACAAACCAAAGCTGTTGGGGGACAGGCCAAGGGCTGCCTGACGCGCTGCAAATTTTGCGCGCAGCTTTTCATCCGGGATGATCACGTTCCCGGTCAGACCACCGGCGATGTTGAAAGTCTTGGTGGTGGCGGTCATCATCACCAACCGGTCCAGAATGCTTGGATCGACATTCACCATCGGGATATGGGTCTGACCTGGGTACACCAGATCGTGGTGGATCTCGTCGCTCACGAGAATGAGGCCATGGCGCTTACAGAAGTCAGCCACGCCTTGCAGCTCTTCACCGGACCATACGCGGCCACCTGGATTGTGCGGGGAGCAGAGGATGAACATGGTCTCATGTCCCTTCATCTGCGCATCCCAGGCGTCAAAGTCCATTTCATAGCGACCGTCGTTGTTCACGAGCTCGCATTCCACAACTTCGCGGCCCGCCGCCTTAATCACTCGTGCAAATGCGTGATACACCGGCGTGGTCAGCACAACACCATCGCCTACAGAACTAAACGCGTCCACACAAAGACCGGTGCCATTCACCAACCCGTGCGTGGTGAAAATCTCGTCACGCTCCACCGACCAGTTGTGGCGCTCTTTCATCCACCACCGGATCGCGTCGCGATAGGCGACATCATCGCCGTAATAACCAAACACCCCGGTGTCGATCATGCCTTTGACCGCATTGGTCACGCAGGCCGGTGGACGGAAATCCATGTCGGCCACCCACATCGCGATCCCGTCGTCCGCCGGCACACCATAGATTTTCTCCATCATGTCCCATTTCACGGAATGGGAGCCAAAGCGGTCGATGATCTCGTCAAAATTCATGGTGGGTGTCCTTTGCTTAACAACGCAACTGCACGCTACCGATTTGCGGCTCGCGTGCAACCCCGCAAGCTACCCCGTTGCGCAGAAGGCGCGACTGTCCTAGATGGGGGCCATGATCAAACCAATTCTCATTCACCCCGATCCGCGCCTGAAAAAGGTCTGTGCGCCTGTTGCCGATCTCTCCGATGATCTGCGCGCACTGGCCGAAGACATGCTGCAAACCATGTATGACGCGCCGGGCATCGGCCTGGCCGCGCCGCAGGTTGGCGTGTTGGACCGTCTGATCGTGATGGATTGCGTTAAGGATGGTGAGCCGGAACCGGTGGTGATGTTCAATCCCGAAGTGCTGTCGAGCTCAGAGGACCTCAATGTCTACGAGGAAGGCTGCCTGTCGATCCCGGAACAGTTTGCCGAGGTCACCCGCCCGGCTGAAGTGCGTGTGGGCTGGATCGATATGGACGGCAACCCGCAGGAAAAAGACTTCGACGGCCTTTGGGCGACCTGCGTGCAGCACGAGATTGATCACCTCAATGGCAAGCTCTTCATCGACTACCTTGGCCCAATGAAGCGTCAAATGATGACTCGCAAGTCTCAGAAAATGAAGCGCGAGTTGGCGCGCGGATGAGTGTGCTGCCGCTGGTGTTCTATCCGGACGCGCGATTGGCACAGTCTTGTGCCGCCGTTGAGAGCGAAGACCTGTGCGGCCTGATCGCCGATATGTTTGACACCATGTACGCCGCGCCCGGGCGTGGTTTGGCCGGCCCGCAAGTCGGCGTGATGAAGCGGATTTTTGTGATGGATTGCACATGGAAGGAAGGCACCAAAACGCCCATGGCCTTCCTCGATCCAGAAATCATCGCCGCCGGCGCGGAGAACGACACTCTGGACGAAGGGTGTCTGTCCATTCCCGGCTTGATGGTGCCGGTTGTCCGCCCGACAGAGATAACTGTCCGCTGGAAAGATGCGCACGGCACGGCTCAAGAGCAAAGCTTCGACGGGTTCGAGGCCCGCTGCATCCAGCACGAAATGGACCATCTGGATGGACGTGTCACCCTCGACCATCTGTCAGAAGCGGCGCGCGCCGACATTCTAAAAGGATATGAAGCCCCATGACCGTTCGCACCTGCCTGCCGTGGCCTGACAAACGCCTGCGCACTGTCTCCGAGCCGGTGGACGAGATCACCGATGAGGTGCGTCAGGTGTGGGATGATCTGATCGACACCATGTACGCCATGCCTGGCGTCGGCATGGGCGCGAACCAGATCGGTGTGCTCAAACGTCTGATCGTTGTGGATGCCACCGAGGAGGGCAAATCTGCCGTCCGCATGGCCAACCCGGAAATCCTGCACGCGTCTGTGCAGCCGCGCGAACACGAAGAGGCCAGCCCCAATCTGGTTGGTGTTTCCGCCAAAATCTCCCGCCCCCGCGCCGTAACCGTGCGCTACATGGATGAAAATGGCGAGACAGTGGAGAAAGACTTTGTCGGTCTCTGGGCCACCTCCGTACAACACCAGATCGACCACATCAACGGCAAGATGTACTTTGATTACCTCAGCAAAACCAAACGCGCCATGCTGATCAAAAAGGCGCAGAAGCGCCGCTAAGCTCACGAACAGGAGACAACACCATGCGCATTCTTTTCATGGGCACCCCGGAGTTTTCCGTCTCCGTTCTTGACGCGTTGATTGACGCTGGGCACGAAATTGTCGCCGTCTTTTGCCAACCACCTCGCCCCGCAGGCCGCGGCAAGAAAGACCGTCCCACACCGGTCCAGGCGCGCGCCTTGGAACTCGGCCTGACGGTGCATCACCCCAAGTCGCTGCGCACAGATGAGTCCAAAGCGCTGATCGCCAGCATTGACGCTGATGTCGGCGTGGTTGTCGCCTATGGTCTCATCCTGCCGCAGTATGTGCTCGACACGCCCACGCACGGATGCCTCAACATCCACGCCAGCCTCCTGCCGCGTTGGCGCGGCGCCGCGCCAATCCACCGCGCGATTATGGCGGGCGACAAGGAAACCGGCGTTTGCATCATGCAAATGGACGCCGGCCTGGACACCGGCCCTGTGCTGATGGAGCGTGCGCTAGAGATCGGTGCGGAAGAAACCACCGCACAATTGCACGATCGCCTTGCCGCGCTGGGCTCCACGGCGATTGTCGACACGCTGGCAGATATCACCACCCTGACCGCCACACCTCAGCCCGAAGCGGGCGTGACCTACGCGGAAAAAATCGACAAGGCGGAATCCCGAATTGATTGGTCCGCGCCTGCGGCAGAGGTGGATCGCAAAATTCGCGGCCTGTCTCCGTTCCCGGGTGCCTGGACCGAAATCGACGGTCAGCGGGTGAAACTACTGGCCTCACGGCTTGCCGAAGGCGCCGGCCCGGCGGGCACGCTGTTGGACGACATACTGACGGTGGCGTGCGGCGAAGGCGCGGTACAACTCCTGCGCTTGCAACGTGCGGGCAAAGGCGCGCAAGATGCGGATATCTTTCTGCGGGGCTTCCCGCTCACCAAAGGTCAACAGTTGTAAGGCGTCCGCGTCATGTTCTTTTCTTTCTTTGGCACTGTCATCATCGCCGGCATCGTTGGCTACCTGTCAGAGCGCAGCGGTTTTACGCGCAACGGATACATTCCCTCGATCATCATCTGCATCGGCGGCGCCTTCCTGTTCTTTATGATCAGCCGCATGTTCCACATCGGCTTCGGCAGCCCCGGCCTCAATGCCATTGTGTCTTCGGTTGGCGCGTTGATTATCGTTCCGACCCATTTTCGGCGATGAAACGCTTGATGTGTCAAGGCGTTAACCAAAGCTTGCGCAAAAGCCGAAAATTGTAGACGACCTGCGCGCCCTGCGGGTAGTCTCAAAGAAAGTGCCCATCAAACAGAGGCATGTCTGGTGTTGCGGTCCTCCACTTGGATCGGTCGCGCATCGCGGGACTTCTAAAAGACCAATAAGACAGCAGATCCGGCTGTCTCAACCGAGCAACAGGGTAGGGTAAACAATGGCGATTCCTGACACTTTGGCGATGCGGATAATGAATGTTGTCTGCGACAATGATCTGGGCGGGGACTTTTTGATGCTGGGCCGCCAACGCTGGATGGGCAGCCGTCGCAAACGCTCCGCTGCGATGTTTGCCGCCACGTTGGAAGAGCGGTTTCCAGACCTTTCTGAGGAAGATCTCGCCAATCCAAATGACGAGTATTCAGAGACCTTCTTTCACAAGATTGGGTTTGAAAACGTCGACAGCATGGATGTGTCCGATTTTGAGAACGCCACCATCGTGCAGGACCTGGCTGATTGGGTGCCCAAGAAACTGCACAAGAAATTTGACGTGATCTACGACGGTGGCACCTGCGAGCATGTCTTTGACCTGCCCACCGCTTTTCGCAACATCGACCGCATGCTGAAACCAGGCGGCGTGATGATTGGACACAGCCCGTGTAATGGCTGGATCAACCACGGCTTTTACCAAATCACACCGGAGATGGTGTACGGCTTCTGGGAGAAAACCCTCGGCTATGAAGTGCTGGAATGTGTATTGCAGCCCATTCTGCCGGTCTACGCTAATCGCGCGGTGACCACGACCAACCCTAATGAAACCGGCTCGCGCCCGCGCCTGAAAGGCAAACTGCCGGATGGGCCAATCATTCTGTCCTATGCAGTCCGCAAACCGATGAAGTCAATGCGCGATGGCTCACGCAAAGTCTACCAAAGTGACTACCAACAACGTTGGTCTGAAAGTGCTGATCCGGACGTGGCGGCGCAGTAAGCGCCCCCGCCATTACTTTCCGGGCTTAAACGGGGCCATGCCCGCGCGGGCCAACTCGTCCGCGCGTTCGTTTTCCGGATGGCCCGCATGGCCTTTGACCCATTCCCAGGTCACCTGATGCCGCGCCTGCGCCGCATCCAGACGCTGCCACAAATCAGCATTTTTCACTGGCTTCTTGGCCGAAGTCTTCCAGCCGTTTTTCTTCCAGCCAAAGATCCAGCCGGTCACGCCGTTTTTGACATAGGTGCTGTCGGTCACCACCGTGATGGTGCTGGCCCGTTCCAAGGTCTCCAGCGCCATGATGGCGGCCATCAGTTCCATCTTGTTGTTGGTGGTGTTCTCCGCGCCGCCTTTCAGCTCGCGTTCCTTCACCACCGTGTCGCCGTCCTTGGCTTGCAACAACGTGCCCCAGCCTCCTGGACCAGGGTTTCCGGAACATGCGCCATCGGTATATGCAATCAAACTAGCCATGGGCCGTGAGTATGACAAAAGTGTCTTTACTACCAGCCAATCCCACAGCAGATCCGGTTCTTTTTCGCACAACCGTAAAGCCTGCCTCCTCCAAGAGGACTGTCAGTTCTTCGGCTTGATAGTAGCTGTAAAACCGACCCAGATGGTCACGGTCTTCGCCTTCCCCAAGCTTGGTGCCAATGTGGAACGCTCCGCTCGGCTTTAGGGCGCGATGAATACGGTTAAGGTGTTCAGGCATCGCGGCTTTTGGCGCATGCAACAAACTAAAGTTTGCCCAGATCCCATCAAACACGCCGCTTGCGTCTAGGTCCTCAAACACACCAACGGTCACATCCAAATCAAAGCGCTCTTTCGCCAATGCTGCCATCTCCGGTGAGGCATCCATGCCCTCCACACGATAACCGGCCTCTCGGATTTTCGCTGCCCATTGTCCCGGCCCACAGCCCAAATCCAATACCAAGCCATTGTCAGGTAATAACTCAAAGAACGCTGCCAGATCGCTGAATTGATCAACATCGGACTCTGCAACTCGTGCAAACCGCTTCGCGTATTCGCCAGCGGCTGCTGCGTAGACCGCCAATGTGCCTTTGTCGCTCATGCGCGTTCCATCGCGAGCCGTCCGGCCAGCGCCACAAAGATCGTGGCAAAGCTGCGGTTCAACCACGTCATCACCCGCTCACTGCCCAGCAGCAGGTCGCGGGCCTTGGCGGCAAACAGCCCATAAAGCACAAACACCCCAAAGGTCAGCGCCATGAACACGCCGCCCAGCAATGTCATTTCCATGGTCGCGGTTGCGGCATTGCCGCTCAGGAAAGGGGGCAGTAGCGCGAGGAAGAACACCGAGAGTTTTGGGTTCAAAATGTTGATCAACGCCCCGCGTCGCGCGATCACAAAACCTGCCTGCGCTTGACGTTCTGCCGTGACCGCCAAGGCTCCGCCACTGCGCACCGCCTGCCAGGCGAGGAACAGCAGGTACGCCACACCGGCAAATTTCACCACGTTGAACAAAACCGCTGAGGTATGCAGCACCGCTGCCAAGCCCAATGTGGCAGCCAACAGGTGTGGCACGATTCCGAAGGTACAGCCCAAAGCCGCCCAAAGTGCGGCGCGTGGCCCTTGGCCGAGACCCATCGCCAATGTGTAAATAACCCCGGTTCCGGGTGCGATCACCACCACAAAGGCGGTCACAAGAAACTGCAATGACAGCACAGTTAATTCCTCATCTCAGATACTTAAAAGACAACACCAATGGCCAGGCAGGCCACCACCACGGTGGTCAAAACCAGGCGCAGCTGCATCCACCATGGCGGGGTCAGACCCCACCTAAAAAAGGTGTAATCCAAAAACAGCAGACCGACAAAACCAAAGATCAGATTGGTGCCAGCACCAACAGGGCCGCCGCCGGTCATGAAAAATGCCCAAAGTGCGGGAATGGTCGACAGTGCATAGCCAATCGCGGCTTGTGCGCCGTCGGTTTTGGTTGCAAATCCCCAAAGCACGCCGGACATAAAACTCAAGATGACCGAACCATAGAAAAGCTGGACATAGGGCCCGACAAACCGCGGTCCCAGGGCCTTAGTACCCCACAAAGCGAGCTCGGCATTCAGATAGGTCAGCGCGCCCCACAGAAACGGCAGCAACCCGGCAAGCCCGAGCAATAGCGGTGCAGTTGGCACCCTTTGTTTGAACTGTCCCATGTCGTCCTTCCCTCCCCGCAATTGGTCCTCTCGGGGCCCTTCTCAAGTGACCCAAGCCTCAATCCCAGTGTTAGTGTTGTTTTGCCCGGTCTCATTGCTCCAAGCAATGCCCCGAGTACGTCCGGGTAGTCGCCTTGGATTTTAACCTGTAAGGGCGAGGCGATTGCTTCGCGTGCCATATGTGGCGCGCGCAGCCTTGGTGGTGTTTGCGGCGTTACAGTCTCAATTTTGCAGTGCTTGACCTTCCAGTGTGGGACCCCGTTAGAGCCGCGTCAGGACACTTTGAGGGCCGAGAATGACTCGCAAGACATTTGGCGTTTTGACTTTGGCAATGCTCGTGATTAGCGGCGTTGTCTGGCAGTTTTGGGTTGGGGCCTCTGCACCTGGCGTACGCCTGCCGTACGACCGCTCAGAAAGCATCGCACGCGGTGCTGTGATCTATGCCGACAATTGCGCGTCCTGCCATGGTGAAAATCTCGAAGGCGAACCCAACTGGAAGCAGCCTTCTCCCGAAGGTTTCATGCCAGCCCCGCCACATGACGAAAGCGGACATACATGGCATCATCCGGATGACGTGCTATTCCGCCTCACCAAACTTGGCACCGCCGCAGTGGTGGGGCAGGGCTATGAGAGCAATATGCCCGGGTTTTCCGACACCCTGAGCGATCAGGACATTCTTGACGTGCTGGGGTTTATCAAAAGCACGTGGCCACCGGAGATCATCGAGATGCACAACAGCACGAACGCGCCCGCCAACTAAAAAGCCGGAGCATTGGCTCCGGCTTTCACAATTCTCTATGGCGACGGATCAGTCGTCTGCCATCTCCGAATCGCGGTTGTGTTCCGGCATCGGATCACGCGGCGGGCGGCCAATCACTTCGCGCAGGCCATCCAGCTCAATGAAGTTGTCAGCCTGACGGCGCAGCTCGTCAGAAATCATCGGTGGTTGGCTGCGGATCGTGGACACCACGGACACGCGCACGCCTTGGCGTTGCAGGCTTTCAACCAGCGGACGGAAATCCCCATCTCCCGAGAACAAAACGATGTGGTCCACATGTGGCGCCAGTTCCATCGCGTTCACCGCCAGCTCAATGTCCATGTTCCCCTTGACCTTGCGACGCCCCTGGGAGTCTGTGTACTCCTTCGCCGCTTTGGTCACCATGGTGAAGCCGTTGTAATGCAGCCAGTCTACCAGCGGGCGGATCGGCGAATACTCGTCGTTTTCCAGCAGCGCTGTGTAGTAAAAGGCGCGGAGCAGCTTGCCGCGGCGCATGAATTCCTGCCGCAGAAGCTTATAGTCGATGTCGAACCCGAGCGACTTCGCAGCCGCGTACAGATTCGACCCGTCTATGAACAGCGCAAGCCGTTCGTCTTTGTAAAACATCAAAATGTCCTTTCTAACTCTGCCGCGCCTGGAATGTCCCGTGAGTGAAAATTTGGAGTGAGCGTGACAGCACGTTCAAAATAGCCATATTTACGGGGGTCGCAAGCATTTGCGGTAAGTTCTGTCCAACTAGAAAATTAGATAGGGATTAAAGTGAGTAGTTTTGGTCTATTGGCTCTTGGCGGTAATTTGCCATCTCAATTTGGTTCACCAATTCAAACTCTGCAAGAATCTTTAATTCATTTGAACCGGAATGATGTTCATATTCGCGCAGTTAGCCGTTTTTTTCAAACCCCTTGTTTTCCTGCCGAGGCTGGCCCGGATTATGTAAATGCCGCAGTTGCAATTCACACAACGCTCTCTGCGGCGGAACTTCTCACGCAACTGCACAAGATAGAGAGCACGTTCGGGCGCGAGCGTTTGACCCGGTGGGGGACACGTCCTTTGGACATCGATCTGATCGGGTTTGAGTCGCAGGTGCTGCCAAATGCCTCAGCCTGGGCGCGCTGGCATGACCTGCCGCCAGAGCAACAGACGCAGGAGGCGCCGGAGGAACTGATTCTCCCGCACCCGCGTTTGCAGGACCGCGGCTTTGTCCTGGCACCGCTGATGGACATCGCACCAGACTGGAAACATCCGGTTCTAGGGCGCACTGTGGCTCAAATGTTTGGGGATTTGCCGGAATTCGCCCAGAAAGAGCCGCAGCCCCTGTGAATCCTGCTTGTCAAGGGGTACAATCCCCCTTACACACACGATTTCTGACTCGATCCATAACAAGTGGAGTGCCCGATGGCCCGCGTGACCGTTGAAGACTGCGTAGACAAAGTACCTAACCGCTTTGAGCTGGTGATGCTTGCGTCCCACCGTGCCCGCGAAGTGTCTGCTGGTGCCGCAATCACTCTGGATCGTGACAACGACAAAAACCCTGTGGTGGCGCTGCGTGAAATCGCAGAGGAAACCCAGACCGCGGATGAACTGCGCGAGCGTCTGATCGAGGCCAACCAGAGCCAGATCGAAGTCGACGAGCCAGAAGAAGACCGTATGGCGCTTCTGATGGGGTCCGAGCCGGACACCCCGCAAGAAGATGACATGTCCGAAGAAAAACTTCTGCGCGCCCTGATGGAAGCGCAAGGCCAGGGCTAAGGCCCCAAGCTATATGGGTGGGCGCACATGATCCCTGCGGACGATCTCGTAAATCTCATTCGCGCCTACAATCCCAAGACCAACGAAGACTTGATTCGCGCGGCCTATGACTATGGCCGCGAGATGCACGATGGTCAGTTCCGCCATTCTGGCGAACCTTATTACACGCACCCAATCGAAGTGGCCTGGATTCTGGCCGAACAGCACCTGGATGATGCCTCCATCATCACAGCGCTTCTGCACGACACCATCGAGGACACCAAAGCCTCATATGAGTCCGTCGAAGAGCTGTTTGGCGGCGAGATTGCCGGTCTTGTCGATGGCGTCACCAAGCTGACCAACCTGCAATTGTCCTCGTCAGAAACCAAACAGGCGGAGAACTTCCGCAAGCTGTTTATGGCCATGTCCAAGGATCTGCGGGTGATCTTGGTGAAGCTTGCCGACCGTCTGCACAACATGCGGACGATCAAGGCCATGCGCCCGGAAAAACAGGGGCAAAAGGCACGCGAAACCATGGACATTTATGCGCCTCTGGCAGGCCGCATGGGTATGCAATGGATGCGCGACGAGCTTGAGGATCTGGCGTTCAAGGTGCTTAACCCCGATGGTCGCGCGTCTATCATGCGGCGCTTCATCACGCTGCAAAAAGAAACCGGCGACGTGATCGAGCGCACGACGGCGGATATGCGTCAGGTGTTAGTCGATCATGACATTCCGGGGGAAGTCTTTGGCCGTGCCAAGAAGCCTTATTCAATCTGGCGCAAGATGCAGGAAAAGGATCAGGGCTTCTCGCGCCTGTCCGACATCTACGGCTTCCGCATCATCACTGACACCGAAGACAGTTGCTACCGCGCTTTGGGCGTGATCCATCAACGTTGGCGCGCTGTGCCAGGGCGCTTCAAAGACTACATCAGCCAGCCAAAATCCAACGGCTACCGCTCGATCCACACCACCGTGTCCGGCCGCAACGGGCGCCGCGTTGAGGTGCAAATTCGCACCCGTCAGATGCATGATGTTGCGGAATCCGGTGTCGCGGCGCACTGGTCCTACAAAGACGGTGTGCGGGGCGAAAACCCCTTTGCCGTCGATCCGGTGAAATGGATCTCCGGCCTAACCGAACAGTTTGACGCTGAGGAAGATCACGAAGATTTCCTCGAAGCGGTGAAGCTGGAAATGTATTCGGATCAGGTCTTCTGCTTTACCCCAAAAGGTGAAGTGGTGAAGCTGCCGCGCGGCGCGACGCCTATTGATTTTGCTTACGCGATCCACACCCGGATTGGCCATGCCTGTGTCGGCGCCAAGGTGGACCACCGTCGCGTGCCGCTCTGGACGCGGATCAAAAACGGCCAGTCGGTCGAGGTCATCACCGCCGAAGGTCAGATGCCGCAAGCCACCTGGCTCGACATCGCCAAGACCGGTAAGGCCCGCACCGCCATCCGCCGCGCGCTGCGGGAGATGGATCGGGACCGCTACGTGCGTCTTGGCGCAGAACTGGCGCGATCTGCCTTTGAGCATGTGGGCAAAAAATCCACTGACAAGGCGCTCGAACTGGCTGCCAAACACCTGCGCCTGAAAAACAAGGACGAGGTTCTGGCCCGCCTAGGCTCTGCCGAGCTGACCGCCCAAGAAGTGTTGCAAACGGTTTACCCAGACCTCGCTCCGGCAGAGACCGATGAGGTAGCTTCCGAACGGGCGGTGATTGGTCTGTCCGCTGACCAGAGTTTCCAGCGCGCACCTTGTTGTCAGCCGCTTCCTGGTGAGCGCATTGTCGGCATCACCTACCGTGGACAAGGCGTGGTGGTGCACGCCATCGATTGTGACTCGCTGTCCAACTACGAAGACCAGCCCGAGCGCTGGCTTGATCTGCATTGGCACGCGGGCAAGCACAAGCCGATCTACACGGTGCAGTTGCTGATCACGATTGGAAATGACGCTGGGGTACTGGGGCGACTTTGCACATTGATTGGCGAGAACAAGGCCAATATCTCTGACATGGTGTTTGTGGACCGGAAACCGGATTTTTACAGACTTCTGATCAGTGTGGATCTTGGCGACGCCGAACATCTGCACAAGCTAATGCTGGCATTGGAAGCGGAAACCGACGTGGCCGAAATCGAACGCTACCGAAACCCAGATTTGGTCCGCAGCCCGCTCGCGACCTGACGAACTCGAGGAACCTCCGTGGTATTTAAGCGCCGCGATAGAAGACCATTTCTCCGCATCATCGGAGAGTTTTTCTATCCCCGCGGTGGCTGGGGACGGGCGGCGCGCTACGTGCAGCACCGCCTGCACCGTTTGCCCGGGTCTGCTGAGACCATCGGGCGCGGTATCTGGGCCGGTGTCTTTACCACCTTCACGCCGTTTTACACCATGCATTTTGTGGTCGCCGCGCTCCTCTCGCGCATCCTTGGTGGCAATCTGCTGGCCGCCTTGCTGGCCACCTTCTTTGGCAACCCGCTGACCTATCTGCCAATTGGTGTTGTGTCGCTCAAAACCGGCCACTTCATCTTGGGGACGGAGTTTGAAGAGGGCGACAAAGGCACTCTGGCGGGGAAATTTGCCAACGCAGGCGCGGACCTCTGGCACAACTTCTGGGCCATGTTTAACGATAACGTGGCCGATTGGCATGGCCTGCGCATCTTCTTTGACGAAGTGTTCTACCCCTACATGATCGGCGGCATCATCCCCGGCATCATCACCGCCACCGTGATGTACTACCTCTCGGTTCCTGTGATCCGAGCCTACCAAAAACGCCGCTCTGCCAAATTTGCCAAACGCATTGCCAAGGCCCGCGCTGTGGCCGAAGAGCAGGCAGCAAATGTGCAGCAGGACAACTGATCCCTTCGGTCAGGCTGAAATTGTATCCACACAAAAAACCGGTTTTCCTTGCGCCGCACTGCCCGTAGTCTCGCCGCAAATTTGATCAAACCTGTCTCGGAGGAATTGCGATGCTGCGCTTGGGAGTGAACATTGACCACGTGGCCACCGTGCGCAACGCACGTGGCTCGGCTTATCCGGATCCGGTGCGCGCGGCCAAACTGGCCGAAGAGGCGGGCGCGGACGGCATCACCGCTCACCTGCGCGAAGACCGTCGTCATATCGCAGACGCAGACATCGACGCGCTGATGGAGGCGCTCTCTGTGCCGCTCAACTTTGAGATGGCTGCTACCGACGAGATGCAGGCCATTGCCCTGCGCCACAAGCCGCACGCGGTCTGTATCGTGCCGGAGAAGCGCGAAGAACGCACCACCGAGGGCGGCCTCGAGGTGGCGCGTGAGGAAAACAAGCTGGCCCATTTCATCGCGCCTCTGCGCGACGCAGGCTGTCGCGTGTCGATCTTTATCGCAGCCGACAAGGCACAGATTGAGGCTGCCAACCGCATCGGCGCGCAAGTGATCGAGCTGCACACCGGCGCCTATTGTGATTTCCACTACGAAGGCCGTTTTGCAGAACGCGACACCGAATTGGCGCGCCTGACCGAAATGGCGACCTTCGCCCATTCCCTCGGCCTCGAAGTGCACGCCGGCCACGGCTTGACCTATGAAACCGTGCAGCCGATTGCGGCATTGCCAGAAGTCATGGAACTCAACATTGGCCACTTCTTGATTGGCGAATCCATCTTCCGTGGTCTTGATCCCGCAATCCAGGAAATGCGTCGCCTGATGGACGAGGCGCGTTCATAAGCAGAATAAGGGGGCACCGATGCAGCTAAACTTACGTCGCTACGCGCTTTTCTACAGTGCCATCATGTTGGGCGTGGTTGTGGTCGATATGGCTTTGGCGCAATGGACAAGCACGGACCTGCCTGCTGGCATGAGCGTTTGGCTGCCTGCCATCACTGCTGCGCAGGATCTGGGGATGCGCCACGGCCGTGATACAGAGACTGCGTTGCCGAAGGGCGCCGCTTGGCGACTGGCCTGGCCCCTCACCCTTGTTGCGACGGTCATTCAACTTCTCTTTGCCGGGCTGTCGATTGGCGTGATGACCGTCTTGGGGTTTGATGTGTTCTCAGTGCTTTCGGTGATCAGTCCCCCAGTGTGGATTCTGATCTTTGTGGGTTTGGTTGTGCTGGTCTACCTCACCAACCGCATTTTCCTTGGCATGGGCGTGCGCAATGGCATCAAAGTCGCCGCCAAGCTCCGGGCAAAATCATGATCACACCGGAGTTCATCGCCATCTGGGTTGCCTGGCTCATGGCAGGCGGCTCTCCCGGACCCGCCACGATGGGCATCGCCGGCACGGCTATGTCCGAAGGCCGCCGCCACGCCTTGGCCTTTGCACTGGGCATCCTTGCGGGCTCTGCCAGTTGGGGCATAGCCGCCGCGCTTGGCCTGTCCGCCGTGATGTTGGCCAACGTCTGGGTGTTTGAACTTCTGCGCTACGCGGGCGCTGGCTACCTCGGCTGGTTAGCCCTCAAAGCCCTCAAACGCGCGTTGGCCAAAGATGCCACGGCCGCCGCTGGCACCCCTTTCAAGGGCAGCTTCCAAAGCCTTTTTGCCAAAGGCGCAGCTGTGCACATCACCAACCCCAAGGCGATCCTCAGCTGGGCATCGATCTACGCCATCGTCGCCCCAGCCGACGCCACTCCGGCGACACTATTTGCCTATTTCGCGGCCCTGTTTGCAGGCTCCATCCTGATCTTTATCGGCTACGCCTTCCTGTTCTCGTCGCCTGCAATCGTGCGTGGATACCGCCGCGCCAGCCGCGCTTTTGATCTCGCCTTTGCGGGCTTTTTCGGCTTTGCTGGCTACAAAATCCTGACCGCGAGACTGCAATGATACGCCACTGCGTGATGCTGAACCTGCAAGACGATGCCCAAGAGAAACTGCTGCCTGTCCTTGAGGGGCTGGCGGCGCTTGTGGACACTTTGGAGGGATGTAGCGGTTTTGTTGCGGGGGTAAACCGTGACTTTGAGAGCAAGTCCCCCAACCATGCTTTCGGGTTCATGTTTGATGCCGAAGACGAGACTGCTCTGAATACCTACGCCGAACATCCACGCCACAAGCAACTGGGCGCTACACTGGTCAGCCTGTGCAAGGGCGGCGCGGATGGCATTTTGGTTTTCGACATAGAGGTCACGCCATGATCCTTGGCATCGGTACCGACCTTGCAAACATCGACCGCATCGCGGGGACAATTGAACGCTTTGGCGACCGGTTCAAAAACCGCGTCTTCACAGAGGTGGAGCAGGCCAAAGCCGAACGGCGCCGTGACACTGTGGGCACCTACGCCAAACGCTGGGCCGCCAAAGAAGCCTGTTCCAAGGCCCTTGGCACGGGGCTTGCCATGGGCATCAGTTGGAAAGACATGTCCGTTTCCAACCTGCGCACGGGGCAGCCGATCATGCACGTCACCGGCTGGGCCAAAGAGCGTCTGGACAAGATGACACCCGCAGGCCACGAGGCCATCATTCATGTCACCCTCACGGACGATCACCCTTGGGCACAGGCCTTTGTGGTGATCGAAGCCCGCCCAATCCAAGAAGAACCCGCCCAGTCGGGTTGACAGTAAGCGCCCGCGCCCGCATGTAATCTCAGACCAAAAATGGCTGTAAATCGAGCGGAGACAGACCCAATGGCGGAAAAAGCCAAAAGCGACAGCGGCATCGTCGAGACCATCAAAACGATCTTCTGGGCGCTCCTGATCGCCGGTGTGTTCCGCACCCTGTTTTTTCAGCCCTTCTGGATTCCATCAGGCTCCATGAAAGACACGCTCTTGATTGGCGACTTCCTCTTCGTGAACAAGATGACCTATGGCTATTCTTATGCCTCTTGTCCTTCGGTGCGCATTCCGGCCATTGGCGTGAATGTGGATGCCAAAGACCTTTGCGGTTGGATGGGCAAAGGCAGCAACGAGCGCTTCATGGGCGGCGAGCCAGAGCGTGGCGATGTGGTGGTCTTCCGCCATCCGGTGACCGGCTATGACTTCATCAAACGTCTGATCGGTCTGCCTGGTGACAAAATCCAGGTGATCAACAGTGTCATCCACATCAACGGCACGCCAGTGAAACGCGAAGATGGCGGCGTCTTCCGCGAAGAATATGGCCCACAAGGCCCGCAAGGCCACCGACCCCGCTGTGAAAACGGCCCGGTTGGCGATGGCGGCGTCTGCGCAAAATCCCGCATCGTTGAAACTCTGCCAAATGGCGTGAGCTACAGCACCCTCAACATCACCGATCAACAGTCTGACCACACCGGTGTTTACACCGTGCCTGAGGGCCATTTCTTCTTCATGGGCGACAACCGCGACAACTCCACAGACAGCCGTGTACCACAGGCCGCGCGGGGCGTAGGTTTTGTGCCTTATGAAAACCTGATTGGTCGCGCCGATCGCATCATGTTCTCCTCCGCCGGTCGCTCGATGTTTGCCTTCTGGACCTGGCGTGGAGACCGATTCTTCAAGGGCGTTGAGTGAGGCTGACGTGAAGCTTTCTGCGGAACTCAAAGCACTGGAAACACGGCTGGGGCACAAATTTTCCCGGCCGGAGCTGCTGGTGCGCGCGGTCACGCACTCCTCCATGTCCTCCCCCACACGTCAGGACAATCAACGCCTTGAATTCCTTGGCGACCGCGTGCTGGGTTTGGTGATGTCGGAAGCGCTTCTCGAGCACGACAAATCCGCCGCCGAAGGCACGCTGGCGCCACGTTTCAACGCTCTGGTGCGCAAAGAAACCTGTGCCGACGTGGCCCGCGAAATCGACCTCGGCGCCGCGTTGAAGCTCGGCCGCTCGGAGATGATGTCCGGTGGCCGCCGCAAGCAAGCCTTGCTCGGTGACGCCATGGAAGCTGTGCTCGCTGCTGTTTACCGTGACGCGGGCTTTGACGTTGCCAAAGCCCTGATCCTGCGCCTTTGGGGCAACCGCGTCAAAACCGTCGACGCCGACGCTCGCGACTCAAAAACCTCGCTGCAGGAATGGGCACAGGCGCGCAAACTGCCGCCACCCAAATACGAATTGGTGAAGCGCTCCGGGCCGGATCACGCGCCGGTCTTTACCATTGCGGCCAAGTTGGAAAGCGGCGCGTCTGCAGAAGCCACAGACAGTTCTAAGCGCAAAGCAGAGCAAGCCGCGGCGAAAGCCTTGTTGGAACAGGTGAGCAAATAGCCGGGTTGTGCGGACGCATATCTCCCTTGCAAACCTCCCCCTAGCCCCTGCGCCTAAATTCCGCTACAGACGCCCCTTAACCAGTCCCAGCTGACTCACAAAGGCATGCACATGACCACACGCGCCGGATTCGTCGCCCTGATCGGAGAGCCCAACGCAGGCAAATCCACACTCACCAACCAGATGGTGGGGGCGAAGGTCTCGATTGTGACCCATAAGGTGCAGACCACCCGCGCGCGCATTCGGGGTGTGGCGCTGGAAGGTGACAGCCAGATTGTGTTTGTCGACACCCCTGGCCTGTTCCGCCCGCGCCGCCGTCTGGACCGCGCTATGGTGGCCGCCGCTTGGGGCGGCGCCGCCGATGCCGATATCATCGTGATGATGGTTGAGGCCCATCGTGGTGTGACCAAAGGTGTGGAAACCATTCTGGAGCAGCTCGAAGAAATCGGACAGGGCCGCAAGATTGCCCTGGCGATTAATAAGATCGATCGGGTGAAGTCTGACGTGCTTCTGGCGCTGACCAAGGACCTCAACGAGCGGTTCGCCTTTGTTGAGACCTTCATGATCTCCGCTGAAAAAGGCCACGGCTGTGCCGATCTGCGCGCCTGGCTGGCCAAAGAGCTGCCCGAAGGTCCCTGGCTCTACCCCGAAGATCAGATTGCCGATCTGCCCATGCGCATGATCGCCGCCGAGATCACCCGCGAAAAGCTGACTCTACGTCTGCATCAGGAACTGCCCTATCAGATGACGGTGGAAACCGAGAGCTGGGAGGAGCGCAAAGATGGCTCCGCCCGTGTGGATCAGATGATTTACGTCATGCGCGACGGCCACAAAGGCATCGTGCTCGGCAACAAAGGCGAAACCATCAAAGCGGTCTCCAAAGCTGCGCGGGAAGAGCTCGAGGAGTTCATGGGGCGCCGCATCCACCTGTTCTTGCAAGTGAAAGTGCGGCCAAACTGGCTGGAAGAGAAAGAGCGCTATTCCGAGATGGGGCTCGACTTCAGCGACGGAAACGCATGACCGCGATTAGGCCCCACACCACAGCGGCCAAAGCAAACAAAGCGATGGCAATGTGGGCGGCGGGCAACTTGTCCGACGGGATCATCCCCGCCGCTTCCAGCCCGATCAAAACTATAGCGGCCAAAAAACACAACCGCACAGTCCATGGAATTCGCAACTCTGGTCGCATAATTCACAGTCCTTCCGTACCAATTTCCCGCAAAGCGGGTGTTGGTTGCTACCATGGGTTTAATTACTTGTCATGCGATTAACGGCTGAGTTTTGGGTGCAGGCTTATTTGGCCCGATTGCGGCTGGCAGATATTCCGGCTTTTGTCGTGGCGCACGGGGATGATACCGCCGGCGCGGTTCTGGTGAAGCTCAACACGTTGGATGGGCAGGCAATTGTCTATCAACGCAGTTTTGACCTGATGACCGGCACGCGCAAATGGGTTGTTCTGGCAGAGGGCGAAGAAGTTGAGGTGGATGCCACTTTGACGCGCCAGCGCAACTTTGACACCGATGTCTGGGTGATCGAAGTGGAAGACCGTCAGGGGCGTCACCTTCTGGATGAGCCCGGCCTTTCCGACTGACCATTTATTCCACTTTCCTTTCTGCCGCTTAACGGGTCTTCTAGGCGCAAAGGAGAGGCCATGGACTGGCGCGATCAGGGCTTTGTGCTCAACACCCGAAAACACGGTGAGACCTCGGTCATCCTCGAGGTGTTCACGGCGGAGCATGGCCGCCATGCCGGCGTGGTCCGTGGGGGTGTCAGTCGTAAGATGACTCCGATTTTACAGCCCGGCGGGCAACTTGATCTGTCCTGGCGCGCGCGGTTGGCGGATCACATCGGCAGTTTCACGGTGGAGCCACTGCGGTCCCGCGCGGCTGTGTTGTCGGACCGTTTTGCCCTGGCGGGGCTTAATACAGTCACCGCCTTGTTGGCTTTCTGCCTGCCGGACCGGGAGCCGCACCCTGCGCTGTACCAACAAAGCGCGAAACTGCTTGATCTGTTGGGACAAAACGAGATCTGGCCGTTGGCCTATCTGCGCTGGGAAATGGCGTTATTGACAGAGCTTGGCTACGGCCTCGACCTCACAGAATGCGCGGTCACGGGCAGTGCTGACAACCTCATCTATGTGTCGCCGAAGTCAGGCCGCGCGGTGTCGGCCAAAGGGGCAGGGGACTGGGCGGATCGGCTGTTGCCGCTGCCCCCCATCCTGCGTGGAGAAGGCGACGCCCCCGACGAAGAGGTGCTCCAAGCCCTGCGCACAACCGGCTATTTCCTATCCGACAAACTGGCGCCCGATCTTGGGGCCAAACCGCTCCCAGAAGCGCGGTCGCGGTTTATTGACCTCTTTGCCCGTCGGCTCAGATCCCTTTGAACACCATCTGACGCCCGGTGTCTTCATTGCTCATGACCATGTTCGGGCCGGACACTTCTATCAGCGTCATTTCGGTCAGCGCGGTGAGAAAGGCCTCTTCGTTGTCGATGCCCGAGCAATACAGCTCTTCGACAAAATCAATCTGCACCTCGACCCAGGGGTACGGTTTGCTCTGCTTGCCGGAAAATCCGTTACATGGGCCTTCGCCATGCACGGTGCCATTGGCCTCAAACGCAATCTGCGCGTCAAAGTTCACTGTAGCGCCATCTATCTCGGTGAGTTTCCAGTCATAGGCCGTCCCGCCGTATTGTGTGACTGTTTCGGTTGGTGCGCAGGCTGTCACTGCAAGCGCTGTAAGCGCACCCAAAAATCCAAATTTCATCCGTCCGCCTCGTGTAATGCCAAAATCAAATCCACAAGCGTTCCCATCGCAGGCCCGTTTGTTTGGCCGTCATGCGTGGAAAGCTCTTCCATTCCCACAAAGGCGGCATAGAGCACCCGCGTCAACTCCGGATTGGTCAATCCGACCGCTTCAAACAATTCTTGCACGTAGGACATGCGCTTGGCGTCGATCTGCGCAACGGCTTTTGCAACATCCGGGTTTTCGCGCGCCCAAGCGCGAATGGAAGGCTCCGCCGCGATGCCACCAAAATCCTCTGGTGCGCCTGCTGCGGCAATTTGCGCCAGTTCCCGAAGTTTCCGCACCGCCGTGCCCTGCTGTTCCACAAGGGTCACAATCTCTGCATAAGCCCGTGTTTCCCAGGTTTCCATCATAGCCGTCTGAAATGCTGGGACATCGTCAAAATGCCAGTAAAAAGAACCCTTTGTGGTACCCAGACGCCGTGCCAAAGGTTCCGCTTTGAGAGCCTTGGGGCCTGCTTCAGTCAAGGCTTTAAAGCCTGCCTTGATCCAGTCGTCTTTTGAAAGTCGCTTTGCCATGTCGTAACATACGCTGCCGTATTGACTCCCGCAAGTATTGGGGTCACTCCTTTCCATACGAAAGCGTATGGATTCGGGAGAATGCGATGAACAAGTGGATGATAACCGCCGCTGGGCTGCTGTTTTTGACAACTGGCGTACATGTGTTTCTGGGAGGGCCGGAGATCCATTTACCCATTCAGGAAAGCGAGTTGGCCCCATCGGTGCGGGCAGTTGGCGCGGTGATCTGGCACGCCGTGACGGTGATCTTGCTGGTCTTTGGCGGCGCGTGCGCTTGGTTGGCCAGCAATCCAAATCCACCCTTGGCGTGGATAATGGTCGCCGTACAACTCGGCTTTGTCGCGCTGTTTATCGGATACGGAATGACCCTTCTTGGCAATCTGACCGTCATGCCGCAATGGATCATCTTCATGTTGATCTCTGCTGTGATTGCGATCGGAGTTCGTGCCGACAAAGTGAAACTGTCCGGCGCAGTGACCGCCTGACGCTCACCAATTGCCCGTGTGGTCGCGCGGCGTCGCGACCACCGCATCCGGCGCGCCGTCGGCAAACTCTTTCACCTTGGCCACAAAAGTTGCGAAGTACTCTTGGCTTTGCACATGCTTCAAGGTGGCCTCGCTGTCCCAGCGTCCCCAGTGAATGCGGGTCACGCCATTGTCGGCCACCGCCACTTGATAAGAGAACCCCTGCGCCCTTGGATCATTTCCAACCGCATTGATGAAAGCCTCACAGGTGGCGACCCAGACCATGTCGTCCCCATCGTAGTCATAGGTGATCGTGATACAGCGCATTCTGCTCTCCCTTTCGATCAATATTGTCGCACAAATGACCGCAACAGCGCGCGGTGCATTATTGTTTTCCAGTTCACACTGCCCCGAAAAACGCACCTCCGCAAAACAGACATGATACCGACGTGATACCGACGTGGTTTTGAGCGGATTTTGGCCACCGATTCCTTGATGAATACAGGGCAAAGAAAAACGCGGCCCCCAAGGGAGCCGCGCAATGTCTGCTGTCTAACTGAGAGCGGGTGTCAGCCCAGCAAACGTCTCGCAATCACCTGCGCCTGAATTTCCGCTGCGCCCTCAAAGATGTTGAGGATACGCGCGTCACACAGGATGCGGCTGACGGAGTACTCGAGCGCAAAGCCGTTACCGCCATGAATTTGCAAGGCATTATCCGCTGCGGCCCAGGCCACACGGGCGCCCAGAAGCTTGGCCATGCCAGCCTCCAGATCACAGCGATGTCCGTGGTCTTTCTCCCAAGCGGAGAAGTAAGTCAGCTGACGGGCGATCATGATTTCCACCGCCATCATTGCCAGCTTACCGGCCACGCGCGGGAAGTTGATCAGGGATTTGCCAAACTGCTTGCGGTCGATGCCGTATTGCATCCCCACGTCCAGTGCCGACTGCGCCACGCCAATCGCGCGCGCCGCGGTCTGGATGCGAGCAGATTCGAAGGTTTCCATCAACTGCTTGAAACCCTTGCCTTCTTCACCGCCAAGCAGGTTCGCACCTTTGACCTTGAAGCCGTCAAAACCAAGCTCGTATTCCTTCATACCACGATAGCCGAGTACCTCGATCTCGCCGCCGGTCATGCCTTCGGTCGGGAACGGGTTTTCGTCCGTACCAGGTGTTTTTTCGGCCAGGAACATCGACAGACCTCGGTGGTCTGTGCTGTCCGGGTTGGTACGGGCCAGCAGGGTCATGACCTGTGTGCGAGCGGCGTGCGTGATCCAGGTCTTGTTGCCGGTCACTTCCCAGTTGCCGTCTTCGGTCTTCACAGCACGGGTGCGCAGGGCGCCCAGGTCGGAGCCGGTGTTGGGTTCGGTAAACACGGCTGTTGGCAGGATTTCCGCGCTGGCCAGCTTGGGCAGCCAGTGCTCTTTCTGTGCGTCGGTGCCGCCACAGAGGATCAGCTCGGCAGCAATCTCAGAACGCGTACCCAGCGAGCCGACGCCAATATAGCCGCGCGAGAGTTCCTCGGAGACCACAACCATGGAGGCTTTGGACAGGCCGAACCCGCCGTATTCTTCAGGAATGGTCAGGCCAAACACGCCCATTTCCGCAAGCTCTTCAATGATTTCCATTGGAATGAGCTCGTCTTTGAGGTGCCATTCATGGGCATTTGGTTCCACACGATCCACCGCAAACCGGCGGAATTGTTCGCGGATCATTTCCAGCTCTTCATCAAGGCCGGATTGGCCCACAGTGATGTTGGCGGACTGCTCCTGCATCAGTTCAACAAGGCGCATACGCGCGGCTTGAGAGTTGCCTTTGTCGCAGAGCGTCATGACTTCTGGCGCCATCAAACCGCGGGTTTCGTCTTGAGACAGGCCAAGATCCTGCAGACGCACAATCTCGCCCTGGCTCATCGGAATGCCGCCATAGACCTGCCAGAGGTACTCACCAAAGGCGATTTGGTGAATGATCTGTTCGATCTCACCAAATTTACCTTCGCCGTCGAGTTTCTCTGCCCAGGCCTGCATCTGATTCAAGGATTGCGCATAAGTCGCCAGCCAGCTCAGTCCATGTGCTGCCGTTTGGTGCTGTTCCATCAGCTTGCCGGACACCCGGCCGTTCTCGGACACGGTGTCTTTCACCCGCGCGATCGCGGTCTCAAGAATGCTCTCTACCGGCGCAACGGCTGCTCCGGTCAGTTTCAGAAGATCAGGAAGAATCACTGAGTTTGTCATCGCCAAGTCCTGTCCATCATGCGCCATACGTCTAAAACCCTCTAATGCTGCACTGTGACATAATCCTTTTGCAGGTGCAGCGCAACAAAAATACCAAACCGACGCGCTATTTGGTTGTTTGTTTCGCGTGAAATCTTTGCTGCCCTGTGATTTGGGTCCTATAGCAAGGTATGGATTCTCTACTTTTGACTTACACTCCTCAAGCATTGGTTTTCTGTGCGAGCGTTGCGTTGCTTGCGGGAACCATCAAAGGCATGGTTGGATTTGGTATGCCCATGGTGCTGATTTCAGGGCTAAGTACCTTCCTCGCGCCGGAGGTGGCCTTGGCGGGGCTCATTTTCCCCACCGTATTCAGCAACGGCTTTCAGGCGTTCCGTCATGGCGCAGGCGCGGCATGGTCGTCTCTTAAACGCTTTCGCCGCTTCCTGATTGCCGGCGGTATCGCCATGGTGATCAGTGCGCAATTTGTGCGCTGGGTGCCCTCGAGCGCTTTGCTGCTGATGATTGGCGTGCCGGTGGCCTTTTTTGCCGTAACCCAGTTGCTTGGCCGTCCTATTCGCCTGTCAAAACCAAGTGCAAAAGGGGAGGTGGCCGTGGGCACTGTTGCAGGCGCCATAGGTGGCGTGTCCGGGGTCTGGGGGCCGCCCACGGTGACCTATCTCACCGCAATAGGCACTGAAAAAGCTGAACAAATCCGCATTCAAGGCGTGATTTATGGCCTCGGCGCGGTGCTTTTGACCTTCGCCCATATTGGATCTGGCGTGCTAAACCGTGACACGGCCATGCTTTCCGCTTTTGTTGTGGGCCCGGCGCTCTTGGGCATGTGGATCGGGACGTCCATTTCAGATCGCATTGACCAAAAGATGTTCCAGCGTCTGACTTTGATCGTTTTGTTATTGGCCTCTTTCAACCTCATCCGCCGCGCGCTGTTCTAACCACCTTCTCGACTTGTCCCCGCGCGTCTGGTCGCTAGGATGCCTTTGACGCGCAAGGAGGAAACACCTGTGTCCCAGATCAACGCATCTCTGCGCGTGGCCTCCGTGAGCCTTGCGATTTTGGCCGCTATTGCCACCGGCTGGTTCTTGAATGCCGCGCAGGCCATTTTGGTACCCATTGTGCTTGGCGCGCTGCTGGCGTTTCTGATGGACGGCATTTCCCGCTCCATGGGCCGTATTCCGCTCTACGCAAAATATGTGCCGGATTGGCTACGTTTGATGCTGACCACAGTTGTTCTGTTTGTGGTGTTGGCTGGCTTGATCAGCTTTTTTGCCCGCAACCTTGATCCGGTGGTGCGCGCGATGCCGGACTACCTGCAGCGGCTCTCGCAGACCACGTCTGATGTGGCGGCCCGATTTGACGTGGAGTTTGAGCTCACGTGGCAATCAGTCGACCGTTTGGTGTTTGATAATATCGACATCCAAAGTCTCATTCGAATGACCGTGAACTCCGTGAGCTACTCCGCCGGATACCTCGCTTTGGTGTTCCTTTATGCCATCCTGTTCCTGATCGAACGCGACAGCATCCCCAAAAAAGTAGCGGCAATTGTTCCCGATGATCGGTCGCAATCCAATGTCTGGCAGACAATCGACTTAATCACAGCCCAGATTGGCACCTATTTCACCACAAAAACCCTGATCAACGTGGTTTTAGGCGTGTTGTGTTGGGTGATTTTCCTGTTCTTCGGCCTCGAATTTGCCGCCTTCTTTGCCGTCACAACAGCGATCTTCAACTACATTCCCTATGTCGGGTCATGGATTGCCATGGCGCTGCCAATGCTTTTTGCAGTGGGCGACTGGGGCTTGAACATGGACGTTGGGTTGTTGTTTGCCGCGCTGTGTGGCGCGCAATTTGGTGTCGGCTACTTCTGGGAGCCGCGCCTGATGGGGCGCTCCATGAACCTTAGTCCGGTGATCGTGATGGTGTCTCTCGCCTCCTGGACCGCCGTCTGGGGGCTTATTGGGGCAATTCTATCGGTGATCCTGACCTCAGGGATCATGACCATCATGTCGTTTTTTCAGGCGACCCGTCCTTTGGCAATTCTGCTCACCAACGACGGAGAAATCCCGTGGTTGGACGACATGGAGGGTGAGGGCTAACTCACCCCTCTTCGTTCACCCGATCGTACCAGGTCAAAAGCGCATCGATGTCGGCGGGCACATTGGTGGCCATACCGCCGGCGAACTCTTCAAACACCTCGGCGTTCAAAGGGTTGGTCCCGGCAATCACCGTTGCGCCTTTTTCAAGTGCTTCAGCAAGCAGATCGCGAAACCCTCGTCCCTCGGCTTCCTGCCTTCCAAACTTGTTGAGCAGAAAAACATCAAAGTCGGCCTGCATGGAGTGCCCAACCGCGGTCACGGCAGACGCCATCGCATCTGGGTCCAACCGACAGCCCTTGGCCTCTTTGCCGAGATTCTGTGAAATCCGAATGATCGGTCCATCGGGCAGCACACGAACATCCATGTCGCAGCCATGGTATGATCCGCATTCTGTGTTGGTTTGCACAATTCCGCGCGCCGTCAGGCCACGCTCTTCCAGCCGCGCCGCGAGATCTGACAGCAGCAAATCCAGTTCGCCCCGTCCGTGGGCCATCGTGTATGCAATTTTCATCATGAGTCAGTAGATAGGTATGTTGATTGGGAAAGCAATTGCGATCCCAGTGTGCGGGTTACTCAAGGGACTTGGGCAACAGCTTGTTGATCAGGGAAACCAAAAACGCGGTCGAAATACCGAAGCACAGAATGCCGGTCACGCCGCCAAAGGCACCAAACACGCGAAACTCCACTGGCAGGACTACGTCGCCGTAGCCAACTGTGGTGTAGGTCACGAGTGAGAAGTAGAGCGCGTCATAGAGGAACTCAAAGGCGTCCATGTAGAGCAGTACAGCGGCCCAGAGCCAGACCTGGACTGTATGTGAGCTTACGATCATGACAAACGCTGCCCCTACCACAGTTACGGTGCGCACCATACGGTTGCGGTTTTTGACCCATCGGCCAATGTGCGCCAATGCCTCGATCATACCGGCCAGTAGTCCGACGTGGATAAGTGCGCAGGCACTTAGTACTACAGAGCCCCACAGCAACTGGTCGTGTTGGCTCACAAAAAGTGTCTCTGGGATCATAGCATCGCTCTTGATTGTCGATGCAAGTTGCCATGGGCGACTACAGGGCACAAGCCGGTCACAAGGTCACAAGGTCACAAGGTCACAAGGTCACATCGTTTCCACGCAGTGACGCCGAAACGCACGCTTCAACATGTCCAGTTCTGCGCGCAGAAGGTCAATCTCAGCGCGCAAATCGCCTGCCAGTGCTTCGCCTGCAATAAAGCTCACTGTATCGAGGCGCTTTTCGGTGGATTGATCTGTGATGACAACGGTTTGCACCCCATCCGACAGGCTCTCTTTCGGGATCGGGAAGCGCAATCGCCAGAGACCAGCTTCCTCCGTCTGGTCAATTGCTACATCGGCAACCGCCTCGCCAAGGTAGGTGACGTGCACCTGCGGCTTTGGTGCGGATGCCTCCATTGTCTTAAGGGTCCCTTCCCAAACACCTTCGAACAGGCGTGTCTTTGTCAGTGTGAGTTCGCTCATCTGGGCATCCTCAATAAGTGTTTAGAACTCGGCCCGCGGTCGGCGGGAGAAGGTGACATCCCTTAGGACAACCTGGTTCATTTCGGGACCTTCAAAGATCAGGTCGATCCACATTTTCTCGACGCGTTTTTCGTTGAGGTTGGAATATGCAAGATCAAACTCGACCCGAATGTCCTCGGCCTGCAAAGGGAGTTCGCGCACAATCTGTTCGGTATTCGGCCCGTGACGAATGTTCAATCGCGCAAAGATCTCCAGCGGCTTTTCCATTTCGACAATCGTGTCCATGCGCACCACATGCTCACGTTTCAACCCGGAGACCGCCTCTTGTGGCAAGTCGATCACCAAAGACAGGAACGAGCCATCAAACCGGAAAACATCCATGCGCAAACCAAAGGGCGCGAGGTCTTTTTCCCGATGGTTTCGAAGTTGGCGCAAGGTAAGTTCGGAGATCCGGCAGTCATGAAAAAGCGTTACCTCTTCGCCAAGCATTTCCTTGTTTTGTACAGCCGCGCGCCCCTTGGCCGGAATGGGTTCCCGCCACAGTGCGGGGCGCCAGGACCAATCCGTCCCATGCGGCTTTGGAAAAGCGTTTGAACCGATGATTGGCAAGGCCAACCGGCTCTCGGACACCGCAATAAGTGTATCCAGATGTTGCCGGAGAGTACGCGCGCGACGACGTTGGGCTCGGAGTGTAGCCAAATCGGTCTCGGACGCTTTGCGTGCATTGCGAGCCCAATAGCGCGCAAGACCGGAATGAAGCGCCTGCTGAAAGAAACGTCTGCTTTTTGCCATCTGCCCTGGAACCATGACCTATTGTTGCTGGCGGAGAAACGATCTGCGGCCTTCGTTCTGATTATTTAGCGAAATGCTTACGATAGGACAAATGGGCTTTCACTCCGTTCCTCATGAAATTTCAGTGTGTTGCATGCGCTCAATCGCCGTTGCGCAACAAAATAGGGAAAATTCCGCTTCGAATAGAACGCAAAACCCGCGTAGAAACAGAGTTTGGTGCTGATTTCGAGGCACGACATTGATTGCAATTTCTGACGTAGCGTCTTATCTCATCCCGAATTGGAACCAGAGGACTCCGATCACATGAACTGGATCACAAACTACGTCCGCCCGCGGATCAACTCGATCTTTTCTCGCAGAGAAGTTCCAGACAATCTCTGGACCAAATGTGATGAGTGCGGGACGATGTTGTTCCACCGCGAATTGAAGGCCAACCAGAACGTTTGCACGCAGTGTGACCATCACATGGCCATTTCGCCACGTGATCGTTTTGAAGCGCTTTTTGATGGCGGCGTATTTGTTGAAGTTGAGGTTCCAGAACCGGTTGCCGATCCGCTGCAGTTCCGCGACCAGAAGAAGTATCCGGAGCGCATGAAGGCCGCGCAAAAGAAAACCGGCGAAAAAGAAGCCATGTTGGTGGCGGAAGGTGAAATTGGCCGGACCCCGATTGTTGCGGCCTGCCAGGACTTCTCTTTCATGGGCGGCTCCATGGGCATGTACGTCGGCAATGCCATTATTGCTGCTGCTGAGCGCGCCATCGCGCTACAACGCCCATTGGTGCTGTTTTCTGCAGCAGGTGGCGCACGGATGCAGGAAGGTATCCTGTCTCTGATGCAGATGCCGCGCACAACCGTCGCTGTGCAAATGCTGAAAGAAGCGGGCCTGCCCTACGTTGTTGTGCTCACGCACCCGACCACAGGCGGTGTGACGGCGTCCTATGCGATGTTGGGTGACGTCCAGATTTCCGAGCCAAACGCCTTGATCTGCTTTGCAGGTCCGCGTGTGATTCAGCAAACCATTGGCGAAAAGCTCCCGGAAGGCTTCCAACGTGCAGAATACTTGCTGGACCACGGCATGCTGGATCGCGTGACCAAGCGGACCGAGCTGAAATCCGAGTTGGTGACGATCCTGCGGATGCTCATGGGGATGTCGCCGGCCGTAGCCGGAGATTTGCCCGCGCCTCAGAAAGCCGAAGAAGTGGCCGAGGCACCTGAAGAAAAAGCCGAAGAGGCGAAAACGGAATAATACGGTCGCGAATGCGTCGTTGGAAATGGGCTTTCGGCATGTAAACCGGAGGCCCGTTTTGTTTAGAACCACCAAGACTTTCGGAGCACACTATGGGCACTCCCGCAAACACATCCGACGCGATCCTCGCGCGCATGATGGCGCTTCATCCCAAAATCATCGATCTGACCTTGGACCGGATGTGGCGCTTGTTGGAGGCGCTTGGCAATCCTCAGGAAAAATTGCCGCCGGTTGTGCATTTGGCAGGCACCAACGGCAAGGGCAGCACGCAGGCGATGATCCGCGCCGGCCTGGAAGGGCGTGGTGACAAGGTACATGCCTACACAAGCCCTCATCTCACCCGATTTCATGAGCGCATCCGTCTGGCAGGAGAACTGATTGATGAGGCACATCTTTCCGCGGTTCTGGACGAGTGCTGGGAGGCCAATAACAAGCTAAACATCACCTATTTTGAGATCACGACCTGTGCCGCCATTCTGGCTTTTTCCCGCACCGCAGCGGATTACACCCTGCTGGAGGTCGGATTGGGCGGTCGATTGGACGCAACCAATGTTATCGATACACCAGAGCTCACAGTGATCACGCCTGTATCCAAGGATCATGAGCAGTTTCTTGGCGAAACCATTGCGGAAATCGCCGCCGAGAAAGCCGGAATTCTCAAGCGTGGGGTGCATTGTGTAGTGGGGCCGCAATGTGATGAAGCAATGGACGTCATCGAGCAGGTTGCCGCGCGCGTGGGAGCACCTCTCATTGCCTATGGCCAACATTGGCACGTGTATGAAGAACGCGGTCGTCTGGTGTTTCAGGACGAACGTGGGTTGCTGGACCTACCTTTGCCGGCGCTGGCTGGAGACCATCAAATCCAGAATGCCGGGGCTGCGCTTGCGGCTCTTCGCCATTTGGGAGCGGACGAGGCTGCTTGTGAAGCCGCCGTGCGCAACGTGAGTTGGCCGGCTCGGATGCAGCGGTTGAAAGAGGGGCCGTTGGTTGAGGCCGCTGCGGGTGCGGAATTGTGGCTGGACGGCGGACACAATGCAGCCGCTGGTAAAGCCTTGGCAGATGTGATCTCCAAACTGCCAAAGCGTCCCACACATTTGGTGTGTGGCATGCTGAACACCAAAGACATCCTAGGATATTTGTCTCCGTTGGCTGAGGTGTCGGATACTTTAACAGCCGTTTCAATCCCGGGTGAGGCAAACACGTTGCCTGCAGAAGAAACCGCCCGCGCGGCACAGGAAGCTGGATTTAAGGCGGGTGAAAGCGCAAATGTGTTGCAGGCCGTGGACGATATTGCGTCTCGGTTTCCTAAAGGCCGCATATTAATCTGTGGCTCGCTCTACCTTGCTGGCGCGGTGTTGCGAGAAAACGCCTAAACACCGTGCAAGCTTGGCCTTGCCAGTGAGGTAGCCGAATCACCCTGTTGACTGATTCGAATCGGTACACGTATAGTTGTCCCAACGTCTCTTTCGCCAAATTGAAATCTAAAAGCGAAGCGACCCTTGGACAGGCAGGCAGGAAAGTGGGGGGCGGACAGCCCCCCTTATAATGTGCAGGCTAATCAGCTGACCGGATGAGTGTGTATTCCAGCTGCGCTGGAGGCCGCGTCATCGCGATTTCCGGCTCTGCAGAACTTTTAATTACGGAGGCAAATTTGGCCGCCAAAGTTGTTTTTCACCTGCCAAAGCAGTTCCACGACAACTACCTTGAACTGACTCATCTTGCCCTATTTCACAAAATTCACGAGTTGGTCACAACGCGTGGCGGCGAAATTGAGGTGCGTCGGCGCCATGAGGCCTTGCGCGCGCCACAAAGGACGGATTGGTCCGACTATCTGGAAGCGGAAAACCTGCATATTATCGAAAACGGAATGGTGCAGCAGGCTAACGCGCTGAACACAGCGTTGGCTTACATACCTCCTTACTTTCATCTCGATGCAAAGGGCGTTCTTGCCGACAGCAGCGCAGGACATGTCGCCTATGACCCTGCAACCGTAAATACCGTCTTGGCGTCCTCCAAGTTCCGCAGTTTGCAAGACAGGTTGGTAAAGAAGCGCCGGTCGCGGTATGGCCCGAAAGAGGACGTTACCGAAATACCGGAAGGCTGTATTGCGGTGTTTCTTCAGGGCGATAACCCTCATCGCCAAGGTACTGCCTATTGTGACAATGAAACTCTGTTGCGCACCGTCGTCGAAAACGCCGAGGGGCGGACTGTGGTGGTGAAAGCCCACCCGATCAGCAAACAATTGGATGATGCGCAACTGATCCTGCAGCTATTGCAGGAAGGGTTGCCGGTAGAAGGTACAGACGCAAATGTTCATGATATCCTGCGGCAATGTGCGGTCACCGTGAGTTATAATTCTGCGGTGGCAATCGAAGGGTTCTTGCATCTCAAACCCGCCATTCTGTTTGGGAAGTCGGATTTCCACCATGTATCGGAGACGGTTCGAACACCCGAGGATTTTCCCAATGCTCTGAGCGCGGCTCTGACAGCGAAGTACGACTATGCGAAGTACCTGCATTGGTACTTTTCGCGGTTTGCAGTGTCGGTGGACGACTGGTTGTTGGATGACAAACTGGTGCAGATTTTTGGGGCAACGGGCTTTTCCGAAGAGCGGCTGGGTTTCCAGACATCTGTTCAAAAACACCAGAGCAATCAGCAGGCATCGCAGACCAAAGCGGCGATTTCAGAAACTCAAAGGCTTCTTAAGGGCCTTCCTGACGGGGCTAACATAAAGCTTCGACGCGTTGTAAGTTTAGACAACTCCTACCAAGAGTTCATTGGAAGACATGGGGATCAAAAACTTCGTATTTGTCGGCATCTTTCCGATGGCGGTCGCCAGGAAGTGCAGGGTCGTGTCGCTGAGATCGGCCGGCTAACAAAAGCCTTACGATTGGAGCACTGCACGGTTGAAGAGGCGGTGCTTTCGTATCCGGAATTTGGGGTGTTGTGCCTTTCGCAGGCGCCAGGCGTACCGCTGGCTCAGAAAATCGCGGGGGCGGCTGGCTCAAGACGCGCCAAGTTTGTGCGCATGGGCGCGGAATGGTTACGGGAGGCCACGTCGGGTCGGGTAAAGCACACAGAGTTGGCGTCGCTGTTCCGTCTAAAGCTCCTGAAAGAGTGGTCCCTGGATAACATCGAGGATGTTAATGATTGCGGGTTGTTGGAGCAGCTCTTGTCCAACTTTTCGAAACGTGCGCGCCAGGTAAAGGGAATGGAAATTCTTCAGATTGAAGGGCAGGGGTGGTTTTCTGCAGAGAACCTGATGTTCAAGGATGATGTCTTGTGCGGCATAAACATCCGTGAAGCGCATTGGACGTCTGTGTCACGTTCTGCCGCTCAGTTTCTAGTAGATGTGCAGCTGCGTTATCCTTTGAAGGCGGAAAGGCGTCGCTTTGGTTTGGCTCAAGATGATTGGCGGGCATTCCTTTTGTCAAATCTGGTGCCGGAAGCTGAGCGCCGAACTGCATTGCCTTTCTTTGTCGCAGAGCAATTGTTTCGGCGGTTTGTGTCTGATTATCGCCAACCAGAAATCAGAGAAAACGCACGCGATGCCATACGCGCTTTCTTGAGCTAAATTTTTTCTGACAAATCGTGGCGTTTCCTCGAAGATTACCACTGAGAGGCAGAGGAGGCGCCCATGCAGGTCGTTCAAGAGTTTCCATATGAGGTTGTTGAAGAATCTCATGTTTGGATCAAGATGCCGGATGGCATCAAATTGTCAGCTCGTGTTTGGCGTCCGCAAACGACAGAGCGGGTGCCCGCAATTCTGGAATATCTGCCTTATCGGAAGCGTGATGGCACCGCAGAACGCGATGCGCTGACACTTCCCTACCTTGCGGGACATGGCTACACCTGTGTGCGCGTGGACATGCGGGGGTGTGGTGACAGCGAAGGGTTGTTTGAAGACGAATACTCACCGCAAGAGCATGACGATGGTGTTGCCGTCATTAAGTGGCTGGCAGCACAGGATTGGTGCAACGGAAACGTTGGAATGATGGGGATCAGTTGGGGGGGCTTCAATGGGTTGCAAATTGCCGCCTTCGCGCCGCCAGCGTTGAAGGCCGTTGCCAGCTTATGCTCGACCGTGGATCGCTATGCCGACGACATCCACTACAAAGGTGGGATCATGCTGGGCGAAAACCCAGCTTGGGCTGCAACAGTGCTGGGGTGGTTTGCGTTGCCCCCTGACCCCGAAATTGTGGGAGACCGCTGGCGTGACATGTGGCTGCACCGTTTGGAAAACACGCCTTGCTTGGCCGAGATATGGACACGGCATCAAAATCGCGACGAGTATTGGGAGCACGGCTCCGTTTGCGAAGGATATGATAACATCAAGGCGGCGGTTCTAAGCGTTGGCGGGTGGCATGATGGTTATCGCAACACGGTGTCTCATCTTGTCGAGAATCTGTCTGCGCCGGTGAAAGGACTGATCGGTCCCTGGAACCACAAGTATCCGCATTTCGCTGTACCTGGGCCACAAATCGATTTCTTGGGGGAATTGCTGGCTTGGTGGGATTGCTGGCTGAAAGGCAAAGATAACGGCGCAGACAAGTTTCCGGATATGCGCCGGTGGCTGATGGATGGCGTGGCTCCGGCGGTGCAGTACGATCATAGGCCTGGCAGATGGATTGCCGACGCGGCAGGTAAACCTTCTGATGTCCTGTCCTTGCATCTGGTCGGAGACACGCTGTCTGACACTATGGCGCCAGTGGGACGACAGGTGTTGCCCGATTTGGCGTGCGGTCAAATGGCGGGGGAGTACTTCCCATTTGGCTTTGGCCCAGGTGAATTACCGGACGATCAACGGCAAGATGACCTGCGGAGCTCGTGTTTTGACAGCATTGTACTGGAGGAGCCTCTGGATCTGGTGGGGGCGCCAAAGCTGCAGCTGAAGCTCACCTCGGATACATCCAAAGCGCAGCTTGCCGTTCGGCTATGTGATGTGCATCCGAATGGGGAAAGCACCCTCATCTCACACGGATTTCTCAATCTAAGGCATCGAAAAGGGCATCACGCAAACGTGGATGTGCCGGTCGGGAGTGAAATCGACGTGGAGGTGGTTCTGGACCAATGCGCTTATCGCGTTCCGGACGGTCACAAACTACGTGCTGCATTGTCTACAAGCTACTGGCCTTTTGTCTGGCCGGAAGCAGAGCTGGCCACCTTGGAGCTCCATGAAGGCACGATAATGCTTCCAGTTCGCGAGACCACTGACGGAGATGAGTGGACTTTTGATCGTCCAAAGTCTGCCAGCCCAAGGGAGACGGAACGGCTTACAGAGGGGCGCGAAAGCAAACGCATTGTGCGGGATGTAGGGCTTGGCAAGACGACGCAAGAAATTGAGAGCGATAGCGGATTGCTGCGGGATTTGAACATAAACCTGGTGAGCGGCACAAAACACTGGGAGGAATTTTCCATTGTTGATGGAGACCCAACGTCCGCCTGTGCCTCCTTTGCCTGGGAGCGCCACATGTCGCGCGGTTCGTGGTCCGTTGTGGTGAAAGCGGATTTGGAAATGACGGTAGATGCGGATCATTTCTTTATCAAAGCTAACCTGCGCGCCGAAGAAGGCGACATAGAAGTCTTTCACAAGGCTTGGGATGTTTCCGTGCCGAGAGAATGAGGGCCGCGTAAGAAGAAGCCCGCTTAAAAGCGGGCTTCCAAAAAGTTATCTAACAACAAATACCGATTGCTTCGCGTGTCGCGATATTCGGGCAGCGTTTGGCCCGATCAAATAGTCTTTCAGCTGCGATTTGTGGGCGCCCACAATGATCGCATCCGCCGATACGGCCTCGGCCTCCTTGAGGACCAAATCATAGATCGTGCCTTGATCCACATGCAGGCGCACGTTTGCGACATCCGCAAAACGCGCGGATGCCCAGGTCTCCAGCGCCACCTTGGCTTCCTGAAGGATCGCCTTGTTGTGGTCCGAGCTAAAGAACGAGCCAACAATCGACATCCCGTAATCCGGAACCACATTCATAATATGCAGCTCCGCACCGTCGCGTGTGGCCATGGACTTGGCAACCTCGGCCGGACGTTCGGACCCTTTCAGGTCATTTACGTCCACTGTCAGAAGTAGGGTCTTAAACATATCGCGTCTCCCTAGAATGCAGGCTGCGTGGCGCGAGGCCGCTGAATGAGCATCAGACCGGCCAACAACAGAAGCGCCGGAATGAAGAACAGCTCTTTCGGCATCCGCTCGTTTTCAACTTCCACTTGGGAAATCACCACTGGCGTATCACCGTAGTAGTCATACTCGGTGCCCAAAGACCCGAAGTACGGCGTGCCTGGGAACGGTTCTTCAAGGAACAGCTTGCCGTCTTCTTCAAATACAGTCAGCCCGTTCTCCATCATCGCGGCATCAGGCTCACCGCCCGGATAGACCATGGTGATGGTGGTTGCCCGGTTTTCGCCGGTGTCAAAATCGGGTCCTTCAACTTTGAAGCGGATCAAGCTGCCTTCCGGTTGCTCGCCGACAAGCTGCACAGCCTGTGGACCACTGACGCTTTGATACTTCTCTGTCACCAGATCTAGGAAGAAGTCCGGACGGAACAGCATAAAGGCGATGAAGAGCAAGGCTGCACTTTCCCAACGTTTCGACTTCGCGATGAAGTAGCCCTGCGTGGCGGCTGCAAATATCAACATCGCGATCAGGCTGATGAAAAACACCAGCACTGCTTTTGCCAGCCCCACATCGATCAGCAGCAGATCGGTGTTGAAGATGAACATAAATGGCAACAAAGCGGTCCGGATATCATAGGCAAAGCCCTGAATACCGGTCTTGATTGGATCGCCGCGAGAGATGGCCGCTGCGGCATAGGCCGCCAAGCCCACAGGAGGCGTGTCGTCCGCAAGGATGCCGAAGTAGAACACAAACATATGGACCGCGATCAACGGTACAACGAGACCTGCTTGTGCCCCAACGCTGACAATTACCGGCGCCATGAGCGAGCTTACCACAATGTAGTTCGCTGTGGTTGGCAGGCCCATGCCTAGGATCAGAGACAGGATTGCCACCAACACCAGCAGGATGATCAGGTTACCGCCTGAGATGACTTCAATGACCTGCCCAATCACTTGGTGCGCTCCGGTCAAGCTGATGGTGCCGACAATGATGCCGGCAGCGCCGGTTGCCACGCCAATTCCAATCATGTTGCGTGCGCCCATGATCAGGCCCTGCACAAAGTCAGCCCAGCCAACGGAAAACGCGGTGTTGAGCGCGGTTTCGCCTCGGAAGAAGGCTTTGATCGGGCGGTGTGTCAACGCGACAATGATCATGAAGATCGTGGCCCAGAAGGCCGAAAGCGCCGGTGACAAACGGTCAAGGTTTTCCGTTTTCACCATCAGGTTCCACACCAGAATGAAGATTGGCAGGGAATAGTAGGCACCGCCCAGAAGTGTCGGGGTCAGGCGGGGCGCTTCCAGCGGCGCATTGGGGTCATCCATCGCCACATCTGGATACTTGGAGGCCAAGTACAGTAGTGCGAGATACATAATCGCCAGAAGAACAATCGCTGCATAAATACTATCACCCATCACAGGATCGAGCAGGTTACGCACGCCAATCATCACGAAGGTGATTGCTGCCAGACCGAGGAAGCCGGTCAGGAACAGAACCATAATCATGATAGGCCCAATGTGACGACCGGCCTTTTTAAGGCCCTTCATCTCCATTTTCAAAGCTTCCAGATGCACAATGTATAGCAGCGCAATGTAGGAAATGACGGCGGGTAGGAACGCGTGTTTGACCACATCAATGTATGGGATATTGACATATTCCACCATCAGGAACGCCGCCGCGCCCATTACAGGCGGGGTCAACTGGCCGTTGGTAGAAGAAGCGACTTCAACCGCCCCGGCTTTTTCAGCAGGGAAGCCAATGCGCTTCATCAAGGGAATGGTGAACGTACCGGTTGTCACTGTGTTGGCAATCGAACTACCGGAGATCATGCCGGTCATCATCGAACTCAAAACCGAAGCCTTTGCAGGTCCACCACGTAAGGCGCCAAGCAAAGCAATCGCGACTTTGATGAACCAATTGCCGCCACCAGCACGGTCAAGAAGTGCGCCGAACAGCACAAATAGGAAGATCATCGAGGTCGACACGCCTAGGGCGACACCAAACACGCCTTCGGTCTGCATCCAGTAGTGGCCAAGAGCCTTGGAAAGCGATGCGCCTCCATAGTTGGTGATGTCGCGCACCCATTCAGAGTTGCCACCAAAGAAGGCAAACAACACGAAAGAGCCTGCGATGATCACAAGAGGCAGCCCCAAAGAGCGGTAGACACAGATCATCAACACCACCATGCCAATTGCTGACATTGTGATGTCGGCGGTTGTCCAAAGGCCGGGGCGGTCCGCGATCTGGTAGCGGAAAACAACGAGGTACAAACAAGCGCCAACGCCCAATGCGATCAGCGCCCAATCATAAAGTGGGATACGATCACGTGGCGACGACTTGAACATCGGAAAGGCCAAAATGGCCAAAGCGATGGCAAAGGCCAGGTGGATGTAGCGCGCCTGTCCCACGATGTTGGCAAACCCGGTAAAGCCGGTTGATTGCGCCAGGACACCTGGAAGTTTTGATGCGATGTAAAGTTGAAAAAGCGACCAGATGATGCAGATCGCGATGATTAGTTGACCTTGAAAACCTTCGGCGTTGCGTGCGCCAGTATCGACTTCCGCAACCAGCGCGTCGGCTTTGGCCGCGCCATCATTCTGATGATCTTGAGCCATAATCTTCCCCGTTGAACCCCTTGTTGAGAAGCGCCCCGAAATGGACTTCGGGGCGCTTCCAATACTTGTAAACTCAGGCTGACCTTACTTCAGTCCCAGTTCCATGTAGGCCTTCTCGGCACCTGGGTGCAGAGGTGCGCTGAGGCCGTCCTTGACCATCTCGGCTGGGTCCAGGTTTGCAAACGCAGGGTGCAGCTTGCGGAAGTCTTCCACGTTTTCCATCACGGACTTGGCGACAACGTAGACAACTTCGTCAGGAATGGTCGCGGAAGTCACGAAGGTTGCGCCAACACCGAAGGTGGTGGTGTCGCCATCGGTGCCTTTGTACATGCCACCCGGGATGGTTGCGACGCGGTAGAACGGGTTGTCAGCAACCAGCTTTTCGATTTCTGGGCCGGTTACGCTCACCAGGTTTGCGTCACAGGTGGTGGTTGCTTCTTTGATTGCCGCGGCTGGGTGGCCGATGGTGTAGATCATTGCATCGATGTTGCCGTCACACAGCTGCTTCGCCATTTCGGAACCTTTGTACTCGGTTGCCAGAGCAAAGTCGTCCATACCAATGCCATATGCGTCCATCACCACTTCCATGGTGGCGCGCTGACCGGAACCAGGGTTGCCAACATTTACACGCTTGCCTTTGAGGTCAGCAAAGCTGCTCACACCGGCGTCGGAACGCGCGATGACAGTGAATGGCTCAGGGTGAACAGAGAACACCGCGCGGATATCCGGGAACGGGTTGTCAGAGAATTTGGAGGTGCCGTTGTAGGCGTGGTGCTGCCAGTCAGACTGCGCAACGCCAAATTCCAGCTCACCAGCTTTGATGGTGTTGATGTTGTAGACAGAACCGCCGGTGGATTCCACAGCACAGCGGATGCCGTGCTCTTTGCGGCCTTTGTTGACCAGACGGCAGATTGCACCACCGGTTGGGTAGTAAACGCCGGTCACGCCGCCGGTGCCGATGGAGATGAACTCCTGTGCAGAGGCACCTGCAGAAATGCCCATGGAGGCGATAATGGCCGCACCGGCCAGTTTCAGTTTCGAAATCATCTTAGGCTCCCTAGTTGATGATAGTATTGAAATTTCAGTCTTTTTGTCTTTAGTCCACCCAGAAATCACCCAGGCGTTGATTGTGTCGCTCAACCTCTCGGATGCGCTCGTTTGTCCCTTCGCCGGACTGGGCCACCAACATTGCAACCATCGACTCCATTAATGTCAGAGTCGCCGCATAGGACGAGAAGAATTGTGGACTATCTGACGGAACAATAAAGGGAAAAGTTGCGAATTTGATCGCAGGACAGGCGTGGCTGTCACTGATCACGATGGTTCTTGCCCCGATTTGCTGTGCTGCTTCCACCGCTCGGACTGCCCGCGCAGCATATGGCGTCTTGGTGACAACCAGCAAAACGTCGTCTGGCCCCATGGCGGCGAGTGATGCCCCTAATGAGGCGCCCATACGGCCTGCCAGTGTCCAAGTCGTCGAGAAGTAGTTCGTCAGATAGGCCATGTATTCAACAATCCCGGTGGAGCCAAAGGCGCCAAAAAGCACCACGGATTTGGCCTCTGCCAGGGCGTTCACAGTTTTTTGTAATCGGTCTTTGTCTAGCGTATCGACGAGGGTTGTGATGTTGGAAATACAGGCCGCGGCTTGCCGGTCGTAGATCGGCACCGCTTCATCTGAGTCGTCTTGTAGTCTTTGAACCCGCTGGGATAGCGATTGGGATCGCTCTCCAACGGAGTCCCGACATAACTCCCGCAGTTCTTCATAGGTTTCAAAGCCTAATACGCGGGCCAGTCTGGAAAGGGTCGCGGGAGATACACCACTCGCAGCAGAAATTGCCCGCAAGGATCGCGCGGCTACGTCCATTTCATTGGCCAACACATAGTCGGCCGCAGCCCGCAGCTTGACGCTCAGGTCGGCATAATTGCCCGCTACCCGTTCCTGAAGACGGTTTGATCTGTTCACGAATCCCTCCACTTGACAGGATTTATCCAGATGTTTTAGCTCGGGTCAAGATTCGAAACGTTTGTTTCAAGATGTTCTGGCTTATCTCAACTTGGAAAGCTTCAAAGATGCCCAAAGACAGCATCACTACCCGTCACCAGCCTGCCGAATTGCCGCCTCTCAAGGTCACCGTTGCCCCCAATGGGGCGCGTAAGACCAAACGCGACCATCCCATGGTGCCGGTTACCATTGAGGAAATCGCGGCCACCTCAGCGGCGTGTTTAGAGGCGGGGGCGCATGAACTGCATTTGCACGTGCGCGACAAAGATCAGAAACATTCGCTGGATCCTGGATTGTACCGGGAAGCGATGGCCGCTGTGTCCGAAACGGCACGGGGGCTTCAGATACAGATCACCACGGAAGCAGCCGGAATGTACGGCGTCCAGGCCCAACTCGAAACCGTCAAGCAACTGGTGCCAACCGCAACCAGTGTTTCTGTGCGCGAAATGGCGCGAGACGAGCGCGTTGCCCACCGCATGTACGGCTTTGCGCAAGAGGCCGGAGTTCATTTGCAGCACATCCTCTACGACTCAGAAGATATTCACCAATACAAGGCCTGGTTAGCCAATGGAGTCATCAAGCCAACACAGCGCGATGTCTTGCTGGTTCTTGGCAGCTATGAGCCGCTCAAAGATGCGCAACCATACACACTTCCAGGGCTCCTAAACCTGTTGGGGGATGATGTGACATCGTGGACTGTCTGCGCCTTTGGTCCAACGGAGCAACGTGTTGTGCGCGACGTGTTGCGTTTGAAAGGTCACGTGCGGGTTGGGTTTGAAAACAACCTACACAAAGAGAACGGAGAGCTGCTCCGCGACAATGTAGAAAGCGTGTCGCTCGTTGTACAGCACGCCACCTCTTTTGGGCGACCATTGTTAGAAAAGGTGCAAGTTTCATGAGCCATGTATTTCCACGACACAGCCGCAAGTCGCTCCCAACTGTGGCCAGAGGAGAAGGTGTGTTTCTTTACGACACGGAGGGCAAGGCGTATTTTGATGGTTCGGGTGGCGCAGCTGTCAGTTGTCTTGGGCACTCTGATCCGGCCGTGATCGAGGCGATCAAGGCGCAACTTGATGCCACCGCTTTCGCGCATACCGGATTTTTCACGTCAGAGCCTGCGGAGGAACTGGCTGCCAAACTTATTGCCAATGCGCCCGGAAACCTGGATCGGGTCTATTTGGTGTCTGGCGGCTCCGAGGCTATGGAAAGTGCCCTAAAACTTGCGCGCCAATACATGCTGGAAAAAGGTGAACCGAAACGCCGGCACGTGATTGCGCGCCGTCAAAGTTACCATGGCAATACCCTTGGTGCGCTGGCAACAGGCGGCAACCTTTGGCGTCGCGAGCCGTTCTCGCCCTTGCTGATGGAGACCCATCATATCGTGCCGTGCTACGCCTATCGCGGCCAAGAAGTGGACGAAACAGGTCATAACTATGGGCAGCGGGTTGCGCAGGAGTTGGAAGACAAGATTCTCGAACTGGGTCCGGAAGAGGTACTCGCCTTTGTGGCAGAACCTGTGGTGGGCGCAACTTCGGGTGCAGTCCCGCCTGTAGAAGGCTACTTCAAGAGGGTCCGGGACATATGTGATAAGTACGGCGTCTTGCTCATTCTTGATGAAGTTATGTGTGGCATGGGGCGAACAGGCTCTTTGTTCGCCTATGAGCAAGAGCACATTAGCCCAGATATCTGCGCCATCGCAAAAGGTTTGGGGGCAGGGTATCAGCCAATTGGCGCAATGCTCTGTACCTCTGAGATTTACAATGTGATCAGAGATGGTTCAGGGTTTTTCCAACATGGGCATACCTACAATGGTCACCCGACCGCTGCAGCTGCGGCACTGGCGGTCGCGAATCGGTTGATTGATGACGATGTGGTATCCAATGTCGCGCCGTTGGGGGCAAAGTTACACCAAGAGTTGAACGATGCCTTTGGACAGCATCCTCATATCGGTGACATCCGTGGGCGGGGGCTGTTTCTTGGGTTGGAGTTGGTTAAAGACCGAGAGACCAAAGAGCCATTTGATCCTGATCTGGTCTTGGCTCCGCGTCTCAAGACGGCGGCGTTTGAGGCGGGTCTGATCTGTTATCCCATGGGCGGCACAATCGACGGCAAACGAGGCGCGCATATCCTTTTGGCGCCTCCCTTTATCATGGAGTCATCTCACATCGATCTTATTGTCGGCACGCTTGAGGCCGCGATTGAAAAGGTCCTCCCATAGCAGCCACTCAGGTTAAAAACGGTTCAGCCTTCATCGTGTCCGGTGCCGAAACCCCAAGCCGGTGTAGAATGGAGGGGGCCAGCTGTAACTGAGACAGCACTACATCAGGGGCGGGGCCTTTGGCCTCCCCGAAGTAGTAAAGCGCGAACTCCTGCTGCAGCGGATCATTGCCGCCGTGGTGTCCTCTTGCGTTTTGCCCGTGATCCGCGGTGACAATCACCTCATATCCCATCTGCCGCCATCGAGGGATGAAGGGTGCCAGCATTTCGTCCATCACAAAACAGGCATGATCCATTTCGTGGCTTTCGTGCTGAAAGCGATGCCCCATGCTGTCCAGCGTACAGGTGTGCAACATGCCGTAGTCGAGCTCGTGCTTGAGGCAGAGATTGGTGAGTGTCGCGAATAGGTCCACGTCGGAGGGTGTCATCTGGTTGGCCGCGCCATAGCCTGTCATGCTGTGGAACCGCCCGTGATTGATGGTGTTGCTCTCGGGCTCGTCATACTCAATATCCCGTACATAATCGAACGGATGGCGGTTGAAAAACTCCGACCAGAAGGAGTGGGCCACTGCGCCAGTCTTGCCACCCGCCTTGCGAACTTCTGAAAAGATGTCGGCCTGTTTGATGCGGAAAACATTGCCGTTTCCGGTGCAGCCGTGTTCCTGAGGTGTGACTCCGGTGTGGATTGAAGCATAGCAGCTTGCGGAAATCGAGGGCAGCACAGAGGTCATTTTCCACTTTTGGGCTGTGCCGTCTGCCACCCAACCTTCCAGATTGCCAAACAGGCGGCTCCAATTGCGCCAGGGCACGCCGTCCAGGATGATCAGAAGCAGTTTGTTGTCCATGCTAGGCTCCTCCTTAGTATCAAAAGTAATAAACCAGCGGTTTGTGACAGAACGTTCAAGACCGACATTTGATGGACGTTTTGAAGGTTAGAAACAAAAAATACGGCGCCGAAACCGACGCCGCAATTTGCGTTACAGCAATAAGGCCTAGTTGCCCGCGCTTTCCATCTTCCGGTTGGCGATGACCTCTTCCAGCCAGCCGAGTTTCATTTCTGGCACAGAGCTCAGCAGCAGGTCGGTGTAGTCGTCAAACGGTGGAGACAACACGTCTGTCTTGCCGCCGTAGCGCACAACCTCACCCTGATACATCACGGCGATGGAGTCTGCGATGGCCTTCACCGTCGCAAGGTCGTGTGTGATGAACAGATAGGCGACGTCCTCGATCTTCTGAAGGTCCAGAAGCAACTTGAGAATGCCGTCCGCCACCAGTGGGTCCAGCGCGCTTGTCACCTCGTCGCAAATGATCATCTTCGGCTTTGCCGCCAACGCGCGTGCGATACAGACACGTTGTTTCTGACCACCTGACAGTTCCGCAGGATAGCGATCAATGAAGCCTGCGCCCATCTCGATCTCATCCAGTAGCTCCACAATGCGTTTGCGTTTTTCGGCGCCGCGCAGACCAAAGTAGAACTCAAGTGGCCGACCAATGATTGTGCCGACGGTTTGGCGCGGGTTCATCGCAACGTCTGCCATCTGGTAGATCATTTGCAACTCGCGTAGATCCTCCTTGGATCGTCCGCCGAGATCCTTGCTCAGGTCGCGACCGGCAAAATGGACGCTTCCGTTACTTTGCGGCAATAGACCTGTGATGACTCGAGCCAAGGTGGATTTACCAGACCCACTCTCACCAACCACTGCGAGTGTTTGTCCCGGATGCAACTCAACATTGATGTTCTTGAGTACGTCAAAGTTGGTGCCCTTATAGCGCGCGGTGATGTTCTTTACCTTCAGAACGGGCTCTGGTGTTGGTGTCTTTTCCGCATGCTCGATCGAGCGCACTGAAACCAAGGCCTTGGTGTACTCCTCCTGAGGATTGTTGATGATCTGATCGACTGAGCCGTATTCGACCATGTCGCCCATCTTCAGAACAAGAATGTCGTCGCTCACCTGCGCCACAACCGCGAGGTCATGGGTGATGTAGAGCGCCGCCACACCAGTGTCGCGAATGGCTTCCTTGATCGCCATCAACACGTCGATTTGCGTGGTCACATCCAACGCGGTTGTCGGTTCGTCAAACACCACCAAATCCGGCTCGGGGCAAAGCGCAAGTGCGGTCATGCATCGCTGCAACTGCCCGCCAGACACTTGGTGCGGATAGCGGTTACCGATGTTTTCTGGATCGGGAAGGCCCAACTTGCGGAACAACTCCACAGCGCGACGCTCCGCCTCTTTCTTGGAAAACTTGCCTTGCAGGATCGCGGCTTCGGTCACCTGATCCATGATCTTTTTGGCAGGGTTGAAAGATGCGGCAGCAGACTGGCTCACATAGGTCACCTCACCGCCACGCAGGGCGCGTACGTCGGCGTTTGTGGTCTTCAGGATGTCTCGCCCGTTGACCCAAACTTCGCCGCCAGTGATTTTTACGCCACCACGCCCGTAGGCCATAGAAGCCAGGCCAATAGTCGACTTGCCTGCACCGGACTCGCCAATGAGGCCCAGCACTTTGCCTTTCTCAACCTCAAAGCTCACGCCATGTACGATCTCAATGTCGTGCGGTTTTTCGCCCGGAGGATACACCGTTGCGCCAATCTTGAGGTTTCGGACTTTGAGAAGCTTATCGCTCATCCGCGGCCTCCTTTCAGCGAAGTTGTGCGGTTCAGGATCCAGTCAGCGACAAGATTCACTGAGATCGCCAGTGTTGCGATGGCAACTGCGGGATAAAGCGCCGCGCCAATGCCGTAGACGATACCATCCGCGTTTTCTTTGACGATTCCCCCCCAGTCCGCTTGGGGGGGCTGAACGCCGAGGCCCAGGAATGACAGGGTGGAGACAAACAGAACCATAAAGATGAAGCGCAGGCCCATTTCCGCGATCAACGGAGACAAAGCGTTTGGCAGGATTTCCCGGAAGATGATCCAGCCGCGGCCTTCGCCGCGTAGCTTTGCAGCTTCAACGTAATCCATAACGTTGATGTCCACGGCTACGGCGCGCGCCAGACGGTATACGCGCGTGCTGTCCAACAGGCCCATAACTACGATCAGTACAGGCACTGTTACTGGCATGACCGACAAGACGACCAAAGCAAAGATCAACGAAGGGATCGACATTATTAGGTCCACGAAACGGCTCATGGCCTGATCCGCCCAACCGCCAAGCACAGCGGCAAGGAAGCCAAGGATGGAGCCTGTTGTGAAACTCAAGATGGTTGCAGCCGTAGCGATAAAGATCGTTGTACGTCCGCCGTAGATCATGCGGCTGAGCAAGTCGCGGCCAAGGTTGTCGGTCCCAAGCAAAAACTCGGAGGACGGTGGCAGCCACACATCGCGGCTGACCACTTCCGCCATGCCATAAGGCGCAATCCAGGGCGCAAAGATGGCGACGAAAAAGTACGCGAAAGTGAAGATGAGCCCGATTAGGGCAGCTATGGGTATTCTCATAACGTTTCCCCTATTTCGGATGCCGCAAGCGCGGGTTGGCGACGATCGACACGATGTCGGCGAACATGTTGAGACCGATATAGACAGCCGCAAAGATCAGGCCGCAGGCTTGAACAACGGGAATATCGCGTTTGGACACGTGATCGACCAGAAACTGCCCCATGCCCGGGTAGGTAAAGACCACTTCGATCACCACTACGCCCACCACGAGATAGGCAAGGTTGAGCATGACCACGTTCACAACCGGCGCGATGGAGTTCGGGAACGCATGTTTCCAAATAATCGTAAACATGCGCAGACCTTTGAGCTCTGCAGTTTCGATGTAAGCCGATTGCATTACGTTCAAAATCGCGGCGCGTGTCATGCGCATCATGTGCGCGAGAACGACCAGCGTAAGTACCGCGATTGGGATCGATATTGTGTGCAGTTTTTCACCAAGGCTCATGCTGTCGTTGATCGTGGTCACAGAAGGCGCCCAACGCAGACGCACGGAAACGAAGAAGATGGCGACATAAGCGATGAGGAACTCAGGGACAGAAATGGATGCCAGAGTGACCGCGGAGATCAGCTTGTCCGGCCAACGTTCGCGATAGCGTACGGCAATCAAACCAAGCAAAATCGCAAGAGGCACAGAGATGATCGCGGCCCAAAAGGCCAGGAACAAGGTGTTTCCGAGACGTTTGCCTATTGATTCAGCAATGTCTTTGCCGCTGGTGAGGGAGGTTCCCAGATCACCTTGCAGCACGCCGCCCAGCCAGTTGAAGTAGCGCTGAATTGGCGGGTCGTTCAACCCAAGATCGCGACGCATGTTGGCAAGCGCTTCGGGCGTGGCGGATTGTCCGAGAATTTGTTGCGCCACGTCTCCTGGCAAGATGATGGTGCCAGAAAAAATCAGGATCGAGACGAGGAAGAGCAGAAGCAGGCCCAGCGCAATGCGCTGGGCCAATAGTTTTAAAAGGAGCGACATATCAGCCTGTCACCCACATACGCTGTGCCGCGTAACCGTTCATCAAGGAGAAGCCGGCAACGCCTTCAACCCAACCGCCGATCTTGTCGTTGTGGGCGTCGATGAAGTCGTTGAACATCGGACAGATCAGACCACCTTCATTGCGGACCATCATGCCCATGTCGGCATACATGGACTTGCGCTTGTCCTGATCAAGCTCTGCGCGGGCTGCAATCAGAAGCTTGTCAAAGCTTTCGCTCTTGTAGCGCGTGTCGTTCCAGTCGGCGGTAGACAGATACGCGGTTGTGAACATCTGATCCTGCGTGGAGCGGCCACCCCAGTAACTGGTGCAGAACGGTTTGTTGTTCCAAACTTCAGACCAGTAACCGTCGTTAGGCTCACGTTTGATTTCCAACTCGATGCCGGCAGCCTTCAATGACTGCTGGAACAGGGCTGCCGCATCCGGTGCACCCGGGAAGGAGTTGTCAGACGTGCGCAGCAGGACTGGGCCTTCGTGGCCGGATTTTTTGAAGTGCGCGGCCGCTTTCTCCGGATCATATTCACGCTGTTCCATCTCCTGATACATCGGGTAGGCCGCGTTGATCGGAGAGTCGTTGCCGACGGAACCATAGCCAAACAGTATTTTGTCGACCATTTCCTGACGGTTGATGCCGTATTTCAGCGCCATCATCAGATCCGGGTTGTCAAACGGTGCCGTGTTCACATGCGCAATAAACACGTAGTGGCCAGGGCCTGCGGTGGAAGCAACGGTGATACCCGGTGCGCGAGATACTAGGCCAGCGGTACGCGGCGGTACGCGGTCGATGATGTCGACCTGACCGGATTGAAGCGCAGCAACACGCGCGGTGTTGTCGTTGATCACCAGCATTTCGATGGTGTCCGCGTGACCGATGTCGCCCCAATAGTTCGGGTTCTTTTCCGCCACAAAGCGCACGCCCATATCAACTTCTTTCATGATATAGGGGCCGGTACCGATCGCTGCGTCAGGCGCATCTTTGCCACCGTTCGGCTGCACGATCAGGTGATAGTCGCTCATCAGGTATGGCAGGTCAGCGTTGCCGTTGTTCAGTTCGATGATCACGTCACGGCCGTTGGTGCTGACATTCTTGATGTCGCGCAGTAGGCCAAGCGCACCGGATTTGGATTCTTCTCCCGAGTGACGATCCAGCATCGCCGCAGCGTCTGCCGCTGTGACTTCCTGACCGTTGGAGAAGGTGATGCCATGACGGATTGTGAAGGTCCATGTTTTGGCGTCGGCAGAGGCTTCAAAACTTTCTGCAACTTTACCCTGCAGACCGCCATCGTCGGTCAGCTCAACCAGTGGCTCACCCCACATGCGGATCAGGTTGACCGCAACGGTGTTAGTTGCCAGTGCCGGATCTAGGCTGTCGGTAGTAGAGCCGCCCTGTAGACCCATACGCAATGTACCGCCCTTTTGAGGGCCCGCCGCGTGCACTGCACTTGCCAGCATTGTGTTAGCCGCGGCAGCCGAAACGCCCAGTGCACCCGCGCGGCCGAGGAACTTACGGCGCGTGATTGTGCCCAAGGCAGCCTGACGGCTTAGGAACTTAAGCTCTTCATTCATTTGGAAACTCCCATGTTGAATCTTTTGTTTTTCTTCATGCTGCGGCCCGCTCGCGACACAAATCAAGAAAAATGTGTCAAAGCTCACAAAGTTTTCGTCGACTCTATGCGATCGAGTGGTTGCCTCAGCCATGTCTTCAGGAAACCGTCATATCATGGTTCAAAACCGACAGGTATGACGTTTTCAGACTTTCACGAAATTGTCGCCGGACAGAGAGGTTTTCTCCTTAAAGGGGAGTTTTTGAGTGTTGATAATCGCATGAGGCAGGCAAGAAATATGCTTACCCTACGGCACTTAAGGGTTGGGGCGCGCCGCTCAGAAGAAGCGTGCGGCACGTTTACCAGGTTTTCTACGCGCTATTCGGCCGCCAGTTTCTGGCGCGTACCCGCCAAGAGTGCAGCCAACTCGGGGCGGCAGGATCCACAGTTTGTCCCTGCGGACAGAGCCGTGCCAATTTGCTCAACCGAGATCAAATTTCGACGCTCTATCGCGGACAAAATGGTGTTCACACCGACGTTGAAACAGGCGCAAACGGTCGGGCCTGGATCCACATGCGCCTTGCCTGGACGCCCTGCCAGAATGTGAGGGCTGTCTTGTCCCAAAAGCGATCCCGCAAAGTTGCGTGACACTTGAACCGGAACCCGATCCACAAACAATGCGCCGAAGAGCTTATTGTCTTTTTGAAAGGCTATGCGCGCGCGCCCTTTAGGGGCGTCAATCACACTGGTACATTCGAGCCCGTCGGCATGAAACAGGTTGCGGGCAAACTCTGTCCAGTCGTCTGGCATTTTGTCGTCGGCTAACTCGACTTGCCAGCCTGTGTTCAGCTTGGCTTTTGCCCAGTATCGGGTTGAAACGCTCATTTTGCAGGCGCTCACAGCGTAGCCATACCATTTGGCGCAGAATTTTGAGAGGCTGACGTAAGCGGACTTGCTGTCTGGCTGACCGGACACCGGGTCGACAACGGAAGGGACCAAATCGGATACGATGGACTGGGACGCAACCTCACCGGTCCAGTGTATCGGAGCGAAGACACTGCCTTGTGAGACGCGGTCGGTAATCAACGCTCTGAGAATTGCGACACCAAAGTCATTGCGCACTTCAATCAAGTCAGCGTCAGATACACCAAGGCTGTTCGCATCGCTCGGGTGAAGCTCTAAAAATGGCTCGCCATAGTGTTGGTTCAATCGAGACGCCCGCGCGGTCCGGGTCATCGTGTGCCATTGGTCACGTACGCGGCCTGTGTTGAGGCGGAATGTCTGAGCAACGCTATTAGGTACCAGTGCCGTTTGCTTAACCGGAACAAGACTTGCACGTTTTTCATGGGTAAAAAACTGGCCGTCACCAAAAAACCGTGATCGTTGCGTGTTTCCCTGACGGGGAAATGGCCATTTGGTTGGCGTCAAGTCCTCGTACTCAAGATCTGTGAGGCCTGCCAATCCGGAAATATCAAAATCCTTTCCGAGGCCTGCGGCATGTCCGGACAGCTCTGCGTGCTCGCGGAATATCTCTGCCGGACCTGAGTAGTTGAACCCGGTGGAGAAGCCCATGCGGCGGGCCACATCACACATTATATCCCAATCGTGCCGCGCTTGGCCTGGAGGAGGCAGCGCTGCTCTTTGCCGGCTGATTGTACGGTCCGAGTTGGTGACGGTCCCATCTTTCTCGCCCCAGCCAGTGGATGGCAAAACCACATCGGCAAGTTTTGCTGTGTCCGTGCTGGCAAACATGTCTGAGACAACCACAAAATCGCAATTAGCGATGGCGCCGCGCACTTTTCTAGCATTGGGCATACTTACGGCTGGGTTTGTACACATCACCCACAGAGCTTTGATTTTGCCAGACTCGACGGCGTCAAACATATCGACAGCCTTTAGTCCTTGTTGTGTCGGCATGGTTGGTGACTGCCAGAAGGTCTGCACGGTTTCTCGGTGTGTCGGATTCTCGATATCCAAGTGGCACGCAAGCATATTAGCAAGCCCCCCAACCTCACGCCCGCCCATCGCGTTAGGTTGCCCAGTCACCGAGAAGGGCCCGCTTCCAGGTTTGCCAATTCTTCCTGTTGCCAGATGACAGTTGATTATTGCGTTCACCTTGTCGGTGCCATGAACAGACTGATTGACGCCCTGTGAGAAGATTGTGACGGCTTTCTCTGTGCTGAGCCAAAGTCGCGTGAAGGCGGCTAACTGCTGCTCAGACAGTCCGGTGACAGAAACATCTGTCATACTGGCGGTATCCAGCGTTTCGGCAAAGCCATCTGTGTGTTTGGTGACAAACGCTGCGTCCAAGGCCCCCTGAGCATAAGTTTGCGTAAACAGGTGATTGAACAGCGCAAGATCAGTGCCTGGTTCGAGTGCCAAGTGAAGGTCCGCAATATCACAGGTCGCAGTCCGGCGCGGGTCGATCACGACAACTTTCATCTCGGGCCGCTCAGCTTTGGCGGCTGCAATGCGCTGGTAGAGCACCGGATGGCACCAAGCTAAGTTCGAACCGGTAATGACTACGAGGTCCGCCAGCTCCAGATCTTCGTAGGTGCCAGGCACCGTGTCTGTTCCGAAGGCGCGTTTGTGACCAGCCACTGTAGAGGCCATACACAACCGCGAGTTGGTATCAATATTGGCAGAGCCGATGTAGCCTTTCATCAGCTTGTTTGCGACGTAGTAGTCTTCGGTCAACAGCTGACCAGAGACGTAAAACGCCACACTGTCAGGTCCATGCTCCGCAATCGTGGTGCGAAACTTTTCGGCCACCAGATCGAGCCCGTCATCCCAACTTGCGGGACGTTTGTCGATCTGCGGCGCGAGGAGACGACCGTCCGCAGTGACGGTTTCTCCGAGCGCCGACCCTTTGGAACATAGGCGGCCAAAGTTGGCCGGGTGATCAGGGTCCCCTTTGATGGTGAGCCCACCTGCACCGTCCGGCGTTGCCAACACGCCGCAGCCGGTGCCGCAATACGGACAAGTTGTGCAGATGTAATTGGTCATTCTGCCGCCACCGATGGGCTCACGGCAGTCGCCGAAATCAGAATGCGACCGTCTTCGCATTTGATGTCGTAGGTTGCGACTTTGCCTTCGTCGGCGCCTTGTGCTTCGCCAGTGGCGAGGTCAAAGACCCAATTGTACATTGGGTCAGTGACTTTCTCGTCGTGTTGGATGCCATTGGAGAGCGGTCCAGCTTTGCCTGGTAGATATTCATCCAAAGCGTAGACATTGTTCGTGGCCGTGCGGAACACAGCAATGTCGCCGCGATGTGTCCGAACCACCCTTGCGCCTCGCAAAGGGATGTCATTGATGCTGCCAATATCGATAAAATCGGTCATTCTGCGGCCACCTTTGTAAAGTCTGCAATCGGCGCAAATTCATGGGCGTCTTTGCCTTGTTTTGCGCGCTCCGCCCATGGGTCGATCTGGTAGAACTTCTGGGAATAGTGGAACCGTTCGGCCAGCGCCTTGCGGTTTTCCAGATCGTCGACAACCTGTTCCTTGACCCAATCAAGACCTACTTTGGCAATCCACTTGTATGGGCGATGCAGGTATTGCGCCCCTTCGCGATAAAGTTGGTAGAAGGCGCAGGACACCTCGATAGCCTCTTCTTCTGTCTCAACTTGCACCAGAAGATCAGTTTCCCGGAGGTCCAGACCTGCAGCGCCGCCGACGAGAATTTGGTAGCCGCTGTCCACGCAGATGATGCCGAGATCCTTACAAGTCGCCTCGGCGCAGTTGCGCGGGCAGCCACTCACAGCCAGCTTGAATTTATGCGGTGACCAGGCACCCCACATCGCGTCTTCGATCTTGATGCCCAAGCCAGTGCTGTCTTGCGTGCCAAAACGGCAATGCTCTGACCCCACACAGGTTTTCACAGTGCGCAGGCCTTTGGCATACGCTTGACCAGACATCATGCCAGCTTTGCCCAAGTCGTACCAAATCGCAGGCAAGTCTTCTTTTTTGACGCCCAGAAGGTCGATCCGTTGACCACCGGTAACTTTGACCGTCGGCACATCAAACTTGTCCGCAGCATCGGCAATGGCGCGCAGCTCGTCCGGCGTGGTGATCCCGCCCAACATGCGCGGCACAACCGAATAGGTGCCGTCTTTCTGAATGTTGGCGTGCACACGTTCGTTGATGAAACGGCTTTTGCCGTCGTCGTCGTACGTGCCGGGCCACGCCGCAACCATGTAATAGTTCAGCGCCGGGCGACAGACGTGGCAGCCGCAGGTGGTTTTCCAATCCAACTCCTGCATCGCTTGCGGGATGGACTTGAGTTCCTTGGCGACGATCAGCTTGCGCACGTCATCGTGCGACAGGTCGGTACACTTACAGACAACTTCCTTCTCAGGCATTTTGAAGCCGTCACCAAGGGTGACACCCAACAAATCGCCAACAAGGCCAAGACAGCTGCCACAAGACGAACCCGCTTTGGAGATGGCTTTGACATCGTCCAGCGTGTGGGCGCCGTCGTTGATGGCGGCGACGATTTGAGCTTTGGAAATGCCGTTACAACCACAGATTTCGGTATCATCCGGTAAGGCTGCAACGGCTGCCATAGGGTCCAGGGGGGACCCTCCCTGAAAAGCAGGACCAAAGATGAGCGTATCGCGCATCTCAGAGATGTCCTCTCGGTCTTTGATCAGGCCAAAGAACCAATTGCCGTCCGCTGTGTCGCCGTACATGACGGCGCCGACGATGCGGTTGTCTTCGATTACCAAGCGTTTGTAGACGCCGCGCGCCGGGTCGCGATACACGATGTCCTCACGGCCTTCTGCTTCGGCAAAATCGCCTGCGGAAAAAAGATCGCAGCCAGTGACTTTCAGCTTGGTAGCCACTTCTTTGTTCACAAAGGCCGCAGCTTCGCCAGCCAATGTTTTGGCGATTACCTTCGCTTGGTCATAAATCGGCGCGACCAAACCAAAGATGTCGCCGTTGTGTTCGACACATTCGCCAAGCGATAGGATGTTTTCGTCCGAGGTGACCATCTGGTCATCCACATGGATCCCGCGACCGGTTGCGAGACCCGCGTCAGCCGCCAGTGCGACGGAGGGGCGAATACCCACGGCCATGACCAGTAAATCACACGGCAGTTCAGTGCCATCATCCAGCAAGAGCGCTTTGACTTTGCCGTTTTCGCCAAGGATTTCCTTGGAGTTGGCAGAGCATTTGACGGTAATGCCTTTGTCCACCAGTGCCTTGCGCAACAAGTAGCCAGCCGCTTCGTCCAACTGGCGTTCCATCAGGTGTCCCATGATGTGCACCACCGTCACGTCCACACCGCGCAAGGCAAGGCCGGCAGCCGCCTCAAGGCCGAGAAGGCCGCCGCCAATCACCACGGCTTTGGCGTTTGGAACCTCGCCAAGTGAGATCATCGCGTTGGTGTCTTCGAGATCGCGATAGGCGATCACACCGTCAAGATCATGGCCAGGCAGCGGAATGATAAACGGGTTGGAACCGGTGGCGATGATGAGCTTGTCATAGGCAAGTACTTCGCCATTGTCAGATGTCACGGTCTGTGCGACCCGGTCGATGTTCACGACTTTTTCGCCAAAGCGTGTGGTAACACCATTTTCCTCGTACCACTCGGCTGTGTGGGTGACGATCTCGTCAAAGGCCTTGTCGCCCGACAGAACCGGAGACAGCATGATCCGGTTGTAGGTGCCGCGGGGCTCGGCGTTGAAAAGAGTGACGTCGTAGGCGTCTGGGTTGGCCTCAAAGAGATGTTCGAGTGCGCGACCCGCGGCCATCCCGGCCCCAATGATGATGAGTTTCTGTGTCATAGCTTACTCCGCCGCGATGGCTTTGGATGGCTTTGGTTTGGGCTTTGCGCCGTGTTCGTACTCCTCAAGGAAATCAAGAACATCTTGGCGATAGCGGTAGTAGTCAGGGTGCTCGAGCAGGGCCTTACGGGTGCGAGGACGCGGCAGATCCACGTCCACGATTTTGCCGATTGTGGCCTGTGGACCGTTGGTCATCATGACAACGCGGTCGGCCAACAGAATGGCTTCGTCCACATCATGGGTCACGCAAATCGCGGTCACCTTGGTGCGGTCCCAGACTTCCATTAGAACCTCTTGCAGCTCCCAGCGGGTCAGGCTGTCGAGCATGCCAAAGGGTTCATCCAAAAGCAGAAGTTTCGGGGACAAAGCAAAGGCGCGGGCGATACCAACTCGCTGTTTCATGCCGTTGGACATGGAGTGTGCAGGGCGGTCCATGGCGTCGGCGAGGCCTACGCGTTCGAGGTAATATTCCACCACGTCCTGACGCTCACCTAGGCTGGCTTTGGGGTACACCTTGTCCACGCCAATCGCCACGTTTTCCTTGGCAGACAGCCATGGGAAGAGGTTGGGTGACTGGAACACCACGGCACGTTCTGGGTCTGCGCCCTCTACGTGGCGCCCATCGAGACGGATACCGCCTTTGGAAATCGGATTGAGACCTGCTGCCATGGTCAGAACGGTGGACTTACCACAGCCTGAGTGACCGATGAGCGAGATGAACTCGCCGCGCTGCACTTTCAGGTCGAAATCCTTAACCACGGTCAGCGGGCCTTTGGGCGTTGGATAGATCTTGTGCAGCTGCGAGAAGTCCAAGAAATTATGGTCGATCATCCCCTTTTGAGCATCTTTGACTGCCGCCGGGACACCGTGGATTGGCGTAACGTCGGGCAGCACTTTTTTGCCTTCCGCCTTGGCTGCAATGCCCACGTCCATCAGATACTTGGTGACTTCAGCACGAAGTTTCTTGAAGCCTTCGTGGTGGTTCATCTCCATACGATCCCGACGACGGGGGATGTCGACTTTGAACTCTTGGCCCAAGGTGCCGTCAGGGTTCAGCGCGATGATGCGGTCGGCGAGGATGATCGCTTCATCCACGTCGTTGGTGATCAGCACGCAGGTCTTTCTTTCCGCATCCCAGATCGCTTCGATCTCGTCCGCAAGGTTGGCGCGGGTCAGTGCATCCAACGCGCTAAGCGGTTCATCTAGAAGTAAAACTTCGGGGTTCATCGCCAAGGCGCGGGCCACGTTCACACGTTGGCGCATGCCGCCGGACAGCTCGGCTGGGCGGCGACTGGCGGCGTGAGAGAGACCAACCATTTTGATGTAGTGGTCAACACGCTCTTCTTTTTCGGCTTTGGGCATGTTGGGGAACACGCTGTCGAGCGCCAGGCGCACGTTGCCGTTCACCGTCAGCCAAGGCATCAGAGAGTAGCTTTGGAAAATCACGCCGCGCTCTGGACCCGGTTGGGTGATAGTTTCGTCCTTGAATGTCACGCTGCCAGAGGTGGGCATTTCAAGGCCCGCCATGAGGTTGATTAGCGTTGTTTTGCCAGAGCCGGAGAAGCCCAGGAGAACGAGGAACTCGCCCTCCTGCACTTCGAGATTGATGTTTTTCAGAACGCCGGTTTTGCCGGTGCCTTCGCCGAAGCTCTTAGAGACATTGTCAAATTTCAGAACACTCATGGCGATCACCGGTTTGATGTGAAGGTGAAGAGCGACTGGATCGCGTACATCAGACGGTCCAGCAGGAAGCCGATGATGCCGATGGTGAAGACCGCAACCATGATCTTGGCGAGCGAGCTGGACGAGCCGTTTTGGAACTCGTCCCAGACAAATTTGCCAAGGCCTGGGTTTTGCGCCAGCATCTCTGCTGCAATCAGAACCATCCAGCCGACACCCAAGGACAGACGCAGGCCGGTGAAGATCAGCGGCAGGGCGGACGGTAGCACGAGTTTGGTGATTTTGGTCCAAGTGTTCATCTTCAGAACCTTGGAAACGTTCACCAGATCCTTGTCGATGGAGGCCACACCCAGTGCGGTGTTGATCAGAGTTGGCCAGAGAGAACAAAGGGTTACGGTTATCGCCGAGGTCAAGAAGGACTTGGAGAACAAGCCGTCATCCACGGTGTAGGTGGCGGAGACCACCATGGTCACAATCGGGAGCCAAGCCAGTGGAGAGACCGGTTTGAAAATCTGGATCAGCGGGTTCACAGCGGCGTTAGCGTAAGGAGACAGGCCTGCCATGATGCCGATTGGCACGGCAATCACGGTGCCGATCAGGAAGCCAAAGAACACGGTTTTGATCGAAGTCCAGATCTGATCGTAGTAGCTTGGGCTGCCTGTGTACCTGATATCTTTAACTTTTTCAGGCTGGCCGTTGGCGATGAACTTGGCGTTGCGCTTCTCAACACGTTCGTTGAACTTCGCTTCTTTGGCCGCCTTGGCTTGGGCGTCTTCGTGCAGGAGCACGGCTTCGGTCCAGACCGCTTTGGGGCCGGGAACAGCGCCAAGGGAGGTTTGCACCTTGGGTGCAAGACTGCCCCAGAGCATCAGGAAGACGGCGATGGCCAGCAACGGAACGCCCAAAAGGCGCCAGATTTCAGCGGCTTGCGCTTTTGGGTTGTCTCCAGCAGCGGCTTTCAGAATGGGGGTGAGGAAACTGAGACCGATGACCTGAAACCAGGCGTCGGCCTTGTTGATGCGGGTGAAGAGGCGGGCGCGGCGGGCTTCGCGCTCTTCATCTGCGATGTTTTGCGGGTCGATTGTGGTCATTGGCGTGTCCGTGGCTCTGGGCGCTGTTGCGGTATTGGTTAATGCCGGGGAGCGGCTGATTTTGACGTCGGTATTTTGTCGGTATCGCGACTGTTTCGCGGAGGTGTGGTTTGGCGGGACGGGCGAGAGTTAACCGCCCGTCCGTTGCGTCGCGGGAGAAGGGGGGAGCCGTCCTTCCCGCGACGAGGCGCGTTAGCCTTGCACCTCAGTGCCGACGACACGTTGGTCGCCTTTCAGGCCGATTGGCAGGCTGTCGAGGTAGGCATTTGGTGTGCGGCCGTCGTAGGCGATGCCGTCGATGATGTCCTCAGACGGAGTTGGCGCTTTGTAGCCGTCGCTGTCCCATGGGAAGTCAGCTTCGTTGGCGAGACCTTCGTCCACCAGCAGGCGCGCGGCTTCGAGATAGATCGCAGGCTTGTAGACCGACTTTGCAACTTCGTCATACCAGCTGTCTGGCTTGGCTTCGGCGATCTGGCCCCAGCGGCGCATCTGGGTCAGATACCAAACCGCGTCGGAGTAGAACGGGTAGGTGGCGTTGTAGCGGAAGAACACGTTGAAGTCTGGCACCTCACGTTTGTCGCCCTTCTCGTATTCAAAGGTGCCGGTCATGGAGTTGGCGATCACGTCATAGTCCGCGCCGACATACTCCGGTTGGCTCAGGATGCGGACGGCCTCTTCGCGGTTGGCGTTGTCGTTTTCATCCAGCCACATCGCCGCGCGGATCAGCGCCTTGGTCACGGCCAGCGTGGTGTTTGGATATTTCTCGGCAAACTCGGCGTTCAGGCCGAAGACTTTCTCTGGATTGTTCTTCCAGAGTTCGTAGTCGGTGATCACAGGCACACCGATGCCTTTGAACACGGCCTGTTGGTTCCAAGGTTCCCCGACGCAGTAGCCGTAGATGGTGCCGGCTTCCATGGTGGCTGGCATCTGAGGCGGCGGAGTCACGGACAGCAGCACGTCTGCGCCAATCTGGCCGGTGATGTTTTCCGGGGAGTAGTAGCCTGGCTCCAGACCACCGGCGGCCAGCCAGTAACGCAGTTCGTAGTTGTGGGTGGAGACTGGGAAGACCATGCCCATGTTGAACGGCTTGCCTTCTGAGGTGTATTTCTCAACCACAGGTTTCAGCGCGGAGGCGGAGATTGGGTGCTGTGGACGGCCATCGTCCATCAGCGGCACGTGCGGCTTCATTTCTTCCCAGATCTGGTTGGACACGGTGATGCCGTTGCCGTTCAGATCCATAGAGAAAGGCGTGATGATATGCGCTTCCGTGCCGTAGCCAATGGTGGCGGCGAGTGGCTGACCTGCGAGCATGTGCGCGCCGTCCAATTGACCATCGATCACGCCGTCCAGCAGGACTTTCCAGTTGGCTTGGGCTTCGAGCGTCACGAAAAGGCCTTCGTCATCAAAATAGCCCTGCTCATAAGCCACGGCGAGCGGGGCCATGTCGGTCAGTTTGATGAAGCCAAAGGTCAGCTCATCTTTTTCGAGTTCCAGTTCTGCGAGGGCTGGAGACACGAACACGGTCGTGGCTGCCAGGATCGAAGCAATGCGTTTCATCTTACTGTCCTTCATGTTGTGCCCTTTGGATGGAGGAGAGGGCGGAAAACGAAAAAAGCCGCGCGACCAGCACCGAAGGAGGAATTTCGGCGGGTCGAGCGGCTTTGCTCAGATAGGTCCCCAATCATTCGGGGCGGTTTGCGTAGCGTCCTTGCTGCGCGTTGATGCCATTAGGCGTGCTGTGAGAGTGAGTCTCAAGGCCGAAGCGGTTCAATTGCTGCGATGCAGCGGTCGAACACTGTGTTTGCACAAAAAACTAGCATTCCGGGCGGCGCGGGTCGAAAACTTGGTCATCAAAGAAGCGGTCTGGGCCCAGAATCAGGGTGCCGGAGTCCGTCGCCGCCGATGTTGGTGAACTCAGCGCGCCTTCGAGCTTCTCAGACGCAGCAGGCAGGTCTGCGCCTAGTGGGCCGAGGTGGCGGCGGTAGAGATCAGAGCGGAAAACGGCGGCGGCTTTGGCGGCAGATTGCGCCCGGTCCAAGCCAAAGCGCGCGGCCATGCGCGCGCCGATCCAGGCGCCCTGACTTTTCCAGGGGAAGGTGGCGGCGCCGTCAAAAAACTCCATCATGCGTGGCACAGTGCGGGACTTGCCGCGCGCGTTGATCAGCAGATTGCCAGTCAGGGCGCGTTCGGTGATTTCGGTAGAAACACCGAGGTATTCCGGCCAGCTCAGGATTTCAGAGGCGGTGGCGCGTTTGTCTACGCGCCCCAACCAGCGACCCGCTTTCCAGACTGCACGCATAAGGCGGCCTGTGAGGTCATCTTCGGACGCGGCCCAGTCGCGGCGCACGGCGAGAACTTTTTCCGGGGCGAATTGCCAAATCGCGGCGCCGGGTAAGAGCAGGCTGCCGCCGCCTTGTTTCACGGTGATCGAGCCCCAAGGTTCGCCGACGCAGAAGGCGTCCACTTCGCCCGCGGTGATGGCATCGGCCATCAGAAGCGGCGGGATGGTGCGTAGGTCGAGCGACTTGGCGACGTTGAGGCCGGAGGCCGACAGCCAGTAATGCAACAGTTCCGCGTGCATTGAAAACGGGAAAGGCACGCCGATGCGCAGTGGCTTGTTGAGGGCCGCGAGGGCTTTGCCCGCCGCTTGAGCGTCGAGAAAATCGGGAGTGGCACCGAGAGAGGCGATCTCATCGGCCAGAGCGTTGGAGATGCCTATCACATTGCCATTTATGGACAAAACGCTAAGGGCATCGAGCTGGGTGGGCAGGCCGCCAAGCCCCAGCGCCATGGCCACTGGCACCGGGGAGAGCATGTGGGCGGCTTCGATTTGGCCCAAAATGAGCCGATCCCGCAGAGTGGACCAGCTGGGCGCGCTTTGCAGGTTCAGCGCGAGGCCTTCCTCTTCGGCAAAGCCCAATTCGCGGGCGATGATCAGCGGGGCGGCATCGACCAGCGGCATGAAGCCCACGGAGAGTGGCAGAGTTCTCATGACAGCAGCTCCGAAGCGGTGACCAATGCCTGTGCGACGTCGGCGATCTTTTTGTTCTGGCTCATCGCGGTTTTGCGGATGAGGGCGTAGGCTTCGTCCTCAGACATGTTGCGGGCGCGCATGAGAATACCTTTAGCGCGGTCGAGGATCTTGCGTTCCTCCAGCGCGCGTTTGGTGGCCTGAAGTTCCGAGCGCATGCGGGAGAACATGTGGAAGCGAGCGATGGCCGCATCCAGCACAGGTTTTATGCGGTCCGGGTGCATGCCGTCGACGACATAGGCCGACACGCCGGCTTCGATCGCCGCCTTTGTGAGGCCATCGTCGGACCGATCAACAAACATGGCGACGGGGCGTTCGAGCGGCGAAGAGGCCAGCGTGAGCGCGTCGATGGCATCGCGGCTGGGATTGGCGACGTCAACCAGCACGAGGTCCGGATTGAGTTCGGCAACGGAACGGGCGAGGCCTGTGGATTCCGACAGCACACGAATGTGGTGGTCGCCCGTTGCGATCAAGCTGTCGATGATGGCATCGGCGCGGGTCTTGTCGGGTTCGACAATCAGGATGGTGAGCTTGGCGGTCACGGCTCTTTGGGCTCCGCTGGCTGGTAACGCGCCAAGCTAACGCTGCGCTGCGGCGAAGGGCCAGAGAGAGGGGGGATAGATGCCGTGGCGCAACCGCCCGAAGTGCTGAAACTTTGGGCGGTTGCGGTTGCAGTGCTTGATTGTGAAGCGATTTAGATACAGCGCCCGCCGTCGACTTCCATCAGGGTGCCGGTGATCATGCTGGCTTCGTCAGAGCAGAGGAAGGCGGCGGCGTTGCCCATGTCTTCGGGTTGGGAGAAGCGGCCCAACGGAATGGTCGACAGAAATTTGGCGCGGATTTCCGGGGTGTCTTCGCCCATGAAGGAGGCCAGGAGCGGGGTTTCACCGGCGACCGGGTTGATGGCGTTGACGCGAATGCCGTGGGGGGCGAGTTCGACAGCCATGGCTTTGGTCGCCGTGTTCACCCAGCCTTTGGAGGCGTTGTACCAGTTGAGGTTGGGACGCGGGGAGAGGCCCGCGGTGGAGGAAACGTTGAGGATGGCGCCGGTTTGACGGGACTTCATGTGTGGTACCAGAGCTTGGGCAATCAGGTAGATGGATTTGCAGTTCACGGCAAAGACGCGGTCAAAATCGCTCTCAGTGACGGTTTCCATGGGCGCGGGCAGGTGGGTGACCCCGGCGTTGTTGACGATGATGTCGATGTGGCCCCAAGCGGAGAGAGCGGTGTCAATCATGGACTGCACGCTTGCGGCGTCGGCCACGTCGACGGTGCAGGGGGTGGCATCCTCATGCTCGGCGGCTTTGGTCGCGGCCATGTCGCCGTTGATGTCGGCGACGAGCACCTTGGCGCCCTCGGCGAGGAATTTGTCGACGATGCCCGCGCCAAAGCCCTGAGCGCCGCCGGTGATGATGGCTGTTTTGTTTTGAAGACGCATTGCGATGGTCCTTATTTGCGCCCGCGGAAGCCTCCGGCGGGGATATTTGTAGACAGTGAATGTTAGCCGTGCAGGGCGGCGACGGTTTTGAGTTGGCTGAAGTGGAACAGGGCCTCAAAGCCTTTTTCGCGCCCGTGGCCGGAGTGGCCGGTGCCGCCGAAGGGCAGTTCCACACCGCCACCAGCGCCATAGTTGTTGAGGAAGACCTGACCAGCTTTCAGCGATTTGGCGAGGCGCATTTGGCGCGCGCCGTTTTGACTCCAGACAGAAGCGACAAGGCCGTATTTGGTGCCGTTGGCGATGGCGAGCGCTTCTTCCTCGCTGTCAAACGGGATCAGCGCTTGGACTGGGCCGAAGATTTCGTCTTGGGCCAGCGTGTGGTTTGGCGGTACATCGGCAAAAAGGGTTGGTGCAACATAATGGCCGGGGGCATCGGTGACGATTTGGCCCTGGGCGGCGGTGTTCAGGTCAGCGCCTTTGGCAAGGAAGCCGGAGACAATTTCTTTTTGACGGCCAGAGATCAGCGGACCAAGTGTGGCGTCCTCGAGCGCGGGAGCGACGCGCATCTCGGCATAGGCGGCGGCCATGCGGCTGGTGACTTCGTCATAGACCGAGCGCTCTACAAGGATACGCGATGAGGCGGAGCAAGTTTGGCCCGCGTTCTGGATACCTGCATTGACCAAGAATGGCAGCGCGGCGTCGAGATCAGCGTCTGCAAACACAAGTTGCGGGCTTTTGCCGCCGAGTTCCAGCGTGACAGGCACGACGTTTTGCGCAGCGGCGGTTTGCACCAAGCGGCCAGTGTTCACCGAGCCGGTGAAAGATATGTGTTGGATGTCGGAATGGCCCGCAAGGGCGGCGCCGGCCTCGGCACCAAGGCCGGGCACCACGTTGAGGGCACCGGCGGGCAGGCCGGCCTGTTGGGCAAGTTCGGGAAAGGCCAACGCGGTTAGGCAGGCTTCTTCCGCCGGTTTCAGGACACAGGCGTTGCCCATGGCAAGCGCCGCGCCAACGGAGCGGCCAATGATCTGCATCGGGTAGTTCCACGGCACGATGTGGCCGGTCACGCCAAAGGGCTCGCGCAGGGTGTAGACGGTGTAGCCATCCATGTAGGGAATGGTTTCGCCATGCACCTTGTCGGCCGCGCCACCGTAAAACTCCATATAGCGGGCCAGCGCGATCACGTCGTTGCGGGCCTGGGTCAGGGGTTTGCCGACATCCAAAGCTTCGAGTTTTGCCAGTGTGTCGGTGTGTTCCAGAACCAGTTGTCCGATGCGGGTGAGGATGCGGCCGCGTTCGACAGCGGTGGCGCGGCCCCAATCGCCCGCGCGGGCGGCATGGGCGGCGGCCACAGCGGCGTCGATGTCCGCGGATGTGCCTCGCGCGATGGTTGCCAAATGGGTGCCGTCCGACGGGTTGGTTAACTCCAGTGTTTCGCCGGAGGCAGCAGGTTGCCAGTTGCCACCAATCAGGCATTTGGATGGGTCAAAAAACAGATCAGGCAGAGTCATGGGATGTCTCGGTTTGGGAGGTCAGCGCGGCCAGATCCGGCAGGACCGGCGCGGCGTTGATCAGGGCTTGGGTGTAGGGGTGTTGTGGCGCGGTGAAGACCTTTTCGGTCTCGCCTTGCTCGACAATCTCGCCGTTTTGCATGACCAACACACGGTCGGTCACGGAGCGCACGACGGAGAGATCGTGGGATATAAACAGATAAGCCAGGTTGTGGCGGCGTGACAGCTCGGCAATCAGGTCGAGGATCTGTGCGCGGATGGAGACGTCCAGCGCAGAGACCGCTTCGTCAAAGATGATCAGCTCGGGTTTGGTGATCAGAGCGCGGGCGATGGCGATGCGTTGCCGTTGTCCGCCGGAGAACTCGTGGATGTATTTTTGCGAGTCTGAGGGCTGCAAACCGACGTCGGTGAGCACATCAGAGATGACTTGTGTGAGTGCGTCGCCTGTTGGCGGCGTGTCTACCAGATGGAAAGGCTCGGTCAGGATACGGGCCACCCGATGGCGTGGGTTAAAGCTGCTATAGGGGTCCTGGAACACCACTTGCGTTTTGATGCGGGAGGTTGCGGGCATGTCGGGGCCAACCGGCACGCCAAAGGCGGTGATGCTGCCGTCTTGCAAGGGCTCAAGGCCCAAGATGGCCCGTGTTAGGGTCGATTTTCCACAGCCGGACTCGCCCACCAGCCCAACCCGTTCGCCGTGGTGAATGTCAAAGCTGACGCCTTTTACTGCGCGGTGGTAGGCGCGGGGGGCAAAGAGTTGGGTGCGCGGCAGGGCGTAGTCTCGCACGGCGTCGCGCACAGATAAGATGGCGGGGGTGCCGTCTTTGGCGCTGGGCAAATCCACCTGATGACCGGAGGCCTTAAACAGGGCTTTGGTGTAGGGATGCTGCATGTTGGCGAGCAGGTGTTTGGTGTCGCCCTGCTCGACCACTTCGCCTTTGCGCATGACGACGATGCGATCCGCCATGTCGGCCACAACGGCGAGGTCGTGGGTGATCATCAACAGACCCATGTCGTATTCTGCGACGAGGTCTTTGAGCAGGTCGAGGATCTTGGCCTGTGTGGTGACGTCGAGCGCGGTGGTGGGTTCATCCGCGATCAGCAGGCGCGGGCGGCGGGCGATGGCCATGGCGATGACCACGCGCTGGCGTTGGCCACCGGAAAGCTCATGCGGGTAGCGCGACAGTGGGAAACGGTCTTGGGGCAGGCCCACGCGGGTGAGCATGGCGGCGGCTTGGGCTTCGGCCTCGGCTTTGGGCATGACGGCGTGCATGCGGATGGTTTCGACCACTTGCTGTCCAATGGTGTGCAGCGGGTTGAGCGCGGTCATCGGTTCTTGAAACACCATGCCGATGCAGTTGCCACGCATGGCGCAGAGGGATTTTTCTGACTGCGCGGTGAGCTCTTCATCGCGCAGCATGATGTGGCCGGTGGTCTGGGCGCTGTCGGGCAAAAGCTGCATCACCGCGAGCGCTGTCATGGATTTTCCGGAGCCGCTTTCGCCGGTGACGGCCAAGATTTCGCCCGGCGCGATGGAGAAGGTCACGTCTTTCAGGATCGGTAGAGGGCCGATGGAGAGGGACAGGTTTTGGACGGAGAGCAGGCTCATGTGCGCATCACCCGGATTTTGGGGTCAAGGTGATCGCGTAGGCCGTCGCCCAGCAGGTTGAGGCCCAAGACCGACGCGATGATGGCGAGGCCGGGTATCAGAGCAAGGTGCGGCGCGAAGGAGACCATGGTTTGGGCGTCGGCCAGCATGCGGCCCCATGAGGGCGTCGGGGGCTGCGCGCCAAGGCCCACGTAGCTGAGGCCCGCTTCGGCGAGGATGCCGAGGGAGAACTGGATGGTGCCTTGTACGATCAGGAGGTTGGCAACGTTGGGCAGGATGTGTTCGGCCGAGATGCGGGCGCGGGATTTGCCAGCCACACGCGCGGCGAGGATGAAGTCGCGTTGCCAGAGCGGCAGGGCGCCGGCGCGGGTGAGGCGGGCGAAGACCGGGATGTTGAAGATGCCAATCGCGAGGATGGCGTTGACGGCACCTGGGCCGAGGATGGCGGTGATCAGGATGGCGATCACGAGGCTGGGGAAAGCAAAGATCAGGTCATTGCCGCGCATGATCAATTCATCCAGCCAACTGCCGGAGTTGGCGGCGGCCCAGAGGCCTAGGGGCACACCGAGACCCATGCCGATGCCGACGGCCACCAGCGCAACGGCAAGCGAGGTGCGGGCGCCGACCATGATCATTGAGAAGATGTCACGGCCAAAGTGGTCGGTGCCAAACCAATGGGTGGCGCTGGGTTTTTGCAGTTTGTTGGGGATGTCCATTTGCGTGATGTCAAATGGGGTCCAGAGGAAGCTGATTAGAGCTGCGGCGACCACGCAGAGGCAGAGCAGACCGCCTAGGAGGATGTTGCGCGACAGGCTCATGTGCGAGACCTCAGGCGGGGGTCGACGGCGGCATAGGCGAGGTCGACAAGGAAGGTCACGAGGATCACCAGAAACACAAGCAGCATGACCACGCTTTCCACCACGATCAGATCGCGGGCGGAGATGGATTGGAAGATCAGGCGGCCAAGGCCGGGCAGGAAGAAGACCTGTTCGATGATGATGGCGCCGGCGAGCAGGAATGAGAATTGCATGCCGATGATGGTCAGCACGGGGATCATGGCGTTGCGCAGGCCATGGCGCATCAAGGCTTGGCGGCGGGTCAGGCCTTTGGCGCGGGCGGTGCGCATGAAGTCTTCGCCCAGCACATCCAACAGGGCAGAGCGCATGACGCGGGCGAGGATAGCGGATTGCGGCAAGGCCAGTGCGATGGCGGGCAGGGTCAGCGATTTCATGGCGGCGGCGGCGCCTTTGTCCCAACCGGCAAAACCGCCGGCAGAGAACCAGCGCAGGTTGATGGCGAAGATCAGCACCAGCATCATGGCGAACCAGAAGTTCGGCACCGCGATGCCCAGTTGAGTGGCACCCATGACGGCCATGTCACCGGGTTTGCCACGACGGGAGGCAGCGTAGATGCCTGCCGGGAAGGCGATTAGGGTGGAGAGCGTGAGCGCGTAGAGGGCCAGAGGCAGGGAGACCCAAATGCGGTCGCCAATCATCTCGGTCACGGGGGTGCTATAGGTGTAGGAGGTGCCAAAATCCCCTTGCAACATGCCGCCGACCCAGACGAGGTAGCGCTCCAGTTTGGAGACATCCAGCCCCAGTTCACTGCGCAGGGCGGCAATGGTGTCCGGTTGGGCGTTGAGGCCAAGCATAAAGCTGGCAGGGTCGCCGGGTACCACTTCGATCACGAAGAAGATCACCAGCGAGGCCACCACGAGGCTAAGGCCCAGAGACAGGGCGCGTTTGAGAGTGTAGCGGAGCATGGGCCGTCAGGTTGGGGGCTTGAGGTAGTCGTCGTCGGAAACGTGTTCGAGCCATGTGGCACCGGAGCCGTCTTCGACCTGTTGGATGGCCATGTGGGACATGGCGGTGTCGGGTGTGGCGCCGTGCCAATGCTCGACGCCGGGTTCGATCCAGATGCTGTCGCCGGGGCGGATGGTGCGCGGGGCTTCGCCGCGCAGCGCAATCAGGCCAACGCCAGAGAGCACATGCAGGATTTGGCCCACGGGATGGGTGTGCCATGCGGTGCGCGCGCCGGGTTCAAAGGTGACGCGGGCGGCAAAAACTTGAGAAGGGGGGCGGCTTTCTGTGATCAGATCCATGCGCACGTCGCCGGTGAAATACTCTGATGGTGCTTTGCGGCTGGGCAGGGTGCCTGCGGGGATATGCTCGATCATGGCAGCGGCTTTCGATTGGATTTGCGCCGGAGCCACATGATGTGGCCCCAGCGCGGGGGGTGTTACTCTGACCAGCTTACGGCGGTCAGGTCGGTGGCTTGGGTTGGCGCGTTGAGCCAGAGGCCCTGCACACCAGCTTTCGCTACGGTTGGGAACGCCAGCTGGAACAAGTAACCATTGACATAGTCTTCGGCGATCATGGTCTGCGCGACTTTGCGCAGGGCGGTGCGCTCTGCCGGGATGGTGGCTTTGTTCAAGGTTTCCATGATCTGCTGGAACTGCGGATTGTCATACTGGAAGTAATAATCCGGGCGGCCGTAGATGCCGATGTCGTTGGGTTCGGTGTGGCTGACAATGGTCAGGCCAAAGTCCTTGCCGCGGAAGACCTGCTCCAGCCACTGCGCCCACTCCAGATTGGAGATTTCGGTGTTGATGCCAACGGCACGCAGTTGCGCGGCGATGATTTCGCCACCACGGCGGGCATAAGAGGGCGGCGGCAGTTTCAACGTGGTGGTGAAGCCATCGGGATAGCCTGCTTCGGCAAGCAGTTTCTTAGACTGTTCGGGATCATAGGCTGAGTTGCCGGTCAGGTCGACGTAGTCCGGGTGATGCGGAGCAAAGTGCGTGCCAATTGGTGTGCCGAGGCCAAACATCGCGCCATCAATGATGGCCTGACGGTCAATTGCGTGGGCGATGGCCTTGCGCACTTTCACGTCATCCAGTGGCGGCATCTTGTTGTTGGTCGACAGGATGGTCTCGCCTTCGGAGTTGCCAACCAGCACTTGGAAACGTGGATCGGCTTCAAACTGCGGCAGCGCCTCTGGGGTTGGGAAGCCTGCAAAGACGTCAATGTCTTCGGCCATCATTGCGGCCATGGCGGCTGTGGGATCGGAGATGAATTTGAAGGTCACATCGGTGAGTGTCGCAGGCGTGCCCCAGTAGGCGTCGTTGCGGGTGAGCGTGATCTTGTCGCCTTGTACCCAATCCGCAAACTTGAACGCGCCTGTACCGATGGGGGTGGTCTTGATGTTGTCGATGCTTTCGGACGCGACAATCACGGCGTCGCCCCAGGCCATGTTGAACAGGAAGTCGCCATTGGGGCCATCAAGCGTGACTTTGACGGTCAGCGGATCGACCACGGTCACTTCGGTGATGCCGGCAAAGAGCGCTTTTTGCGCGTTGGCGCTGTCTTCTGCGCGGGCGCGGTCCAGCGAGAATTTCACATCCTCGCCGTCCATGGCGGAGCCGTCGTGGAAGGTCACGCCGTCGTTCAGCATGAAGGTGTAGGTCAGGCCGTCTTCAGAAATTTCCCAGCTTTTGGCGAGGCCGGGGATGATCGAGCCGTCGGAGGCAAAACGAGTGAGACCTTCAAAGACATTGGCATAAAGCACACTGTCAATCGCGCCAGCGGCGGCAGAGGTTGGGTCCAGATGCGGCGGCTCCAGTTGCATGGCAACAGTGATGTCGGTTTGCGCGGCTTGTGCGGCCAGTGTCCCTGCAATCAGTGCAGCGGCGCTGGCACTGGCCAGTCGTGACGTGAAAAATGTCATTGTGTCTCTCTCCCTTAACTGTTTGCTTTTTATGATTATTGGGCCTTAAGCCGAGTTCTTGTCTTGTGGTAGCAGCAGCTGAGTCAGGCTGTGGGCCATAACCTTGGCGCTGTCGATCATGTCGTCGATGCCGATGTATTCGTCAGGCTTGTGGGCCATCTCCAGAATACCCGGCCCGTAGGCGATACAGTTGCTGAGCTTGCCGATGCGATCAATATGTTTCTGGTCGTAAGTGCCGGGACTTGCGACATAATCCGGGGTCTTCCCCAAAATGTCCTGAATGGCGCGGTCCACGGTGGTCACTACGGGGGCTTTGCGGTCGGTCATCGATGGGGCGACGTGGTTGAGCTCGCGCATGTCATAGCGGAAGTTCTCGCGCTGGGCGGAGAGGTCATCCAGCAGGGACCGGACTTCGCCTTCGACCTGGGCGTGGTTTTCCTCGGCCAGATAGCGGCGGTCGATCACGATGCGGCAGCTGTCCGGCACGCAGTGGGCGGGCAATCCGTCGAAGTCTTCGGCCTGTTCGGCCTGGCCGCCGTGGATCGAGTTGATGTTCATGGTGGAGCTGCGCGCGCCTTCGGGCACCACCGGCATATCTGTACGCCGCGCGGCCATGGCGGGATAGAGGTCGCTCTCAAACTTGTCGATCACCGCGCCCATGTGGCGCACGGCGCAGTCACCCAGAAATGGCATGGAGCCATGAGCAATTTCGCCAAAGGTCTCGATCTCGGCCCACCAGCCGCCGCGATGGCCGAGGCAGATGCGGTCTTTGTGCAGGGGTTCCGGGATAATCACGTGTTGCACGCGTTCGGGGGCAAAAAAGCCCTGTTCCGCCAGATAGGCCACGCCGCCGTAGCCGCCGGATTCTTCGTCCGCCGTGCCGGAGATTTCGATGCTGCCGTGGAAGTCAGGGAATTCGGCGATGAAGGCTTCGGCGGCGATGATCGACGCGGCAAGGCCGCCTTTCATATCACAGGCCCCGCGGCCGTAGATTTTGCCGTCACTGATCTCGCCGCCAAAGGGATCAAAGGTCCAACCGTGGCCCACTTCGACCACATCGGTGTGGCTGTTGAAATGTACACATTCGCCAGGGTGGTGGCCGGATTTATGGGCGATGATGTTCCAGCGGGGGTATTTGTCGCTGTCGCCCGGAGCGCCGTGGGCGCGGACCAGTTGGGTGTCAAAGCCGTGGCGGGTCAGGCGGGTGTCGAGATAATCGCAGATGTCGCGGTAACACTCGCCCGGTGGGTTTAGTGTGGGGATGCGGATCAGGTCCTGGGTTAGCTGCACCAGCTCGTCGCGCATGGACTCGATGCGGATCATCAGGCGGTCGGTGTCGATGGGCATAGTGGCGGGCCTCTTGCGCAGTGCGGCGGTTTTTGTGGGGCCTGCGACGGAACGTTTTTGCAAATCGTGCGGACACAGGTGTGGTCAGAGTGGCGCGGAGGCGGTTACGGTATCAATACCGTAGGATTACGGTTAGGGGGACGTAAATGGATTGGGATCAGCTTGCGTTTGAGGCCGCGCCTGTGGGCATTGTAATGGCTGAACAGCGGGCTATTCGCGCATGCAATCAGGGGTTTGCGCGGTTGGTGGGCTATGAGAAAGAGGCCTTGGTGGGGCAGTCCTTTCGCCTGCTGTATGACAGCACAGAAGAGTTTGAGCAGGTGCGGGACATTGGGTTGAAACCGTTGATGCAGGACCACGCCTATAGTGATGAGCGCATGGTGCGGCAGCGGGATGGCGGGCAGGTATGGTGCCGATTTCGTGCGCAGACGCTGACGCCGGATGATCCACTGGCGCGGCTGGTGATGACATTTGCCGCCATTCACGAAGGGCCGCCGGTGTCGCTTACGGCGCGGGAGCGGCAGGTGGTGGGCGGCTTGGGGCGCGGGCTGACCAGCAAGGAGATTGCGCGCGAGTTGGGGCTGTCGCCACGGACCATTGAGGATGTGCGCGCACGGCTGCACAAACGGTTCCAAGTGAAGAATGCCACCGAGCTGTTGGCGCGGTTGACGATTGGATGAGGATTTAGCGTGCGTCTACCAGATGGGTATCAGGAGCGGGTGTATACGCCGCAACAGGCGCGCAGCATGGAGGCGGTGTGGCGCCATGAGGAGCCGCGCGCAGGGCGCAGTTTGATCCTGCCGGATGGGCGCTGTGATGTGATTGTACGGTTTAATGCGGACCCAACCGTGGTGCCACGGTTGGTGGTGACCGGACCTGCGACGCAGCCTTATTGGGTGGAATTTGAGGCCGGGGATCGGTGGATTGGCGTGCGGTTGCGTCCGGAGCGGGGCGGTGTGCTTTGGGGCGACGCTTTGGCGCACGCGAAAAATCAGGTGGCCTTGGAGGATGAGGCGGAGGCATTGGTGCCGGAACCGGCGGGGCTTTGCGTGGCAGGCGTATCGGCAAAGGACTTGCGACAAGCTTTAGTGCGTTTTGTGGAAGGTAGGCCCTTGTCGCCGGAGGGGTATCGAGTGGGGGAGACCGTGCGTCGATTGCACCTGACGGGCGGGCGGTTTTCTGTGACGGAGCTGGCGGCGCGAGCAGGGTGCTCGACGCGGCATTTGAACCGGATGTTTGCAGGCACGGTGGGGCTTTCGGTGAAAACCTACGCATCGTTGGTACAGTTTCATCGGGCGTTGCGCTTGGTGTGTGAGGCAGGCGGGTCGCTGTCGGACGCGGCGTTTGAGGCGGGCTATGCGGATCAGGCGCATATGACGCGGGCCATGCGGCGGTTTGGCGGGTTTGTGCCGTCAGCCATTCCCGAGGGCTTGATCCGGCCGGATGTGTCCGGCGGTCTGTGGGGAAACCGCGCGGCTCAAGAAGGCGATGTCCGATTTCTTCAAGCGCATTGATGTTGGGGGGCTTAGGTCTAGGCCAACCAATGTGAGGTGTTTGATATGAAGCTTGGATACACAATTATTTATGTGAAGAACGTGCCGGAGACGGTGGTGTTTTATGAGACGGCCTTTGGCCTGACCCAGCGGTTTATGCATGAAAGCACGCTTTATGCGGAGATGGAGACCGGGGACACGGTGCTGTCGTTTTCCGCCGAGGAGGTGATTGAGCTGGATGGCTTGGCCTTTGCGCCCAATGAGAAGAGTGCCATTCCGGCGGGGTGGGAGATTTGCTTTATCACTGAGGACGTACCTGCGGCATTTGAGAAGGCGCTGGCGGCGGGGTGTTCACCAGTGAGCAAGCCGCATGAGGTGCCTTGGGGGCAGACGATTTCCTATGTGCGGGATCTCAACGGCTGTTTGGTGGAAATTGCCACGCCGATGAAACTGGAGGGCTGAGATGGACGGGACCACGCAAGCTGCCATCATAGACGCCTTGGAGGAAATGGTGGCCGAAGTGGCGCCAGAGCTTCACGGGCGCCGCATGTATGGCGGGCAGATGTTGGAGCGCGAGTCCGGTGTCGCAGCCACCGCGGTAGGGGGATATTTCGGCTACAAGCCGCATGTGTCCTTTGAGTTCTCTCATGGGGCGCGGTTGAGCGATCCAGATGGAATGCTTGAAGGCGGTGGCAAGGCGCGGCGGCATCTGAAACTGCGCAGTGTGGCGGACATCGAGGCGAAGGGCTGTGCGGGTTTTCTCGCGCAGGCGGTGGCATTGGGGTGATTTTGTCCGGCGGATTGCGCCCAAGACACAGGCATCGTTCTTTGTGGAAGCTTTGCGCGCGATTTTGAGTAACATTCTTTCCGGACTCTCTTGCATTCCCCTCTTTTGGATGGCACCCGTTCTGTCCAGACACGCAAGCGGCGCGATGGGGCGCCCAAGCCATCCGCAGGAGTGCATAAGATGCCTGATCTTCGTTCCAAAACCTCGACCTTCGGCCGCCGTATGGCCGCCGCCCGTGCGCTATGGCGTGCGACAGGTATGAAAACCGAGGACTTTGGCAAGCCGATTGTGGCGGTGGTCAACTCCTTCACCGAGTTTGTGCCCGGTCACGTGCACCTCAAAGACATGGGCCAGTTGGTGGCGCGTGAGATTGAGAAAGCCGGTGGTGTGGCCAAAGAGATGAACACCATTGCGGTGGATGATGGCATTGCCATGGGCCACGATGGGATGCTCTATTCGCTGCCGTCGCGCGAAGTGATTGCCGACTCGGTGGAGTATATGGCGAACGCGCATTGTGCGGACGCGTTGGTGTGTATTTCCAACTGTGACAAGATCACACCCGGCATGTTGATGGCGGCGATGCGCCTGAACATTCCGGCGATCTTTGTGTCCGGTGGCCCGATGGAAGCCGGTAAGGTGATCCTGAAGGACGGGGAGCACAAGGCGGACCTGGTGACCGCCATTGTCGGCGCGACCGATGAAGACCGCAGCCAGGAGGAAGTGGACAAGCTGGAACGGTCTGCGTGTCCAACCTGTGGCTCTTGTTCCGGGATGTTCACTGCAAACTCGATGAACTGTCTGGCGGAAGCGCTGGGTCTGGCGCTGCCGGGCAACGGTTCGCTGTTGGCGACACACTCTAAGCGTCGTGGGCTGTTTGAAGAAGCCGGTCACAAGATCATTGAGCTGTGTGAGCGCTGGTACAAAGAGGGTGATGAGACCGCACTGCCGCGTGGCATTGCGACCTTCAAAGCCTTTGAAAACGCGATGGCGCTCGATATTGCCATGGGTGGCTCCACGAACACCGTTCTGCACCTGCTTGCGATTGCCCATGAGGGTGGCGTGAATTTCACCATGGCCGACATGGACCGTCTGAGCCGTGAGATTCCGCACTTGAGCAAAGTGGCGCCTTCAACACCGAAGTACCACATGGAAGATGTGCACCGCGCTGGCGGGATTGCGCGGATCATGGGCGAGCTGGAACGCGAAGGCAAAATCCACCGCGATTGCGCGACCGTGCATGAGCGCACCATGGGTGAATTCATCGACAAGTGGGATGTGCGCCGCGAGAGCGCTGGCAATGAAGCGCGCGATCTGTTCATTGCGGCGCCGGGAGGTGTGCGCACGACGCAGGCCTTTAGCCAGTCACGGATGTATACTGAGCTGGATCTGGATATTGAAGACGGCTGCGTGCGCGACTTCGCGAATGCCTATTCCCAGGAAGGTGGCCTGTGCGTGCTGTTTGGCAACATCGCGGAGCAGGGTTGCATCCTGAAAACCGCCGGTGTGATCAAAGAGATGTATGAGTTCGAGGGCACCGCGAAGGTGTTTGAGAGCATGGAAGACGCGATGCACGGCATTCTGCAGAATGAGGTGAAACCCTATTCTGTGGTGGTGATCCGCTATGAAGGCCCCAAGGGCGGGCCGGGCATGCAGGAGATGCTCTACCCAACCGCTTATCTGAAATCCAAGAAGCTCGACACCACCTGTGCGCTGCTGACCGATGGGCGGTTCTCTGGCGGGACCGCGGGTTTGTCGATTGGCCACGCCTCGCCGGAAGCGGCTGAGAAAGGTGTGATTGGTCTGGTGGAAGATGGCGACAAGATCAAAATCTCCGTGCCAAACCGGACCATTCATCTGGATGTGAGTGACGAAGAGCTTCAGCGCCGGCGTGACAACCACCCGCAGGCGGATAAGAAGTTCTGGAAAGCCGAAGGGCGGCCGCGGGCGGTGTCCAAAGCGCTGAAAGTCTATGCGGCGCATGTGTCCAACGCCTCGCTAGGCGCGGTGCGGATGCTGGACGAAGACGACGAATAAGCCAGTCGCTTGGTATGAGATTAAGACGGGGTCGCAGGGGCGGCCCCGTTTTTGTTTGTGGCGATGTTGGAATGAGGGGCCAGCCCCTCCGGCGCGCTGCGCCTCCTCCCCGAGATATTTGGGGAATGAGAAAGCGAACTAAGACGCGTCTTGTGCGATTTGCACAACGGCGTCGCCGCGTTTGACTTGGGTCAGGTGGCGTTTGGCCAGGACGATGCCTTCGTAAGGCGAGGTCACGGGGATTGGCGCGCGCCAGGGGGTGGCGGGGTCGTGGATCAGGGCGATAGTGTCGCCTTTTGTGACCGGATTGCCGATGTCTTTGAGGAGTTCCAACAGGCCGCTGTCATAGGCAAAGACAGAGCCTTGGGCGTTTAGCGCGCGGGTGCCGCGTGGGGCGCCTGGTTCATAGGCGGGGAGCATTTGGAGTGCGTGCAGGATACGTTGCAGGCCGCGTTCGGTGTCTGCCAAGATGTCGGGTGTGATGGTGCCGCCGCCGCCAAGTTCGGCCATGACGTTGATCACGCCTTTGCGGTTAGCTGCGCCCATGGCGGTGCGTGCGGTGGAGGATTTGCCGCCGCCGCCGGTGAAGACCCATGCGTAAGGCAGGTCAAATGCGTCCGAGAGCAGGTTGAGACCGGCTTCTTCTTCGGGAGTGTGGGCGGGGCCGCGCAAGAGGGTGGCGGGGTAGTGCAGCGAGGTGCCGCCGGAGTGCAGGTCGACGGTGTAGTCACACATGGGCAGCAAGACCTCTTCGACGTAGTGCGCGATCATTTGGGTGGGTGTGCCTGCTGGGTCACCTGGGAAGGACCGGTTGAGGTTGCCGTTGTCGATGGGGGAGGTGCGGGTGCCGGCCTCGGCGGCGGGGGCGTTGGCCGTGGGGAGCAGGATCAGGCGACCTTGGATGTCTTTTTCTTCAAGGCTCTGGATCAGTTTTGTGACGGCGATCTGGCCTTCGTATTCGTCGCCGTGGTTGCCTGCGGAAATGAGTAGCGTCGGGCCAGTGCCGTTTTGGATCACGCAGATCGGGATCGGGAGCCAGCCGTAGGCGGAGGAGGTCACCGAATGCGGCACACGCAGGAAGCCGGTGTGTTTGCCGTCTTGGTCAAAAGGGACTTCGGAGGTGATGAGGGAATTGGCCATAAGATGTCCTTTGTGTTGGGAGGACTATGGCAATGAGCCGTTGTGGGCTCAAGCCGTTCAGAGGGTTATGGGGGAGAAGGCTGCGGTGAGGCCTTGGCCGCCGCCGATGCCGATCATGGCCATGGCGAGGGCGTTTTCAGTGGCGTTTTGGCGGATGAGTTGGCTGAAGAGGCGGGTGACGAGGATGGTGCCGGAAGCGCCGAAAGGGTGGCCGAGGGCGATGGCACCGCCTTGCTGGTTGGGTAGGCTTTCGTCGATGGCCAGAGCGTGGAGGCTGGCGAGGACTTGGGATGCAAAAGCTTCGTTGAATTCGAGGTGCGTGAGATCGTTGAGCGATAGGCTTGGGTTTTGGCGTAGGAGCTTTTGCGTGCTGGCGACGGGGCCAATGCCGAGGACATTGGGGTCCACACCCGCGGAGGCGCCGCCGAGGTAGGCGAGGGCTTTGGCGTGGCCGAGGGCGCGGGCGTTTTGGGCTGTCGTGACAAGTACGGTGGCGGCGCCGTCGTTGAGAGGGCAGGCGTTGCCGACGGTGACGGTGCCATCTGTGCTAAAGGCCGGACGTAGGCGGGCGAGACGCTCGGCTGTCATCGTGTCGCGGATGCACTCGTCGGTGGCGTGGCCAGCGATAGGGACAATTTCGGCGTCAAAGGCACCTGCGTCTTGGGCTTGCGCGGCGCGCTGTTGGGAGCGCAAGGCGAAGGCGTCTTGGCGCTCTCGGGAGATGTTGAACTGGTGGGCAACCGTGTCAGCGGCGGCGCCCATTTCCGGGTCGCCGATGGCTTCGGGAGAGAAGCGGGCGCGGGTGTAGCTGTGTTCCGGCAGAGTGCCGCTCGCGGGTAGGGCGCGTAGGGGCGCGCGGGATTGGCTTTCGACCCCGCCTGCGAGGTAGGTGGTGCCCGCGCCGGCCATGATCAGGTGGCAGGCCATCATCACCGCTTCCAGGCCGGAGCCACATTGGCGGTCGACGGTGACGCCTGGGATGGATGTGGGGAAGCCTGCGTGCAGGGCGGAGAGGCGGGCGATGTTGCCACCGGGGCCTGCGGCGTTGCCGAGGATGACGTCGTCGATTTGGTCTGGCGTGACGTTGGCATCCGCGAGCGTGGCCATCATGACGGGGGCGGCGAGGTCTTCGACATCAAGGCTGGCAAACATGCCGCCAGCGCGGCCAATGGCGCTGCGGCGGGCGGCGATGACCACCGGCTGGCGATCGTCAGGCAGCAGGTCAGCCAGTGGCGGGGACAAGGCGCGGGTCCTTTTTGTGTAGCCACGACAGGAGGCGACCGCGGTCGGGTTTGCCGGAGGTGGTCAAGGGCCAGTCGCTAAGCCGGTAGAAGTGCCTGGGCAGTTTGTAGCGCGGCAGGCGGATGGCGAGTTGGGATTTGATTTCGTCTAGCGGCGTGTCGCCGTTGAGGATGGCGACCAGTTCCTGCCCGCGCGATTGATGGGCGACGCCCAAAACAGCCGCCCCGTTGATGCCGGGGATTTCGGCCAGCGCGGTTTCGATTTCTTGCGGGTAGACGTTGTGACCTGCGGTGATGACCATGCCGCCCTCGCGCCCCAGGAGGCTGAGGCTGCCGTCGTAGTTCAGCTTGCCAACGTCGCCGACCGTGGCCCAGGGGCCTTCGCGGCGGAAACCGGAGTTGCGGCCGCCCCAGAGGTAGCCGTCGATGGCCAGGTCGCCGCGGACAAAGATGGTTCCGGGCTCGCCTTGGGCGACTTCTTGTCCATTCTGGCGCAAGGAGAGCTCCACATGCGGGAAGGGACGCCCCACTGAGTAGGCTGGTGCCGAAGAGCTTTCGCGGCCGTGGGTGTTGAGGCTGACAAATCCAAGTTCGCTGGCGCCGTAGTACTCGTGGATGCGGGCGCGTGGGAAGAAGGTGCGGGCTTTCTCGAGCAAGGCGGGATCGAGTTTGGCTCCGGCGGTGGTGATTTCGACAATCTGATCTAGCGGTTTATCGCGACAGAGCGCGCCAAGCAGGCTGGGCACGGCGACGATGCGGCGGGTGTGGGCCATGGCGCGGTGGGCCTCGGCGAGGTCAAATTTTGGCAAGGCGTGAAAGGTGGCGCCAAGCTCAAGGGTTTCCGCGAGCGCATAGAGTGTGATGCCGTGGGACAGTGGGCCGGGCACAAAGGTGTGGCTCTGCTCGGTCAAGGCAAAGGCAAGGCGGCTGGCGTCAAGCGAGGCGCGCCAGCTGTGACGGGCGCGTGCGAAGGCTTTGGGCTCAGATGTGGTGCCGGAGGTGAAACCGACCATAAAAATCGCGCGCGGATCGGTGAAAGGGATGTCTTCGGGCGCGGCAAGGAAGGTCTCAAATGCGTCGGTGTCCACACAGATGGCCGGGATGCCGAGACGTTTGGCGGCATCGATCAGGCCGGTTTGGCTTGAGAGGCAGAACAGCGCGTCAGGCGGCAGTTTTGCGAGCACACGTTGGTGCAGCGCGTCAGGCCAATGTGGGTCCAGCAGGGTCACGGCGTGCGGCGTGGCAAGCGCCGCTGCGAGCAGTGTGGGCGCTTGCGCGTGATTGCCGATAGAGAGGGCAAAATTGCGGGCGCCGTCTGGTAGCGGCAGGTCAGGGCGGGGTTGCAGGGGCAGCTTGCTGAGCGCAGCGTGAAGTTGTTTGAGCCGGTCATACAGTGCGCCGTAGGTAAGGCGCGTGTCTGAAATAGCAACCGCCAGCGCGTCTGAGCGCTGGCGTGCGTGGTGATCTAATGCGTGTCGTAAAGGCAACCGCGTCCTCAGAGGTTTGGGTAGGCGCGGCGCAGACCGCGGGCGATGATCGTCGCCAGTACCACCTTTACCAGATCGCCGGGGATGTAGGCCACCATGATGGTGAGGGATTTGGTGAGGCCCAGTTTGCCGATGAAGGCCATCCACGGGATACCTGCAGCATACATGACGACGATGCCACCAAAAGCCACATAAAGGCCGGTTTTGATGGCGTTGGCAGCGGTGTCTTTTTCCATCAGATAGCCGATGATGTAGGCACACAGAGGCCAGACCAGTAGGAAGCCGCCGGAGGTGCCCATCAGCACGCCAAAGCCGCCGCGTCCACCGGAAAGAAGCGGTAGGCCAACCGCCACCAGACCGATGAACAACAGCAGAGCAAGGCCGCCGCGTTTTGAGCCGAGAACGGCGCCAGCCAGCATCACACCCAGAGACTGAGCGGAAATTGGAGGTAGGGCCGCGCCAGCAAAGTGGATTGGTGGCATCAGGCCCAGTGCTGCTGTCAGAGCAGCGAAGAGAGCGATGTAGACGATGTCTTTGGTGGCGAGGCCACGGGATGCTGTGGTGTCCATGGGGTCCGTCCCTTTTGGTCTTGTTCGTTTGACGGACGGATAGGGAAGGCGTTCTGGTATGCTCAAGCGCTGGGCGCGATGTTAGCGCAACTCAGGAACGATATCCTCGGGAATCGATGGCGTCAGAAATATCGTCCGCCATCTTGATGGCGCGGATCGCCATGGGCATGGCGACGGCAATCACGGAGCGTTCGAGACCGCGCGTTTTTTTGGCTTCACGGACCTCTCGGGTGATTTGGGCCAGCACTGGGATGAAACGCAGGGCGAGTGATATGGCGAGGCTGACCTTTTCCGGGTTTACGCCCAGCGGTTTGAGGTGACGCAGGCCGCGCGTCATGGTGTCGATCATGTCGCTACTGCGGGTGGTCAAGGTCACAAGGCTTGCCAGCAGGATCAGCGCTGTGAGGCGCAGGACAACGTAAGCGGCCAGTTCGAGGCCGGAGAAATACCATTGCACCGCGAAGAACAGCACAAAGATGATCAGCAGGGGGCGGATCTGCGCAAAGGCCTGTTTTAGGGTGAGCTGTGCAATGGGGTAGAGGGCCAGGATACCAAGGGTTGCAGCGACAGTGATTGGTAGGCTTTCATTGAGAAAGAGTAGGGTGGCGCCGATCAGCATGGCCAGCATTTTGGCCGCCGGCGGCAGGCGGTGCAGCAGCGAGGTTCCGGGAGAGTAGAGGTCCAGCATCAGGCCATGAGCCTTTCATAGGCAGGGATGACCTCTTTAGGCGCGCCGTCGGCAAAGATCTGACCTTCATCGATCACGATCACGCGGTCATAATCGGCGATCAGGTCGAGGTCATGGGTGACGGTGATGACCATCTGATCCAACGCGGCAACGGCGCGGGCGATGCGGCGTTTGTTGCGTAGATCCAGCAACGTGGTGGGTTCGTCCATCACCAGAATGTCGGGGGTCATCACAAGCACACCGGAGATGGCAAGCAGCTGTTTTTGGCCGCCAGAGAGCAGATGCGCGGGATGTTCGCGCAGGTCGCTCATATTGTAACGCGCGAGGATTTCATCGGTTTTGGTGGCAATGTCGGCTTTGGAGAATTCGAGGTTTTTCATGCCAAAGGCGAGGTCTTCTTCGACCACAGGCATGACAATTTGATTGTCTGGGTTCTGGAAGACAAACCCAACTTTGCGACGCACGTCGCGGCCTTTTTTGCGGGTGTTGAGGCCATCGACCAGGACGTCGCCGGAGGTGGGCAGTGCGAGGCCGTTGAGTAGGCGAGCGAAGGTGGACTTGCCGGAGCCGTTGGCGCCGATGATGGCGATGCGACGTTCCGCTAGGGACAGGGAGATGTCGTGCAGGACGGTGCGCTCACCGAAAGACACGCTGACGTTTTGAAGGTCGATCATACTGAGTCTCGACGGTTGCTGTTGCCGCGCTCTTTAACCTGCGCTGGGTACAGGGTGAAGCGGATGGTGCCTCCGGCCGGGAAATTTAGGGTTAGAAGAAGGCTGGGGCAGGATTTTGTGGAACAGTTTCCCAACCATGGGCCTTAGTTGGACATCAGGGCAGGCACGCCGCCGATTTCGCCGATGAGCGGCAGGAGTGCGTCGAGCCCTTTGCCGTGGCGCAGGGAGGTGAAAACGAAAGGCCGCGTACCGCGCATTTTGTTGGCGTCACGTTCCATAACCTCAAGCGACGCGCCGACGTAGGGCGCAAGGTCTGTTTTGTTTATGATCAGGATGTCGGAGCGCGTGATGGCTGGCCCGCCTTTGCGCGGGATTTCTTCGCCTGCCGCGGTGTCGATCACATAGATGGTGAGGTCCGCAAGTTCGGGCGAGAAGGTGGCTGACAGGTTGTCGCCGCCGCTCTCGATCAGGACGATGTCGAGGTCGGGGATTTCGCGGGTCAACTCGTCGATGGCGGCGAGGTTGATGGAGGCGTCTTCGCGGATGGCGGTGTGCGGGCAGCCGCCGGTTTCCACACCTTTGATGCGTTCCAGGGGCAGGACCTGTTGGCGCATGAGTTCTTCGGCGTCTTCGCGGGTGTAGATGTCGTTGGTGACCACGGCGATAGAGAGTTTGTCGCGCAGGGCACGGCAGAGGTTGGCGGTGAGCGTGGTTTTGCCCGCGCCGACGGGGCCGCCGATGCCGATGCGAAGGGGGCCGTTTGGAGAGGTCATGTCAGGCTCCTGAAAGAGTGAAAAGGAGGAAGCTTGCGCCCAATAGAAGGCAAAGCGGGCCGTAGCAACGTTGATCCAGCGTGGCGAAGGGCTCTTCGGGGACCAGTTTGCGCCAGGCGGGCAGGTAGGCGGCGATGCCGCGCAGCAAGAAGACGGCGGCGATGGCCAGCAAGAACAGGCTGCGCAGTGGGAAGGTTGTCAGATGGGGTAAGGCGGCGGCAAAGCTCAGGGCCACGAACACCACCGCGCAGGGAATGGGGCCGGGCATTTTGGTGATGCCGGGCGCGCCAACGGTGGCGCGGGCCAATGCCGCCTCGTCGCGGATCGGCACCCAGGCGCCGATGGCCCAGAGCAGGTGCAGGACAGCGGGGACAAACAGCAGAGCGGAAATCAGGACGGCGAGCCAGGTCATGAGCGAAAGAGCCTCGAATATTGCGTTTCGTGGCGCATGGAAGCGATGTCAGAGGCAAAAGTCGACGCGGCAATGTCATCCAGTGACAATGTGACCGCGTGGTCCGCCACGTCTTGGCAGAGCGGTGTCACGGCGGTGAGGGTGGCCTGAGATTCGGTTTGGCCCAAGGGCACGAGGCGGGTGGCGGCGGAAGTCAGGTTGGCGGCAAAGGCGTGCAGGAACAGGCGCGCGGTGTCGCGTAAAGGCAGGTTTTGTAACTGTGCGGCACGGCCAACGGCCACCGGATAGGTCAAAGTGCTGAGGTCCAAATCGTGGATGGCGGCAGCGGTGCGTGCAAAGGCGGCGCCCTGTTGGTCGGTTTCAAGCAGGCGTTCGGCAGAGGGCGCAAGGGCGCGGGCGAGTGAGTCGATCTCGGCCAGTTCTTCGACGGTGTCGGCGTTGTAGGCATGTGCCAGCAAGATCACATCGTTTTGGCCCGCGCCGTGTTGGAGCGTGTGGGTCAGCCACGCGGAAAAGCTGTCGGCATCATGCACCGTGCCAGCGTCCACGAGCGCTTCAAGTCCATGGCTGTAGGTGAACGCGCCCACCGGGAAGGCGGGCGAGAGCCATTGGGCCAACGTCAGGATCGGATCAGTGGTCATGGTCGTGGCTGTGACTATGGCCGTGGTCCATCGTGTGATCGTGGGCGTGTGGGTGGCTGTGGTCGTGGCTGTGGGTGCGGCCATGGCCGTAAGCCCCGCCTTCGGGCGTAAAGGGCTCGGTCACTTCGGTGACGGTTGCTCCCAGAAGTTCCAGCATTTCTTTGATCACGTGGTCGCGCTGAATGAGCAGGCGGGTGTCTTCGATCTGACAAGGGGTATGCCGGTTGCCGATGTGCCAGGCGATGCGTGGCAAATGCGTCGCGGTGACCTGCAAAAGCGGTTCCGGCGCGGCAATCACGGTGATTTCGCCACCATCGGTCAGGCGCAAAACGCCGCCGTGATCCAAAGATGTGGTTTTGGGCAGATCTACGAGAATCCGGGTGCCATCCTCAAGCCGCAACGTTTTGCGGCGCAGGAAGCGGTCTTCGTAGGTCAGGGCCACACGCCCCTGTTCCGGGGCGTGGCCGTGCGTGTGGTAGTCATGTGCTGTGGGAAGGGCGCTCATGATGGGCGCCCCCCAAATGCACAGATTACAGGTGCATGTGGTCGCGGAAGACGTGCTGCACGATTTCGTCGCGCTTGATGCCTTTGGCTTCCAGTTGTTCGTCGGACATCGCGTTCAGACGATCGACGTATTGCACGCGGCTGTTGCTTTCCATGATCGCGATCAGGCCGTTGCCGATGACGCGGAATGGAGCTGCCAGGATGTGACCCAGCGAGTGGTGTGCGGTGTGTGTAGCTGTCAGTGCCATTTTGAACCTCAGTTTCGTATAAACCTATGGTCCTCCCTTGGCTCTTAATATGGGTCAAAACGGTTGCCATGTGCAGTCGGTCTTTCGTCATAGCCGTCTTGCATCTGATGCAAGGCGAGTCAGAGTTTATTTATTTTTCAACGGCTTCAATGCGGATGTAGGTGTAGCGCTCGGCCTTTTCGTTCTTGGCGCGGGTTTCCACCAAATAGGCAAAGCCAAGTTCCGGCAGGTAGTGCAGGGTTTCCTCATAGCCGTCATCGTCGTGATAGATGCCAATGACCGGCATCATCTCATATGAGCAGCCGCCAATGGTGACCTGCGTGCTGGGGCCAAAGATATGGCTTTCGCGGGTCGTCAGCGTGCCTTCGGAATCCAACGTGATCACTTCGGTGTCCCAGCGTCCGTCTGCAACCGGGACCGGCGCGTCGGCCGGTTTGAGCGGGTAGGCGTGGGTGCTGCGGCTGCCGGAGACCACGTCGCCATCTTCGGTGTCAAATTGCTCCACCACATAGAGGCCTTTGAGCAGCAGGAAGCGTGTGCCGTAGTCCTGGCCGTCGTCCCATGCGCCACGGATGAAGTGGGCACCGTCGCGGGTGTAGGTCTCGGTGATGCCGTCCAGATCGGTGAGGCGCACGCCCGTGTCCATGTCCGATGCGGTGGGGCATTGGGCAAAGACAGGTGTGGCAAGGCAAGTGAAGGCAAAGAGGGCTGCGCGCATTTGGGGGCTCCGGTCAGAACATAAAGTACCGCTGTGCCATCGGCAGCACCTCGGCAGGCTGACAAGTTAGGAGCTCGCCATCGGCGCGCACTTCGTAAGTCTCTGGATGGACTTCAATTTCAGGTGTCGCCGCGTTGAGTTTCAGGTCTGACTTGCCAACGTTGCGGGTATTTTGGACCGCGAGCGTTTGTTTTGCCAAGCCCAAGCTGTTGCCGATGCCCTCGGCTTGCGCGGCCTCAGACACAAAGACCACGGCGGCGTTTTCCACGGCGCGGCCATAGGCGCCAAACATGGGACGGGAATAGACCGGCTGAGGCGTTGGGATCGACGCATTGGGGTCGCCCATTTGCGCGCAGACGATGGAACCGCCGATCAGCACCATTTCCGGCTTCACGCCAAAGAAGGCCGGGGACCACAAAACGAGGTCGGCGCGTTTGCCTTCCTCAATCGAGCCGATTTGGTGGCTGATGCCATGGGCGATGGCCGGGTTGATGGTGTATTTGGCGATGTAGCGGCGGACGCGGAAGTTGTCGTTTTCGCCGGTTTCTTCGGGCAGGCGACCGCGTTGTTTCTTCATCTTGTCGGCCGTCTGCCAGGTACGGATCAGCACTTCGCCGACGCGTCCCATGGCTTGGCTGTCGGACGCGATGATCGAGAAGGCGCCCATGTCGTGCAGGATATCTTCGGCCGCAATCGTCTCGCGGCGGATGCGGCTTTCGGCAAAGGCGACGTCTTCGGGAATGGCTTTGTCGAGGTGGTGACAGACCATGAGCATGTCGAGGTGCTCATCCACCGTGTTCACAGTGAAAGGACGAGTCGGGTTGGTGGAGGAGGGCAGCACGTGCTCTTCGCCACAGATTTTGATGATGTCCGGCGCGTGACCGCCGCCTGCGCCTTCGGTGTGGAAGGCATGAATAGTCCGGCCTTTCATTGCGGCGACGGTGTTTTCCACGAAGCCCGACTCATTGAGGGTGTCGGTGTGGATCATCACTTGCACGTCCATATCGTCTGCCACCGACAGGCAACAATCGATAGCGGCAGGTGTGGTGCCCCAGTCTTCGTGTAGCTTGAGCGCGCAAGCGCCGCCTTTGATCTGCTCTTCAAGCGCAGCAGGCAGCGATGCGTTGCCCTTGCCCGCGAAGGCGAGGTTCATCGGGAAGGCGTCTGCAGATTGCAGCATGCGGCCAATGTGCCACGGGCCCGGGGTGCAGGTTGTGGCGAGCGTGCCATGGGCGGGGCCGGTGCCGCCGCCGAGCATCGTGGTCAGGCCGGAGTGCAGCGCGTCTTCGATCTGTTGCGGGCAGATGTAGTGGATGTGGCTGTCAAAGCCACCGGCAGTGAGGATTTTACCTTCGCCGGCAATGGCCTCGGTGCCGGGGCCGACGATGATGTCCACATTCGGCTGCGTGTCGGGGTTGCCTGCTTTGCCGATCTTGTGGATGCGCCCGTCTTTGAGGCCAACGTCGGCTTTGTAGATGCCGGTGTGATCGACGATCAGCGCGTTGGTGATAACCGTGTCGACCGCTCCTTCGGCGCGGGTGGTTTGCGCCTGTCCCATGCCGTCGCGGATCACCTTGCCACCGCCAAACTTGACCTCTTCGCCGTATGGCCCGGTCAGGTCGCGCTCAACCTCGATCACCAGATCGGTGTCCGCGAGGCGGAGTTTGTCCCCAACGGTGGGGCCAAACATGGCGGCGTAGTCAGAGCGGGAGATTTTGGCGGGCATCGAAGGTCTCTTTGATTGGATTGAGGCGGCGCGTGGCGCGTCAGGATTTTTGCTTGGGTTTTGGTGTTGCCGTCGGCATGGCTGGAGGCTTTGACGGCTGGCGTTTGGCTTTGGAAACCGTTGCAGGTGGCTGTGCGGTCGGCGCTTCAGCTTTGACTGATTTCACTGTCGGTGCTGTTGCTTTTGCCGCGGGTTTGGCTGGTGTGTCAGTTTTCACAACTGATTTTTGGGTTTTGGTGGCTTTGGACACTACGGCAGCTTTGGCCTTTGCTGTGGTTTTCTTTGGTGCCTTTGTTTTGACTTTTGTTGCTAACTTTGGGGCGGCTGGAGTCTTTGTTTTCGGAGTTGCGGATTTGAATTCCGGTTCGGAGGGCGCAGGTTTGGTGGCCGTGTTGGAGGCAGGTGCGGCGGCTTTGGTTTTAGTCGTCGCAATCGACTTGGCGCGAGGTTTGCGTTTTGGCGCGGCCTGTTTGACCGGCGCATTTGTGACCGCCGGCTTTGGGGCACTGCTGCCGAACGGTGCGAGCATGGAGCTGACCAATGCGCGGTTCATGGCATGGGTCATGCGCATCTGGCGCTCCACCATGCGGGACATAAAGAAATAACCACTCAGTGAAGTTGTGATGGAGTGAGTTGCAAACGTCGTCATCAAAGTCTCCTTGGGTTAGGTCATGAGAGCGGTCCCATGACTTTCTGGTTGAAGCCGTAAATTCGGCGGGCGCCGGAAATCGGGATCAGGTGCACTTCGCGCCGCTGCCCTGGCTCAAAGCGCACGGCGGTGCCGGCGGCGATGTCCAGACGCAACCCGTGGGCGGCGGTGCGGTCAAACTCCAGCGCCGGGTTGGTTTCGGCGAAGTGATAGTGGCTGCCGACTTGGATCGGGCGGTCGCCAGTGTTGGCCACCATCAGGGTGGTCACGTCGGCGCCTTCGTTGAGCGTCAGTTCGCCTTCGGCTGGGATCAGTTCACCTGGGATCATTTCAGGTTCCACGCCAAGAGTGCCAGAGCGCCAACAACGACGGTGCCAACAAAGATTGGCAACCATACCGGGTCGCCAGCATGTGGATGCAGGTGGGCGCCGGAGTGCGCCAGCGCGGGCGTCACGGCGGTTGTGGCCACGGCGGCAATTGCAAAACGTTGCATGTGACGGCTCCTTTAGCGGATGGGGTTGTGCACGGTGACAAGCTTGGTGCCATCCGGGAAGGTGGCCTCCACTTGTACTTCGTGGATCATGTCGGCGATGCCATCCATGCATTGGTCTCGCGTGATGACACGGGCGCCGGATTGCATGAGGTCGGCAACAGATTTGCCGTCGCGTGCGCCTTCAACCACGGCGTCGGTGATCAGGGCGATGGCTTCCGGGTGGTTGAGCTTTACGCCGCGGGCGAGGCGCTTGCGGGCCACTTCTGCAGCCATGGCGATCAGCAGTTTGTCTTTTTCACGGGGCGTGAGTTGCATCGGGTCAGAGCATCCATGTTCGAGGAAGATCAGCGCCGTTTAGGTAGGTCAGCGCGGGAATCAGGGATTGGCGCAGGGCATGGCCGTCACTTGCGAGAATGCGCGCAAATAGCACCCCCTCGCGGATCAAGCTGGCGCCAGCGGTGTGCGGCAGGTGGCTGCGCAGTGTGCCCAGATGGCGATCCGCATCCGGCGCGGCGAGCAGGAGAGTGGCCATGGCGCGCGCACCGCCAGCGATGGCGGTGCGGTTCAGGTGCTTTTGGACGTTGCCGGACAGTTTCACGCGGTCGGCAAAAAGCAGGTCGCCGTCTCGTTTCACGGTAATGCGATCAAACAAGTCTGCCGCCTGTACGGTCTCACCCATGGCGGTGCGGCCAAAGATCATGGGTTCCACCATTAGGAAGCGTGACGTGCTGTGCATGTCGACGGTGAGGCTGCGCGACAGAGCGGCACCGTCAAACAGGATGGTTTCTTGAGGCAGCCAATCCATGCGCGCGCCGGGCGCGAGGCTGAGTGTACTGTCGAGGCGGCCTGTGCGGACGTCGATGCTGCGATAGGCGCGCTCAGCGGCTTGGGTTGTGAGCGTCAGATGGCTGCCTTCGCCTGCATGCGCGCTGACATCAAACTGATCTCCGCCGGTGATGCCGCCTGCCGTGTTCAGCAGGACAGCTTGCAGAGCAGCGGTGCGCCCGTTTGGATAGTTGGCGTTTGGGAACAACACGCGGCTGGAGCCGGACAGGCGTAGGTCGTCCAAAACAGAGAGGCCATCGCGCAGTTTGCTGCGGATGTCAGCCGTGCCGATGGCGCGGGGCTGCTGGGCCTGAAGAGGCGGTGATATGGGCGCAAAGGCGGTGATGGCGTGTGTCCTGATCTGACCGGTTCCCTTATCGCTGGCATCACTCAGGAGAGGTCAAAAGATAGGGTGCTGCTGATTTGAGCAAGTGAAAAAGAGCATGATGAAAAATCAGTCGAAAACTTTGATAACGCCCAAAAACTGCGCAATATGAGAATGCGCGGCAGATTGTCCGTGCCCAATTGTGTTTTGACTCGTCAAAGGCCATTTTGCCGCCAGTTTCGAATCGCCTGAAATCAGGTGTTTGGTGGCCTCTCAAGGGTCACTTTCAAAGCCCGGCACAGGTCCGGAAAAGGAGCCCAACATGAGCTTTGATCGCAAAATCAAAATTGCCCCGTCCATTCTCTCAGCGGATTTTGCCAACTTTGGCCAGGAAATCCGTGCGATCGAGGATCAAGGCGCAGATTGGGTGCATGTGGATGTGATGGACGGGCATTTTGTGCCAAACCTGACCTTTGGCCCACCCGCCGTGAAAGCGTTCCGTCCACACGTCAAAACCTTCATGGATGTGCATCTGATGATCGCGCCGGTAGACCCGTATATTGATGCCTATGCCGAAGCGGGTGCCGACATGATCACCGCGCATGTGGAGGCAGGTCCCCACATTCACCGCACCATTCAAGCGATCAAAGCGCAGGGCGTGAAAGCCGGTGTCAGCCTGAACCCGGGCACGCCGCTGGAGAGCATTGAGCATGTGCTGGATCTGGTGGACATGGTGCTGATCATGACCGTGAACCCTGGCTTTGGCGGTCAGAAGTTCATTCACTCCGGCGTCGAGAAAACCCGCCGCTTGCGTCAGATGATTGGTGACCGTGAGATCCACATTCAAATCGATGGCGGCGTGACCACCGAAACCGCGCCATTGGTGGCCGAAGCCGGTGCCGACGTTCTGGTGGCAGGCTCTGCTGTGTTCAAGGGCGGCTCTGTGGACAAGGCAGAGGTCTACGGCGAGAACATCCGCGCTATCCGCGCGGCCACTGAAGCAGCGCAGTAAAGCGCAGAGTTTGGGGCGGGATCACTCGCGGATTTCGTCCGCTTCCACGCCCCAAAGATCTTCTTTCAAAACCCAGCCTTTGTAGCCGCCCGCATTGAGGCGGCACCAGTCCGGGTTGCACTCTTCCAATTTGGCAATGACCCCGTGTTCCAGCTGCGCGGCGGCGGCGACCTTTTCGCCGGGGCGCACTGCCAGTGGCAGCATGTCTTTCTGCACGATTACGGTGCGCACACCTGAGAGCAAGGAGTAGTGCACCCAGCCGCCCGCGCCTTCGATGTCGCGCACACGGCGCCAGTGACCATATTCGGCAGTGATCTGCAGCGGCATGGATTTGCGGGTGAACACCCAATCAATACGGTGGGTGCGCGATGGGCCGCGGCGCACGTTGGCTTTTGTGGCTTTCAGCGACACGTAGCGCGGCATCGGCAGGTTGGTGACCGGCCCACGTTTTTTCTCTGCCGGGGCCTCAGCCGCAACAGATGTTGTGAGCGCCAATAGCAAAGCTGCGCCCAAGCTCACGAGAGATTTTGTACCCAAGGTGAACATATTGCCTGATTTTTCTGCTCTGGTGGCGCTCGCAGGTTCTTGTGCCTGACTGACCTGTGGGGCAGTGTGGCAGCAACGCGCCGAATTGGAAAGCATTGGGAGGCCCTGCATGCCAAAGCAACGTCTGAGTGTTGTCGTTACGCGACGCTTACCGGAAGCTGTTGAAACACGACTGTCAGAACTCTTTGACGTACGCCTGCGCGACGATGATACGCCGATGAGCCGCGAGCAGCTGGCCGAGGCGATGAAAGACGCGGACGTTTTGGTGCCCACCTTGAGCGACAAGATTGACGCCAATTTGATTGCCCAATCTGGCGAGCGGTTGAAGCTGATTGCCAATTACGGCGCGGGTGTGGATCACATCGATGTGGCTTCTGCCCGTCAACGTGGCGTGCTTGTGTCCAACACGCCGGGCGTGTCGGCCGATGATACGGCGGATATGGCGCTGGCGCTGATCCTGGGTGTAACCCGCCGGGTTGGCGAAGGGGTGCAGCGTATGCAGTCCGGCGAATGGGACGGCTGGGCGCCTACCGCGCTTTTGGGCGGTCGTGTGAGCGGCAAGCGGCTCGGCATTCTGGGCATGGGCCGCGTGGGCACGGCCGTGGCGCGGCGCGCGCAGGCCTGTGGCATGCAGATCCATTACCACAACCGTCGCCGCCTACGCCCAGAGATCGAACAGCAATATGAGGCGACCTATTGGGAGAGCCTCGATCAGATGCTGGCGCGCATGGATGTGGTGTCGGTGAACTGTCCGCACACGCCGTCGACGTTCCACCTGCTGAATGCGCGGCGTTTGAAGCTAATGAAGCCTTCTTCCGTGATCATTAATACTTCGCGTGGCGAGGTGATTGACGAGAACGCCATGGTGCGGATGCTCAAAGCTGGCGAAATCGCGGGGGCTGGCTTGGACGTGTATGAGCACGGGCATGAAATCCACCCGGATCTGCGAGGACATCCCAATGTGGTGCTGATGCCGCATATGGGGTCTGCCACGGTGGAAGGGCGGATCGAGATGGGGGAGAAAGTCCTCATCAACATCAAGACCTTCGATGATGGGCACCGGCCACCGGATCTGGTGGTTCCGGCGATGCTCTAAGGCATCATGCGCGCTTTCGTTGGCATTCCGTTGGACGGGCCAGAGGCGGAAGCGCTTCTGGATGTGCAGGGGCGGATTGCTGTGGGGCGCGAGGTGCCAGCGTCCAATTTGCATCTGACGTTGGCGTTTCTGAACGACCAGCCGGTAGAGATGCTGGAAGCGTTGCACGAAGAGCTGGAGCTGATCCGGCATTCGCAGTTTGAGCTGCACCTTAAGGGCATGGATATTTTTGGCGCGCCGCGCAGCCGGTCCTTTGGGCTGTTGGCGGCGCCTGACCCGGTGTTGATGGCGTTGCAGGCGGATGTGGCTCAAGCCGCGCGGCGGCTTGGCATTGGCTTAGAAAAACGTCGGTTTCGTCCGCATGTGACGCTGAGCCGGTTTCGCGACGGGAAACAGCCGCCGGAGCGGGTGCAGGCGGCCCTGTCGCGCGGGGCCTCACTGGAAATTGATCCGATCCAGGTGAGCGAAATCGCCTTGTATCGTTCGGCTTTGACCTCGGAAGGCGCGGTCTATGAGATCCTGAGCAGCTATCCGTTGTTGGTGCAGGGGCTGTCCTGACCTAAGCTGATTTTCAAGCGGCGACCGTAACCTTGGGTTGCCGGATTGCATTTTGGTTTGGGAGTGGGTCATGAAGCGATTTTTATCAGCGGTTTCTGTTACTTGCTTGTTGGCGTCCGTGTCGGGTGCACAGGAGGCGGCGGATGGTGTGGCGCCGGAGGAAGGCTCCGCGTTGGGCATGAACGTGCCGCAAAGCCTGCAGGCAGCTCTCGCCGCGAAGACGCAAGGCGCGCCCACCGAGGCAAAGGATTGGATGGTGGCGGCGGCGCACCCCTTGGCGGTAGAGGCTGGCGCGGAAGTGTTGCGCGACGGAGGCACGGCGGCGGATGCCATGGTGGCGGTGCAGGCTGTTCTGGGGCTGGTCGAGCCGCAGAGTTCAGGTTTGGGCGGCGGTGCCTTCTTGGTTTGGTATGACGCCGAAAGCGGCGAGGTGACGACGCTGGATGGGCGCGAAACCGCGCCATTGGCGGCCACGCCACGCCTGTTTCAGGATGAAAACGGCGAGACATTGAAGTTTTTCGAGGCGGTTGTGGGCGGGCGGTCTGTGGGCGTGCCTGGGACACCGATGTTGATGGAGGTGGCGCACCGAAAATGGGGACGCAGCCAGTGGCCAAGTCTGTTTTTGCCCGCCATTCGCCATGCAGAAATCGGCTTCCCTGTGTCGCCGCGCATGGCGGCATCCGTGGCACGGGATGCGGAACGGCTTGCGTCTCATCCCGTTACCGCTGGCTACTTCCTACCCGGGGGCAAACCGCTGGCGGAAGGTGATATCCTGTTCAACATGGATTACGCCAAGAGCCTGCGCTTGATGGCAGCGCAGGGCGCGGCCCCGTTTTACACAGGTGAGATCGCGGCAGATATTGTGGGGGCGGGGCAAGACGCCAACAATCCAGGCGTGCTGAGCGCGGTGGATTTGGCGCTGTATCAGGTCAAGGAGCGACCTGCGGTCTGTGTGGCGTACCGCGCGCATGATGTCTGTGGCATGGGGCCGCCATCTTCTGGCGGGCTGACCGTGGGGCAAATTCTTGGGTTGGTGCAGCCTTATGACATTGCAGGGCTTGGGCCTGACAGTGCGGATGCCTGGCGCTTGATTGGCGATGCCTCCCGCCTCGCCTTCGCGGATCGGGGTCGCTACATGGCCGACAGTGACTATGTGCCGGTGCCAAGCTCTGGGTTGCTTGCAGCCGACTACCTTGCTGAGCGGGCGAAGCTGTTGGAAGGCACTGCGGCTTTGGAAAGCGTGGAGCCGGGCGCGCCGGAGTTTGACCATGCATTGCACTATGCGGATGGCGAAAGCTTTGCGCAGCCCTCCACATCTCACATTTCTATTGTCGACAGCTACGGCAACGCTTTGTCCATGACGACGACGATTGAAAACGGCTTTGGCAGCCGGGTGATGACCAATGGGTTCTTGCTCAACAACGAGCTGACGGATTTCTCTTTCCGCTCCCATCGTGACGGCGTGCCGGTGGCCAATCGGGTGGAGCCGGGCAAACGGCCGCGCTCTTCCATGGCGCCAACCATTGTGCTGAAGGATGGTAAACCAACTCTGGTGGTGGGCAGCCCTGGCGGTAGCCGGATCATCGGGTATGTGGCCAAAACCATCATCGCGCATCTGGATTGGGGCATGGACGTGCAGCAGGCAATTGATCTGCCGCATCTGGTGAACCGCTTTGGCACCTATGACATTGAAGCGGAAAGCGCGGCGATGGAGATTGGCGAGCCGCTGACCGGCATGGGCTACAAAGTGAATGCACGGGACCTGAATTCCGGCCTGCACGCAATTGCCGTTGGGGACGGATTGCAGGGGGGCGCGGACAATCGCCGCGAGGGGCTGGCCTATGGCGAATAGCCGCGCTTGACCTTGAGGTAGGTGCCGCGTAGCCATGGCGCATACCGACATGGAGAAGGGGAGTGCCCATGGGATTGGCAGTGGATTTGCCGCGCAATGAAGAGGGAGTTGCGGCGGCGTTGGGTGTGTTGAAACAGCAATTCGGCGAGGCGTTTCACACCGGCCAGTCGATGCGTGAGCAGCACGGGCACACCACCACTTGGATCAAGACACAGGCGCCGGATGCGGTAATCTTTGCCAAGTCCACCCAAGAGGTGAGCGATATCGTGAAGACCTGCGCCACGCATAAGGTGCCGGTGATTGCCTATGGCACAGGGACCTCGCTGGAGGGACACGTGAATGCACCGGCAGGTGGTGTGTGTATTGACCTGACCGAGATGAACAAAGTTGTGGCGGTGAACGCCGAGGACCTTGATTGTGTGGTGCAGCCGGGGGTGACGCGGGAACAGTTGAATCTGGAACTGCGTGACCAGGGCTTGTTTTTCCCAATTGATCCCGGGGCCAATGCGTCGCTGGGGGGCATGGCCTCCACCCGCGCCAGCGGCACCAATGCGGTGCGCTATGGCACGATGAAAGACAACATCCTGAGCCTTGAGGTGGTGCTGCCATCTGGTAAGGTGATCCGCACCGCAAGTCGCGCCAAAAAATCCAGTGCAGGCTATGATCTGACCCGTCTGATGGTTGGCTCGGAAGGCACCTTGGGCATCATCACCGAGATCACGCTGAAGCTGCAGGGTATTCCGGAGGCGATGTCCTCGGCGCGCTGTTCGTTTGAGACCATTGATGCGGCCTGTCAGGCGGTGATGATGACCATTCAGTATGGCATCCCGGTGGCGCGAATTGAGTTGCTGGATTCGCTCGCGGTGAAGGCGGCCAATGACTATTCGAAGTTGGATCTGCCGGAGCAGCATTTGTTGCTACTGGAGTTCCACGGCTCAGAAACAGGCGTGGCAGAGCAAGCCGAGATGTTTGGCCATATCGCCGAAGAGGTTGGCGGCACCGGGTTTGAGTGGACGCAGAAGGCCGAGGATCGCAGCAAACTGTGGCAGGCGCGGCATGACATGTATTGGGCGGCGCTGGCGTTGCGTCCCGGCGCCAAAGGCATTTCCACCGATGTCTGTGTGCCAATTTCGCGGCTGGCGGAATGTGTGACCGCGGCCAAGGAAAAGGCGGATGAGCTCGGGCTGATCTCCGCCGTTGTGGGGCACGTCGGGGACGGCAATTTCCACATGCTGCCGCTGGTTGATATGGATAACCCCGATGAGGTGGCTGCGGCGCAGGGCTATGTCAGCTGGCTCAACGATGTGGCGATCGAGATGGGCGGGACCTGTACCGGTGAGCATGGCATTGGACAGGGCAAAAAGCCGTATCTGCGTAAAGAACTGGGCGGTGCGGTGGACGTCATGGCGGCGATCAAAGCGGCCATCGACCCGGATGGCATCATGAATCCGGGTAAGATTTTCTAATCTTATCAATTCAGTAGTGGTTCGCTCGGCCAAAAATGTCCGAGTGGTCACATTTTTGTGAGTGCCTGGCTTCTTTTGTCGGCAACCTTCCCTAAGTCTTCTTTGAGACCGAGATCATCGCACGTCATGGTGGTGAAGTTACCCTCGGTTTTGAACGATTACTTTTGGGAGTACCAAACCATGTTCAAGCATATGGCTCTGGTGGGCTGTGTTTCTTTTTCCTCAATGGCGATGGCTGCAGAGTTGCAGCCCGTGGATGAGGATTTCCTGGCGCAAGTTGAACATTTTGGCATTTCGCAAGCCAACTGGGACACCGGTGAACATGCGTCGGTGACCTTCCCCAACGCTTACAAATTCACGCGGCACTATGTTGTGGACCCCGGGAGCGCAGTGGCGCCGGAGGAGTGGAAAGATGAGACCGGATCGCTCGATTTCACCAAGCTGACCGGTCTGGATGCGGACGGCGAGCACACGCTGGATACACTGCTGAAGTACCGCCTGAAGAACCATTCGATGGTGGTGCTCAAAGGCGACCGGCTGTTGCACCAGCATTTCTGGAACGGGATGACGCCGGAGAGCACGCATCTGGACATGTCGGTGACTAAGTCCTTTACCGCGACGTTGGCCGGGATTGCGGCGGCTGAGGGTAAGTTGGATATGTCCAATCCAGTGGAGGCTTATCTGCCCGAGTTCAAAGGTACAGCGTTTGAGGGTGTCTCGGTTCAGGATGTGGCGGATATGAATTCCGGGTTGGACATCAAGACGCCGCCGTTCTTGTCCTGGGACCCGAAGTTCACGCAGTCGCAAGAATGGAATGGCCCCAATGACAGCGGGCTCAACGGCATTCAGGATTACCTGCTGACCATCGACAGCCAGAAATACGCACCGGGCACGCATTATCAGTATCAGGACCCAAACACCGAGATTTTGGGGCTGATTGTGGAGAAGGCCACCGGCGAGAGGTTGGCGGATTACCTTGAAGCAAAAATCTGGAGCAAATTGGGGGCCGAAGGGCCGGCCTATTTCCAGGCGGATGCCGCGGGCAATACGGTGGCTTCCGGCGGCTTGAACATGCGCACGCGGGATCTGGCTAAAATGGGGCGGGTGTTCCTCAACGAGGGGCAGAACCATTTGGGTGAGCAACTGGTGCCTCAGGCGTTCCTTGAGGCGCTGTGGCAAGGCAATGACCGCGTGCGGGCGGCCTGGTCTGTTGGCAAAGAGGCGGCGCTGGCACCGGACGGCTGGTACAAAGATCAGATCCGCGTGCTGAACATCAAAGGCCACAAGATTATCGTTTTTGTGGGCATTCACGGTCAGACGCTGGTGATGGAGCCAGCGACGGACACGGTGATTGCGATGAATGGTGGCTATCCGCAGACCGAGACCGAACGTATGAACACGCTTTTGTTTGTTGAGATTGTGCCTGCGATCCTGGAAGCGGTCGCGCCACTTTAAAAAGTCGCGACAGAGAAAAAGAAAAGCCCCGGCGGTTGCCCGGGGCTTTTTGCTGTTTGAGTGCGCCGAGAGAGCAGGTGCCTCCGGCGGGGATAATTGAGGCCAAAGGAAGCCTGAGGGCTTAGCGGTAGACCTCGTCCTCACTTGGGAAGCTGCGGGTTTTGACCTCGTGGGCGTATTGGCTGACGGCGCGCTCAATCGCGGGGCCGAGGTCGCCGTAGACTTTCACAAACTTGGGCGTCCATTCGTTCAGGCCGAGCATGTCTTCAAGCACGAGGATTTGGCCGTCACATTCCGCAGAGGCGCCGATGCCGATGGTTGGGATCGGGATTTGCTTGGTGATCTTGGCCGCGAGGGGTTCCACCATGCCTTCAAGCACGATGGCGAAGGCGCCAGCCTCAGCCACGGCTTGCGCGTCTTCTTCGTGCATCGCCCAGGTGTCTTCATCGCGGCCCTGAGTTTTGAAGCCGCCCATGACGTGGCTGGATTGCGGTGTGAGACCAATGTGGGCCATCACTGGGATGCCACGTTCGGTGAGGAATCGGATGGTTTCCGCCATACGCTTGCCGCCTTCGAGTTTGACTGCGCCGCAGCCGGTTTCTTTCATGATCTTGGCGGCGTTGCGGAAGGCCACGGCGGGGCTTTCCTCGTAAGTGCCAAAGGGCATGTCCACGACCACCAGCGCTTTTTGGGTGCCGCGCACAACGGCTTTGCCGTGCATGATCATCAGATCGAGCGGCACGCCCACGGTGCTTTCCATGCCGTGCATGACCATGCCGAGGCTGTCGCCAACCAGAATGAAGTCGGCGAATTTGTCGACGATGGCAGCGGTGTGGGCGTGGTAGCTGGTGAGGCTGACAATCGGCTCGCCACCCTTGCGGTTGGCGATCTGTGGCACCGTGGTGCGGCGGATGGGGGTCTGTGTGCTCATGGTGTGACAACCCTTTGGTCAATCAGGAGAATGTCGCCGAAGGCAACGGAGATCATGATGGCGGTGGGGCCTGTGAGCGGCCCGTCGATGGTATTGAGCGTTTCGGCGGCGACGATGTCCAGCCCTTTGAGGACAGCACGTGGCTCATCCTCGATGGTGTCTGCGATAGTTTTGCGCAGGTCGGCGACCGTGGCATCGGTTGCGGCGGCTTCGGCGGCGGCGAGGGATTTGGAGAGCACCAGCGCAGCTTGGCGATCCTCTGCCGACAGGCGCACGTTGCGCGAGGACATGGCGAGGCCGTCGGGCTCTCGCACCGTTGGCGCACCCACGATGGTGAGCGGCATGTGTAGGTCGGCTACCATGCGCTTGATGACCTGAAGCTGCTGGTAGTCCTTTTCGCCAAAGACAGCCACATCCGGCTGCACGATGTTGAACAGGCGCGCGACCACGGTGGTTACGCCGCGGAAGTGGCCGGGGCGGACTTCACCGTGCAGCATATTGGCCAAACGCGTGGTTTCCACGATGGTTTCATCACCGGCCGGATACATGGTGTCCACTTCTGGCAGGAAGACCAGAGCAACACCTGCGTCGCGCAGCATTGCAAGGTCGCGCTCTTCGTCGCGGGGGTAGGCGTCCAGATCGGCGCTTTCGCCAAATTGGGTGGGGTTCACAAAGATTGAGACAACCACATGGTTGGCCTCTGCCTTGGCGGTTTCTACAAGGGACATGTGACCCGCGTGCAGAAAGCCCATGGTGGGCACCATTGCCACAGTTTCACCGGTGGCGCGAAGCTCTTTGACTGCGGCGCGGCAGTCCGAAATCGAGCGGCAAATACGCATTCTTGCCTGTCTCCCTTCAAGGTGGTTGTGGGGTGTAATGCCCCCGCTGCGATGCAGCAAGGCTTTTTGCGGCAACGTGGCGTCGCAATTGTGCAATCAAGCGTCGGCTGGACCGTGCGCAATTTCGGCAATCCGGTACAGTTTGCGCAAAAGGATTATGCTCAGGGGAGTCGCCTGTCTCATGAAAACAAACGTAAAAGCCCTTGTTGTTGGCGGCGGTGCCGTTGGCACGTCGATTGCCTATCACCTTGCCAAAGCGGGCTGGGACGATGTGATGCTGATTGAGCGGGATGAGCTGACCTCCGGTTCGACCTGGCACGCGGCGGGCCTGCTGCCGCTGTTCAATATGTCTTATGCGACGACCCACATTCACCAGTATTCGGTGGATTTTTATAAGACGCTGGAAGAAGAGACCGGGCTGAACGCTGGGTTTGCTGTGGTGGGCAACTTGCGCATGGCGCAGACGCAGGACCGTATGGATGAGTTCATGCTCTATGCTTCTACGGCTGAGACCTGTGGTGTGAAGTATGAGTGGCTGTCTCCGGATCAGATCAGCGAGCGTTGGCCGCTGATCAAGACTGATGACCTCAAAGGCGCGCTGTTCCACACTGAGGACGGCTATATCAACCCGGCGGACGTGACCATGGCGATGGCCAAAGGCGCGCGTCAGCGTGGCGTTGAGATTGTCCGCAAAATCCAGGCGGATGCGTTTCACTGGAATGGCACCCACTGGGAAGTGACCTGCACCAAGATGGTGGAGAAGGGCGGCAACCTTGTGCCGAGCGATGAGACCTTTGTCATCACTGCCGAGCATGTGGTGACCGCGTCGGGTAACCACGCGCAGCGCACCGCGAAGATGCTGGGCATTAAGATGCCTGCGATCCCGGTGGAGCACACCTTCATCGTGATGGACCAAGACCCTGAGCTGGTGAAATGGCGTGAAGCGGGCAACCCGGAACACCCGGTCGTGCGGGATGCGGACAATGAGAGCTATGCGCGTGAGGAACGTGGTGGCTGGATTCTGGGCATCTATGAACATGGCGCACCGGCGCGGTTTGAGCACGGGGTGCCGGACAGCTTCCGCGCCGACTTGTTCCCGCTCGATCTGGACCGGATTGCGGATCAGTACATGGCGATGGCGGAGCGTGTGCCGTCCTGTGCGGAAAGCGGCCTGAAAGACGACTTCAACGGTCCAATTTGCTACACGCCGGACGGCAACCCTCTGGTGGGGGCAGCGCCGGGGCTGCGCAACATGTGGCTGGCGGAAGGGTTTTCTTTCGGCATCACCGCGGCGGGCGGCACGGGGTACTATCTTGCGCAGATGATGGTGGATGGCGAGGCCGAGATCGATATGGCGTCGCTCGACCCGAAACGCTATTCGCAGAACTGGATGACCACCGAATTTGCCGCGCGCAAAAACGAAGAGTGCTATGAGCACGTCTACATCCTGCACCACCCGGACGAAGAGCGCCCGGCGTGCCGTCCGCTGCGGACCTCGCCTGCGTTTGATCGTCAGAAAGCAAAAGGTGCGCAGTTTGGCTGGGTCAATGGTTGGGAGCGGCCAAACTACTATGGCCCGCTGGATGCGCCATCGAACTTTGATGAGCAGAGCCGCAGCTTCCGCCGGGGTGGCTGGTGGCAATATGCCGTGGATGAAGCGAAAGCGATCCGTGAGGGCGTGGGCCTGATTGACGCGACGGCCTTTACCAAACATGTGGTCAAGGGGCCCGGTGCGACGCAGTTCCTCGACTGGTTCACCTGCAACAAACTGCCCAAAGTGGGGCGCATCAACCTGACCTATGCGCTAACGGCGGCGGGGACCACGCGCACCGAATACACCATCGTGCGCAATGGCGAGAACAACTATTATCTTGTCTCCGCAGGGGCTTGGACCGAATACGACGCGGACTTCCTGCGCAAGGCGGCCGAGGACAAGATGGAGGAGTTTGGCTACATCGAGATCCAGGATGTGACCACGCAGTGGGGGGTGTTTGCCATTGCTGGTCCAAAATCCCGCGATGTGCTGAAGAAGGTCATCAGCGATGCGGAACCGGATACAGCATTGTCCAACAAACGCTTCCCGTGGCTGTCGGCGCGGCAGATCGAGCTGGGCATGTGTCCGGTAAATGCGATCCGTGTGGCCTATACCGGTGAGTTGGGTTGGGAGCTGCACCACCCAATTGAGATGCAGAACTACCTCTGGGATTTGATCACCGAGGCTGGCGCGGAGTTCGACTTGAAGTTGGTCGGTGCGCGGGCGCAGAACTGGCTGCGTCAGGAGAAGTCTTATCGCGCGTTTGGCACTGAGTTGGGGCGGGATGCGACGCCAGCCGAGGCCGACCTGCCACGCTTCATCGACCTGTCCAAAGACTTCCACGGCAAGGCTGAAATGGAAGCGCTGGGCGTGCGGGTGAAGTGCTGTACCTTGCTGATCGACGGCCCAGAAGATGCGGACCCATGGGGCCGTGAGGTGCTTTACACGCCGGAAGGTGAGCGCGTTGGGCGTTTGACCTCTGGCGGCTACTCGGTGGCCTTTGAGAAGAGTATCGGCATGGGCTACGTGAAGCCGGAACTGGCGGTGGAAGGCACCAAGCTGAAGGTCAAAATGCTGGATCAGCTGTGGGATGCCACCGTGACCTGCGACAGCCCGTATGATCCAAAAAACGAGACCATCCGCAAAGATGGCTAAGTTGCCTGGAGGAATAGAAAACGCCCCGCAAATGTGCGGGGCGTTTTCTGTTTAGTATTCGCCTTTGTTGATTACGCCGTCGTTGTTGGCGTCCACCCGTTCAAACCAGCTGCGCAGAGCGGTTTCCAGTTCCGAGCGGGTGACCGAGCCGTCGAGATTCAGGTCTGTGTTTTCCCGGCCCAAACCAGACACCGCGCGCAAGAGCAGGGAGGAGGCGTCTTTGTCAGCGGCCTCCGCGCGAGCTTTGTCAAAGGCGGTGTATTCCTCGTTGCTGAGCGCACCATCTCCATCGGTGTCAAAGGTCTCAAAGATGGTTTTGCGCAGCTCTTCCACGTCGGCCCATGTGATGGTGCCGTCGCTGCCGAAGCTCCAGCTGGAGATGTCAGCGGCTTGTGCGGTGAAGGCGGTGGTGCAGGCCAGAAAGCCAGCCAAAACAAGAGAGCGTCGCATGGGGAGGTCCAATGTGTTGCGGAACAATTGGACCCAACCATAAGTGGCAATCGGGGCAGTGTCAGCCCGCAGTGAGCTCTTCAAAACACTCCTGTGCTTTTGCCGCATACATCATCGCTGGCCCACCGCCCATCTGGATCACCATGGCCAGTACATCGGCCACTTCTTCCTTGGTGGCGCCGGCCCGCACGAGGGCGTCACAGTGTAGGGAGATACAAGGTTCACAGCGGCTGACCACGGCCATGCCAAGCGCGACAAATTCCTTGGTCTTCACGTCAAGCACGCCGCCTTCTTTCACGGTTTTGCTCAATCCGCCAAAGGCGCGGGCGGTGTCGGGGATGACTTTGTTCAATCCGCGCAGTTGGGTGCGGGTTTCAGAAATCTTGTTGATCCAGCTCATGAGAATCTCCTTGGTTTGCGCGCATCATATTCAGCTTGGGGAATGTGAATTTGATCTCGATCAGGTGCGACGCAAAAAAGGGGAGCGTGACGTGGCGTCCTAAGCTGGTGCTTGCCAAGTTAGGAGTAGGTTGTTGGCAGGCATCTCAATGGCCTTATTGGGCATTAGGCCGCAGGAGGCGCCAAAAGCCTGGATGGCGACATCCGATTTGTACCCGATTTCAGGGTCTTGTGCGCGCAGGCTTTGATCGAATTGGACGTCCCCGTCGGAGACCAAAACTCCATCACGCGAGAACGGACCGTAGATGACAAGGCTCCCGCCTGGCGCTAGGGTTTTGGCCGATTCCGAGATGAGTACCTCAGCTTCAGCTTGACTGATCAAGTGCAGCAGATTGCTGAGCAGGATCAGGTCTACTGGGCCGGATGTGCCGCCCCAGCCCGGCGCTGTGGCGTCGAGGAGGATCGGGGTTTCCACGTTGGTGAGTGCGGTTTCGGCCAGATAGGCTGCAATACTGGCGATCCGGTCTTCGGCAATTTCGGTGGGTTGCCACATGACCTGTGGGAACGCCTTGGCATAAGAGACGATGTGCTGGCCGGTGCCGCTGGCGATCTCCAAGGCGCGGCCTTGAGACGGCACGAAATCCGCCAGAGCCTTGGTCAACGGTTCTGTATTGCGGGCGGCGGACGGGGCAAAGAGCTTGCCGCCGCTGTCTGGCGTGGCAACCGAGGCGCTGTCTGGCAGGTTGAGGCGGCGGGGCATCAGGCAAACCTCCGGGGATCAAGGGCGGCAATGACCTCGCGATCGATTGTGGGCGTCTGTCCGGAAATCAGGTCCGCGACCAGTTGCGCCACAGCGGGGCAGGATTGGAAGCCATAGCCGCCCTGACAGGCCACCCAGAAGAAACTGGGCTCGTCAGCGTCGGGGCCGATCACCAGATTGCGGTCGGGTGAAAAGCTGCGCAGGCCCGCCCATGTGGCTTCGACGCGGGTGACTTCTTCGGTGACAAATTCCTGGTAGCGGGCAAGGCCTTCGGCGATGACCATGTCATCCGGCCAGGCATCAAACGGTGGCATCGGATCTTCCTCTGCGGGAGACACGATCAGGCTGCCCGCGTCGGGTTTGGAATACCAGTTTTCGTGAATGTCGAGCAGCATGGGCCAACGGCTCACGTCATGCCCGCCCGGCGCTGGAATGCGCGCCATGGAGCGGCGCAGGGGCGTGGCGTTGAGAGGCGTGATGCCCGCGAGTTTGGCGACCTCGTCCACCCAAGCCCCGGCAGCGTTCAGCAACAATTTGGCGGTATAGGTTTCGCCGTTTGCCATAACCTCCCAACCGTAGGAAAGCTTTGTGATTTTGCTCACTTCTTGGCTTGTATGGACCTCCCCACCCTGGGCGCGGCAGGTCTTGGCAAACCACTGGATCAGCCGGTCGGTGTCGATGTCTTCGCCGGAGTGATGGTGCGCGACATTGCCGATGGCCTCTGTATTGAGGATCGGCACCATGTCGACGGCCTGTTCCAAGTACATCGGGGCGGCGTCAAAGCTCTCGCAGCAGCGTTTGAAGGCGTCGTCTTCGCCTTTGGCGGCGAGGAACATCACGCCGCGTGGTGAGAGGAAGCCGCCATCCTCGGATTGGAAGAAGTCGCCGCTCGCGTGGCTGAGTTCCACGGTGCTGGGGGAGCCGTAGTTGGGTTCAAACATTGCGGCGGACCGGCCGGAGGCGTGGTAGCCGAGGGCAGATTCTCGTTCCAGAACAACGGTTTTTCCCAAAGGGGCAAGACGGGCAGCGGCGGAGATGCCGCCGATGCCACCGCCGATGATGAGGAAATCAATCATGCTTCGTCCAATCTGTCTGTGGCGGGGGCGGGTGTTTGGCTGAGCGCGGTGATCTCGGCGTAGAGCGCATCGTCCATGTCAAAGCGTGTCGCGGCCAGCGAGGGCTCGAGCTGTGCGAGGTTGCGTGCGGAGAGGATCGGGCTGGGCGCGGCGCTGTGTTTGGTAACCCAAGCGGCGGCCAATGTCGCGGGGTGTACGTCCCGCGCAGCGGCCAGTTCGGAAAGATCGGCAGCGGTTTTGCGCATCCAATCAACGTCATAGCGGGCGGCATAGCGCTCATCTGTGGCAAGGCGCCCATCTGCATCTTTGGCACTGTATTTGCCGGTGAGCAGACCGCCGCCAAGCGGGGAATAGGTGGCTGGCAAGATGCCAAGATCAGCGCACATGGGCAGAATCTCGACTTCAGCCTGACGTTTCACAAGGCTGTACATTGGCTGCAGCAGGTCGATTGTCAGGTCCAGTTTTGAGGCCGCCCAGGCGGCTTTCACAACTTGCCAGGCGGCGAAATTGGAGAGGCCTATGTGAGTGACCTGTCCGTCGGCCTTGAATTGCGCAAAGGTTTCAAGAGTTTCCTCAATTGGCGTGTTCGCATCAAAGCGGTGCAAATAGAGAATATCGACGTGGTCCATGTTGAGCCGCTTACGCGATACATCAAATTGCGACCGCAGATTTTCTGCACCCGCACCGCCGCGGTAGCCAACCTTTGTCGCGATCACCAAGCGCTCGCGATGCGGCGCGGCCAGTTTGCCGAGGATCGTCTCGCTGGCGCCATCTGTGTACAGATATGCGGTGTCAAAATGGGTGATGTCCGCGTCAAGGCAGGCCTCAAACATCTCGGCGCTGTCGCGCTCCGAGGCGGTGCCGCCAAACTGCATGGTGCCAAAAGCGAAGCGGCTGATCAGGGTGCCGTTGGGGCTGGAAATTGTCTGCGTCATGGCAGGACGTTGCCATGTGAACCATTTCGGGGAAAGTGGTTTTTGCGCCCTTACGCAAGAGGCGTGGTATTGGGCCCAGCTACGACCTCTTGTTTGAGCCACGACACAACAGCCTTCCTGTGTCTACGGCGAGATGTGGGATGTAGTAGGTGGTAAGCCTCTGGGGTTTCGGCAGGGTGCCAAAGGACGGTCAGGTGGCCTTGGTTTAGCGCGTCCTGAACAAGCAGGCGCGGGGCCAAGGTCACGCCTTGACCTGTGATCGCCGCGTCAATGGCCAAGGCGGTTTGATTAAAGGAGAGCACAGTGTCTGGATAGGGTAGCCCTCTGTCTTCGCAGAGAGTTTTCCAGCGGTTGTGCCCGTCCTCGATCAAAGGAAGCGTCACCGTGTCCGCCAGTGAGAGCGACGTGGGGTTGGTCGAAGGGCGCGCCACGGCAACCAGATCCAATGGGGCCAGTGGCTCGCAATGAGTGTTGGGCACCAAAGGCACCTGCCCTTGACGAATGGCGATGTCGACCGGATCCTTGGCGAAATTCGTGCGGGTTTCCGAAGCGTGGATATGCAGGGAGATGTCCGGGTGCTGCGCCGCGAAGTTTGCCAATCGAGGCACCAGCCATTTTGAAGCGAGCGAGGGCGGCACTGACAGGGTGATTGATTGTGTCGCGGGCTTCAGGGCGCGGGTGGCGGTTTCGATCTGTTGCAACGCGGCCGAGACAGTCTCGTGATAAGCGCGGCCTTCTTCCGTAAGCGAGAGACCTTGTGGCAGCCGGTGAAACAGCTGGGTCTGGGTCTGTTTCTCGAGGTTGCGTACCTGCTGCGCCACGGCGCCTTGCGTCAGGTGAAGCGCCTCAGCCGCACGGCGAAAACTGCCGTGTTGGGCGGCAGCGTCAAACATGGATAGGCTGTTGAGGTTGATGCGAGTCATTGGTCTAGGATGTAGATTTTCTACACTCTAAGCAATGAAGCATGATTGGTCAAAAGCCGCCAAATTGGGCAGGGTTGGGCCTCAAAAGGAGCTTGATATGACCAAGGTGGCACTGATCACCGCTGGTGGCAGCGGTATGGGCGCGGATGCGGCTAAGAGATTGAAATCAGACGGGTTTGAGGTAGGCATTCTGTCTTCTTCCGGCAAAGGGGAAGCTTTGGCGGATGCGTTGGGCGGGGTTGGCGTGACCGGGTCCAATCTTGTGCCGGAAGACCTGCAAGTGTTTGTAGATAAGGCGCTTTCCAAGTGGGCGCGGGTAGATGTTCTGGTGAATTCTGCGGGACATGGGCCCAAAGGGGACATTCTGGAGATCAGTGACGACGACTGGCACCTCGGGATGGAGTACTACCTGATGAATGTGATCCGGCCTGCACGGATTGTGGCGCCGATTATGGCCAAGCAGGGGGGCGGATCGATCATCCATATCTCGACCTTTGCTGCGTTTGAACCGGACCCGTTGTTTCCGACGTCTGGTGTATTTCGGGCGGGTTTGGCGAGTTTCACCAAGTTGTTTGCCGACAAGTTCGCCGCCGAAAATGTGCGTATGAACAATATCTTGCCGGGGTTCATCGACAGCCTGCCAGAAACCGAAGATCGCAAAGCCCGTATTCCGATGGGGCGCTATGGGCGCAGTGAGGAGGTGTCTTCTCTGGTGAGTTATCTGGCTGGTGAAGGCAGTTATGTGACTGGCCAGAATTGGCGTGTGGACGGCGGGTTGACCAGCCACGTGTGATGGTGGGTTAACCTTTGTCTCAGCTATCTGTGCAGCCTCAAAACCACGTCGGTATTGCGTCGGTATCACGACTGTTTTGCGGAGGTGGGGGGTGTGGGTCTGACAAGAGGTGGGGTGGCGTTAATAAATGTCAGAAAAAGGACGCTCTCTCACCAAAGGGAAAGGGCCTGTGGCTCTCCCTTGGCCCCTGTCGCTGACAAGATCCCCGATCCATCGCCTCGCCTGCGTCAAGCCGCCACTCGGCAGGCCTCGCTGGGCCGCTGGACCCAGACGCTGCGCCAGATCTTTTCGGGATCAGCGACCAGGCTCTGAAGGGAAAGGCACAGGTCGTCCGCCGTGGTGTGGCGGTGTGCAAAACGAAGGGCAGGCAGAGCCGCCAAACTCTGCCCGCGAGATGTGTCCCGGGTTACAGTTGAGGGGTTACAGGCTGCCGGCGGCGGCGTGTTTGATGGTCAGCCACATCTCTGCGGCTTTGGCCAGGGTGTTGTCCGTGTTGTCCACCTTGCTGGCGATCATGCTGAAATAGGTCAGCGAGGCGGCGTAGCCGTCATAGAACTCGGTGATGGCCCCGGCTGTGGCGTCGGTCACCACCATGACCTCAAAGCCGACCTCGATCAGGGAGCGCATGTGGCTTTCGGTGCAGAGGTTACGACATGCCGCCGAGGATGACCTTGTTGATGCCTTTCTTGCGCAGTTGCAGCGCGACGTCGTTGCTGCCCGGGCCGTAGACCTTGTGCGGACTGGTCACCAGCACGTGGTTATGCTCAAAATAGTGTTTGTAGCTTTCCAGCCAATCAGCGCCGGAGCTTTCAAAGCCGGTCATATCCGGCGCGCTGGTCCGGGCAATCGCCGCGCGCCTTCCGAAAGGCAGCGAAGGGCGATGTGTCCGGTTTGCTGCAGACCTGTGTTAGGCCCCTACGGGTGGCGGCAAGGTGACGCCACTGTCATAGCTTTGTTGGAGCAGCGCCTTGCGGCGCGGCTCTGAGCCGGTGGACCCATAGAGCAATTCCATGCGGCGGGGAGAGAAGCCAAAGAAGCCAAAAGTGCCGTCTGTCCAACAAGTGTCGAGAGCGGCGCGGTAGCCTTTGCTTTCGATTTCGTCAGAGCGGGCGCCTGCCGGGACCAGCAGAAGTCCGCTGCGATTGCGTTGTAGGGATTTTTCGGTGTTGTCGAGTTGGTCATAGGCCCAGCCCCAGCTCCAGACCCGATCGACCCAGCCTTTGGTCATGGAGGGCATGCCCCACCAGAACAGCGGGAAGATCAGACAGATTGCGTCGGCGCGCGCGATGCGGTCTTGTTCTCGCGTAACATCGGCGGGAACGTTGGTTTTTCCATCGCTTTCGATATCCGCCATGGTCCACAGCGGGTTGAAACCTTCAGCGTGCAAGTCCGCCAATTCGGTGCTGTGTCCTGCGGCTTCTGCTCCGGCCATGAAGTGTTGCGCAGTGGCATGGCTGAAGGAGTTGGGGTTGGGGTGATCGAGAACGGTGAGAACGTGCATGGGGGCCTCTGGAAATGTGTTTGAGGCAATGTAGGACTTCAAGACGGCTTTAGGTCAAATGTAAATACAGTATTTAAAACAATATAATATCCGAATTTACTGGGGTCGTAGGGAGGTTTTTTGTCCTGATCTCGAGTTGTGGCACTTACATGGAGTGTATTGGATGATTTGGCCGATAGTCGGGCCAAAAGGCAGGCAATCATACGCGCACGGCCAGTTTCAGGAATGTGTCGATGCTGTCAAAAATAACAGGTTTAGGGGTGCTTTTGCATCGCATGGTGAGCAGTTTAAAATGCCGCAAAAAAGCACCAACGCGCTGATTTTTTCTTTCAAACTTAGTTAGGGATTTCGATCCTAGCCTCCTTCTCGATTTTTGGAGAAGGAGAAAAATCATGAAAAAAATGGCAGCTACTTTGAGCATGATGTGCCTCATGACACCCCTATATGCAGCTGAATTGTCAGTCAGTTTGGCGGAGATTCCCGGCCTTGCGGCGCCAGATGGAAATGGGGGCGCGGAAGGCACGCTTCCACATCTGTTGCGCATTGTCGACGAGCATTATGACGGCGGTGATTTTAGCTATCAGGTCTTCCCGTTTGGCCGCTCCATTCAGAATGTGGCCACGCGTAAATCGGATGTACATGCGCCGTTGATCGATACGGGCGCCGGCAGTCCGCCGGAATTCCAGTATATTGACGAACCGCTTTTGGATGTCACCTTTGTGGTCTATTCGCGCAAAGATTCACCTCTGAATGCGGACTCAGATTTCACCGCTTTGCGGGTTGAGACCATGATCGGACATGCGCATTTCTTTGACTTTGCCGTGGACGAGGTCGCTTCAATCGAAATTGGTCTTAAGAAACTGGCCAAAGGGCGCACCGATGCGTTCATCATGGAGCAGGATGCGGTGGATGGAGTGATCAAGGCCGAGGGCATGATCGATTTGCATCGCGCCAAGTATGCTGTTTGGGATTCTACTTTGATCGTGCCGACTGGAGCGGAAGGAGACGCGCTGAATGCGGCTTTGTCTGCGGCGGTGGTCGCCGCGAAATCCGACGCCCGCTATGCGGCGGCAGCAGAGCAAGTGCACGCGCCGTTTCAGGACTGGCAGCCGTAAAACTCAGGTAAGAAGGATAACGCCTCGCAGCGATGTGAGGCGTTCCCATAACGATGAGATGGGGTTTACGCGTCGCGGCTGAGACGTTCTTCGAGCACTTCAAAGGGCACGCCGGGCGTGTCCTTGGCGCCGCGGATCACCAGCGAGGTTTTCACGCTGGCCACATTGGGCGCGGAGGTCAGGTCTTCGGTCAGGAAGGTCTGGAACGTGCTGAGGTCGGGGGCGACGCATTTCAGGATGAAATCCACCTCGCCATTGAGCATGTGACATTCGCGCACCAGCGGCCAGTCGCGGCAGCGGTCTTCAAAGGCGGAGAGGTCTGCTTCGGCCTGGCTGACGAGGCCGACCATGGCAAAGACCTGTACCTCAAAGCCCAATTCGCGGCTGTCGACGTCGGCGTGGTAGCCGCGGATGTAGCCTGCGTCTTCCAGCGTGCGCACGCGGCGCAGACAGGGCGGGGCGGAGATGCCGACTCGCTTGGCGAGCTCAACATTGGTCATGCGGCCGTCGGCCTGTAACTCTGCGAGGATTTTGCGATCGATAGGATCTAGCCGGTGTCCGGGCATGTATCTCGTCTCGTTGGTTAATTTTGCGGTTGTTATAGCATCAAAGGGCAAGTGCGCAATTATATTTCGTGTTAGCGCAATATCCTTTTACGGTTTTCTGCCGACTGCTGATTTTTTGGACCACACGTTTTGGTTTTTGGTCTTGGGCTTTTCCTGACGTGTGCGGAGGGCTATATCGGCTACCGACTTAGACTTTGCAACGCGGAAAGGTGCCTTTCATGGGCGAGACAAAACACACCAAGGTTCTGATCATTGGGTCCGGGCCTGCGGGCTATACGGCGGGCGTTTATGCGAGCCGCGCGATGCTGGAGCCGGTGCTGGTGCAGGGCATCGAGCCGGGTGGGCAGCTGACCACCACAACCGAGGTGGAGAACTACCCGTCGTTTGTGGAAGTGCAGGGCCCGGAGCTTATGCAGAAGATGGAAGCGCACGCCCGCGCGATGGGCTGTGAGATCATCGGCGACATGATTGTGGACCTCGACCTGAGCGAGCGTCCGTTCAAGGCGAAAGGTGACAGCGGCACGCTTTACACTGCGGATGCGGTTATTTTGGCAACTGGTGCACGCGCCAAGTGGCTGGGGCTGGAGAGCGAAGAGGCGTTTAAGGGCTTTGGTGTTTCGGCCTGTGCGACCTGTGACGGGTTCTTCTATCGCGGTCAGGAGATTGTGGTTGTCGGTGGCGGCAACACTGCCGTTGAGGAAGCGCTGTTTTTGACCAACTTCGCCTCCAAAGTGACCTTGATCCACCGTCGGGATGAGCTGCGAGCGGAGAAAATCCTGCAGGACCGTCTGTTGAAGCATGAGAAGATCGAGACGCTGTGGTTCCACACGCTGGAAGAAGTTGTTGGCGACGACAATCCAAAAGGTGTGACCGGCGTGAAGGTGAAGCACGTAGACACTGGCGAGATCAAAGAGATCCCGGCGGCGGGTGTGTTCATCGCGATTGGCCACGCGCCTGCGAGCGAGTTGGTGAAAGATCAGCTGGAGCTGCACAACGGTGGGTACGTGAAGGTTGAGGCAGGTACCTCCAAGACCTCTATCCCCGGCGTGTTTGCGGCGGGTGATTTAACCGACCATGTCTACCGTCAGGCGGTGACCTCGGCGGGCATGGGCTGTATGGCGGCGCTGGATGCTGAGAAGTTTATCGCCGAAAACGAGTGAGTTTTTTGCGAAAGTGAGATTGAAGCGGGGTCGTGTTTGCGGCCCCGTTTTTCTTTGCGGTTGTGCGCAGATACGCAGGGGGCTGCGCCTTGACCCATCGGGCGCGGTTGGTCAGTCTCTCATGAAGGGACCCCAGATAAAGGACGGCACCGGTGAACAGATTGTGGCAGGGCAATTGGCGCACAAAGGCGCGCATCGTGTCGGGGTTGATCCTTTTTTGTTATGTGCTGTTTCACTTCTTCAATATTGGCATGGGGCTGTTTTCTCTTGAGGCGATGGAGTGGGCACAGGATGGGTTGGAAGCTGTGACCAGCAATCCGTTGGGGCAGCTCGCGCTCTATGGGGCGTTGTTGACCCATATGGGGTTGGCTTTGTACCGCTTGGCGCGGAAACGCACGCTGCGCATGCCCGCGTCGGAGGCGGGGCAGGTGCTGTTGGGGTTGCTGATCCCGCTGTTGTTGATGACCCATATTGTACACACGCGGGTGGCCGAGAACCGGTTTGAGGTGGAGCCAGAGATGGGCTTCATTGCCGGTCTGATCTGGAATTCGCCCAGCGGCTGGCAGCAGGCGGCTCTGCTGCTGGTGGTGTGGATTCACGCCTGTATTGGTCTGCATATGTGGCTGCGGGTGCTGCCCAGTTGGCGGCGGGTGTTGCCGGTGATGTTGTCGCTCGCGACCTTGGTACCAGCCTTTGCGCTGGCCGGGTTTCTGGTGCAGGGGCGGTTGCAGAATATGCGGCTGTTTGATCCGGAAGGCGGTGCGGCCTTGCGGGAGAGTTACGGCTTTCCGACGGTGGAGACCTTTGCGCGACTGGCCGAGATCAACCGCAGCTTGCTGGGTGTTTTTGTCGGGCTCTTGGTGCTGACCATGGCGGTGCATTTTGGGCGGCGCTTTATCGGGGCGCGCCGTGCGGTGCGTATTCGCTATGTTGATGGGCCGGAGATTTCCGGGCAGCCGGGTATGACTTTGCTGGAGATGTCGCGCGTGGCCGGGGTGCCGCATATGGCGCTGTGTGGTGGTCGTGGGCGTTGCACCACCTGTCGGGTGATTGTCGAGGAAGGCGCAGAGTTGTTGCACCCGCCGGAGAAGGCGGAGGCGGACAGTTTGGCGGCGGTGAATGCACCGCCTAATGCGCGGTTGGCCTGTCAGTTACGGCCCAAGGAGCCGGCAACCGTGCTGCGGGTGTTTCGCAGTGATGGGCAGCAGGCGCGGGCACATCAGAGCCTCGGGCAAGAGCGGCGGTTGGCGATCCTGTTTCTGGATATGCGGAGTTTTACGGCGCGCACCACGGGACAGTTGCCTTACGATGTCGTGTTTCTGTTGAACCGTTTCTTTGATGCGATTGTGCCGTCGATCACTGGTGTCGGGGGTACGGTGGATAAGTATCTGGGTGATGGGCTGCTGGCGGTGTTTGAGCTCGACAGTGAAGAGGCTTCGGCAAAGGCGGCAATTGAGGCGGCGGCGGGGATCAGTTCGGCCTTGCAGGTGTTTAATCAGACCCTGAAAGCGGAAAATGCGACGCCAGTTGCGATCGGTATGGGGGTGCATTTGGGGGAGTTGGTGCTTGGCGAAATTGGCGCGGTGAATCTCGCGCCGCGCACTATCATTGGCGACACCGTGAATGCTGCCAGCCGCTTGGAGGGGCAAACCAAGGCGCTGGGCGTGGAGGTGCTGGTGTCCGAAGCTGTGTTGGCCGCGGCGGGGCATGATCCGGAGGTACATACACTTGAGGTGTTGGAGTTGCGCGGCGTGGCGCAGCCAGTCCGGGCTTTGGCGCTGAAGCGGGCGGCGGCCTTGCCTGCGGTGCTGTCCAAGCAGGCCGAAACGGTGTGAGGTCGCGCTGCGTTGCAGCATTGAAACGGTAGCATATTTGCTATGCAAAAGCCAAATAAGGCTTTGAGATTTTGCCAAACCGCCCTATGTGTTCACGCGTGAACACACTTTGAGTCGTTTGTTAATGTCATTTCAGACCGCCAAACCCACATCAGATGAGGAAGACGTGCTCTTCCGCCTTCTGCGCCAGCTTGATCAGGCGCCAGAAGCATCACAGCGCGCCACTGCGGCGGCGGTGGGGATTTCTTTGGGGCGTCTGAATGCACAACTGCGCGCTGCGGCAGAAGCCGGGCTGATTACCATTAGTGATCGCGCGGGCCCGGACAAACGACAGAGGTTTGCCTATTCGCTCACCGCGCGTGGTGCGGCGGAGAAAGTGCGGCTCACAGATCAATTCCTCGCCCGCAAGCTCTCTGAATATGAGGCGCTCCATGCGGAACTGACAGGCTCGGCAAGCGGCCTGGTTCCTATCAAACACAGGACACATCCAATGCAAAACAATCTGGCTCCTATTCCTGAGCTCTATGTTTCTTATGAGAGTGCTCAGAAGCTGAAAGTGGAAGCGGCCGATCTGGTCAGCTGGGATCTGACACCGCGTCAGATCTGTGACTTGGAACTGCTGATGAACGGTGGCTTCAACCCGCTCAAAGGCTTCCTGAGCGAAGAAGACTACAACGGTGTTGTTGAGAACATGCGCCTGGCGGATGGCTCCCTGTGGCCAATGCCGATCAACCTGGATGTGTCCGAGGAATTTGCCGCGGGTCTGGAAGAAGGCCAGGACATTGCGCTGCGCGATCAGGAAGGCGTGATCCTCGCCACCATGACCGTGACCGACAATTTTGTGCCCAACAAAGCGTTGGAAGCGGAAAAAGTGTTTGGGGCGGATGATGACGCGCACCCAGCGGTGAACTACCTGCACAACCACGCGGGTAAAGTGTACCTCGGTGGTCCGGTGACCGGCATTCAACAGCCTGTGCACTATGACTTCCGCGCCCGTCGCGACACGCCAAACGAGCTGCGCGCCTACTTCCGCAAAATGGGCTGGCGCAAAGTGGTTGCGTTCCAAACCCGCAACCCGCTGCACCGTGCGCACCAGGAACTGACTTTCCGTGCCGCCAAAGAAGCGCAGGCCAACCTGTTGATCCACCCTGTTGTGGGCATGACCAAGCCGGGCGATGTGGATCACTTCACCCGCGTGCGCTGCTATGAGGCGGTTCTGGACAAGTATCCTGCCTCCACCACCTCCATGTCCCTGCTGAACCTGGCGATGCGTATGGCTGGCCCACGTGAGGCGGTTTGGCACGGTCTGATCCGCGCCAACCACGGCTGCACCCACTTCATCGTTGGCCGCGATCACGCTGGCCCCGGTAAGAACTCCGCAGGCGAAGACTTCTACGGGCCCTATGACGCGCAGGAACTGTTCCGTGCACATGAAGAAGAAATCGGCATCACTATGGTCGACTTCAAACACATGGTGTGGGTGCAGGAGCGTGCGCAGTACGAGCCAATGGACGAAATTCAGGACAAAGACGATGTCACCATCCTGAACATCTCCGGCACCGAGCTGCGTCGTCGCCTGGCCGAAGGTCTGGAAATCCCTGAGTGGTTCTCCTTCCCGGAAGTTGTGAAAGAGCTGCGCAAGACCAAGCCACCACGTGCGAAACAGGGCTTCACCGTGTTCTTCACCGGCTTCTCCGGCTCCGGCAAATCCACCATTGCAAACGCTCTGATGGTCAAGCTGATGGAAATGGGTGGTCGTCCGGTGACGCTGCTGGATGGCGACATTGTGCGGAAAAACCTCAGCTCCGAGCTGGGCTTCTCCAAAGAGCACCGTGACCTGAACATCCGTCGGATCGGCTATGTGGCGTCTGAGATCACCAAAAACGGTGGTATCGCGATCTGTGCGCCAATCGCGCCATATGCCACCACACGTCGTGCCGTACGTGAAGACATCGAAGGCTTTGGTGCCTTTGTAGAAGTGCACGTGGCGACCTCGATTGAGGAATGTGAACGCCGTGACCGCAAAGGCCTCTATAAGCTGGCGCGCGAAGGTAAGATCAAAGAGTTCACCGGTATTTCTGACCCATATGACGTGCCAGAGAACCCAGAGCTGCGTGTGGAGACCGAAGGTGCCGATGTGGACAACTGTGCCCATCAGGTGATCCTGAAGCTGGAAAGCCTCGGCCTGATCTCCGGCTAAGCCGTCTGGCATTTGAAATTGGAAAAGGCGCGGGATGTCCCGCGCCTTTTTTTGTGAGTGGTGGTTGGTCTTAGCCTTCCGGGATCAGCACTTTGTCGATCACGTGGATCACACCGTTGGAGGCGCCAATGTCTGCGGACACCACTTTGGCGCCGTTGACCTTGACGCCGTTGCGGGCGTTCACGTTGAGTTTCTCGCCCTCAACCGTCGCCACGGTGGCTTTCTTGCCCGCGATGTCGCCGGACATCACCTTGGCGGGCACCACGTGGTAGGTCAGAATAGACACCAGTTTGTCTTTGTTTTCCGGCTTCAGCAGGTCCTCAACGGTGCCAGCAGGCAGCGCGGCAAACGCTTCGTCGGTTGGGGCAAATACGGTGAAGGGGCCATCACCTTTCAGAGTGTCCACGAGGCCCGCGGCCTGAACGGCGGCAACTAGGGTGGTGAAGCTGCCAGCACCAACGGCGGTGTCGACGATGTCTTTTTTGCCGTGGCCATCCGCCATGGCGAAGGTGGCGGTTGTTACGGCCATAGCTGCGCCCATAACGGATGCGATGAAGGTGCGTCTGAACATGTGATTTCCTCTCCAATGTTGATGCAAAAGCTACGCAGAGGAGGCATCAAATGGATCAGAGGATTTGTGCAAAAGGATAGGTCGGTGCTTTTAAATTGTTGAAATAAAATGACAAACGTTTTTGTGAGAAGGGCGTGATCGACGTGGGGTAAGCCCTTGGCACGCACTCTGCGGCGAACCAAGAGCGATTTTTTTGCTCAGTTGCTGCGGGTGGCGGCATGGGCGACGTCCAAAATGTGGTGGCCCATCGGCGCGATCAAATCGGCTTTTTGAGGCCCGCCCGGGGCACGGTAGATGTCTTTGTCGCGTTTGATGGTGACCTGCACTTTGATCTCGGCGAGGGTTTCCGGATCCACCGCTGTGGGGTCGTCGGACAGGATCACAAAATCCGCCACTTTGCCCACCTCGATGCTGCCTTTCATGTCTTCTTCAAAGTGCTGATAAGCAGGCCAGAGCGTCATCGCCTTGAGGGCGGTTATCACATCGACGCGGTGGTGGGGACCTAGAATGTCCCCCGAGCGGGTGCGGCGCGTCACTGTGGCCGAGAGCACCCGCATGCTGTCGGGGAAGGCGACAGGGGCGTCGTGATGGGTGCCAAACATCATGCCGCGTTCGCGGACCCAGCCGGTGGGGGAGATGTTGTCTGCGTTGATTGGGCCAACCGTGTGGTCGCGGTGCCAGTCGCCCCAGTAAAACGTGTGCATCGGGAAGAGTGACGGAAAGACGTTGAGGTCGCGCATCTCCGCCACCTGATCCTCGCGCAGGAATTGACCGTGGATCAGCACTGGGCGGCGGTCCGCCAGTCCGTGTTTGGCCTCGGCGGCTTTAATGGCGGCGAGCAGCATGTCGGAGGCGCCTTCGCCATTGGAATGCGTCAGGATCTGGATGTTGTTTTCAAACGCCCACGCGATGGCGTCATTGATCTGATCTTCGCTGGCGGCAGCATAGCCCTTGTAGCCAGGCGGATAGGTGCCAACCGGATCATAGTAAGGCCGGTCACGCAGGGCAGTGAAACCTTGCGGGGAGCCGTCGATGGTGAGTTTCGCCCCGGCGATGCGCACGCCGTTTTCATAGGTGTCGGATTGGTTGGCGAGGATGTAATCGCGGTCCACCAACACATCGGGATAGATGGCGAGGTCGACGGGGAGCTCTCCTGCAGCGGCCACCGCTCTTGCAATTTCGGCCACTTGCGGTGTGGCGCGGCCTTCTTGTGCGGTGGTGTAGCCGAAGCTGGCCCAAAGTTGCGTTCCGGCGCGGGCGAAGGCCTTGAAGCCGTCCTCACCAATGCCACCCATGAGCTTGCCCAATACAAGGAAGAAGGCGTTTTCTTCTAACACGCCGTTGGGTGCACCGTCCTCGGCATAGCGGATCACGCCACCGGGTGGGATTGGGGTCTCGCGGGTGATGTCGGCTGCGGCCAGCGCGGCGGAATTGGCGGCGCCGAAGTGGCCGGACTGATGCACGATGATGATCGGCACGTCTTTGGACACAGCGTCGAGGTCGTCTTTGGTCGGGTGGCGCAGCTCGGCCAGTTGCGATTGGTCATAGCCAAAGCCAACAATCAGGTTGGAGGCCTCGATGGCGGCTTGGTTGTCTGCAATCCAGGCGCGTAGGGTGTCTTGCAGGGAGGCGATGTCCTGCACCTCGCCATCCGGCGGGGCAAGCAGGTTGGCAGAGAGCGCTTGCAGGCCGCCCATAACTGCGTGGCCATGGCTGTCGACAAAGCCGGGCAACATGGCGCGGCCGTCCAGATCAAATACCTCGGTGGTATCGCCTTGATGGGCGAGCATGTCCGCCTGTGTCCCCACGGCGATAATGCGGCCGTCCTTGACGGCGACGGCCTCAGCACGGGGGGCGGCGTCGTTGACGGTGAGGATCGGGCCGCCGGAGTAGATGGTGTCGGCGATCTCCTGTGCCAGAAGGGGCGCGGAGAGGACGGTGGTCAGGGCAAGTCCGCCAAGGGTGGCTGTCAAACGAGTCATCACAAAATCCTTTTGGGGTATGGGATAACTTTGGGTGCAAGCGGTGGTTGCTGTCAAATGGCGGTGTTTTGATTGCCGACCATAAGAAAAGGCCCGCCGAATTGGCGGGCCTTCGTAGATGATCTTTGAGGGATCAGCTTAGTTTGGGATCTCGGCGGTGATGCCTTCGAGGTAGAAGTTCATGCCGGCCAGACCGTCGTCACCGTAGTCCTGCGCGGTTTCACCTTCTGCCAGCCATGGGGTGCCGTCCTGCTTGTTCAGCGGGCCGGTGAAGGCGTGGTAGGAGCCGTCTGCCAGGCTCTCAACCAGAGCCAGCGCTTCGGCTTTTACGTCTGCTGGAACCGCGTCGGAGATTTCACCGATGCCAACCATGCCAGCGCCGATGCCGTCCCAAGTGGATACGGACTCCCAGGAACCGTCCATCACAGCCTGAGTACGTGCGATGTAGTAAGGCGCCCAGTCATCGATGATGGAGGACACGCGTGGAAACGGGGCGTACTCGCCCATGTCAGACGCCTGACCAAAGGTCACTACGTTGCCAGCAGCCTGCGCGGCTGCCTGTGGCGCGGTGGAGTCGGTGTGCTGCAGGATCACATCGGCGCCTTGCTCGATCAGAGCTTTGGCAGCGTCGGCTTCTTTGGCAGGATCAAACCAGGTGTAGGCCCAGATGATGGAGAACTCGACGTCCGGGTTCACTTTCTTGGCGTGGATGTAGGCGGAGTTGATGCCGCGGATCACTTCTGGGATCGGGAAGGAGGCGATGTAACCAATTTTGTTGGTTTTGGTCATCTTGCCCGCGATGTGGCCCTGAACCGCGCGGCCTTCGTAGAAGCGCGCGGAGTAAACGGACACGTTGTCGGCCTGTTTGTAGCCGGTGGCGTGCTCAAACTTCACTTTTGGGAATTTCTTGGCAACGTTGATGGTTGGGTCCATGTAGCCAAAAGAGGTGGTGAAGATCAGGTCCGCGCCCTGAAGCGCCATCTGGGTGATCACACGCTCGGCGTCGGCACCTTCTGGTACGCTTTCAACAAAGGTGGTTTCGACCTTGTCGCCAAAGTGCTCTTCTACGGCCAGACGGCCCTTGTTGTGCTCATAAGTCCAGCCGCCGTCGCCCACTGGGCCAACATAGACGAAGCCTACTTTGGTTTTGTCGTCGGCCATGGCGGAGGTCGCCAGACCCAGCGCGACAGCTGCGCTTGTCAAAAGTTTGGTCAATTTCATTTCGGGTAGTCCCCCTGTTGGTGGCAGTTTTTTGTTTAGGTGCCTCATTGCGAGGCGTGGAATGTGCGGCCAAGAGATGCGGGTGCGCCGCTTTTGTCAGCCGACATGATGACCAGAACGAGGATGGTTATCAGATACGGTGACATTGCCAAGTATTCCACCGGAATGGCAATACCCGCTGCCTGCAGATTGAGCTGCAAAACGTTAATCCCGCCAAAAAGATAGGCACCCAGCAAGACGCGCCACGGCTTCCAGGAGGCGAAGACCACAAGGGCCAAAGCGATCCAGCCGACACCGGCGGTCATGCCTTCGGTCCACTGTGGCACGCGGATGAGTGAAATATAGGCACCGCCCAGACCGGCACAGGCGCCGCCAAACATGATGGCGAGGATGCGCACGCGGATGACGTTGTAGCCAAGCGCATGGGCGGCGTCGTGGCTTTCCCCAACCGCGCGCAGGATCAGACCGCCGCGGGATTTCTTGAGGAACCAGTAGACCGCCGCAGTGAGCGCGAGGCCGATGTAGAGCACGGGGTCGTGGCTGAACAGGATCGGGCCAAGCACCGGAATATCGGAGAGCACCGGTATGTCGAGCTTTGCCATGGCCGGGGGTTTGATGCCCACATATGACTGCCCCATGAGCGCCGACAGGCCGAGGCCAAAGAGCGTGAGTGCCAGACCGGAGGCCACCTGATTGGCCAGCGCAAACTGGGTCAGGAAGGCAAACAGCAGCGAGAGCACCGCGCCGGCGATCATGGCCGCGACCAGGCCAACCATTGGGGAGGTGGTTTCCACTGCGATGGCAAAGCCGGAGATGGCGCCAATGATCATCATGCCCTCTACACCGAGGTTCAGAACGCCCGCGCGTTCGACAACCAGCTCACCGATGGCGGCGAGAAGGAGCGGGGTGGCTGCGACCATCAAAGAAGCGATCAGCAGGACGGGATTGATTGCGGAAAGGTCCATTATGCGGCTCCCTTTTTCTTTAGCACCACGCGGTAGTTGGTCAGCAGGTCCAGAGCCAGCAGGAAGAACAGGAGCATGCCCTGAAAGACCTGAATAGCTGCTGACGGCAGGCCAAGGTTGCCCTGGGCCAGATCGCCGCCCACGTAGGTCAGCGCCATCAGCAGGGCTGCGAGCAGGATGCCAACTGGGTGCAGGCGGCCGAGGAAGGCGACGATGATGGCGGTGAAGCCATAGCCTGATGCGAAGTCGATGTTGATTTGACCAGAGGGGCCGGTGACTTCAAACAGGCCTGCCAGACCTGCCAATGCGCCAGAGGTGCCGAGGCAGAACAGGATCAGGCGGGTGGGGTTCACCCCTGCGAACCGCGCCGCGCGCGGGGCTTCGCCGGTGAGGCGGATGTTGAAGCCCAGAATGTGGCGGTTGAGTAGGATGTAAGAGAAGATCACTGCGATGAAGGCAAAAGCCATGCCCCAGTGCAGGCCAGCGGCTTCGTTGATCCAGCTGTTGGCCGCCGGGTAGTCGGAGAAGTTGCGCGAGCCGGGGAAGCCCATGCCTTCGGGGTTGCGCAACAGGCCCAGCGACATGGATGCCAGCAGTTGGTCGGCCACGTAGACCAGCATCAACGACACAAGGATTTCATTGGTGCCAAAGCGGACTTTGAGAAGGGCGGGGATCATGCCCCAGGCCCAGCCGCCAAGTGCGCCGGCGACAATCATCAGCGGGAAGATCAGGCGGGTTTCGGTGGGGTAGAAGGCAAGGCCCACTGCGGCACCACAGATCGCTCCCATGATGTATTGGCCTTCGGCGCCGATGTTCCAGATACCGGCTTTAAAGCCCAGTGAAAGGCCAATGGCGATCAGCACCAGCGGCGCGGCTTTCACCAACAATTGCGGGCGGTAGTAGAAGGCAAACTCGCCCAGCACCGGATCCCAGAAGATGGTGCGGATGGCCTCAAACGGGTTTTTGCCCAGCACAGAAAACAGCAGGCCGCCCATAAACATGGTGATGGCGACCGCGATCAGCGGTGTGGCGAGCGACAGCGCGCGCGACGGGGTGGGGCGTTTTTCCAGCGCGATCATGCGCTTGCTCCTTCTTGTTCTTCATCGCCCACATGGGCAACTTCCATGCCATGGGCACCGCCCATCATCAGGCCAATTTCATCAATCGAGAGACCGGCGGCAGGGCGGATGTCAGACATGCGGCCTTCGTTCAGCGCGCCAAAGCGGTCGGAGATTTCCATAAGTTCATCAAGGTCTTGGGAGATCACCACAATTGCGGCGCCGCCTGCGGCCAAGTCCAGCAGGGCCTGCCGGATCGAGGCTGCTGCGGCGGCATCTACGCCCCATGTTGGTTGGTTCACCACCAACACTTCCGGGCGTTGCAGCACTTCGCGGCCGATCACAAATTTCTGCAGGTTGCCCCCAGAAAGCGCACGAGCCGCCACGTGGTTGCCCGGCGTGCGCACGTCAAACTCTTTGATGATGGTGTCGGCAAAGTCCGTGGTCTTGGACCAGTTCACAAAGCCGTTGCTGGTCAGGCCTTCGCGGATGGCACCAGTGAGCAGGGCGTTTTCGGTCAGGCTCAGGTCGGGTGCAGCGGCATGGCCGAGGCGCTCTTCTGGTGCGGCCAGAATGCCCAACTCGCGGCGCGCGTTGGGGCCGAGGTTGGCCACGTCTTTGCCTTTGACTTTGATCGAGTCCGGCCAGGTGAGCGACTCGCCGGAGAGCGCGGCCAAAAGCTCGTCCTGACCGTTGCCCGCCACGCCGCCGATGCCGAGGATCTCGCCTGCGCGCACGGTGAAGTGTATGTTCTTGAGCGTGGTGCCAAACGGGTTGGTTGGCTCCAATGTCAGGCCGGAGACATCCAGCACAACTTCGCCCGCTTTCTCGGTGGTGCGGGTGGGGGTTTGCAGCGTGTCGCCCACCATCATTTCCGCCATGTCGCGGGCAGAGGTCTCGGCGGGGACACATTCGCCGACGTTTTTGCCAAGGCGCAGAATGGTGGCGTGGTCACAAAGCGCGCGGATTTCTTCGAGCTTGTGGGAAATATAGAGGATCGAGGTGCCCTCGGCCTTCAGCTTGTTCAGGGTCTGGAACAGGATCTCGACTTCCTGCGGGGTCAGCACCGAGGTCGGCTCGTCCATGATCAGCAGTTTCGGGTCTTGCAGCAGGCAGCGGATGATTTCCACGCGCTGGCGTTCCCCAGCAGAGAGGTCGCCTACGGTGCGGTTGGGGTCCAGTGGCAGGCCGTAGGTTTCGGACACGCGGCGGATTCGGCGGGCGAGGTCGCGCATGGCCGGCGGGTTCTCCATGCCAAGCGCCACGTTCTCTGCCACCGAGAGTGCATCAAACAGCGAGAAGTGTTGAAACACCATTGCCACGCCAGAGGCGCGGGCGGCCTTGGGTTCGGCGGGCGCAAAGGGCTGGCCGTTCCAGGTCATGGTGCCGCTGTCGGGCTTCACCAGACCGTAGATCATTTTCACCAGCGTGGATTTTCCGGCGCCGTTTTCGCCAAGCAGGGCGTGCACCTCGTTGGTACCGATGTCAAACGAGACATCATCGTTGGCCACCACGCCGGGGTAGGTCTTGGTCAACCCCTTGATGGAGAGTAGTGGTGTGCTCATATCTGTCCCTCTGGCTGGGCGAGTTGCGTTCCGACAGGAGGCAAAACCGCTGAATTTCTAGCGCATTCACCCTAGAAACTGGCCTGCCGTGTCTGCAAGATAAACTTCAGCGGCGGCTTTGCCTCAGAGGTGCAACGGCCTGCGCAGCGTCCGTTCACTGCCTTCCATATCCTTGGTTTTTAAGGGTTAGGCCAGAGCATTTTCAAAGATTTGTAGAAAGAGTTGCAGGGCTGAGCGCCAAGCCTTTGCCTAAGATTTGCGCAAAAACTTGGGTGTTTTGAAGTGTGGCAGTGCAAGCAAAAGGGGATTCTCAGAGTCGATTTTCCTTGGTTTTGCGCAGATTTTCGGTAGCGTTGGACGCATAGGACCTCAACTTGAATATTTGATCTGCGGCGCCTGGCTATTTGGGCGTGCATTAATTCCCACTAGGAGGTGTCACATGGTTTCAACGGTTACTTCGATCAATCAGACAACGTCGAGGCGTGCGTTGGTTTGTGCGGCGGCATTGGGTGCGGCGACGCTCCTGCTCGCGACACAGGGTAAGGCGCAGGTTGTGCCCTCTGAAGAGGCGGCGGAGAGCGGCTTTGCCGATGCGCCGTTTTCGCCTTATGCCAACCGGTCGTTCCCAACCTTCCCGCTATGGGGCGAGACCCATTTGCACACCGGGCTGTCGCTCGATGCGGGGGCGTTTGGCAATATTTTGGGGCCGGATGACGCCTGGCGATTTGCCAAAGGCGAGCAGGTGGTGTCCTCCACCGGACAACCGGTGAAGCTGAGCCGACCGCTGGATTGGATGGTGCTGACAGATCACACCGACCTGATGGGCTTTGCGCCAGATTTGCAGGCGGGCAAGCCGGGGATTTTGGCCGACCCAAAAGGGCGCGAATGGTATGAGGGCAATAAAAAAGGTGGGGCAGAGGCCGGGAAAACGGCGTTTGATCTGATCACCAACTTCTCACAGATGACGCTGCCGGAGTTGATTGTGGAGAGTTACAGCCCAGGCGCGGATCCCTTTGCCTTTACCTGGGAAAAGATTGTGAATGCGGCGGAGGAACACAATGATCCGGGGCGGTTCACCGCCTTTATCGGCTTTGAATGGACCTCTGTGCCCAAGGGCTTCAACCTGCACCGCAATGTGATGCTGCGTGATGGTCCGATGCGGGCGCTACAAGTCGTGCCGCCGGTGACGCAGCCGCCCTATGGCGACACCGATCCCTATCACCTGTGGAATTGGCTGGAAGAGTATCAGGAGAAAACTGGCGGGCGGGCCGTGGCCTTTGCCCACAACGGCAACCTGTCCAATGGCTGGATGTTCCCCACAGAAGACACCTACCATGGGGGCAAGGTGGATGAGGAATATGTGCAGTTGCGCGCCAAGTGGGAGCCGCATTACGAGATCACCCAGATCAAGGGCGACGGCGAGGCACACCCGTTCTTGAGCCCGGATGACGAGTTTGCCGATTATGAGAACTGGGATACGGGCAACCTCGACCTCACGGAGTTAAAAACGGAAGAGATGCTGGCCGGGGAATATGCCCGGGAGGCGTTGAAACTGGGCTTGGCGCTGGAGAAGAAATTCGGCGTGAACCCCTATAAGTTTGGCATAAGTGGTGCCCGGACAGCCACACGGGTTTAACAACGGCAGAGGAGGAGAACTTCTTCTCCAAGTCGGTAAGCGTGGAGCCTTCGCCCACACGGATTGAACATCCGTTTATCGCCAGCGATCTGGGTCGCATTGAGGGGCATCAGGTGGTCGCGTCGGGCTACACCGCGGTTTGGGCGACGGAGAACACCCGCTCTGCGATCTTTGATGCCTTCAAGCGTAAAGAGACCTACGCGACCACCGGGCCACGGATTGGCTTGCGGTTCTTTGGTGGCTGGGACTTTGGCGAGGCTGACGGTCGTTCGCGCAACCCGGCGGTGTTGGGTTATGCCAAAGGTGTGCCGATGGGAGCCGATTTGCCGCAGCAAGAGGGCGACGGCGCGCCGAGCTTCCTGCTCGCGGCACTGCGCGATCCGATTGGCGCCAATCTTGATCGGATGCAGGTGATCAAAGGCTGGATGGATGCCGAAGGGAAACTGCACGAAAAGGTCTATGACGTGGCCTGGTCGGACGGGCGCGAGATGGATGCCAATGGCAAAGTGCCTGCGGTGGGCAACACCGTGGATATCGAGACCGCAAGTTGGTCCAACACCATTGGCGCGTCTGAGCTGACCTCGGTGTGGACCGATCCGGATTTTGATGCCACGGAGCCTGCGTTCTATTATGTCCGGGTGTTGGAAATCCCGACCCCGCGTTGGGTGGTTTATGACAAGCTGCGCTATGACATTGAACTGCCAGCGGAGGCGCAGCTGATCCATCAGGAACGGGCCTATTCCTCACCGATCTGGTACACACCGCCGAAGGGGTGATTGGCACGCATCTACAACACTAGGGGCGCCCTAAGCGGGCGCCTTTTTTATTTTTGCGCATCTGAAATTTTAAGGCATTGAAAAATTTTACTTAAAAGATCTTTACCTGAAGTGAGCTTGAGGCCTTAGGCTGCCAGTGTTCAAACGATTGGAGAGCGCGACATAGACCTGAATCAAGTCTTGGTGGAGGTAAGCAACTTTGACGACAGCGTTGAGTTTTATCAAACGCTTGGGTTACGGCTCATTGTCTCGGCTCGGGGAGAATACGCGCGTTTTGAGATGCCATCTGGCTCAACGACTTTTTCCCTGTACCTGAAAGATGCGCCGATTTTGGGAAACACAGTGCTGTACTTCGAGGTGGATGACGTTGATCGCAGCTACGCTGAGTTGCTGGAGAAAGGCGTGAAATTTGACTGTCCGCCGACGGATCAGATCTATCGTTGGCGCACGGCGCGGTTCCGCGATCCAAGTGGCAATCAGCTGTGTTTGTTTCACGCTGGACTGGATCGCCGGTTTCCGCCGTGGCGGCTGGAGCAGGACCCAGCTGCCTGAGTTAGGGGATCAGCGCTTTGGCGTCTTCGCTGAGCGCGCGGGCGGCTTGGGCCAGCACCACTGTGTCAATGCCGACCGCCACAAAGGTCGCGCCGAGGTCGAGGTAGGTTTTTGCGGCCTCCATTGAAAAGGTCAGGATTCCGGGGGCTTTACCTGCTGCGGCGATGCGGGTGATGGCGTCTTTGATGACGGCCTGCACTTCGGTCGCTTCGGGTTGGCCCGGGAAGCCCATGTCGGCGGAGAGGTCGGCGGGGCCAATGAACACGCCTTCCACGCCGTCTACCGCGAGAATGTCGTCGAGGTTTGCAATGGCCGCACGGGTTTCTGCCTGCACCAGCACGCAGATTTCCGCGTTGGCGGTGGTACCGTAGTCTTGAATGTTGCCAAATTGGGTGACGCGCGCACCGTAGCCGCCCATGCCGCGTACGCCGTCAGGCGCATAGCGGCAAGCGCGTACAATCGCCTCGGCGTGCGCACCCGTGTCGACCATCGGTACCAGAACGGTTTGCGCGCCGGCATCCAGCACTTGTTTGAGCACCCAGTCTTCGCCAATAGGCACGCGCACCACTGCGTGGCTGCTGGTTGGCTCCAGTGCGCGCAGTTGATCGGTGATGGAGCGCAGATCATTGGGGCCGTGTTCGCCATCCACCACAATCCAGTCAAATCCCGTGGTGCTCATCAGCTCGGCCGCGACGGTCTCGCCAAAACACATCCAACAACCGATCTGCGGCTGTTTGTTGGCAAGGGCGGCTTTGAAAGGGTTGTGTGGCGCTGGCATGGTGGGCTCCGGTCAGAACTTTGCGTGTTAAGCAAATTGACGGCATTCCGGCGCAACTGTCCAGCGCTAGGTTACTGCCCCAAAAACGAGAAAGGCCGACCCGAAGGTCGACCTCTCCGATAGCGAACTTGTGACTGTGGGGCTCAGCCCAGCAGCTTTGCCTCGTGGCGCTTCAGCGAAAGGCGGGCGGCGGTGTAACCGGCCAGACCTTCACGTTGCTGCAGCTCCGGGAACAGGGCGTAGATTTCGTCGCGCTGCTCTTTGCCGATGCCGTTCATGGAGTATTCACCCGGCTGGAAGCTTTCGCTCCATGCGCCGTCTGCGAGGACCACTTCATGGTTGTCACAGAGGAAGTGGATGTAGTCTACGCCAACCACGTCGATCTGCTCCACGCCATCAAGGTGGGTCAGGTGCTTGGCTGCGACCAGAACTTCGCGCTCTTCAAAGAGCAGCTCGGCTTGCTCAGACACCAGCAGCATGCGGTGGGATGGTGAGACCATCATATCGCGCTCTGGCTGGTTTGGCCCCAATGCACCCTGTTTGATCAGGATCGGACGCAGTTCAGGACGCACCATCAGGTCACGGCCAGACACATGCTTGCGGCCTGCCCAACGGATGGTCTGCAAACCATTGTCGCGTGTCACAACTTGATCGCCTTCCCGCAGATTCTCTACCGCCACTTCGCCCATTGGGGTTAGGATCCGGGTGTTCGGTGTAAAGCAGGGAATGATTTCAATATTCTCGAAACTCATCCGACCTATAACTACAGCTTCATCACCTGAGCTATCCAAAAACTCGACAGTGCCATCCCTGCCATTTCCATCGCTGTCGGCCACTAAGTCTGTTAGGCGCCAGTCTACCCCTTGTTCCCCGAATAGCGAAAGTTCATCCTGATCGACGCCACCGTCTCCGCCGAAGATTTCGTCTCCGATGCCCTCCGATGCCCGATCTACGAAGAACTCGTCCTCATCATCGCCGCCAAACAACACATCTGTACCCAGGCCACCAGTGATTTCGTCAGCACCTTCGCCACCGATGATAGTGTCGTTTCCTTCCTCACCGTAGATAGTGTCGCTTCCAGCGCCGCCATCGATTGAGTCGTCTCCGGGTTCTAATGCAAGAGCATCATCAAAATCATCTGGTCGCTCTGCCAAATCTCCCGTGATGAGATCAATTGTTTCCTCACCGAAGATTTCGTCATTTCCGGCTCCGCCAATGATTGTATCGCCGCCTATACCGCCGCCAATCAGGTCGTCGTCGTCACCGCCGTCGATTAGATCGTCGCCTGAATCACCGTTAAGCGTATCATTGCCACCTCCACCAATAATCGTATCAGGTGTTTGCCCAACCGATGCCAGTCCTACAATGCCGGGCGTACCACCGGTAATTGCATCATTCCCCTCACCGCCATCTAGAGTGTCCTCGCCCGCACCCCCGATAATGAGATCGTCTCCAGCTTCGCCAAGAACGTTGTCATTGCCAGCACCCGAGTCAACGGTATCGTCGCCTGCGCCTGCTTCAAAAGCGTCATCCCCCGCATCACCAATTAAGCTATCGTTGCCCTCTTCGGCAATGACGAGGTTGTCGCCAAGGCCTGCATCCACATAGTTGTTACCTGCGCCCGTGGTGATTTCGTCATCACCCAGGCCGCCAATGATGCTGTCGTTTCCGTCTCCACCGCTGATGGTGTCGCCACCCAAGCCGCCATCAATTGTGTCGTCACCCTCGCCTCCTGCGATGATGTCGTTACCGAGGTTGCCGCTGAAGGAGTCGTTACCGACTCCGCCGTACATGAGATCGGACTGGATTCCCCCTACAAAAGTGTCGTCGCCTTCCCCGCCGAACATGCGCGAAACACCGGCAGTGTTGGTCATGAGGTCGTTGCCAGCGCCCCCGATGAGGTCATCGCGGCCAAAACCACCCTCAAGGACATCATCACCTTCGCCACCAAAGATAACATCGTCGCCAACCCCACCAATAACGGTGTCGTCGCCACCGCCGGCAAGAATGGCGTCATCTTGGCTGTTGGTGAAGGGGCCACCGGGCGACTCTACGAAGCTGTTAGGTGTTTCGGAGAACAGGTCTGTTCTCGTGATGTTGTCAAACCCATCGAAGTTGTCGACCAAGTCACCTTCGGGGTCACCGATGTAGGAACCGTCGATCAATTCGCCGGAGGCAGTGCCTTCAACGACGCCGTCGCCTGACAGTTCGCGAATGACAACGGTTTCAATTTCCGAGAATACCAGAGTTTCGCCAGTCCGGTTGCCTCCACCGTCGAGATAGAAGATCGTGCCAGCTTCGGACGCAGGATCCCCGCCGACGTACTCGATTTCAGCAGGGCCGTTGATGATTAACGTATCTTCGTCAACGCCGCCTTCACCCCCGATGATTTCGTCCCCAGCCGCACCGTAGAAGGTGTCACGGTCATCACCACCCAGCATTGTATCGCCGCCAGCAGAAACCAAACGGTCGTCACCGGCGCCGCCTTCGGCGTAGTCACTGCCGCCGCCTGCGAAGATGGTGTCATCCCCGTTGCCTGCAAATAGGCGGTCATCGCCCGCACCGCCGACCAGAATGTCATTGCCTTCACCACCAGATACAGTGTCATCGCCGTCATTGCCGAGCAGTGTGTCGTTGCCAGCGTCACCGGACACTTCGTCGTTTCCGGTAAAGGCGTCGATGTAGTCGTCACCTTCATTGCCAGAAGCGGTATCGTCGCCGCTGCCTGTTGCAATGAAGTCGTCACCATCGTCGCCACCAGCGAGGTCATTTCCATCGCCACCGAAAATGGTGTCGTTGCCGTCGCCGCCACGCAGGTAGTCGTCATCTTCCCGACCGTCGAGGTAGTCGTCACCATCTTGGCCAAAAAGGGTGTCTGAGCCAAAGCTACTGTCGACAATGTCGTCGCCGTCACCGGCAAAAACGAGGTCGTCATCCAGGGCGGCAATGACTGTATCGTCGCCTTCGCCAGCGATAATAATGTCGTCGTTACCTTCTTGGCCTGGCAGGATGGCGTCGTCGTTGTCGACAAAATCGCCATTCGGGTCGCCGCCGTAGTTGATGTCGATCACATCGCCGTCCGAGGTGCCCTGTACGATGCCGTCTGGCGCAACTTGTTCATCAAATAGGATGTTTTCGATCTCGGTGAAGGCAATTGCTTCGCCGGTTTCCCGAATAACGACAACACCTTCTTCGCTTTCGGGATCGGTGTAGACGATTGAAACTGGACCCATACCCCGAAGATCGAGCGTGTCATCATCATTGCCGCCTTCGCCACCATAAACGAAATCAAGGTGGGTCGCTCCTTGGATGGTGTCGGCATCGTCGCCACTCATCAGAGTATCCATGCCTTCTCCGCCGGTAAGGAGATCGTCGCCCTCCTGTCCATAGATTAGGTCGTCACCCTCTCCACCGGTGAGCACGTCATCACCGTCCTCTTCGATGACGCTCGGGCCACCTTCAAAGAAGATGTCGGACACTGTCACGTCCGCAGGCTCTTCGCCGAGGTTGACCAAACGAATTTCCATTTCGGCAACTGGTCCGGGAACTGTAACCAAAACCGAGTTCGCGGCGGTGGTGGAATCACCCGGAGTGCTGCCGTCGGAGATGGCCGCTTCGTTGCCCGGAACACCGTCAATATCCACCAAGTGCAGGTTTGTCAGGTCTTCTGCTGTGAAGGTGACTTCGACAGGATTGCCTTGGGCGTCCCAAGCCAGCACCTTAACCACAGAGTTTTCATCGATGTCGTTGATGCGGAACTGAACGTTTTCAACCGCTTCGGAGAACGCGAGCGTTTGAGAGGTTGTCGCATTCTGTCCTGTGCCAGTGGCGATACGCGCGGCGCTGTTGGCATCGCCGGTTTCGTCGCCGGTGTTGATGCCATCCAGAACCTGCGTCTCGTCTTCAAAGGTGTTGGACCCACCCGAGCCGGCAGAAGAGGTAAGGGTTACGGAAACGGAACCGGTGTTCTGCACGAAGGACGATGCTAGGTCATCACCGTCTGCCGGGCTGCCAACTCCGCTCCAATTGAAGCTTTGGATACCACCAGGTGTCGGAGTCGGTGTGGAGCCTGGCTCGTAGCCACCATAGATGGTGTCATTGCCGTCCATCCCATCGATGGTATCGCTTCCGCCTTCTCCGGCAAGAACGTCATCACCTGGTTCATCGGTGCCGTCTTGCGTGCCAACTTCGTCACCGTAGACTTCATCATTGCCTGCACCCGCGTGGACCGTGTCGTCGCCGTTGCCCGCAAAAATGGTGTCGTCTCCGGCACCAGCGACGATTGCATCGTCGCCGTCTTGGGCACTGATGACGTTGCCGTTATTGTCGATTGTATCGCCTTCTGTGTCGACGAATCCTACGGACATATCGTCGTCAGTTTGTGTGCCGTCTACAATTCCCGGACCGTTTGGATCAGCCATGGTACCCTCTTTTCCACCGCGTAAGCCGCGCGGATCGCCAGAGGGCAGTCCACACCTAACAGAAAAGGTGCCTCTGCGCCATTTGGCGTGAGTTGCGCGGCATCGCTAGATGCCCTCTACGTATCGTTTGGCTGCCCCAAGCCAGAACTCGTCCCCCAGTTGGACTTACTCCAAATATGATGCAATCGAGGCAAGGAAGAAACAAAAACCTGCACAATTTGACGAAAAGCGGTGCGATTGCGGCAGGATTAAGCGTTAAGTTTTGGTTAATGTTTGTAGGGGTATTATTTGGATTGTTTCCTGTTTGAGGCCTAAATTGGGCGGGTAGTACGGCAAAGCAGTGCCGGGCGACGCCATACTTGCGCCCTTATTGCCTAGGGTTTCCCTTGCGTCATGGTTTTGAGGTTCTGTCGTTTCCAGATGTGAACCAATTGATCGGGTTCGGGAGGCCCATGTGCTGTGATCTGCGCGACACAGATCGAAGGCGCTGATTGTTTTCGTTTCATGGACAAGTTTCGAATTTTTTCGGGATTGATCCCGACTCTAGAACGACGCCTGTCGAATCGCCATCTGCCTCAGGGGCAAATTGTCGCTTTCGGAAGGTGGGGAGCGTGACTTTGATAAGGCGATTCCTTGCCTTATGAATGCGCGGGGCAAATCAGAGAGCAGGGAGGTGTCAATGCGCGAGCGGTTAGAGTGCGCAATTGTTTGCTCTAGTCAGACAAAATCGGAGCAGCCACCGTCTGTGAAAGCGTATACCAAATTTAGCGGGAGATCCGGTGGTGCTGCTGGGGAGGATTGAACTCCCGACCTCACCCTTACCAAGGGTGCGCTCTACCACTGAGCTACAGCAGCGTTACCGTGGCGCGGTGTTTAGGACCAAACTTCAACATGTGCAAGCGCAATCTGGACCCTTTTTTGCACCTCATGTAAAGAAACTGCATGGAACACAAATCGACCCCTGTAAATAAAGCCAAAAAAACTGCCAGCAGCCGTGAAGATCGGCTCAAGGCGGCGTTAAAAGCCAATATGGGGCGCCGGAAAGCGCAGGCCAAAGCGCGTGCGCAGAGTGAGACAACCGACTCAACTGAGGCAGTGAAGAGTAAAGGGCAGGATTAAATGGATTCGATTATTGTACGCGGCAACGGGTCGCTTAAGGGTCAGATCCCGATTGCGGGTGCCAAAAACGCCTGTCTGACGCTGATGCCGGCCACGCTGTTGAGCGAAGAGCCGCTGACGCTGACCAATGCACCGCGGCTGAGCGATATCAAAACCATGAGCCAGTTGCTGGGCTCGCTGGGGGCTGAAGTGACCAGCCTGCAGGACGGCAAGGTGCTTGCGATGTCGAGCCATGACATCAACAACCACATTGCCGACTATGACATTGTGCGGAAGATGCGCGCCTCCAATCTGGTGCTGGGGCCGATGCTGGCGCGGTTGGGCCATGCGGTTGTGTCGCTGCCGGGCGGCTGCGCGATTGGCGCGCGTCCTATGGATTTGCACATCTTTGGTCTGGAGAAGCTGGGCGCAGAGATTGAGCTGAAAGACGGCTATCTACACGCCAAGGCGCCTAACGGTCTGAAGGGAGCCGTGATCGAACTGGCCTTTGCCTCTGTGGGCGCCACCGAGAACATCCTGATGGCGGCGACGCTGGCCAAAGGCACCACAGTGATCAAGAACGCCGCGCGGGAGCCGGAGATTGTGGACCTGGCCACCTGCCTGCGCTCGATGGGCGCGCAGATTGATGGGCACGGCACCTCAGAAATCACAGTACAGGGCGTGGACCGTTTGCATGGTGCGACCCACCCTGTTGTCACCGACCGGATTGAGCTGGGCACCTTTATGCTGGCGCCGGCGTTCTGTGGTGGGGAAGTCGAACTGCTCGGCGGGCGGCTGGATTTGGTTGAGAGCTTTGTGGCCAAGCTTCACGAGGCGGGCATTGATGTGGAAGAGACCGAAAAGGGTCTGAAAGTGGCTCGTAAGAATGGCCGGGTGAAAGCGGTGGATGTGACCACCGAGCCGTTCCCGGGCTTCCCAACCGATCTGCAAGCGCAGTTCATGGCGATGATGTGCACCGCCGAAGGTACATCGGTGCTGGAAGAGAAGATTTTTGAGAACCGCTTTATGCACGCGCCGGAACTTATTCGTATGGGCGCGAATATCGAGGTGCACGGCGGTACCGCAACGGTGCATGGTGTGGAGAAGCTCAAAGGCGCGCGTGTGATGGCGACCGATTTACGGGCCTCTGTGTCGTTGATTTTGGCTGGATTGGCGGCGGAAGGCGAGACTATTGTGAGCCGCGTCTATCACCTGGATCGCGGCTATGAGCGGATTGAAGAGAAGCTGGGCGGTGTGGGGGCCCATATTGAAAGGGTACAGGAGCAGTGACGCAGCAGGATGCACGGTTTGAAGATGGCGGTGATCACCCGCTAAATCTCGGCGCGTTGGATGCGGAGGATTTGCAGGTGGTGTCGACGCTAGCGCAGGATGCGATTTTTCCGGCGTCCGAGATGCAGTGGTTACCCAAAGAACGCCGTTTTGCCGTACTGCTGAATCGCTTCCGCTGGGAAGACAAAACCGCTGCGGAGCGCCGCAAGCGCTCGGTGGAACGGGTGCAAAGCCTTCTGGTGGTCGATAATGTGGTGTCGGTGGCCTCCCAAGGCGTGGAGCGCGGCGACGCGGACACCATTCTGTCGGTGTTGTCCGTGTCCTTTGAAGCGGGCGAAGATGCCGACGGCGCGGTGATCCTGACCTTGGCAGGCGATGGCGCGATCCGCTTGACGGTGGAAGCGCTGGAAGTGACGTTGAAAGACGTGACTCGGCCTTACAAAGCGCCCTCCAGAACGGCTCCAAGCCATCCGGAATGATCAGAGTTTTGACCGCTGATGATTTACAAGCCTACCGCGGCTTATGGTTGCACGGCTTAAGCGCGGATCCGTCGGCGTTTTTGCTGACCGCTGCGGAAGCCGTGGCCATACCGGACAGCGCCTTGGTGGCAAAGCTGTCGGCAGGTGAGGTGATTGGCGCCTTTGAGGGCGAAACGCTTGTGGGCCTTGTCGCGCTTCGGCGGGGTGGCCCAGAGCGTCTACGCCACATGGCGGATCTTGGTCCGTTGTATGTGCATCCCTCTGCGCGGCGGCGTGGATTGGCGCGGGCTTTGCTGGACGCGGCCGTTGAGGCGGCGCTGCAAATGGGTGTGTTGCAGTTGGAGCTTTGCGTGGACAACCAGAATTTGGGCGCGCAGGCGCTGTATCAGGCTTGTGGCTTTCAGCAAATCGGCCTGCGTCCGCGCTCTGTGATTGTTGACGGGCAGCCGCGCGACGATGTTCTGATGCTGAGACAGCTTGACGCTTGAGCCTCCTAGGGGCGCGGTCTAAGAAGGCGTGACCTTTACGGAGAGACCAAATGCCCGTTTTTCTTGATGCGCAAGCTGCTGATTTTGAAGCCGCCTTCACCGCCCTCCTGGGGGCGAAGCGTGAAGACAGCCCGGATGTGGACGCCGTTGTGGCCGACATCATTGCAGACGTGCGCCATCGCGGGGACGCGGCGGTTATTGAGCTGACGGCAAAGTTTGACCGTCTGGAACTGACGCCGGAGACGCTGCGGTTCTCGGAAGAAGAGATCGACAGCTATTGTGCGCAGGTGACGGACGCAGACCGCGCGGCGCTGGAATTGGCGGCGGAGCGGGTGAAGGCCTATCACGCGCGGCAGATGCCAAAGGATGAAAGCTGGACCGATGAGAGTGGGGCCACGCTGGGCTGGCGCTGGACGCCGGTGTCGGCGGCGGGGCTCTATGTGCCCGGTGGATTGGCGAGCTACCCGTCGTCGGTGTTGATGAACGCGATCCCGGCCAAAGTGGCGGGCGTGGGGCGTTTGGCGATTGTGGTGCCGACGCCGAATGGGGTGGCGAACCCGCTGGTGCTGTTGGCTGCACGGCTGTCGGGGGTGGACGAGGTCTATCGCATTGGCGGGGCGCAGGCGGTGGCGGCGCTGGCCTATGGCACTGACACAATTGCGCCGGTGGATAAGATCACCGGTCCGGGCAACGCTTTTGTGGCGGCGGCCAAACGCCGGGTGTTTGGCAAAGTGGGCATCGACATGATTGCCGGGCCAAGCGAGATTTTGGTGATTGCAGACAAAGACAACAATCCGGATTGGATTGCGCTCGACCTGCTGAGTCAGGCGGAGCATGACGAAAGCGCGCAATCGATTTTGATCACGGATGATGCAGCCTTCGGGCAAGCAGTTGCAGATGCGGTCGACAAACGTCTGGAAACGCTGGATCGGCGCGAGATTGCTGGCGCCAGCTGGCGGGACTTTGGCGCGGTGATCACTGTGGCAGATCTGGATCAGGCGGCGGAACTGTCCAACCGGATAGCGCCGGAGCACCTGGAGCTGTGTGTGGCGGACCCGGACGCGCTGTCTGAAAAGATCACCCATGCGGGTGCAATTTTCCTTGGTCAATATACGCCGGAAGCCATTGGTGACTATGTGGGTGGGCCGAACCACGTTCTGCCGACCGCCCGCTCGGCACGGTTCAGCTCTGGCCTGTCGGTGATGGATTTCATCAAGCGCACTACCCTGTCGAAGATGACGCCGGAAGCCTTGAAAGCAATTGGCCCGGCAGCGGAGACTTTGGCGATTTCCGAAAGCCTAGAAGCGCACGGTTTGAGCGTGCGCGCGCGTCTGGATGCGTTGAACAAGTAAGGGGCTTAGCCCCGTCACAGCAGGCTGTGACTCCCCAGGATATTTGGGGAATGAGAATGTGCCACAGGCTCTAGTAGTGGCTGGTGTAGCCGCCATCTACGGCCCAGATCTGTCCGGTCACATAGCTTGCGGCGGGGCTGGCGAGGAAGAGGATGGCGGGGGCGAGCTCTTCGGGGTTGCCCCAGCGTTTTAGTGCGGTGGCGTTTTGCAGTTTCTCGGCAAGTTGGGGATCTTGTGCTGCGGCGGCATTGGGCGCGGTTTTGAAAAAACCCGGCGCCACAGCGTTCACGTTGATGCCATCGGTGCCAAGTTCGGCCTTCAAAGCTTTGGTCATGCCGTTGATACCGGCCTTGGCCGAGGTGTAGGCCGCGTCACCCGATTGCGCGATCAGACCGGCGATGGAGGAGACGTTCACAATCCGCCCGTAGCCCTTTTGGCGCATCTGCTCGGATGCGCGTTGGGAGAGGCGAAAGGGCGAGATCAGGTCGACGTTCAGTAAGGATTGCAGGTCGTCCCGTGTAAATTCCGGTAGCGTGCGGCGGTCTCGTTGGCCGACGTTGTTGACCAGAATAGAGAGCCCGCCAGCCTCGGCGAGCGTTTCAAAGGCCTGTTGGGCGGCGGTGTCATCGGCAACATCAAACGGCAGGGCGGTGGCTTTGTTGCCTGTTGCGCGTAGGCCATCCGCCACGGCTTCGCAGCGATCTGCTTTGCGCCCGTTGATCCAGACATGGGCGCCGGCCTGCGCAAACAGTTCCGCCGCGGCTTTGCCCAGCCCGTCGGTGCTGCCGGTGATCAAGGCGTTCTGGCCGGTGAGGTCAAAGGCGGGCAGGGGCTGTGACATCGCAAGTCCTTTCAAGTGGGCTCAAGTTGGATTGCGCAGCAGCGACGCGCTGTCAATGGCTGCGACAGAGGCAACCAATGGACAAAGCGGGGGGCGGTGCGCTACTCATGCTGCATCGCAAAAACGCACGAGCCTACCATGTCCCGGATCAGCCACATCCAAATCGATGACCGCAATCTGCCACCTCCCACGCCGGAGATTGATCAGGAGCGCAAGGTGGCGATTTTTGATCTGTTGGAAGAGAACAGTTTTTCTCTGCCCAAACGCGATGACCGCATGGTGCCGGACGGGCCGTTCTCTGTGGATCTGTCGATCCGTGAAAAGCGTCTGGTGTTTGATGTGACCACCGAAGGTGGGGAAAAGGCGGCCGAGTTCCATCTCAGCCTGTCGCCGTTCCGTCAGGTGGTGAAAGACTATTGGGCGATTTGTGAAAGCTATTTTGATGCGGTGAAGAACCTGCCGCCCAGCCAGATCGAGACCATCGATATGGCGCGCCGTGGGATTCACAACGAAGGGGCGCGTGTGTTGCAGGAACGTCTGGAAGGCAAGGCGGAGATCGACACCGATACAGCCCGCCGCCTGTTCACTTTGATCTGCGTTCTGCATTTCGGGGGCTGACGCGGGTGTCGGACGCGGATCAGAAGCAACCTTTGCCGCAATCGGTGTTGTTCTGTTGTGACCAGAACGCGGTGCGTTCGCCGATGGCGGAAGGCATCATGAAGAAGTTCTATGGTCAGGACGTCTATGTGCAATCCGCGGGCATCCGAAGTGATCTGGAGATTGATGGATTTGCCATTGCGGTCTGTTCCGAGATTGGCGTGGAGCTGAACCGGCACCGCACCCGCAGTTTTGAAGAGATGGAAAAGCGTGGCGAGGAGTTGTCGAGCTTTGACATGGTGGTGGCGCTGACCCCGGCGAGCCGCAGCAAAGCTGAAGACCTCACCCGGTTTGACCATCTTGAGCTGGAGTTCTGGCCGGTCTCGGACCCCAGCGGGGCGCAGGCCGGGGACGGGCGCGAGGCCAAGCTGGCGGCCTATCGCACTGCGCGTGACGAGATTGTGGCCTTTCTGCGAGAGCGGTGGGGCTAGTCCGTTTTCTGCGCAATTTTTCAGGCTGATAACCTTTTGTTTGCCATGTTTTGAGAGTCTTGCGTGGATTTCAGCAAGGGACTCACTATGCGGCAGAAGCTGTCAGGCGTTTCAACAAACAAAGCCTCCGATCTTGGGGTGATTCAATCGCTTTATGACAAAGGCGAATTTCGCAAGGTGATGTTCCGTGCGCAAAAGGCGCTCAAGGTGCAGCCAGATCATGTTGGATTGCATGCACTGGCTGGTTTTTCGGCGCAGCAGTTGGGGGATGCCCTCGCCGCAGAGAGCTTCCTTACAAAAGCTGCGCAATTGGCGCAGCATGAAGAGGCTGCCATTGAGTTGCCGTTGGGACTCACAAAGGTGGGACGTCCCGCATTGGCGGTTCCGCTGTTTGTTGCCTTTCTCAAAAAGGCGCCGACACATGCGGCTGCGCTGAACGGATTGGGGCGCGCATTGTTGGCTATGGGCGAGGTCGAGAATGCGATCGCGCTCTTGGGGGATGCGCTCAAACATGGTGCGGATCAGCCGGCCTATGCCATGGATCTCGGGGAGGCCTTTGAGGAGTCGGGGCAGCAGATTCTGGCGTTAGAATGTTACTCGATTGCTTGTAAGTTGGCGCCTGACGACGTCGGCCCGGTGTTGCAGGCAGCCAGACTTATGTACGCCTTGGGGCAGCTTGAGACCGGTTTGGAACTATTGGAACACGGTCTGTCGCTTTGGCCTGAAAATGCGGCCCTGTTGAGCAACCATGCATCGGTGCTGAATGCGCTTGGTCGCAAAGCGGACGCGTTGGCGCAATGGCGGCAAGTGATGGATATCGCACCCGGCTACAGCATTGCCTACTGTAACTTTGCCAACAGCCAGAAACCCTCACAAATCACTGATTTTGAAGACCGTATTGCGGCGCAGTTGAAGCGCAATCCTGCGCCGACGGATGCGCTCAAGTTTGGCTTTGCCAAAGTCGCCGTTCACGAAGAACGCAAGGAGTATGCCGAGGCCTATCGCAATCTGCTGGCGGCCAACGCGCTTCGGTTTAAAGAATCCCGTTTCAACATCGACACCGAAGCCCGGTTGATTGAGGGGCTGAAGCAGCAATTTGCCAACCAACCGGTTCTTGATGTGGATGAGCCAGAGGGCGATCCAACACCAGTATTTATCGTGGGTATGCCGCGGGCGGGGTCCTCCCTGACCGAGACTATTATTGGCCGTCATTCTCAGGTCGTTCAAAAGGGCGAGCTGGATTATCTGGCGCAGGTGGTGAAGCAGATGAATCTGCTGGGTTCTCCGCTTGAGGCCGCACAGGCGACTCAGTTGCGACAGGCCTATTTGGCGCGTTTGACGCAAACCGGCAGCGGGGCGTTCATCACCGATAAGATGCCGCAGAATTTCCGTCTGATTGGGCATATCGCGACAGCAATGCCCAAGGCGCGAATCGTGCATGTGCATCGCAATCCAAAGGCCTGTTGTTGGTCTAACTTCCGACATTTCTATGCCAGCGATAGTCTGGGCTTCACCAATGATGTCGAAAGCCTGATCCGGTATTTTGAACTCTATCAGGACCTGATGGCGTTCTGGCATGAGCGGTTTCCCAACCGTATCATTGATGTCGACTACGAGGCGCTCGTTGGGGACCCGGACACGCAAATTCTCAACCTGATACAGGCGCTTGGTCTGGAGTGGCAAGAGGCCTGTCTGGCGCCGCAGGACAGCGCAAATGTGGTGCGCACCGCGTCGCAGGAACAAGTGCGCAAGAAGATTTACAAGGGCAGTGCCGATGGTTGGCGCAAGTATGAAGCCCAGGCAGGGGGCTGGCTCAGCCGCCTGCCGGATCACCAGTGAACTGGTGGCTAATGGGAGGAAATGTCGAGGTATCTTCGGATAAATCGGCTTCTTTTGGTTTTGACCCTTGAAAAAAAGGGAAAAAGCCCTCATTTAGGCGCAAGTCTGCAAAATGCTGCAGGTGCTAATCAAAGGAGAGACCATGGCGAAGGAAGAACTGCTCGAATTTCCCGGTGTCGTGAAGGAACTCCTGCCGAATGCGACGTTTCGGGTCGAGCTGGAAAACGGCCATGAGATCATCGCACATACGGCAGGCAAGATGCGCAAAAACCGCATCCGTGTTCTGGCTGGCGACAAGGTTCAAGTCGAGATGACCCCTTACGATCTGACCAAAGGTCGGATCAACTACCGCTTCAAGTAAGCGTTTGACACTAAGCCAATGTGCGGCCCCGAAACGGGCCGCCTTTTCGCATTTAAGAGGTCCGGGATGCGGTTGATACTTGGCTCGGGCAGTCCGCGCCGCAAAGAATTGTTGGCTCAGATCGGGGTGGTTGCAGATGCCATTTGTCCCCCTGATATCAATGAAGACCCCAATAATAACGAACTGCCGCGCCCCTATTGTGTGCGGATTGCGCGTGAGAAAGCGTTGGCAGTTGAGGCGACCTCTGAAGATGTCGTGCTCTGCGCCGATACCACTGTGGCGCTGGGCCGTCGCATCATGGGCAAGCCGCAGGACGCAGCCGAGGCGGCGGAGTTTCTGATGGCGCTGTCTGGCCGACGTCACCGGGTGATCACCGCCGTGGCGGTGCGCAAAGGTGACCAGCTGTTTGAGCGCGACGTGGTCAGCGCGGTGAAAATGAAGCGGCTGTCCAATGAAGAGCTCAACGCCTATCTCGCCACCATGGATTGGCAGGGCAAGGCGGGCGGTTATGCGATTCAGGGCCCCGCCGGGGCCTTCATCCCGTGGATTTCCGGCTCATTTACCGGCATTGTTGGCCTGCCCGTGGCCGAAACCGCTGGCCTGCTGCAAGCGGCCGGCTACCCGCTTTATAAGGAGCGCACATGAAGGGACGTCAGATCATTTTGGACCGCATCGAGGGACGCGAAGCTGCGGCCTTGATGGTGGATGGTCAGCTCGATGACCTTTTGATTGACAGCCAAGACGCTCCGCGCCCGGGCACGATCTATCGCGCGGTGGCGGACCGGCCTGTGAAAGGGCAGGGCGGCATGTTCTTGAAAACCCCGGACGGCATGGCATTTTTGCGTCAGGTCAAAGGCATGGCGCCAGGCGATGTTCTTTTGGTGCAGGTGACTGGGCTGGCGGAGCCGGGAAAGGCGATTCCGGTGACCCATAAGGTCTTGTTCAAAAGCCGCTATGCGATTGTCACGCCCGGCGCCCCTGGTGTGAATGTCAGCCGCTCAATCCGCGATGATGATCGGCGCGATGCTTTGTTGGGCGTCGCGCACGAAGTGGCCGAAGCGCCGGAGGCGGGTATTATTCTCCGTTCCGCTTGTGCCGAGGCCGAGGATGCCGACGTGGCCGAAGACATCGCCGCGATGCTCGATCTAGCAGAACAGGTGATGGCGGACGTCGACGGCCCAGCCGAGAAGCTGATAGATGGGGATGGTCCGCATGTGGCGGCGTGGCGCGACTGGTCCGAGCCTGCCGAAGTGGTGACCGAAGCCGGCAGCTTTGACACCCACGGCGTGCTCGACGCGCTGGAAGAGGCGCAGGGTGCGCGCGTGCCTTTGGGCGGCGGTGCTGACATGTATGTCGAACCGACCCGCGCGCTGGTGGCGGTGGATGTGAACACCGGCAAAGACACTTCACCGGCAGCCGGCACCAAAGCCAATTTTGCGGTGGCCAAAGCGCTGCCACGAGCGCTGCGCGTGCGCGGGCTTGGCGGGCAGATTGTGCTCGACCTGGCGCCGATGCCCAAGAAGGACCGCCGCGGCTTTGAGATCGCGCTGCGCGCAGCGTTTAAGCGCGACACCATTGACACCACATTGGTGGGCTGGACCCCGCTGGGGCACTATGAATTGCAGCGCAAAAACGCCCGCGCGGCCCTGTCAGAGGTGCTAAAATGAGTTGTCCGATCTGTAAAAAAGACACGGTGCAAAGCTATCGCCCGTTCTGCTCCAAACGCTGCGCCGACATCGATCTGGGCAAGTGGTTTGGCGGCGATTATGCGGTGCCTTCGCAGGATCCTGAGGAGGCGATTGAGGCGCTGGAAGAGATGGAAAAACAAACTTCGCGTTTGCACTGACTTTTTGTCTTTTTCCTCTGGACAGCCCCGATTGGCTGACATAGAAGGCCTGCACCCAAGGCGAGACGCCTTCCCGTGCCCGGGTAGCTCAGGGGTAGAGCAGTGGATTGAAAATCCTCGTGTCGGTGGTTCGATTCCGCCCCCGGGCACCACTTCATCATTCAGTTGCATCCAATTTTGACTGATAGTAGCCTGTATTCGCAGGCTTTTCGCTGTGGGTTTGTCCGGTGATGTCCTGCCACGTGCGCCACTATCTACCCCAAAGTGGGGTACCGATCTGGGGTACGTGTCATGAGACATCTGGAAGGTACCCCCATGCCGGTCTTGAGCGATGCAAGGATTCGGGCTCTTAAGCCCAAGGAGAAGCCCTACAAGCAAGCCGACTTCGACGGTCTCTATCTGCTGATCAAGCCAAATGGGTCGAAGCTTTGGCGTTTTAAGTACCGCTGGCTGCGGAAAGAGAAGCTGCTGGCGCTGGGCAAATACCCGGAAGTGACTTTGGCCGATGCGCGACAAAAACGGGATGAGGCCCGTAGTTTGATCGCAAAGGACGAAGATCCCTCGAGCGTACGCAAAGATCAGAAAGCCAAGGCGGCAGCCGAGCAAACCGAGACCTTCACCAAGATTGCCGCAGAACTGCTCGCAAAAAAGCGCATAGAAGGCCGGGCAGAAGCTACACTTACCAAAACCGAATGGTTCCACCGCCTGCTCGGCGCAGATATCGGTCACATGCCCATCTCCCAAATCACAGCACGAGATGTTTTGGTTCCCCTGAAGAAGATCGAAAACAAAGGAAATCACGAAAGTGCAATTCGAATGCGCTCGGCCGCTGGGGCGGTCTTCCGCTATGCCATCGCGCTGGGCCTGGCCGACAATGATCCGACCTATGGTTTGAAGGACGCCTTGATCCGACCACAAGTGCAGCATCGGGCGGCGATCACCGATCCGGCGCAAGTTGGTGCCCTGTTGCGAGTCATTGATGGCTTTTCCGGTCAAACCTCAACACGCCTGGCTTTGCAGCTGCTGTCGCTGACCGCTCTGCGCCCCGGAGAGTTGCGCATGGCCGAGTGGGAAGAGGTCGACGAGGCCAAGGCCATATGGACGGTCCCGGCTCATCGCGCCAAGATGCGGCGCCCGCATGCGGTGCCGCTATCGCGTCAGGCGCTTCAATGCCTGAAGCAGCTGCGCGATTTGACCGGCTGGGGCAAGTTGCTCTTTCCATCGGTGCGCTCATCAAAGCGCTGCATGAGCGACAATACCCTGAACGCCGCCCTGCGCCGCATGGGCTATGGCAAGGACGAGATGACGGCGCATGGGTTCCGGGCGATGTTTTCCACGCTGGCCAATGAATCCGGCCGCTGGCATCCAGACGCGATCGAACGCGCTCTTGCCCATGTCGAGAAAAATGAAATCCGCCGCGCTTACGCACGTGGCGAGCATTGGAGCGAACGGGTTGAGTTGGCGCAGTGGTGGGCAGACCATCTGGATATTTTAAAAACCAAAAGGCCGGAACATGACTGATAGCCAACAGATGCCAGCGCGACCAACCGAGCAATTCATAGAGGCCTGGATTCACCAGAGCCATTGGGCTTTGGAAGAAGCCCTCCTGCTCGCGCTGGGCACCTCACCTGACGCCGATGGTGCTTCGGACACACTACAGTGTCACGAAACGTTACTGGCACGTGCGCAACGGTCTGGTGATCGGTTTGGCACTCCGACTGACTGGCTTTGGTGGGCGGAGCGAAACAACATTCCCTTTCATACAGACTGGTGGCTGGCCATCACTCCAGAAGGGCCAATCGGATATGACGGGCAGCACTTTGCCCATCACCGGAGCGAAATGCTCTCCGAACAATACCTTCAGCAGGAACGAAAGCTCATCGGGAATTGGACTCGCAAGCCTTATTGGACCGCGCGGGAAGCAATCGATTTGTCGTTGAACTTTGATCCGTTCACCACAGATGGCTGGCGCGGAGAGGCACCGGAGACCGGCGAAACAATCTGTGAGCGCGAAGACAGGTTCCGAATATTAAAGCGAGCGATGGAAATCGGGGAGATCTGCGAAAAGTCCCCTGTTAAGGACTACCTGCTCTGGCTAAAAAAGAGGGGTTATTACGTGTCTCCAGCCTGGCACCGTGCAGCTGGCCTGGTTGATCAAAGCTCTCGGCAGTCGGAGACCGTCAAATTAGCGGAAATGTCTGCCGAGAACGCAGACCTACAACAGCAGCTCGGGGAAAGAGATGAGCGGCTCAAGGAGTTGCAGCAAAAACTGGAGGCCGCTTCCAGAGAGGGAGACAGTCGAACCCAAAAATCGGCAAGTACACTCCGGATCGCAACCCTGCAGAAAGCCCTCATTGCCTGTGCCGTCGACGGCCACAGTTACGACCCGCGTCAAAATAGATCCGATGTACCAAAGCAGATCGCCGACAAATCCGCCGAACTCGGCTGCAGCTTGGATCCGCAAACGGTTCGCAGACTTCTCAAGGAGGCCAGTGAACAGCATGTCGACAGCGACTGTTGGGATAGCTGAAACCCCTTAAAAACATGAATCGCATCGTGGATCCACGATCGGACTAAGTGGATCCACCCTGCACATAATCGGGCTTCGTCAGCCTTGGACCATCTGTAACACACATGGATGGATTACCATGCACTTCGACGACCTTCCCGATGACGCGCTGCTGCGCGAAAAGCAGATCCTGCATCCCAAAGGCCCGGTACCGGTATCTCGTTCGACCTGGTGGGCTGGCGTCCGCGCCGGACGTTTCCCCCAGCCGGTGCGCCTTGGCCCGCGCACCACAGCCTGGCGTGTGGGTGACATTCGCGCGCTCCTGAGGGAGGGCGCGGAATGAACCTGTTGCTCCCCCCTTCCCTGCGCCAGAGCGGCACGCGCCTCAAGGGAGGCGCCAATGGCTAAACACAGTGATAACTCGGCACAGGGGGATCTGTTCGCGGATGCCCCTGTTGGCGTTGAGACACCGGTTGCCTTTACTGGCCGACCGGCCAGTGATCAGAAGCAGCCGAAAACTGACCCTCCAGATCTGACCCCGCAACAGCTTGCGGCACTTGAGGGCCAGAACGCCGACAACCTCGGTGACGGCGAGCGCTATCTGAAAGACACAGAGGTCGCTGAACGCTTCGGCATTGCCCGCCAAACAGTGTGGAAACGCGTCAACCAGGGCTATCTGCCCGCCCCCGTCAAATTGCCGCCAAACAGCACGCGTTGGCGTTTATCGAGCCTGCTTGCGTTTGAGAAGGCACTCACGGTTACGCTGCCGCAACCTCTTCAGGAGATCTATCGTTCGGAGACCGAGAAATGACCCGGGCGCACTACAAGATAAAGCTTTGCCAGGATCAGGTCTTCTCGGTCGAGGAGCTGTGCGTGATCTATGACGTCCGGCGCAACGCCGTGACTGACTGGATCAAGTCGGGGCTTCAAAAATCGGATGAACAGGTTCCCTACGTCTTTCGTGGCGCAGAGCTGCAACGCTATCACAGTGGCCAGAAACGCAAGCAGCGGGCGAAGCTGAAACAAGGTGAGTTCAACTGTTTGAGCTGCGACAGCGCGGGCTATCCAGCCCCGCATTCCGTCACGTTCAGCACAACCTCAGTAGGCGTCCCCATGGCGCAAGCTATTTGCTCAACCTGCGACGCTAAGGTGTCGAAGTTACTGAAAGTGACAGAATACGACAGCCTCAAAAAATGTGTCATGTTAGGTATCAGCCTTGCCTTGATAGACGAAAGTAATGGGGACTCCCAAACTGGTACCGGGAATCTTCCCACATCTCGCGGCGCGGTTTGTTATCTGGCGAATGACCGGATCGTGCATAAGTGGCAAGCCTATGCTGGGCGCTTCGAAACCGTGACCGTCCGGGCCCACCTGCGCAGCATCCGTATGTTAGAGGCTCATCTAGGCGGCAAAACTTTCGACAAGGTGACGCCGACGGACGCGGCCGCCTTCCGCGACCACTTGGTCAAGCTGGGTCAAACCCCTAAAGTGGATGGTGGATTGAGCAACTCCACCATCCGCCATCACGCGTCTCAGGTGCGTCAGTTCTTCGAGTGGCTTCGCATACAGGATGGCTATAAGCGCCTCAGTCAGAACATCTTGCTCAATCTTGAGCTGCCCAAAGCGGTACGCGCAAAAACACTGCCGCGTGAAGACAGGGACTATCTCACGATCGAAGAAGCAGAAGAGATGTTGGCGAAGATCCCCGGCAGCACGATCGCAGAACGTCGGGACCGGGCCATCATTGCTTGCGCCTATATCTGCGGATTGCGCGCAGCGGCCCTCACCACGCTTCGCCTAAAGCACATCGACATGCAGAAGAAGGAAATGCTCCAAGACGCCACCGAAATGCGGGCAAAGAACGGCAAGAGCTTTCGCAGTTTCTTCTTCCCTCGCACGGAAGCCTTCCAGCAGGTCCTCGGTGATTGGCTGACCGAACTTGGGGCCCTGGGGTATACCGAAGATGACGCAGTCTTCCCCAGCTTGGATGATCTGACCCAGCGCGCACCCGGCGCCGCCCCGGTGCCCCCCATGCAATCCTCCGCCGCGGTCGGCAAAGCCTTCAAGGCCGCCACGGCCCTGATTGATCGCTGCTGCACGCCGCACTCTGCGCGCGACACACTGGTCTACCTGGGAAACGAACTGACAAGCTCACGGAAAGAAGAAAGAGCCTTCTCTCTCAACCTTGGGCATGCGAGGCCTCAAGTTAAAGAAACCTACTATGCGAAAATGACGGACGAGCAACGCCGCAGAACGATCGAAGGGCTTTGTGCGGGCACCCAGTTTACCGCCAAGGAGCAGTCAATGGTTCTCGACTATTACGAAAGCCGCTTCGAACGCGGTTCCAAAGACTACAACTACGCCAAACGGCTGGCTGACAGACGTGCCGCCGCGCGCGATGGGGAGGACGTGCTGGAATAGGGGCCGTTTCGAGGAGCCAACGGTCACACGCCTGGCCTTCGGGAAGCGATCCTGCTTTTTTGATGGTTCATCCTAAACAAGGAGGCCGCCTCCAACCCAAGTCGGGTTGCCTCCCTGCTGACTGATTGCAAGCGCGCAGACGCAGTTTTGGGCGGATTGCTGACTTTCTTTCCATGCGGCCTTAAGGTCCGCTGAGCGGAAATTGCCGTCATTCGTTTTCTGACCTTTGCTAACGCAGCAACCATTCGCGCGCAGCAGGTCTTTCGTTGCGATGCAGCAAATGGCACCGAAGCAATCGTTCGTGGCTTGAGATCTGCCTCGAACCAACACGGCACTTTCGCGGCAACCCATGCGGACCATCGAGACGCGGGACGAATTCGCCTTTTTCACACACAGCGTTAGCTAAAGTAGAAACCGTGTCAGACTTATACCTCGATGCAACACATTGCTTTGAAGCTGTCGTTGGACGTAGGGTCACACTTTTTTGATCAATCAATTAAATTGATTGAAAAGCAAAGAACTGAAGCTTGGGTCCGCAGCGCCCATTGAACAAGCCATCAGATCAATTGTGGACTTCGAATCGGTTAGTTTCGTGCCAGTTTGGCTACCCCGATCGAAGCTTCGTCGCTCTTGGAAGTCACCGGTGTTTGACCAAGACTTAGGGCGCGGATCGCGGTCCATTTGGCGTTCTTTGCCCCGCCACCTGCCGTGTAAATACGGGTTGGCGCTGAACCGCCTCTGGTTGATATCTCTTCGTAGCAGCGCGCTTCAATTGCGGCCATTCCTTCCAGCATCGCCTGAAGGAATGTTACCTGATCTTCTGGGCGTGGATGCAACCTCGGCGGCAGGTTCGGATCATTGATCGGAAATCGCTCACCCGGCCCTGCAAGAGGATAGTAATCCAGCCCTGTCGGGCTGTGTGGGTCGATCAGATTGCTCAGTGTTCGCAGCTGCTCGTCGGTGAAATGTTGCTTCAGCACTGCACCGCCAGTGTTCGAAGCCCCTCCAACCAGCCATAAATCACCCAAACGATGTGAATAAAGCCCGACACCCGGGTCATCTATCCGCTTTGCGCTCAAGAGTTTGATCGCGAGCGTTGAGCCAAGCGAGGTGACGGCGACGCCCTCTTCCATTGGTGCGCAAGCAAGAAAAGCAGCGATACTGTCTGTGGTGCCGGCATGGACCATCAGATCCGCGGACAACCCGAATTTTTCGGAAACCTCTTGTGCAATCGGCCCCATCGGAGAGCCCGGATTGTTAACCCGCGGAAGCAATCCCGGATCGATCACCTGATCGATCCACGCAGGCCAGCTTTCCGTTTTGGGATCAAAGCTAGTCTTAAGCGCGTTGTTAAAGTCAGACTGCCCACCCTGCCCCATGATCTTCGCCGCAATGAAATCCGCCTGGTGCAGCAGGTGAGCGGGGGAACGCTCTGACAGAGCAACCAGTCGCATGGCACGAGCCAGCGCCGAATTGCTTCCCAAGGTGATATGTGGACCATCCACCAGAGCGGCGATCTGATTTGCCTCAGTATCAAACCCGCCGGAATTATACATCAGCCCCGGGCTGACGGGTGTCAGATCCCGATCTGTCAACACCATAGTACCGGACGTGCCATCTACTGCCACACCGCTGATAGCGGACGGATCGATCCCGAGTTCTTTCAGTGCCGACATCTGCCGGGACAGGCATTGCTCGACCGCTTGCCACCAGCCCATTGCGTCGATCTTTGCCGGATCCTGCGGGGGATGCTCTGAACGGGCCATGGAAACAAGCCGTTCCCCCTCCACGACGGCGGTACGAACACCTGACGTCCCGATATCGATCCCAAGCGCCAGCATCAGGAACGCGCTGCCAGGGCCTGACGGTATTTCTCGGCATCCCAATTGAGCAACTCGGCTTCGGCCTCTGCACCAATTGGATCAACCGTCCAATCCTCTGGCAACCGCGCTAAAACGTCCTTAAGACACCGCAGCATCGCCTTTTGCGAGGATGTTGCACCATCCCGGATCAAGACACCCTGTCCGGGCCTCAGAACCGCTGCTGGCGAGGTCTCATTATCCTCTGTCGGCAAGGCAGGGCCAAGAAAGACAACATGGTCCGGGTAGTATGTTCCCGTCAACGCCAGTTCGGCCGCGCGCGTGTTGGTGGCCAACCAACCCTGTTCGGACCAGCCAAAACCTTCCGGAGCGGTTTCGTTTGGTTTTTCTGAAAAAGAAACGTTCGCGGGTAAATCAAGACGGCTTTCCACGTCTTCGATAAGCGCCTGAACCTGCTCTACGGTGTCACCGCAACAGATCAGCCCATGGTTCTGCAGAATGACAGCCTGTGTGTCGGGCTGAACCCGCGCCAGAATTTCACGTGTCAAAGGCAAACCCGGTTTCGCATAGGGCACCATTACAACAGGAAGGCCTTGCAGCTTTTCTTTTGCAATCCGGCGCCCTTCTGGGCTGATCGCATGCGTGATCGTCGCAACCGAATGTGTGTGAACGACGACGGCCCAATCCAGCGCGGCATGAAAGGTCGTCTCAATCGACGGACGGAGATTAAGCGTCGGGTCAAGGATGGTCGATTTGCAGCTGCCATCCCCGGCTTCTTCGCGGGCCTCTGCCACGGCAGCGGCGCGATCAACAGCTACGAAAATGCTTGTGCGTTCTGCATCGGCGAGTTCGGTACCCGACGCCTTGATCCACATAACCTCAGCGTCCTTGATGGATGTGTTTCCTCCCGGCCCCTGGACGCGCAAAGGGTTCTGTCCAAGCGACGCTGACAGTTTGCGGAAAGCGGATGTGAGCATTTCGGGTCTGGTCATCTGATTTGTCTCATTCGAAAAGTTGGCGCGCGCGTTTTCTTTTCCGCAACCAATACAGCAAGAGTCGTTTCGGCATCCCCGGTCTCAAAGGCATCGGCGTAAAGGCCGCCCTCGATCAAAAGGCTGTCCCAGCCCGCTGATTGAGCCCCTGCGATGTCGTGCTCAAGGCTGTCTCCGACCATCAAGAGCTGCTTGCTGCCCAACACGTCCTGCAAGGTTTCGAAGACGGGCAAATGTGGCTTGCCATAAAATCGAACGCGACCGCCCATGTCCTTGTAAGCAAAGGCCAGCGCCCCTGGCGAGAGAACAAGACCGTCGGCTCTCGGGCTACTGCGATCCGGGTTTGTGCAAAACACCGGCAAATCCTTAGACAGTGCGGTATCAAGAATACCCTTCCAGGCTTCAATTTGAGACCCGTCCGGAAGCCCCATCAACAAGATGGCGTCGGCCCCGTCAATGTTATCGCAGAGCGAAATATCAAGGCCCTGTGCCCAGCTTGTCGCGTCTCCGACGCTGCGCTCCACCGCAAAAAACACCGTTTCGCGAATTTGGCCCGCCGCGATCTCGGTCCACAGGGCTTCGCCGCTGGTCATGACATACTCGAACAGTCCGGCGTCAAAACCCATCGCTTGGATACGGCCCGCATTGGGGTTTGACCGCTTGCCCGAATTGGACAGGACAGCCATCCTGTGCCCTTTCCGATGCAACGTCCGCAGGCAGTCGACGGCACCGGAATAGGGCGTGCTGCCATTGTGCAGCACCCCCCATTGATCAAAGACTATGGCATCATAGTCTGACGCGACATCAAGAAGGGTGTCGATAACCCTGGTCATCGCACTCAGTACTCGGCCATATCCTTGGGATCTTTCAGGCTCGCCAGATAGCTTTCGACGTCTTCCTTTTTCATCGCCGGCGCTGCCGTTCCGATTGTTCCGTCGGGCATGTCGCCGAAATAGAACTGGAAGCCGGGAATTGTCTGGCGTCGCTTGCGAATAGGCATGCCTTCATATGGGAAAACGTCCGAGCGGGCGTTAGCCTGTTCGTCATGGCAGGGCAGCACGTAATCCGCGCGCTTGTCGATCTCTTCGACCGATTTCCAACCCTTATAGCTGTTCACAAAGCGCGCAGGCACCCAATAGCGCCACTGTTCGCCCGGGTTGGGTTCAAGGTTCCGCTCAACAAAAATCGCATCGCCAACAACGCATATGTCACCGGCGCTTGTTGCAACAGATACCGCCATGTGACCAACCGAATGCCCCGGAGTATGGAACATGGTGATGCCGGGCAGCACTTCGCATTCATCCTCGACCGCCTCGAAGACACAGCCCGCATAGGCCTGCTCAACGCCGATATTCGCCTCGTAAGTGCGATAATAAAGCGGCAGCGGGTTGTAAGCCATTTCGATTTCAGCCTTGGGGGCGATGTAGCGGGCGTTTTTGAACTTCTTCATGTTCTGCACGTGGTCCCAGTGCAGATGCGTAAAGACAATCGCGTCGATTTCGTCGGGGTGAACGCCAAGCTTCTGCTCCAGATGCTCATGCACCTGAAGACAACCACGTTTGTCACATTTGTGGTGGTACTTGGTTGCGCGCTCCTCATCGGGCAGGCCCGTGTCGATCAGGATTTTGTGTTCGCCTGTGTCCACGTAATGACAATAAACCGGGTTCCAATATTTCTTTCCGGCCGGGCCTTTCCAGAAAATATACGTTCCCAAATCGGCCTCAAGCCAGCCGGTGTTGATCGGGTAAATCTTGGTTTCTGCGATGCCCATGGCGATACCTCTCGGATGCGATTCCTTTATGTATACAAAAATATCAAAATGAACACATTGACAAGGGGCAATCGCAAAAAGCCGATTAATTCACCTTCAGGACCTGCAAAAAACTGGTCTCCATGTGAGTTCGCATACTATTTGAGGCGACTCCTGAATCTTCACTAAAGATGTCATTGATCAGCGCCTCGTGATTTTGCGCCGAAACGATCAGATCTTCTTTTGTCGCGAATTTCTTGGCCCTGAAGGGGCCGGTCCGCTGCCTGAACTCGGATGCGATCTCGGCAAAATACGGATTTCCAGTCGCCCGATAGATCGCTTGATGGAAGGCTTCGTTGGCGCGCAAATAGTCCGCCCTATCCCCCTTCTCAGCAGCAGAGACGCAATCCGCCTGTGCTGTCTCAATCTCGGTTCTGGATAACAAACTAAGGCGTTGAGCGGCCATTCGCGCGCAGGCAGCCTCTATTTCGTGCATGGCCTCAAATATCTGGGCGAGCTCTTCGCGACTATATTCAGCAACAAAGACCCCCCGCTTTTCCCCCTGTATCAGGATGCCCTGAGCAGCAAGGCGCCCCAACGCCTCGCGCACCGGCGTACGTGAAGCGTCGAACCGCGCCGCAAGGCGCACCTCATCCAGCCGAGTTCCCGGCGCAAGTTCGCCTGCCGCAATTTCCTCGGTTAGGGCAACCTCAATCCTTCTGCTCGTCGACATTCTCGCGGTTTTTGCCATTACTTTCACCCCTTTCAGGGTCTCATTTTAGTACGAGATGATGTATAATGCAATTTTGCATATTTACTTTTTTGTTTGTATACAAAATAGTGAAAGCGAATTGGAGGAAGAGATTCGATGCCGGAAATTCGCCTGCAAAGCATGGTTAAACGCTATGGCTCCGTCAAAGTGTTGCACGGAATTGACCTTGAGATGGCCGACAACGAATTCACGGTTCTGGTCGGTCCGTCCGGTTGCGGTAAGTCCACAACGCTGCGCATGATCGCCGGGTTGGAAGATGTCTCGGACGGAGAGATCTTCATGGACGGCAAGCCGGTGAAACACCTGGAACCCAAGGATCGTGACCTTGCGATGGTGTTTCAGGATTATGCCCTCTATCCGCATATGAACGTGGCGCAGAACATTTCCTTCGCTCTGCGCCTTCAAAAGCGCCCAACGACTGAAATCAACGCCAAAGTGCGCGAAGTGGCTGACATGGTCGGCCTGACGGATTTTCTCGACCGGAAGCCCGGCGCACTATCCGGCGGGCAAAGACAGCGCGTGGCCATGGCGCGGGCGCTGGCCAAGGACTCAGGCATCTTCCTGTTCGACGAACCGCTTTCCAATCTGGATGCCAAACTTCGCGGACAAATGCGCGCCGAACTGGCATTGATGAGCCAGCGCGTCGAAAAGAACATGATCTACGTCACCCATGACCAGATCGAAGCCATGACGCTTGCCGACAGGATCGTCGTCATGCATGGCGGCTATATTCAGCAGCAAGGCACCCCGGAAGAGCTGTTCAAGCGACCAGCCAACAAGTTCGTTGCGGGCTTCCTTGGCATGCCGCCGATGAACTTTCTGGAAGGCGCCATCGAAGAAAAAGGCGGTGGTATGTTTGTCACTGGCGACGGGTTTTCGCTGCGCCTTGCCGATGAACGGGCAGCGACGGCACGTGTGCATTCCGGACGGGACATTATTCTGGGTATTCGTCCGTCGGATCTGAGCTTTGCACCCGATGCTTCGGCTGATGCGGCTCTGACACTGAATGTCATGGTCTCCGAATATATCGGTGCGCAATCCGTCCTGATGTGCACCTGCGGCCAACAAAGTGTCACGGTCGAAATGAATTCCGAAACGCCAATGGCGCTCGGAGAGACCCTGCAGTTCGAAGTGAATGCACCCCGCATTCACCTGTTCGACAAAGAGAGTGAAAGGGCTTTGTGACGCCTGTCAATCGAAAGGGAGGAAGCAATAATGCTTAAACAGTTTAAGGCCGCCGCTATGGCCACAGCCTTGATGGCAGGGACGGCATTGGCCAACCCATATGCCGAATACGAGGGCACGACGCTGATCGTGAACTTCCCGGCGCACCCGCATTATGATGCGGTGATGAAGATCCTGCCGGAGTTTACCAAAGAAACCGGGATCGAGGTCGAGGTCGATCAGCTCCCCTACCTCAAGATGCGCGAGCGCCAGACGCTGGAACTTGGGCAGGACGAAGGTGAATACGACCTGATTGCATATGTCGTGTTTTCAAAGGCGGATTATGTCTATGCTGATCAGCTGGAAAACCTGGCCAAGTATTATATGAATCCCAAACTGGCCGATCCCGCCTACGATGCGGACGACCTGATCGACGGCTATGTTTATAACATCGGTTTCGCTGGCGGCAACAAAGGCTATCTGGAAGGTAAGACCGGTTCGTTGTTCGGCATCCCCTATGGTTCCGAAACATCCATTCTGGGTTACCGCAAAGACATCTTTGAAAAGCACGGCCTGGAAGTGCCGGAAACTTATGACGAGATGCTGGAAATCGCCTGCAAAATTCCCGAGCTTGAGCCGGGCATGGGTGGTCTTTCAAGCCGGGCCGCATCTGGCCATCACGCCAGCCATGCGTTCCTGTTGCACCTGGCCCCGCTGGGTGGGCGCGTCTTTGACGACAACTGGAACCCCATCGTCAACAACGACGCCGGCGTAAAGGCTGCACAAGCGTTGAAAACCATTGTTGATTGCGGCCCTGAGGGCGCAAAGAACTTTGGATTTGGCGAAGCGCTAGGTGCCTTCCTGAACGGCGACACAGCGATGTTCCTGGACACCACCGTGGTTGCCGGTCAGATCGACAACCCGAACAAGTCTCAGGTTGTGGGCAAAGTCGGTTGGGCCATGCACCCGATGGGTGTGCGCCGCGGCAGCCAGACCGGTGGTTTTGGCATCGGTATCCCCGCGAATGCGGAAAACAAAGAGGCCGCCTTCCTGCTGATGCAGTGGCTGACCTCCAAGAAAGGCGACAAGCTGGTCGCGTTAGCCGGTGGTAACCCATCGCGGTTCTCGACCCACGATGACGCCGACGTAAATGCCAAGTTCCCGCATATGTCGACCTTTGGCGAAGCGCTGAAACATGCTGATCCCGACTGGCGTCCGATCATTCCCGTCTGGGGCAAGGTCAATGCCGATCTGGGCACGACCCTCTCCAAAGTGCTGACCGAGGATCTGGACATCCAAGAAGCGCTGGATGGCGTGGCCGAACGGACCAAAGCTGTCATGGAAGAAGCCGGCTACTACACCTGGCAGTAAGTCACCAATCTGAAAAGCGGGGAAACCCCGCTTTTCACCTTCCCCTGTCCTGTACCCTACTGGTCAAACTGCAAGGCAAACGTCCCAATCATGTTTACCTCACGTGTCAACCGGCTCTCACCCTATTTGTTCATGGCTCCTGCCGTGATCATCATGGCAATCGCTCTGATTTACCCGCTGGGGTACATGATTTGGGGGTCCTTCCGGGCATGGGATCCCAGTCAGACCATCGGCGAAGCCGAATTTGTAGGCCTGAAGAACTACATCACGCTGTGGCATGATCCCAGTTTCCGCGAAAGCCTGGGTGTGACCCTGCGTTTTGCCTTCTTCTGTGTATCAATCGAGATGGTGCTGGGCGTTGGTCTTGCCTTGCTGCTCGACCGGAATATTCGCGGCATGTCCCTGCTGCGTACCATGTTCATTCTGCCCATGATGATCGCACCCGTCGTGGTTGGTCTCATGTGGCGCTATATGTATCACCCGTCCGTGGGCACTTTTAACCGTGTCCTGGAAACTCTGGGACTGCCCGATGTGGATTGGTTGGGCAGCCACGCTCTGACCAGCGTTATCATTGCTGATATATGGCAATGGACACCTTTCATTTTCATTTTGTCACTGGCAGCATTACAATCTCTGCCCCGCTCAGCGCTGGAGGCTGCCCGCATTGACGGCGCGACCGGTTGGCAGCAAATCGTCCATATTAAGCTGCCTTTGATGATGCCGGTCCTGATTGTCACGGCCCTGCTGCGCCTGATCGACGCCTTCAAGGTTCTTGAAGTGATCCTTGTACTGACCGAAGGCGGCCCGGGCCTGTCGACGGAAATTCTGGCTCTGCGCATTTCACGCACCGCTACTGAATTCCGGGAACTGGGCGTGGCAGCCGCCATGTCAAATTACCTGCTGATCCTCCTGATGTTGCTGACGGTCGGCATGTTTGCCTTCAATCGCTGGCAGGAGGCGCGCGCCGCCAAGGTGCGCATGGCCGCCGAGGAGGATTCCTGATGGATCAGTCTTACGAAAAACAGAACCCGGCTTTTTACGCAGTCATCGGTCTGTTAGTGTTCATGTCTGTTGGCCCTGTCGTGCTGATGTTTGTCAACTCGTTCAAACTGGATGTCGACATCATCTCGGGCACGTCTGGCCTGCTGTTCCTGCCCACGATCCAGAACTACGAAACAGCGCTGTGCGATGTGTTGTGGTACGAACCGGATCATCTCGAATTCTGTTCGCTCAAGTTTGGCGGCGCCTTCATCAACTCTCTGATCATCGCGCTCATCTCAACGGTGCTGACACTGGTGATCGGGGCCATGTCGGCCTATGCGCTTGTGCGGTTCCGCTTTATGGGGCGTGACACAGTTTCCGTGACAACGCTCATGGTGCGCATGGTGCCGCCTGCCGTACTTTTGGTCCCGGTTTTCGGCTTGTGGAACAATGAGTTCTGCCTGGACAAGAACGGGCTGATCGGCGGCGCCATCAGAGACGCGTTCGGCGGGCGGGGCGACGTGTGCCTTGCTGGTACACATTCCGGTATCATCATAATTTACGTGGCCATGAACCTGCCTTTCGTCATCTGGATCCTGCAAAGCTTCATCGTGCAGGTTCCCCGCAGCCTGGAAGAAGCCGCTCGTGTGGATGGCGCGGGCCCGTTTCAGGTGTTTTTCAAAGTTGTGTTGCCGCTGATCAAACCGGGCCTCGCGGCGGCAGCCATCTTCACCTTCCGTATAGCCTGGAACGAATATCTTCTGGCTTCCGCCCTCAGTGATCGAAATACCAAAACCGTGCCGATCCTGATCGTCAACAACATGAGCGAGTTCAACGTCGAATGGGGTGTTATCATGGCAACCGGCATGCTGTTGGCCATCCCCCCGATCATCTTTACCCTCTTTGCAAGCAGGCAAATTATCACCGGCATGACCGCGGGTGCAGTAAAGGGGTGAGACCATGGCAAAGGTCATTGTACTGGCCACATTGGCAACCAAGGCGGAAGAGACGACCTATCTGATCACACGACTGTCTGAAATTGGCGTTGCCGCGCGAGCCATCGACATTTCGCTGCACAGCGGGGGCCGTATTCTTGACGGCGATGCCAAGGTTGCCGCCATGAAAGAGGCAGCGGCCAGGGCAACGATTGACGCAGTCGAGGCTGTTGCGGGCGATGCCGAATTGGTCGTCGGGATTGGCGGCGGAACCGGTGGTGAAATCGCGCTGCGCGTGTTGCGCGCTCTGCCGATCACCTACCCCAAGATGCTCGTGACCACGCTGCCCTTTGATCCAAGGGCGACTTTGGCCGATAGCTCAATCTTCCTCATCCCCACTCTGGCAGATATCGCTGGCCTGAACGCCATTTTACGCAGGGTCTTGGATAACGCGGCATTGATGGCTGCGGGGCTGTGCCGCAATGACCTCTCCGGTGGCGATGATAGCGCGGTGCCTTCAGTCGGCATCACTGCTCTTGGCGCCACCGATGGCGCTGTGGCGCCATTGGTCAGTGCACTCGCCCGGCGCGGACAGGAAAGCAGCGTTTTTCACTCCAACGGCTATGGCGGGGCCGCGTTTGCGCGTTTTGCAAAGGAGAACGCGTTTGACGCGATCATTGATCTGACACCGCACGAGTTGACCCGCATCCATGTTGACGGCGCCCATGTTGATATGCCCGACAGGTTCAGCGCCGGAGGCGACCGGCCCCGGATCGTCCTGCCCGGCGCGCTGAACTTCATCGGGCTGGGTGAAAAATCTCTGCTGGCCAAGCATTATCTGGAAAGGCCCCACTACGCCCATTCCGGTTTTTTCACCCATGTGAAGATGTCCGACACAGAGATGGCCCATGTCGCGACAAAGCTGGCAGAAAGCCTGAACACCCTGAAGGGCCCTTGCGCCGTCATCATACCCATGGGTGGCTTTTCGCATCATGATCGGCCGGGTGGCGCAATAGAAGATCCCGCGCTTCGCGCCGTTTGCCGTGACACGCTGCGAGAAAAGCTCTCCCCAAAAATCCAGCTCAACACTGTGGATGCGCACCTGTTCGATCCTCAGATCACCAAAGACATACTTGTAACGCTTGACGCGCTATCAGCGTAAAAGGACACCTCATGCACGATCTCATTGAAAAAAAAGACGCCCTGATTGCGACCGCCAGACGCTGCTTTGACTTGCGGCTTCAAACCAACGCCGGTGGTAATCTTTCGGTGCGGCTCGACAGCGCCGGCGCGATTGTCATCAAACCCTCCGGTATCGGCTTTAACGAATGCACGCGGGACAATCTTCAGGTCGTGCATCTGGACGGCACAATCGAACCCTCGGATTATAAACCCTCCAAGGATCTGGGCTTTCACCTGGATCTCTATCGCATCCGACCCGATATCAATGCCGTCGTGCACTGCCACAGCCCATGGGCCACCGGATACGCCAGCGCCGGGATCGAGATCCCCTGCCTGACGGTCCAGACAATTGAGAAAATCGGCCGCATGCCGCTTATCCCTCTGTCTGATGCAGGTGGCCCCCAGACCGAGGTTGAAATCAGCCCGGTCTTCAAAGACCCCAAAGTGGTTGCCGCTGTTCTTGCCAATCATGGCACCATTGGTGTGGGGGCATCCCTGATGAAAGCGCAATATCTGGCCGAGATAATCGAAGAGACAGCTCACATCGCCTTTGTCCGCGATACTGTGATGGCGGCCCATGGCAAGTCGACCGCCGATCTTCCGCAGTATGGTACAGCAGCCGACGCCCGCTCTGCTGCGGCGAATGGATAGAGATTGGCTAAAAAGAGAACTTTGGAATCTCATTTCTAGTGCACAAGGCGTCGCACCTTGTTGCGATCAACCACTTCGCTGCGCCATGCACAAATGACCGAGTTTGCCGCCGCGCTGCAGGCTGAAATTTCGTGCCTATACGAAAATTCTTCCACCTTTTTTGAGGCGCAATTCTGGCAAGTCCGGTGTGGGCTCTAAGCCGCCATGCGGCACTGCGGCAGCGTGTCCTCAGCGAAACTGCGCGCAAACCAAGGTTATCAACTGCTGGTGCCAGCCCTTTCAGGACATTCACATGAGGCTCAGAACGTTCTCTGCTGCAGACGCAAAGCTCTAAGGTCGAATCCCCGAGAGCTGCCGTTCAATATTAAACCGCAGCAGTGCCGGATGCTGCGTGAGCCACCAATGGCAGCGATGCGCAGGAAGCTGACATTGCAAAGTCAGATGCCGAATGGTTCCAATGCGGGACAAGCCCGACTTTGCGTTTTCGCACTTTGCTAACGCAGCATTTGCTCGCACGTGCGGAGCGCTTATTGTTGCGATGCAGCGTAGGTCACCGATGCAGCCATTCAAGGGCGTCGATTTGGCTCGAGCCGTAACCAGTCTTTCGGAGTAGCGTGATCACAAATCTCCTATGCGGGACAAACCCGCCGCGCCATGCAGAGCTTCTCTGTGATCGCAATAGGCACTTCTGAAACGGACATTCTCCTGGTGTCGCTCAGTTAGGAGGTTGAGGTTATTGCTTTGAATGGGTGAGTTTGCAATCTCATCCGCAACGACCTGAGGAAGCCCATGCAATTGAAATTTCATCATGCAGCCTTGATTGTGCGGGACTACGAAGCCTCCAAAGCCTTTTACTGTAATGTTCTGGGGCTCCAGATTCTGGCGGAAAACTACAGGGAAGACCGTGGTTCTTGGAAGCTGGATATGGCATTGGCGGATGGGGGCCAACTCGAACTGGTCAGTTTCCCGAATCCTCCTGCGCGGCCAAGTCGCCCCGAGGCCTGCGGCTTGCGCCATATCGCGTTTCGGGTGGATGATATCGATGCGGCAATTCTGGAGCTCGAGAGCGAGGGCGTGGAGGTGGAGCCGGTTCGAATCGATCCCTACACGCATGCCCGTTTTACGTTCTTCAAAGATCCTGACGGGCTCCGATTGGAGCTTTACGAGCACCCTTAGTTATTGAAATATAACTACTATACCCATTTCTTAACTTTTTCGTTGCCAAATTTGGAACGTTCCAATAACTAGAAGTGGAACGTTCCAAAAATCTTTGGAGCTAAGGGGGGAAATATGACCAAAGTCGTATCGGTTTCAGACGCTGTTGCTCAGATTGCCGACGGTGCAGTTGTGACCGTTTCCTCTTCCTCGACCCTGGGGTGCCCCGACGCAGTTCTGGCTGCGATTGGCACACGGTTCGACGACACCGGGCATCCGCAGGGCATCACATCGCTTCACCCCATCGCTGCGGGTGACGTCTATGGCGTGAAAGGGATGGACCATATCGCGAAGGATGGGCTTTTGTCGCGCGTTCTTGCCGGGTCATACCCATCCGGACCGTCCAGCGCCCCAATGCCTGCAATCTGGAAGATGATCGTTGAGGACAGGGTCGCGGCCTACAACGTCCCGTCAGGCATCATGTTTGACATGCATCGCGAGGCAGCAGCCAAGCGTCCCGGTGTCCTGACCGAAGTGGGGCTCGACACCTTTGTCGACCCAATCCGGCAGGGCTGCGCGATGAATGACAAGGGCGCTGACGCACCGATTGTCGAACGCGCCGAATTCGGTGGCAAGACATGGCTGCACTTTCCCAATATCGCCCCCGATGTGGCGATCATCCGAGCCACGACGGCGGATGATCGTGGCAATCTAACCTATGAACACGAGGGGGCCTATCTGGGTGGGCTTGAGCAGGCGATCGCGGCGCGCACCAATGGCGGGCTGGTTATCGCGCAGGTCAAGCGTGTGACGGCCAATGGATCGCTTCGGCCACATGATGTGCGGGTCCCGGGGCACCTTGTGGATTTTGTCGTAATTGACCCGGATCAGAAGCAAACAACGCAAACGCAATATGATCCAGCGATTTCAGGCGAGATCATGCGCCCTTGGAGCAGCTTTTCCCTTGCAGAACATGGCGTTGAGAAGGTGATCGCCCGTCGCGCAGCAATGGAGCTAAAGCGCGGAATGACCGCCAATCTGGGGTTCGGCATCAGTGCGATGGTGCCGCGTGTCTTGCTGGAAGAGGGCCACCCGGACGCCGTTACATGGGCGATTGAACAAGGTGCTGTTGGTGGGGTGCCCCTGACCGGTTTCGCCTTTGGCTGTGCCTCGAACGCGGATGCATATGTCCCATCACCTCAGCAGTTCATCTACTTCCAAGGTGCCGGTTTTGACATGTCGTTCCTGTCATTTCTTGAGGTCGATGTCGAAGGCAACGTCAACGTCTCCAAACTGGGCAAAAAGCCCTATCTGACTGCCGGCTGCGGTGGTTTCGTGGACATCACGGCCAAAGCCAAGACCATCGTCTTTTCCGGCTGGTTCGAGGCCGGTGCCAAAATCGGCCTGACCGACAGCGGCATCAATATCGAAGCGCCGGGCAAGTTCACCAAGATGGTGGACGAGGTCGAGCATGTCACCTTCTCGGGCAAGCGCGCGCGGGAGCAGGGGCAGAATGTCATCTACGTGACCGAGCGTTGCGTAATCGAGCTGACACGCAACGGGTTAGTCGCGACCGAGATTATGCCGGGCATCGACCCGCAGGCGCATATCATCGGCCCGTCGCAAGGCAGGGTGCAAGTGGCCGAGAATGCCAAGGTGATGCCGAAAGCGCTGCTCGCGGATGCGCCGATGGGGCTGACGCTATGAGCGAGGTCACATTGTCATATGATGGTGCAATTGCGGTGCTGACCCTGTCGAACGTGGCTAAATTAAACGCTTTGACCATATCGATGCTGGATGCATTGGACGGGCATCTGGCCGAGATCGACCACAACACCACCGCACGCGCAGTCATCGTGACGGGCGCAGGTGAAAAGGCGTTCTGCTGTGGTGCTGATATCGCCGAATGGGGGGCGCTGTCGCCGGCCGAATTTGCCCGTGGCTGGGTGCGCGACGGGCACCGGATTTTTGACCGCTTGGCCCGGCTGTCCAAGCCGACGATTGCTGCGTTGAACGGTCATGCCTTTGGTGGTGGGTTAGAGCTGGCTGCGGCCTGTGACATCCGGGTGATGACGCCCCGCGCCACATTGGCCTTGCCCGAAGCAAAGGTCGGTATCGTCCCGGGTTGGTCGGGCACGCAACGACTTATGCGCCTGGTGCCTGAACCTGTGGTCAAAGAAATGGCGCTGTTTGGCCGACGGATAACGGCGGAGCGTGCGGCAGCCTGCGGTTTCGTCGCTGAGGTAGCGGAGGACGCCTTGCGTGCCGCCCATCAAATCGCCGCTGATCTGGCCGATGTCTCCCCCCGTGCGAACGAGATCACCAAGGCGATGATCCATGCCGGCATAGGCGAAGACCGTGGCGCCGCGATTGAGGCGCTTGGGTCCGCTGCAGCGGGGGGCAGCGCAGATCGGGCAGAGGGCGTTGACGCCTTTCTCAACAAACGTTCCCCCAAATTTACAGGGCAATAGAAGATGAAAGACCTGACCATCAACACGGCGACAGACTACGATCTGCCCCCTGTCTTTGCCGGGCGGCATTTGATTGACGGCGCATGGGTCGAAAGCGCTGAAACGTTTGAGCGTGTGTCGCCCTCACATGACGTGGTTGTCAGCCGGAATGCCCTGGGCGACGAGGCCGAGACCAAAGCGGCGATCAATGCCGCCCGCCGTGCCTTTGACGCCGGTGTCTGGAGCCGGATTTCCGCAAAGGAACGGGCTGCCGTGTTGCTACGCGTGGCCGATCTGATCGAAACGAATGTCGAACGCATCTCGGTGCAAGAGACGTTGGAAAGCGGCAAGCCAATCAGCCAGTCCCGTGGCGAGGTCGGCGGAGCGGCAGACCTTTGGCGCTATGCCGCCTCCCTTGCACGGACCTCTCATGGGGACAGTCATAATTCCCTGGGTGAGGACATGCTGGGCGTCGTGGTCAAGGACCCGATTGGCGTCGTGTCGATCATCACGCCGTGGAATTTCCCCTTCTGGATCCTAAGCCAGAAGCTGCCCTTTGCCCTCGCTGCGGGCTGCACGGTGGTCGTCAAACCGTCCGAGATGACGCCGTCATCCACAGTCATGATGGGGGAATTGCTGATCGAGGCTGGCCTGCCTGCTGGCGTGTGCAACATCGTGCTGGGCTACGGGCAACCGGTGGGCAGCCTGATGTCCACCCACAAGGACGTGGACATGGTGACCTTTACCGGGTCCACGGCGGTAGGCAAGCTGATCACGCAGGCTTCGTCCGGAACCTTGAAGAAGGTTGCGCTAGAGCTGGGCGGAAAGAACCCTCAGGTCATCATGCCCGATACGGACCTCGAAAATGCTGCCGATGCGGTGACCTTCGGCATCTATTTCAATGTCGGCCAGTGCTGCAATTCCTCCAGCCGGATCATCGTACACGAGGATATTGCGGAGGCCTTTGTGGCCCGCGTGGTCGAGATGTCCCGTCAGGTCAAATTCGGCGATCCGCTGGACGATAGCACGCAAGTGGGGGCGATCGTCACCGCAGACCACAACGCCAAGATTGACGGCTATGTACAGGACGCGATCAAGGCGGGCGCAAAAGTGAAACTTGGTGGTGGGCCGCTGGCTGTCGATGGCCTCGGGTCGCAATTTTATCAGCCGACCGTGGTAACAAACGTGACGCCTGATATGGCCATCGCCCGCGAAGAGGTGTTCGGCCCCGTGCTCACTGTTTTGACCTTCAAGACGCTGGAGGAGGCCATCACGCTGACAAATGACAGCGACTACGGCCTGTCTGCTGGGATCTGGAGCAATGACATCCACACCTGCCTTGAGTTTTCCCGCCGCGCCCATGCGGGCACGGTTTGGACGAACACCTGGATGGATGGTTACCCGGAGCTTGCCTTTGGCGGGGTCAAGCAATCCGGCCAGGGCCGCGAGATTGGCAAATACGGATTTGACGAATTCCTTGAGGTGAAGTCTCTGGTGATGCGCGTGGGGCGCGACAGCCGAGCACCTTGGGTGGAAGCGGGCGCATAAAGACGTGCCTTAACGAAACGCGATAAGGGAGGAAACCAAATGCGTTCTTACTTGAAGACAACTGCAATTGCACTGGCGCTGACGGCCGCTGCTGGTTCCGTCAAAGCGGATGGTCATGGTGGAGTTGAGGTCCTGCACTGGTGGACATCTGGTGGCGAAGCTGCTGCTTTGAACGTTCTGAAGGAGGATCTTGAAAGTCAGGGTGTTGGTTGGACTGACATGCCCGTCGCTGGCGGCGGTGGTGAGCAGGCGATGACGGTGCTTCGCGCGCGCGTGACCGCAGGCAATGCGCCGACCGCCGTACAGGGCCTGGGCTTTGACATCATCGACTGGGCCAATCAGGGTGCGCTCGCGAACCTCAATGACGTGGCCGCAGCCGAGGGCTGGGACGATGTCGTGCCTGCCGCCTTGCAACAGTTCGCCAAGGTTGATGGCGCTTGGGTTTCTGCTCCCGTGAATGTGCACTCGACCAACTGGGTCTGGGCCAACAAAGCCGTTCTGGACGCCAATGGCATCTCTGTCCCTGAAACATGGGAAGAGTTTACCGCGGCCCTTGACACGCTGTCCGCGGCCGGCGTGACCCCGATCGCCCATGGTGGTCAGCCGTGGCAGGAAGCGACTGTCTTTGACGCCGTCGCCATGTCCACACTTGGACCTGACGGCTACAAAGCTGCCTTTATCGATCTGGACCCCGAAGCTTTGGGCTCTGACGCGATGAAAGAGGCCTTTGACCGGATGGCTGTGATCCGTGCCAATGTGGACGAGAACTTTTCGGGTCGTGACTGGAACCTTGCCACGGCGATGGTCATCAATGGTGAAGCCGGTTTCCAGATGATGGGCGACTGGGCCAAGGGTGAATTCCTGAACGCGGGCCAAGTACCGGGCGAGGATTTCCTGTGCTTCCGCTTCCCGGGCACGCAGGATCAGGTCACCTTCAATGCTGACCAGTTTATGATGTTTGATCAGGGCGGATCGGTGTCGGACGAACAGTCCAAATTGGCCTCTGCGATCCTGTCGCCATCCTTCCAGTCTGCGTTCAACGTGGTCAAAGGCTCTGTGCCCGCACGAACTGATGTGTCAGACGCCGACTTTGACGATTGCGGCAAGCAAGGCATGGCTGATCTGGCTGCGGCTGCGGAAAGCGGCAACCTGTTTGGGTCCATGGCCCACGGTCATGCCAACGTAGCAGCAGTGAAGAACGCCATTTACGACGTGATCACCGCGCATTTCAACGGTGAGTTCGACAGCGAAACAGCCGTGGATGAGCTGCTCACAGCTGTTGAAATTGCTCAATAACGACTGAGCAACCCTCCCAGTGGCGGGGCGGTGCAACGGCCGCCCTGCCACAAAAGATACTCTCTTATTACTCATCCTAAAGGGGCGCGTTATGGCACATGTCGCCAACGCAGATTTCAAAACACGGCTACAATCCTGGCTGCCGAAGCTGGTGCTGTCACCATCGCTGGCCTTGATGCTGGTCTTTGTCTACGGCTTCATCATTTTCTCAGTGTACCTCTCCTTCACCGATAGCCGCCTGTTGCCGTCCTATGGTTGGGTCGGTTGGGAGAATTACTCCAAACTCTGGCGCCTCAGCCATTGGGAGATTTCTCTGACGAACATGGGCCTCTTTGCCGCTCTTTACATCACGATCTGTACGGTGCTCGGCTTGAGCCTTGCGATCTTTCTGGATCAGAAAGTGCGCGCCGAAGGCGTAATCAGGACGATCTATCTTTACCCAATGGCGCTGTCGTTCATCGTAACGGGAACCGCGTGGAAGTGGTTTCTGGACCCCGGCATCGGCCTTGAAAACGTGCTGCAAACCTGGGGCTGGACCAGTTTCGAGTTTGACTGGATCAAGAACCGAGACTTTGCCATCTACACGGTTGTGCTGGCTGCAGTCTGGCAGACCTCTGGCTTCGTCATGGCGATGTTCCTCGCTGGCCTGCGCGGCATTGACAACGAGATCCTGAAGGCCGCGCAGATGGATGGCGCGTCTAACTGGAACCTCTACCGGAGGATCATCATTCCGCAGCTGCGGCCCGCTTTCCTGTCGGCCTTCGTGATCCTCAGCCATCTCGCGATCAAGACCTTTGACCTTGTTATCGCGCTTACGGGTGGCGGGCCGGGCAGAGCAACTGAACTGCCAGCAACGTTCATGTATTCTTACACGTTCAGCCGGAACCAGATGGGCATCGGCGCGGCCTCCGCCACAATCATGTTGATGACAATTGCGGCGATCATGATCCCCTACCTGTACGCCGAACTGCGGGAGAAGAAGTAATGTCTGTCGCCACTCAAGACACCGCCATTCGTACCGGTCGCGTCGCTCGGACATTGATTTACCTTGTCCTGCTCCTGTTCGCGCTGTTCTACATGCTGCCGCTCTACGTGATGGTCGTGAATTCGGTCAAACCGCTGGAAGAGATCACCGGCGGCGGCATGATGAACCTGCCGCAGGCCTTCACGTTGGAACCTTGGGCAAAGGCCTTGTCCTCTGCTCAGATCGGGGTCGATCCGACGGGGCTGAGGCCTTACTTTTGGAACTCGATCTCCATGGTCGTCCCGGCTGTGGCCATCTCGACAGTGCTTGGCGCGCTCAACGGCTACGTGTTGACCAAATGGCGGTTCCGTGGGGATACCATCCTGTTCGGGCTGATGCTGTTTGCCTGCTTCATCCCCTTTCAGATCGTCCTGATCCCGATGGCGCGGATGCTGGGTCTCATGGGACTTGCTGGCACAACCTGGGGGCTGGTGCTGGTGCATGTGGTCTACGGGATCGGGTTCACAACGCTTTATTTCCGCAACTACTATGCCGTTTTCCCCACTGAGTTGGTGCGTGCCGCCCAGATCGATGGGGCCGGGTTTTTCCAGATTTTCTGGCGTATCTTGCTGCCCTCATCGGGGCCGATTGCAGTGGTGTCGATCATTTGGCAGTTCACCAATATCTGGAACGACTTCCTGTTCGGGGCGTCGTTTGCCGGGGCCGATAGCCAGCCGATGACAGTCGCTTTGAACAACCTTGTTCAGTCGTCCACCGGCGTGAAAGAATACAACGTTCATTTTGCAGGCGCGATCCTCGCAGCCCTGCCCACCCTCCTCGTTTACATCGTCGCAGGCCGCTACTTCGTGCGCGGTCTGATGGCCGGATCAGTGAAAGGATAAGACGTTCAGTGGCCGGGAAGCGGCGGCAACCGCCCCCGGCCGTGTTGAGATCAACAACCATCGGTCTCGTGAGCCGATCCCAACATGAGAGGAAAATCACAAATGAAGGGAATTGCCAACATAGCTGCACTTACGCTCTGTTTTTCGTCGGCACAGGCCGTGGCGGAAACCAGTGTTGAAGTCGTGCATTTCTGGACATCAGGAGGCGAAGCTGCTGCCCTTGGCGTGATCAGAGATACGGTCGTCGAAGCCGGGATCGCGTGGCAGGATGCGCCTGTCGCAGGCGGTGGTGGCGATCAGGCCAAAACGGCACTTCAAGCACGTATCGCAGCGGGCGACCCGCCTGCGGCAATGTTGATGCTGGGTCAGAACATCATCGACTGGGCCAATGAAGGGCTGCTTGGTGACGTCAATGCCGTTGCTGAGGCGGAGGGATGGGACAATGTCCTTCCTCAAGCGGTGCAGGATTTCAACAAGATCAACGGTGCCTATGTGGCGGCCCCGACGAACGTGCATCGCACCGATATGATCTGGGCGTCCCGTGCCGCCTTTGACGCGATTGGCGCGGACTTCCCGACAACTTGGTACGAATTCAACGCCCTTGCCCCCCGCTTTGTCGAAGCTGGCATCGTGCCGGTCGCCCATGGCGGGCAGGCTTGGCAAGAAGCCTATTTGTTCGAGGCCTTGGTGCTGGGTGTCGGGGGTGCTGACTTCTATCGCTCGGCCTTGGTTGACCTCGACCTCGATGCGATGCGGTCCGACACCATGACATCGGTGTTCGCGCAGATGGGCGAAATTCGCGGCATGGTCGATGAAGATTTCTCTGGCCGCGACTGGAACCTTGCCACCGCCATGGTCATCAACGGCGAAGCCGCGATGCAGATCATGGGGGATTGGGCCAAGGGCGAGTTCACCAATGCCGGGCAAATAGCGGGCGAAGACTTTGCCTGTATTCCCGTCCCCAAAACGGATGATGGTGGGTTCGTGTACCTTGTGAACTCGCTCAGCTTCTTTGCCCAACCAGATGCGGAAGCGGCACGTGCGCAGGCAACACTGGCAAGTGCCATCATGGACCCAGACGTTCAGGTTGCATTCAATCAGGCAAAAGGAGCGATCCCAGCGCGAACCGATGCAGATTTCTCAGCGCTTGATGCCTGTGCGCAAGCGACGGCGGCGGATTTCTCGGCAAGTGATACTGCCGGAACGGCGGTGCCAACTTTCGCAGGAACCCATGCGGCGCAAGCGAGCGTCGTAGGGGCTGCAACAGACGTCATTACCGAGTTCTTCAACACCGATATGACGCCAGAAGAAGCGGCAGAGCAACTTGCAGAAGCGGTTGAACTGGCACTGTAATATTTCTGGGGCGCGTGGCTATCGCGCGCCCCTACCAACCAACTGGAGCGACGGAAATGGGTTTCCTCGATATCGACAACACAACAAAATCCTACGGAGCTGTCGAGGTTCTGCACAAGGTGGACATTTCCGTGGAAGAGGGCGAGTTTCTGGTCCTCGTCGGGCCATCTGGATGCGGCAAGTCCACGCTTTTGAATATGATCGCGGGGCTGGAAGACATCACCAGTGGCGAGATACGCATCAAGGATCAGGTGATGAACGGCGTGCATCCATCAAAGCGCAACATAGCCATGGTGTTCCAAAGCTACGCGCTCTACCCAAACATGACCGTGGGCCAAAACATCACCTTTGGGCTTGAGGTGCACGGCACGCCGAAGCCTGAGCGCGAGAAGGCGATGAAAGATGTGGCCAGCCTGTTGCAGATCGAACAGCTGCTTGATCGAAAGCCCGGGGCCTTGTCAGGTGGTCAACGTCAGCGGGTGGCCATGGGCCGTGCGCTGGTGCGGGACCCCGATGTGTTCCTGTTTGATGAACCGCTCTCGAACCTCGACGCCAAACTGCGCGTCGACATGCGCACAGAGATCAAGAAGCTGCACCAGAAGCTGGGAACCACGATCGTCTACGTGACCCACGACCAGATCGAGGCGATGACGCTTTCGACCCGCATCGCAGTTATGTATGGCGGCTATGTCCAGCAACTGGGCACGCCGCAAGAGATCTACGACAGCCCCGCGAATATCTTTGTGGCAACCTTCATGGGTTCCCCGGCGATGAACGTCGTACCTGCCAAAGTTGCGGTCGAGAACGGCAAGCCCGTGGCCAAGGTCGCGCTGCATGACGGGCGGCTGGCCACGTTGCCCTTTAGTCAGGAAAATATGGCGACTTGGGACGGCCGGGAGATCATGCTGGGTATCCGGCCTGAGACAATCACCGATGAAGACGCGGCAGACCGCAACTCCTCGAACATCGCGCGGATGGTCAACCGGATTGTGGTAACGGAGCCGGCGGGCTCAGACACGTTCGTGACCATGACACTTGGTGGAAAGGATGTAATCGCCCGGATGCGGTCCGACGCCGATGTGCACCCGGGCGCAGACTTCCCCTTCGCGGTGAACATGGAAAAGGCTGTTGCCTTTGACCCGGAAACCGAAATGCGGATCGCCCCCTGATGGACGCAGACGTCATCATAATCGGATCCGGCATGGGCGGGGCGACGCTGGCCGCAGCACTGGCCCCGACCGGCCGTCGGATCATGATCCTTGAGAGGGGCGAGCATCTGCGCGTTTCGGCTCAGGATCGCGATGCCGATGCGATTTTTGGGAATGGGACCTTTCGCCCGGATGAAGAATGGCTGGACGGACAAGACCGGCCCTTCAACCCCGGCAATTACTATTACGTTGGCGGAAACTCTAAGTTTTACGGCGCGGCGCTGATCCGCTATCGGGCCAGTGATTTCGATGCCGTGTCACACGCAGATGGCCAGACACCCGGATGGCCGATCACCTACGCCGATATTGAGGCGGATTATCAAGCTGCAGAAAAGATGTATCAGGTACGCGGCCTTGAAACGGATGATCCGACAGAGCCCGAACATTCCGGCGGTTATCCCTATCCCCCCGTGCCGGATGAGCCAGATATGGCTGCTTTGAGAAAGCGTTTGAAAGATGCAGGCCTTCGTCCATCTCATATTCCATTGGGCGTTGATCTGGGGTCATGGCTGGCCGCGGGCAAGACAACGTGGGATGCCTATCCCAATACTTGCGGCGCAAAAATGGATGCAGAAACCTGCGGTCTGACAAGCGCATTATCCCATGACAATGTGACCTTGCGGACGGGATGCACCGTTGATCGTCTGGAAAGCGATCATAGCGGTCACATAACAGCCGCCTACTTGGACAGAGGCGAACGCCTGACCGCGTCACTCATTGTCGCGGCAAGCGGTGCGGTTCAGACGGCTGCCTTGCTCTTGCGCTCGGCGAACGAGACCTGCCCGACAGGGCTGGCAAACCGGTCGGATCAGGTTGGCCGGAATTTTATGAACCACAACTGCTCTGCGGTGTTGGCCCTTCATCCGTTGCGCAAGAATCGAAGTATTTACCAGAAGACCCTGATGTTGAATGACTTTTATCACGCCTCCAACAGCCGACCCGCACTCGGCAATGTGCAGATGCTGGGCAAGATCACTGGCCCCATCCTTGCCGCAACGACGCCGCTGCCCCGCCCCGTCGCGCAGTGGATTGCAGCCCGCAGTTTCGACTTTTATGCCATGTCCGAAGACCTGCCAAACCCAGATAGCCGGGTGACGCTAAAGAACGGGCAGATCAAGCTCAATTGGCTGCGGTCGAATTGGGATGCCCATGTGCAATTGGTCGGCGAGCTCAAACGCGTGTTGCGGCGTGTTGGCTTCCCGGTCGTGCTAAGTAAGGCTTTCGATCGGCGCACGCCCTCGCATCAATGCGGCACGGCGCGCATGGGGGATGATCCGGTCACAAGTGTTGTCGACCGTCATTGCCGTAGCCATGATCACCCGAATCTTTTCATTGTTGACGCGTCGGTGTTACCGACATCCGCCGCAGTGAACCCGGCGCTGACGATCGCCGCGCTCGCCCTTCGCGCAGGGCGCCATATCGCCCAGACGGAGTTTGCCGCATGACCGCCCAAGGGTACGATTTCATCGTGATCGGCGGCGGCTCTGCCGGATCGGCCATTGCGGCGCGCCTTTCAGAAGACCCCAATGCCCGCGTCTTGTTGTTGGAAGCGGGCGGCAGCGACCGCCACCCGTTTTTTCACCTGCCAGCAGGGTTTGCCAAGATGACCAAAGGCATCGGGTCCTGGGGCTGGTCGACCACCCCGCAGAAGGCCATGCAAAACAAGGTCTTCACCTACACCCAAGCCAAGGTTATCGGCGGCGGATCGGCGATTAACGCGCAGATCTATACACGCGGGGCAGCCCAAGACTATGACGGCTGGCGGCAGATGGGCTGCGACGGGTGGAGCTATGAAGATGTGCTGCCCTATTTCAAGAAGTCCGAAGACAACGACACCTATAGCGGTCACTACCACGGCAAGGGTGGTCCTTTAGGCGTGTCCATGCCCGCTGCCCCTTTGCCAATCTGCGAGGCATTCATCGAAGCTGCCGGACAGGTTGGCATCCCCAAAACAACCGACGTGAACGGCGAAAAACAGGACGGCGCAGGCTACTATCAGCTGACCCAAAAAAACGCGCGACGGTCATCCGCCGCGATGGCCTTTCTGGGGCAGGCGCGGGGGCGGGACAACCTGACCATTCAGATGAATGCTCAGGTGAAACGTATTCTTGTCGAAAATGGCCGCGCGACCGGGGTCGAGATGGCTGACGGTTCTGTCATCACAGCGGACCGCGAAGTGATCCTATCGTCGGGGGCCATTGGCTCACCCCGATTTCTGCAACTATCCGGGATCGGCCCGGCAGACCACCTGCAAAGCCTTGGCATCAAGGTGGTCTATGACCAGCCGAATGTCGGTGCAAACCTACAAGACCATCTTGACCTCTATGCCATTTGTGAGGTCACAGGCCCTCACACCTATGACCGCTTTGCTAAACTACATCTGAGTGCACTTGCGGGGCTGCAATATCTGTTCACACGCAAAGGGCCCGTGGCCTCCAGCCTGTTTGAAACAGGCGGCTTTTGGTATGCGGATGACAACGCGGAAACGCCAGACATCCAGATGCATTTGGGCTTGGGCACCGGGATCGAGGCGGGCGTTGCGGCGATGCCAAATGGTGGCGTCACCTTGAACGCCTGCCACCTGCGGCCCCGGTCGCGCGGCACGGTGCGGCTGCAATCAGACAACCCCAAGGACATGCCGCTGATCGACCCGAACTACCTGTCCGACCCTTATGACCGCGAAATGTCGATCCGGGGACTTAAGCTGGTGCAGGACATCCTGTCGCAATCCGCGCTGAGCAAGTACATCCTGGCCGAGCGGCTGCCGGGCCCTGATGTCAAAACCGACGAGGACTATTTCAATTTCATTTGCGTCCACTCCAAAACCTCTCACCATTGTGCGGGCACCTGCCGGATGGGCGCGGATGAGGCTGCGGTTCTTAACCCCCGCCTCCAGTTCAACGGCATCGACAACCTGCGCGTGGCCGACGCCTCTGTCATGCCCACCGTCAATTCATCCAACACCAATGCACCCTCCATCATGATCGGCGAGAAAGCGGCCGACATGATCAAGCAAGACCAAGGAATGTCCCTATGATCCGCCACATCGTCCTCACCAAATTCGAGTCCGACGTCTCTGAGGACACCATCAAAACCATCTATGACGGCCTGTCTGCCCTCGCCGACAAACTGCCGGGTGCCGCCAATTTCACTGGTGGGCGATCCAAAAGTCCCGAGCAGATCGAACGCGGCTATATGCACGGCTTTGTCATCGACTTTGACAGCTGGGATGCCTTGCAAAACTACGCCGACAATGAAGAGCACAAAGCCCTCGGCAGCCAGTTGGTGGCGAATGCCATGGGCGGAGTCGACGGCATTCTGGTTCTCGACCTCGACGTGTAAGAAGGGGGCAAAGGAGATCCTCGCATGAAAAGTCGCCCCACCATTCTGGACGTCGCCAAACAGGCCGGCGTGTCAAAATCCACAGTCAGCCTCGTCCTGCAAGGCGCTGCAACGGTCAAGGATGAGACACGCAAATCCGTGCGGCAGGCGATGACGGAGATCGGTTACGTCTATAACCGGTCGGCGGCGACGCTGCGGTCGTCTACATCAGGGTTGATCGGGCTGGTAATCAACGACCTGCGCAACCCTTTCTTTACGGAGTTTGCTGCGCTGTTTCAGATGGAGCTTGCAAAGGCCGGCTTTGCCACCGTGCTGGCCAACACCGACGAAGACCCAAAGCTGCAAGGTCAGATGATATCGTCGCTGGTGGAACATGGGGTATCTGGCTTCATTATTTCTCCCGCCTATGGCGATGAAGCCGCAACCCTCGCGGTGTTAGACGCGGCCAACACACCGACTTTGCAGGTCTTCCGGACGCTTGAACGAGAGGGCGGCACGTTCCCACTTCTGGCACCCGACTACCTGACGGGCGGGCGCTTGGCGGCAGAACATCTGCTTGAGCAAGGCTGCAAAAAGATCGCTTTCCTTGGCGGGCTGGAAGGGCGTCCGGTGACGCGCGAACGCATGGCAGGCTATCTGTCGGTGTTGGAAGAGGCCGGGAAGGATCCGCTGATCCTCACCGGGCAATCCACCCGCGCGTTTGGCAAGTCGATGGCAGCACAGCTGCGCAAGGACCACCCAGACGCCGACGGTATCATTTGCTTCAACGATCTTGTGGCCCTTGGCGTGCTGGCAGCCTGTCCTGACCTTGGGATCAAAGCGGGCCAAGACCTGCGTGTGGTGGGATTTGATGACATCGAAGACGGCCAAGACAGCTATCCGCCCCTGACCACTGTCAGCTCCAACATCCCGGATTTTGCAGCATCAACCGCGCGCCAGATCGTCGCGTGGATCAAGGATGGCGTTGCCCCACCGCCCGAGGCGCGCAGCCCTGTGCGCTTGGTCATCCGCGCCTCCAGCGGCCTATAAAGAAAAGGACGAATGACATGACAGAGGTAAAGGTCGCCGTACTTGGCGCGTCTGGCTGGATGGGCAAGACCCACACCATGGCCTATCAGAGTTTCCCGCATTTCTTCGGGCCTGAAAGCGGCACGGCCCGCGTTGTTGCGCTGGTCGAAGCAAACCTGGAGGCGGCAAAGGGCCTCGCATTCCGCGCGCCGGGCGCGAAGGTCCTCGACAACTGGCAAGGCGCCGTCAATGATCCCGATGTCGACCTGATCGACATCTGCCTGCCGGACAACATGCATTACGAGGTCGCCAAGGCCGCTCTTCTCGCAGGCAAGCACGTCTATTGCGAAAAGCCACTGGCCGACACCGCCGCCCAAGCCCGCGAGCTGGCCGACATCGCTAAGGAGAATGGCCTGATCACCCGCGTCGGCCACTCCTTCCCCCGCAACCCGATTCATGACCGCGCGAAAGAGATCATCGACGCGGGCGAGATTGGCGAGATCAAGCTGTTCAAAGCCTGCCAGCATATCGACATCTATGGCAACCCGCTGGCCCCTTATATGTGGCGCGCCGATGGGAACCTCGCACCGACAGGCATCATCGGTGACACCGGCAGCCATGTTTTCAGCTTCATGGAATTTCTGGTGGGCAAGGTCTCATCCCTTATTGCGGACAGCTACGTCACCGTGCCCAAACGGCCCAAGGTTGACGGGCTGGGCTATGGCGACGACCCGCCGCCAGTCACGGATAAAACCGAATGGGGCGACGTGACCAACCCTGACGGCACCAACATCCTCTGCACCTTTGAAAACGGGGCCAAAGGCCTGATCGATTTCAGTCGCGTCGCCACCGGGCGCAAGTTCATGCAGACCTACGAGATCTACGGCACCAAAGGCAGCCTTGCATACACCTTCGACGAGGTGAACCGTCTGCGGTTTTATTCAAACGATGATGCTGTTGGCCGCCGTGGCTTTCGCGAGATTGACGTGGGCCCTGAGCATCCGACCTACGCGGCTTTCCTGCCGTTGCCCAATTTCGCGCTTGGATACAACGAAAGCAAGATCATCGAGATTGCCGAGATCATCAAATCCATCACCTCAAAAACCCCCATGTGGCCGACGTTCGAGAATGGCCATCACATTTGTCAGATCGTTGATGCCTGCATGGCGTCTTCAGACAAACGTGTCTGGGTCGATATCGCCTAAACCGAAAGACCGAACATGTCACTTTCTGTTCCACAGGACATCCTTGATGCGTTGACCGATGTGGTCATGCCGCGCCTGAACCCTGAGCCTGAGATGGCCGAGACGCTCCGCGTCGGCGGCTATGATGTGCCTGTCTATCGGACCGGAGCGCTCGTGATCGGCAGTGGCGCGGCGGGCCTACGCTCGGCGGTTGAGATGAAACGGCGCGGTGTGGATGTCACCATCATTAGCCAAAGCGCCTGGGGTGGCACGTCGGCCTGCTCTGGCTCTGACAAGCAGACGCTGCACACGGCCAATACCAAGGATCAGGGCGACAACTTTCAGGCAATGGCCGAGGCGATCCGCGCGGGCGGGGCCATGGACGAAGACACCGCCTATATTGAGGCGGTCGGATCGGTGCGCGCCATGGCCTCCTTGCAATATCTGGGCTTGCCTTTGCCGCAGGACCATCTGGGCGGCACGCTGCGTTATCAGACCGATCATGACGAGGTTGGTCGGGCAACCTCCTGCGGCCCGCGCACCTCGCGTTTGATGGTCAAGGTGCTGGCCGAAGAAGCGATCCGCCTTGATATCGCTTTCTTCAACCACACCACCGCGATCAGAGTGTTGAAAGACGCGCAGGGTGTGACCGGCCTCCTTGTGATCCGCCCCAAGGAAGGGACCGAGGCGAACCCCTACGGCCTCGCCCTTTATGCCTGTTCCGCACTGGTTTTTGCCGCCGGTGGTCCGGGCGAGATGTACCGCGACAGCGTCTTTCCAAACGGCTGCTTTGGCACGCTGGGTCTGGCGCTGGAGGCAGGGTTGGAACTGACCAACATCACCGAAAGCCAGTTCGGCATCGGCACCCGCCGCGAAGGGTTCCCGTGGAACCTGTCAGGCACCTATGTGCAGGTTATTCCACATATCTATTCGGTTGATGACGACGGCACGGAACATCACTTCCTCGCCGATTATTACCGAACCACGCAAGAGATGGCGTCGAACATCTTCCGCAAGGGATACCAATGGCCGTTCCACGCAAGCCGGATGTTGGATTTCCAGTCCAGCCTCGTGGACCTTGCCATCTTCCGCGAAAGCCAAAAGGGCCGCCGCGTCTTCATGGATTTCAACCACAACCCGGAGGCGATTGATGCACCCTTCAGCCTTGACCGGTTGGACGATGACGTCAGCCGATATTTGCGCAATGCCGGTGCGGATCATGCCCGTCCCATCGACCGATTGCGCCACATGAACCCGCTCGCGATCGAGCTTTACAAGCGCTACAAGGTGGACATCACGACATACCCGTTGGAGTTTGCCGTCAACAACCAGCACATGAATGGCGGGATCGCGGTCGACACTTGGGGGCGGACCAATGTCGCCGGCATCTACGCGGTGGGCGAGGCCTCAGGAACCCATGGCGTGACCCGCCCCGGTGGCTCGGCCCTGAATGCAGGGCAGGTCTTTGGGACCCGCGTGGCCGAACATGTCGGGGCCGCAGGCCATGCCGCCGCGCCGTCCCAAACCGACCTGAGGCAGGCTGCAAAGGCCGCCGTAGCAGAAATTGATCGTGTTCTCAGCACTGAGAGCGATATGGCGTGGAAGGACATCCGGTCCGATGTTCAGGCGCGCATGAGTAAGCACGCGGGCATTCTGTGTACAGCCGACGCCGTAGCTGGGGCATTGGCTGACGCCCGCGCGCTCAATTCACAGATCCGCGCCAAGGGCCTGACGGTGCCACGCCCTTCTGAGGCGGCCCGCGTCCTGCAATGGCAGCAAATGGCTTTGGCGTCCGAGGCGGTTCTTGCAGCGCTCGATCACTACATCGCACATGGCGGCGGTAGCCGGGGCGCGCGGGCGATCTGTGACCCTTCGGGCGATGCCTTGCCGCACTCCGTGCATGGCCCGCTGCCGGAGGTCCGGTTTCGCGCTGAACGAGATGCTGACAAACAGACCCAACTCCGGGTCCGGCTGGACGGGGCCGATATGATCGTAAAAGAGGTGCCAAATCGCGCATACGCAGGTGACAAATCGTTTTTTGAGCGCGATTGGCCCGCATGGCTGACCGGTGGCATCTACGACCAAGGAGCGGCCCCGCTATGATCCACTTTCGGTCAAACCTGACGGTCGCGGTGGGCGAGGCGATGATCGAGATGGCCGAGGCCGGGCCGGCTACCTACCGACGGGGCTTTGCTGGCGATACCTTCAACACAGCGTGGCATATGGCGCAGATCCTTGACGCCGCCTTGCCGGTGCGCTTTGTCACCAAGGTGGGCACGGACAGCCTGTCCTCAGATTTCATCAACCTGCTGGACGCGGACGGACTTGATATATCGCATATCGGTCGCGTCGCGGACCGCACGATGGGCCTTTACATGATTGAGCTCGATGGGGCAGAGCGCAGTTTCCACTATTGGCGCGACACCTCGGCGGCGCGTCTGCTGGCTGAGGATGAAGGATGGCTCACCGAGGCGCTGCATGGTGCCGGTCTGATCCATGTGTCGGGCATTACGCTCGCCATCCTGCGGCCTGACGCGCGCGCCCGGCTGATCTCGGCCCTGGCGACCGCGCGGACCACTGGCGCGCGGGTGTCATTTGACCCCAATGTGCGCCCGCGGCTTTGGCCCTCCCAGGAAGAGAACCGCGACGCGATGCAGGCTATGCTGAACGTAACCGACATTGCGGTGCCGAGCTTTGATGACGAAGCCGCACTATGGGGCGATGCCTCGCCTGCCGAGACGACCGCGCGGCTGCGCGACGCGGGCGTGGCGGAAATCGTGGTCAAGAATGGCGCGGCACCTGTGACGTTCTGGGACGGTGCGCAGGTCGGCGAAGTGCCTTGCGCGCCGGTTTCGGATGTCCGCGACACGTCTGGGGCCGGGGATGCCTTTAATGCGGGGTATCTCGCCGCGCGCCTTGCAGGTCATGACCCTTTGCTTGCTATTGCGTCCGGCCAGAAGATGTCAGCGACGGCATTACAGCATTTCGGGGCGCGCATTCCTGCCGGACAGGTCCCAGCCCTCGCAGGTTCAAAACCTCAGTTGGACGTCAGATGAGCATTTTTGAGACGCTTGCGAACTACCGGGTTGTTCCTGTCATCTCGATTGAAGATGCGAACGACGCCTTGGCATTGGCGGATGTGCTGATCGACGCGGGGCTACCGGTCGCGGAAATCACGCTTCGAACGGACGCAGCCATCAGTGCGATTGAGCAAATTGCAAAGCATCGTCCTGCCATGCTTGTGGGAGCGGGAACCGTTCTGGACGAAGACCAGTTGGGCGCAGTGCAAGCCGCAGGTGCGGCATTCGCGCTGTCTCCGGGACTTGATGTCGCGACAGTGGCGGTGGCTCAGACCATTGGGATTCCTTTCGCACCGGGTATAATGACGCCTTCTGACATACAGATCGCCTTGCGAGCAGGTTGCCGCATGGTCAAGTTCTTTCCCGCAACGGCTGCGGGTGGGTTGCCAATGCTCAAAAGCTTGGCAGACCCCTTTCGGCACACCGGCCTGACGTTTAACCCAACGGGTGGCATCACCCAAGAGACGACGACGGATTGGCTGGGTTATGGCCCCGTGAAAGCGGTCGGGGGAAGTTGGATCGCAAGACCCGAAGACTTGTCCAGTGGAAACTGGGACGCAATCTACGACCGAGCGAAGGCGGCCAGGGCGCTCGCCGGGACATCTACAAGGTCAGAGCATGAGGCCTTGGTATGAACCGCGTATTGGGACGATCTTTGACACAAATTTTAGTGCAAATCTGTCCGCTCTCTGTTCGCGTTGGTCAGACGTTTTTCACAAACTGCGTGTGTGGTGGATGTCGGCAAATGGAAATGCGACGCAGCCTCTACATCCAATGGTAGCAGCCCGCTTTTGCACTGGCCCCCGAACACCAACACCGCAGGTGTCACAAAAATCCTCTTTGAAATGGCGAGCGGCAGGACCGCTCGCCAAGTTTCATTAGATGTCGATGCGTTCGGCGATACTTAGAGCATCTTCGAGTTCGAAGCCAAGCTAACGAACCGTGCTGTCGACCTTGGTGTGACCAAGCAGCAGTTGGACTGCGCGAAGGTTGCCGGTTTTCCGATAGATTTCCGCCGCCTTTGTCCGGCGCAGTGAATGCGTGCCGTAACCGCTAGGCTCTAACCCGATCGCAGTGACCCAATCACGCACCAACCGTCCATATTGGCGGGTTGAGATGTGTGGACGGTCATGAAACCGGCTTGGGAACATGAACGGGCAGGCGAACATCTCGGGAGATTTGACCCAAGCCAAGACGGTTTCACGCGTGTTTTCCGTCATTTCAAACTGAACCGGTCGCTTGGTCTTGCTCTGTATGACCGATACGCGTTCCCGGACACGGTCATCTTTGACGAGGTCAGAAACGGCCAGTTTTACGAGATCACATCCGCGGAGCTTGCTATCGATGGCGAGGTTAAACAAAACCAGATCGCGCAGATAGCCCACCAGTTCGAGCCGAGTTCGGATCGCCCAGACCTGTTTTGGAAAGAGGGGCCGCTTCTGCCCGATGATACGCCCCTTGTTCCAGGCTCTGCGTTTCGGTGTGGTTGCAGGAAGTTGGACTCTTGGCATGATTTGCCCTCCGATCCACCCTCCAAACCCATTCACCGGCACCACGCCGGCATTGAGATTGTATCGTCAGTGGCAGGGGTAGTTGTTAAGAGCCGGCTGCCACGCCAGTGATGCATCTGCACCCGGCCGTATTTGAGGTTTAAGTGGAAAACGCTGCGCCGAATTCAAATGGCAGGTCCGCTGGTAAAGCCATGAAACGCAGACCTTGCGATGGCAAACCTTGCCGTCAGCTTCGACTCGCGGCCTGTCAATTGCTGTGCTGATCTTCGCTGCGCAGCGCGCAAATGGCTGGTTCTCTCGCCGCACCGCAACACCGAGATCCACGCAACTGCAGCAGTATTCATGCTGCGTGCGTACGCAGCATGAGAGCCAAATTCACACAATGGGCTCTAAGCCGCCATGCGGCAGTGCGGCAGCGTGTCCGCAGCAAAATTGCGCGAAAACCAAGGTTATCAACTGCTGGTGCCAGCCCAAACACGACATTCAAAATCCGACAAGTCACCGGGGGCGTCTAAGCAGGTCCGGCGGAGTGCAGACCTTCGCTGCACGAGCGAAGGCACAGCTTCGTTCCCGGTCAAAGCGGCCATTCAAACCCTACTAGGGCGGATCCCACTTGCTGAGCTGAGCACCAGCGTCGGCAATGCGCAGATAGCGACATTTGCAAAGCCACTTGATGCCCCTAAACGAATCCGGTCAATAGACAGCCGAGCGCGGGGCAACAAAAAGTAACTGGGAAATATCGGTTTACTTACTCTCAATTTGGCAAACGCCGTGCGCTGTTTCGACGCTTGAAACAATGTCCTTCAAGAAGGTCACACGTACCGCTTTGAAACAGGGAGCCGGGCTACACTCTTGATCTGGATGCTCGCCTTCCCGAACGTAAATCACACTGAAGTCAGGAAAAATTAAAGACCTACGGCCACCGTTCTCTATATTTTGAACCGCATCAGAAGCAGAAAAATCTTTAGTAACAGAAGCCAATCCACAATCTCCATCAGGCACTTTGCAAGACACTGGAAAGTAACAGCTATACATCGCTTCAGACTTGCTTCCATTGGCTGCAAAACACGCGCACAAACTCATCAGAGCTACTACATTTCGTCGCTTTGACATAACTTTCTCCAACAATCTTTTAGCCGATGCTCTCTGCAAGTTTGTGTCGAATTGCAAGGTTCACCTCGTAGGTAACATGGAACAGCTTTCTTTAGCAGCTCTGAACCGTGATTTCTTATGCCACAATGGAATAGAGGTTCGTCTTGCTTGATACACACCTTCAGTGTGAGCTAAACCTGTTTGAAATGGTAAGTTTGGGCTCTAAGTCTCCATGCGTCAGTGCGACAGCGTGTCCGCAGCGAAACTGCGTGAGAACCAAGGTGGTCAACTGCTGCTTTCAGCCCAAAGTGACCAATGTCAGACGAGCACTATCGGCAATGCGGCAGGCGCAAGCAGATTACCTCGACTTCCCGAAAGCTGACCTTCAAACGGGAAAATCGCGTTTCCAGTGGTCAAAGGCTGGTCTGAGCCCAGACCAACCGATGCTACGAGATGTACGAAGGTCAGCTTTCCATCAAATTGCGAGTTGGTTTAATCAATTATGCTCGATAGTAACTGCTCGGTCATTGATGACGCGTCAGACCAAGGGTAATCGGGGATAGTATTCGCACAAAGAGCGATACCGATCATTCCGGATAAGAGCGTATCGGTCCTAACGTCAGCTTCAAGATCTTCCGACATAACCTCTTGAAACAATTCCGAAAAAATCAAGAAGTGTGCCAATGTACCTTCGTCCTTAATAAACGTACTGACATCCGCCCGCGTCACATCGTTAGACATAAAGACAAGTCGAAAATGATCGGGGTGAATAATCCAATATTCGACAAAAGTTTGCGCAGCGGTACGCAGCCGTTCACGCGCTCCAACGACCGATTTCAGCTTTTTCTCGATATCACGAGACATGTCGCTGAGTACGTCTGCCCAAAGGAATCTTAGAATATCCGTCTTGCCCTCGAAATGCGCATAGATTGTCATCGGGGCGCAGCCGACCTCCTTGGCTAAACGGCGCATTGAAACCGCTCCGAAGCCCTCCGCTCGGTAAATCTCAAGCGCGTGCTTCCCAATCTTTGATCGGAACTCCTGAATTTCAGCCTTGGTGCGGGTTGGCCTGCCAGCAGATCTAGCCATGGTTGGACCCTTTCAAGATTAATATAGAACGCGTACCAATTAATGCTTGCCCTTGCAAGATAGAAATAATATAGAACGCGTGCCAAATATTAATCACCCATCGGGTATGCATTGAGGAAAAGTGACATGCACAAGACAAACTTACTGAACGCGGTTGTTGTGATAATTGGCGCTGCCATTATCTTTTTGGGACTGAATATCGGCCTGGGCGGGATTAAGACACTGGGGTGGCAATCGACGCGCGATTTTTTTGCGATCACGGATGCGGCAACCTTTCAAACCCAGGACAGCCACATTCGATTCATCGGCGGGGTCTGGTTCGCAGTCGGCGCTGTGTTTGTGATCGGCGGCTTTGCTCTACGCAGGCTTCGCCCGACACTGATTATTCTGTCGGCTATGATCGCAACCGCGGGACTGTTTCGACTGAGTTGCATGGACACTGAGGTCCTATTTAGTGCTGCCATTGCCCCGTCACTGATATTCGAACTGGTAGGTTTTCCGCTACTTGCTTGGTGGCTGATGGCGTCCAGCAAAAGCGATGCGAAGATTATCAAGGGTGTGCAATCCCAATAGCAGGCCTTCATGCGCCTAACCTGTTTGTCCGCTCAGCCGTCCTTGAGACCTGACAGTAGCGAGTTTGGCAATCAGGGATTGCCTAACGTCCGGATTGTGTCCAAAACAACGGATGCTGCGCTACGAATATAGGTCTCCAACAAGCTTTAATGTCAGCTTTACTGAACAGCGATAGATAGCGCGTGAATTGGCGCCAGCCAAATGGGTCTAGAAAAAGTTATGCCTGTAGAATTTACAATCTTCCCCCAACGCGGCCTTGTTGTGGTTCGATACTTTGGCTACGTCGCTATCAACGATACGTTAATTGCAACGGAAACCTACGTTTCGCATCCAGACTATGTCGCGGGCCAAAAACAACTGGTCAATATGACCGAGGTCACTGGTTTCGAAAAAGACTATGTTCAGTTTATGGGTATGCAGGCCCGATTAACAGAACGGCTTATTCGATCTAATTTGCAATCGCTTGTCGTATACATCGCACCTACGAACATAAGTCGAGAATTGAGTGCTGTGTTCGTACGTTCCTGGAGTGACGTAGGTACTGTTGTACCGCTAGTCCAAGATTCTGAAGCCGATGGGCTCGCCCTTTTGGGGCAGCCAGAAGAAACACTTGATGTTCTGCTGGCAACATTGGCGAATTGATCCGAATTTGGCAGAAGTTCAATTCACGGCGTTTTGGCCACGCGCTGATGAATGGCGCGGTCGTCGGCATTCCCGCCGCTGGTGCATCACGCAGCATTGGTCAAAGTGGGCTCTGAGCGGACCTCGGAGGCCGTGCAGCATCCTGTGATATGGTGGTCAGGTCAACGTCGGGTTGTCGCCGTGGGAGGGAGTGGCGGATCGGAGGATCCACCATGCAAACACCAAACTTACCCGCTATTCGAGCATGTCGCCCTGCCTGGAACAAAGGCCGCATTGTCGGGCAGAAACGCCCACTATTGCCTAAGCATGTCTGGGCAATTCGCGTCCGACTTGAGATCGCTGAAAATCACCGCGACCTCGATTTGTTCAATCTTGCCATCGACAGCAAACTTCGGGGCTGCGATCTGGTCAAACTGAAAGTCGCGGACGTGCACGCCGCGGGTCAGGTTAAGGAGCGGGCGTCAATCATCCAAAGCAAGACCCAGAAATCTGTCCGCTTTGAGATCACCGAGGGAACACGAAAGTCCATATTGAGATGGATGGAAGAGCCGCTAATGATCGGCTCCGAATTCCTATGGCCAGGGCGTTTCCATGAACGGCTGCACATTTCGACAAGGCAATATGCGCGATTGGTACGTGACTGGGTGAAATCAATCGGTCTGGAGCCGAGCGCTTATGGAACACATTCAATGCGGCGGACAAAGGTTGCGCAGATCTACAGGAAGACCGGCAACCTGCGCGCTGTTCAGCTCCTGCTTGGACACACCAAGATGGACAGCACAGTCCGATACCTCGGTGTCGATCTGGAAGACGCTTTGTCAATCGCCGAGGCGGTAGAAATTTGAAGGCAATGGGCCGTCTTCGCGGACGTTAGATCACAGCGCAGCTAAGGTCTGCATCGAGCCCAACTGGGCCCTAATTTGCAACGCAGCGAATGGCTGCTTCTGCAACTTGCTCGAAGATCGCTCGGTTTTTTGACGTCGAAGCCACGATCATGCCGCCTTCAAGGGCGGCAACGATCAGGTTAGCGGTTTCAGCAGCATGTTCGACGCCGTGTTCGGTCAGCAGCGTTTCCAGCCAAGCCTTGTTCATTTCAAAGAACGCTTTTGTACGTGCGTTCACATTTTCCGGCAGTCCAATGGCCTCGGCGCCCATTACGGCGCAAAGGCAAATGGACTCCCCCAACACAAGCGCCTTTGAATAGAGCCCCACGAAAGCGTCCAGCGCCGCGCGCAGCTCGATTTGGTCGATCCTGTCGAGTTCTTCTTTAAACTGCTCCGCGTAACGCGTGACGAGGGCCTCACCGAGGTCTGGCTTGGTCGGAAAGTGGTAGTGCACGCTTGCGCTTTTGATTCCCACGTCTCTAGCCAGATCGCGGAAACTCATCTCGGCAAAGCCCACGCCTCGCACACGCTTCTCGGCGGCCTCAAGAATTTTCTCTTTCATTGTCATGGGCCTACACTCATTTACCTATCGATTGATAGATAGCCGTTGACAGAAGCAGGGTCAACCTCTAATTCAATACCTACCAACTGATAGGTAGATGCAGAAAGGAACTCTGACAATGGCTACTGGAAACCAACAAAAGCGCGTGCTGCTTGTGATGTCGTCGGTCGACGAGATGGGCATTTCGGGTAAGCAGACCGGCACCTGGTTCACCGAACTGGCGGCGCCCTACTACATCCTGACCGAAGCTGGATATGAGGTCGTCTTTGCCTCGCCCGAGGGCGGCGCGGCGCCGATTGATCTGCTCTCGATGAAAGCCCCCTTCACGACGGAATACACCGAACGCTTCTTCAATGATCCTGTGGCGATGTTCGCGGCTCAGAACACTCGTAAGCTGCGCGAGATCGACTACTCGACCTTCGACGCGCTCTTTGTGCCGGGCGGCTATGGACTGATCTGGGATCTGGCGAGCGACAGCTACGCGATCAAGATGATCCGGGACTTCTACGAAAGCGACCGGCCCGTGGCGATGGTCTGTCACGCGCCCGCCATCCTGCGCGACATCAAGCTCTCGAACGGCGAGTACTTGGTCAATGGCGTCGATCTGACTGGCTTTAAGAACGCCGAGGACAGCGAGATCGAGCTTCTGCATCACCTGCTGTTCTCGCTTGAGGACGAGCTGAAGGGCCGCGGTGCCAACTATATCAGCAAGGCCAACTGGGAGGCCAACGTTGTCGAGGACGGCGCGTTGATGACCGGTCAGAGCCCTGCCTCTGCACCGCCGCTCGCCGAAGCGCTCAAAGCGCGTTTGGCGGCATGAACGACACCCCATCGGGGCGGTAACAAATGCCGCCCCGGTGCCTCAATGAGCGGATCATCGAAGAAACTGTCGCGGACTTTGAGCAGTTTGACATCGACCTTATTCTGCCGGGGCATTGCACCGGCTGGCGGGCAACGAACGCCCTTGAACGGTCCTATGGCGAGCGGGTGGTGCCCATCGCTGTAGGTATGAAAATCAACCTTTGAGAAAGGTGACAGAAATGGAACTCAACGCAAACTTTGACGAACGCGCCGTCGTGCATTCAGATCAGGAGCCCTGGGTCGCCTCGCCGATGAAAGGGGTGGACCGTCGGATGCTGGACCGGATCGGCGACGAGGTCGCACGGGCCACCACGATCGTGCGTTACGCGCCCGGCAGCGCCTTCTCTGCTCACACCCACACAGGCGGTGAGGAGTATCTGGTGCTCGATGGCGTCTTTCAGGACGAACATGGCGATTTCCCCGTTGGCACCTATGTGCGCAACCCGCCGACATCGTCGCATACCCCCAGTTCGGCCCCAGGCGCCACGATTTTTGTCAAACTCTGGCAATTCAACATGGACGACCGCAATCAAGTGACCATCGACTCGATGGCCGAGACGCCGCAGCCCGTCCGCGACGGCGTGGCCGAAATCCCGCTGTTTCAAGATGCTCGCGAGCGCGTGCGCATTGAGGTGTGGGACGCCAATGCCTCCATTGCGGACAACGACCACAAGGGGTTCGAGGCGCTGGTGATAGAGGGCACATTTGTCGAAAGTGGCGAAGAGTTTGCGAAGAACTCTTGGCTGAGGCTTCCCGCGGGTATGCCATTGAACGCAATCGCAGGTCCGGAAGGTGCACGCCTCTGGATCAAATCTGACCATCTGGCCGAGGCACCAACCGCGCCCACTTAACCGGAGGAAAACGACATGGCTGCTCAAAGCGCATCCCTCGCGATTGTCGCGGGGGCCGGGGCAGGGCTTGGCCGAACCTTGGTCTCAAGCTTCAATGACAATGGCTACATCGCTTTTGGGCTGAACCGTACGGTGCCCAACGGCGCCAAGGAGACGATCCTAGCTGTGGATCTCGCGAACGCTCATCTCACCGCGCGCAAATTGCTCGATCTGAACGGCACCCATGGCGCGCCCAAGCTGGTGGTTCATAACACAGCCAAGTTGGTGATTTCTGACTTTGAGAACACCTCGGTTGACGACTTCGAAGCAACCTGGCGGTCGATGGTTCTTTCGGCGGTGAACCTTGCCAAGGGCGTGTTGCCCGGCATGGTCGAAACCGGCGGTGGAACATTCATCGTCTCGGGCGCGACGGCCAGCTTGCGCGGGGGCAAGAACTTTGCGGCGTTCGCTGCTGCAAAGGCCGCGCTTCGGGCGCTGACACAATCATTGGCGCGGGAATACGGGCCGAAGGGCATCCACGTGGCACATGTGATCCTGGACGGGATTGTCGACACCGAAGCCAGCCGAGATCTGCATGGCATGGACCCCGCCCGGATGATGAAACCTGAAGACATCGCGCAGGTCTATCTGGACCTCGCCAACCAACCGAAATCTACTTGGACCCATGAGCTGGATCTCAGACCTATGGGGGAGGCATTCTGATGCAAACAGACATTCTCATAGTGGGCGGCGGCCTGTCAGGCCTCGCTCTGGCGGATCACTTGGCCCAGCAGGGCACTGACTTCTTGCTTGTAGAGGCGCAGGAACGCTTGGGAGGTCGGATCATGACCAAAGACATCGCGGGTGGCCGGTTCGATCTTGGCCCAGCCTGGTTTTGGCCTGGCCAACCGCGCATGGCCGCACTTTCCCGGCGGTTCAACATCCCCGTCTTCGAGCAGTTCTCAACCGGCGATCTGATGTATCAGGACCAAACAGGTGCCGTTCAACGCGGGCGGGGCTATGCCTCGATGCAAGGGTCGTACCGCTTGGACGGCGGGATGGGCGCTTTGATTGATGGGCTGGCCAATTCGTTGGATGAAAACAAGATCCTCACGAACGCCAGGCTCGACACGGTTGCCCATGGCTCGGACGGTATAACAGCGACCGTCATCCAAGATGGGTCAGCGACAACCATTAAGGCACGTCAGATCATTCTGGCTGTTCCGCCACGCGTGGTTGCGGACAACGTGACGTTCGAGCCCGCACTGGATGCCGCGCAACTTCAATCGCTCAAGAATGTCCCCACATGGATGGCGGGTCAGGCGAAAATTGTTGCCGTCTATGACGAGCCGCACTGGCGCAACGCTGGCCTCTCTGGCGACGCGATGAGCCACTGCGGGCCGATGTTCGAAATCCACGACGCCTCGCCAATGAACGGTGGGCCTTACGCACTGTTTGGTTTTGTGGGCGTGCCCGCGGATGCCAGAGAGGTTCATCGGGACGAGGTGATGAAGCTTGCCCAGGAGCAACTCGTTGCGCTGTTTGGCCCCGAGATGGGCAACCCGCGCGACTTGATCCTGCAAGACTGGGCGACCGTTCCCGAGATCGCCCGCGCGCAAGACCGACGGCCCGTCAGCCGCCACCCAAGCTATGGCTTGCCGCACGAATTACGTCCGTTGGCGCAGAAAGGCCTCTACTTCGGCTCCACGGAGACCGCCCACGGCTATGGGGGCTTCCTTGAAGGCGCGCTGGAGACAGCCGAAGGACTGTCCAAGACCCTCCCTTTGGTGGCGTCTATGAGTGCCTAAAGACAAAATGCTAGCCCCCGAAGCGGACATTGCTCAAATGTCGGCAGTGTCCGCACTGCCGACCTATAACTCGCCAAAATGCTGCACCCGAGCGCCAACGGCAGCTTTAGGAAAATTGCAATGCAGCGTTTTGGCTTCCCGCTAGCGACAGTAGTGGGCCGAAAGGCGAACTTTGCAAAGTCAGCTTCCTGCGCATCGCTGCCATTGGTGGCTCACGCAGCATCCGGCACTGCTGCGGTTTAATATTGAACGGCAGCTCTCGGGGACTCGACCTTAGAGCTTTGCGTCTGCAGCAGAGAACGTTCTGAGCCTAATGTGAATGTCCTGAAAGGGCTGGCTCCAGCAGTTGATAACCTTGGTTTGCGCGCAGTTTTGCTGCGGACACGCTGCCGCACTGCCGCACTGCCGCATGGCGGCTTAGAGCCCAATTTGTACCTTGGAAATTCTCGCTTCGCGCGCTCACAGCATCGATTTTTCGTCATCGGCAGTATGTAGAAATCACGCGGATCGCAAATTGTGTTGCTTCTTGGAATGGTCTTCCCTTGCCATCCTTAATCTTCGGTTTGCGTATGCGCATAAACAGTGTTTCTTGACACACCTAGTTTACGCGCGGCCAAAGCGATATTTGCGTTGCATTCCATAAAGACGCGGTTGATTTCGCGGCATTTGGCTTCTTTGGCGTTGTTGCCTTTGCACTTTGGACATACCGCGTCGCGCAATTCGTTTCGCAAGATGTATCGTTGGACATGCTCAGCCCGCAATACTGTGGCGGGGCATTGAATGGCCAACGTGGTCAGCGGTTTTTCCAAATCGTAAAACGTATTTGGCGCATGCAGATCGAAAATAGCATCAATGGCAGACCGCGACAGCTGATGATCCGTTGACAGCCGCGACATCATGGACATCGCGATAAAGGACGCATCCGTGCGGCCACTGAGGGTGGGCAGTTGGAATTCCACCTGACGCAGTTTTGCGAAGGTCATGGAGACGAATTTTGACCAATGGGCCTGCTCTTTTGGATCTTCGCTTTCGACAACCAAAATGGACCACTTCGCCGAAGTTTTATGTTGTAGCAAACGATTGATCAGCTGCGCAAGCTGCTCGGAGGCCCGGCCAGTTGCTTGTGACAGGTCTTCTAAGACCAGCATCCCGCCGGTTTCGATCAGGAAGCGACTGTTCTCATCTCCGCCAAAAAGCTCTCCAGTCAGGCCATCGCTTTCGGCGTTGATGTTAGCCGCGCGGCAATCGACCGCAATCAGCGGTTTGTCAGGGCAGCTAGCTTGGTGCACCGCCTGCGCAAAAGTTGTGCGCCCTGTACCCGATGCGCCGATCACATATTGCGGGGTCATCATTTTGGCAGACCGAATGGCAAGTTTCAGGCTATTGAGCACTTGCTGATCCCTGAACACCGGCGTGTCAGGAAGCCCTGGGACCTCATACGTTGACGGGAGATTGAGTGGGAGGTTTTGCGTGTTAGCGCCCGAGGACAAGCGAGAAAGACGGATGCGCGCAAAGAAGGCCGAGTTTAGCCAATCAACTAAACGGACCGTTTCGCCACCGCGCATTGCAGAAAGGTTTGATCCGAAATCCGTGCGAAACAGATCGCGGAATTTCGACAAGGTGGCAAAATCGAGACCATTTAGAAGTTGGACGGCTCGGCGGTTTGCCCCAAGGATTTTGCCCTCTTCGTCAAAGCTGATCATGCCTACGCTTTGAGTCTTTAGGTATTCCTCGCGCGGGTGAAATTGCACAATGATGTTGGCGCGATGGTCTTCGATAAACAGGCGGTTTTCGATATTGGAGGCTGCGAGTTCGACCAAGGCCTGCGTATGAAATTGCCGAGCGGCCACTTCTGATGACGCATCCAGCAGCCCGACAATCTGCCCTTGGCTGTCAAAAATTGGCGTGGACACGCAGGACACCTGTCCGTGGCTTGAAAAGTAGTGCTCAGAGCCCGTGACCATACTGGTGCGCCCAGTATAAAGCGCCAAGCCCAGTGCGTTTGTCCCGCGATGCTCTTCGTCCCAGATGGTTCCGCAACGCACAGCACGGGCACATTTTGAAAGACTAAATTCGGTGTCCATAATGGCGTCCAACACAACGCCACGGTTGTCGGCGAAAGCGGTCATATGGTTGGTGCCCGCGATCTGGGTGCTCAGCAGTTCCAATTCTGGGCGCACCACCATTAGCAGCTTTTCGTGCTGTTGCCGCGTTTCGCGCAGTGCTTGGATTCCGATGTCGCCATCCAAAGGCTCCCCCGTTGGATCTAAGCCATGCTGCAAGCATCGATGCCAACTGTCCGCAATATGATCGGGGACAGCACCGGCAGCAAACCTACCCTTTGTTTCAAGCGCTGTACGCGCTTTCATAAACATAGACTGCACAACGTCCTCCCAGCGTTGGTGCTTACAATTACCATAAAGACGAACCAAGTTCACCGGATCAACCCAAGTGTTCACTAAATGAACACCGTTTTTCGGGCGCCCTTCAAAATCTGAACACCCCAATAAAACCTAGCCCGATCCCAAAATGTTCAATTGGTGTCACGAAACGTCGAACGCTCATGTTGAGCAAAGGAACACGACGTGCGGTCGCCATTTTGGCGACTTTGGGAGGAAGATTTATGTCTCAAGGTAAACTGATTGGCAAAACTGCAATTGTGTCTGGCGGCTCGCGCGGCATCGGCCAGGGCATTGCGCTGGCCATGGCGCATGAAGGCGCAGACATCGGCTTTTGTCATTTCCAAGATGATGAGAACGCCGCAAAGACAAAAGCGCAGATCGAAGCGCTGGGTCGCAAGTGTTTTACAGCAGAATGTGACGTGTCAAATGTGGCTGCGGTACAAGACTTTTATCAGTCCGCGAAGGCGTCGCTTGGAGATGTTGACATCTTGGTCAACAACGCCGGCCACAATATCACTGAAAATTTCGAAGACATCAGTGAAGACAGCTTTGATCGAATGTTGAATGTGCACGTCAAAGGCACCTTCTTCATGGCGCAAACCGCCTATCGTGACATGAAGCAGCGCGGCGAAGGTCGCATCATTAATATCACGTCTCAGCTCGCTTATAAGGGGGCTCCAACCCTGACGCACTACTGCGCAGCCAAAGGTGCGAACGCGACACTGACTCGCGCGCTTGCGCTTGAATCCGCAGGCACTGGTGTTCTCGTGAACGCTGTTGCGCCCGGTGTGACCAACACCGATTTGCTGACACCCCTGTCTGACGAACTCCTGAATACGCTGAAAGACGCAATCCCGCTGGGCCGCTTTGCTGAGGTCAGCGAAATCGCCCCTTCTGTTGTGTTCTTGGCCTCTGAAGAGGGCAGCTTCTTCCACGGCAGCTGCATCTCTCCGAACGGTGGCGAGGTGATGTTCTAAGGCCATTGGTCGTAGGGCAAGGGAGGACGCCATGAAAGCGCAGGTTTTGCATTCATACGATGACGATCTGACAGCGAAGTCTTGGCTGTCCTACGAAGACGTGCCGGACCCAGTGATTTCCAAGGGCTCGGACGTGATCGTACGGATCGGAGGCGCTGGGGTCTGCCGGACAGACCTGCATGTGATCGAAGGCACCTGGCGTCCGCACATGGATCCACATGGCAACACTCTCTTGCCCATCATTTTAGGGCACGAAAACGCGGGCTGGATAGAAGAACTCGGACCTGAGGTTGAAGGGTTGCAAAGGGGTGATCCCGTAATCCTTCACCCTAAGATCACAGATACGAATGTTCTAAGACGCCACAGCGAGGACATGCACGGAGCAGGCCCCCTTCCCGGTTTGGACCGAAATGGCGGCTTTGCGGAAGCCATGGTTACCTCGGCGCGCAGCCTGGTTTCGCTGCCGAAGTCGCTACCGCCGAAAGAAGTCGCCCCCTATGCGAACGCAGGCCTTACCGCCTATCGCGCGGCCAAACGTGCAACCCAGAAGCTGTTGCCGGGCCAGACCTGCGCGATCATTGGTGCGGGTGGGCTTGGTCATATTGCCATTCAAATTGTACGCGCGATGTCCGCGGCAGAGATCATAGTAATCGATAGCAACCACGCTTCTTTGCAGCTCGCGGCAGAGTGCGGCGCGGATCACTTGGTGAAGGCAGACGGCGGCGAAGTTGATGCTGTCATGTCCCTTACCAAAGGAAATGGAGCCGAGGCCGTACTCGATTTTGTCGGCGAGACGGGCACGACAAGTAAGGGCCTCGCCATGACCCGCCAAGCGGGAAGCTATTACATCGTGGGCTACGGCGAGGACATCCGTGTCTCTGCCTTTGACCTCGTCATCAACGAAAAGAACATCATCGGAAACCTCGTCGGCACATGGGCAGAACTGTCCGAGCTGATGGAGTTAGCGCATCGCGGATTGGTTCAACTCGAAACTCAAGAGTTTGATCTGGCGGATGCGAACACAGCTCTTCGCGCTTTGCTCGAAGGCAAAATCAAGGGACGGGCGGTGCTCGTTCCCTAAGACGTTTCTTATCATCTTGGGAGGAAAATATGAAACAATCACTCACTGGGTCGATTTCGGCCTTGGCGATTGCCGCTGCAGGTCTTCTGCCGCCAACTTTTGCCAATGCGGAAGACTACACCAAATATGGCATCGACTCCGATCTACCGGGCACTTGTAACTATGCGTCGATCGACGCCAAGGATTATTCAGGCGAGACGCTGAATGTCATCACCCACGCAATCCCGGTGATTGGCGAACCAACCGCGCTACATGCAGAGCAGTTTGCAGAGCTGACCGGCGCTGAAGTGAATGTTGTTCACGTCCCATTTGGCGACCTGTTTCAGCGCATCATGATCCCGTTCCAATCCGGCCAGAACGCCTATGACGTTTTGTTTTATGCGTCTCTGTGGATTGGCGATTTCAATCGCTTCCTGGCACCTGTCCCAGAGGCTTACACCAACTCATCCGGCATGTCCGACGTGACCGATAGCTTTAAAGGCGTTGCCACTTGGAACGGTCAAATGATCCAATATCCGATGGACGGAGACCGCCATTATCTCAAGTATCGCACCGATGTGTTTGAAAACCCTGACATGCAGGCGAAATTCAAAGACGCGACCGGCCGCGATCTGACGGTTCCTGCTACATGGGAAGAATACAACGAAGTCGCAAGCGTCTTCTCCGGTTTTGATTGGGACGGGGACGGCGAACTGAATTATGGCTCTGCCGAAGTGGCCAAACGTGACGACTTGATGTTCTCGGCTTTTATTAGCCGGGCGGCACCCTACGCGAAACATCCAGATGTGGGTGGGGGGTTCTTCTTTGACATCGAAACCATGGAACCGCTGATCAACACACCTGGTTTCGTGCGCGGCTTGGAGCTGTTTGTCGAAGCGCAGTCGGCCTTCCCTCCGGGTGGTGCGAGCTTTGGTCTTGGTGACGAAATTTTCTCCTTTGGTGGTGGTCAGTCGTTGATGAGCTACTCGTGGGATGATGCCTTCATCCAGGCGCAACAGGAAGACAGCCGTATTCGTAATGCCGTTGGTGCTGCACCACTGCCGGGTGCCAAAGAAGTCTGGAACCGTAAAACGGGTCAGTGGGACAACTTCGAGGAGCCTAACCGCGCACCATACATGACTTGGGGTTGGTCCTCGGCAGTTTCCAAAGACTCCAAAAACCAAGAGATGGCCTTTGATTTCCTTTGCTTCTTCTCCAACGAAGCAAACACGTTCCACGACCTTCAAATTGGCCGCTTTGGTGTGAACCCTTACCGCGACAGCCACTTTGACAGCGCCTTTTGGCAAGGCCTGGGCTGGGATGCCGATGTCGCCGACAGCTACGTGACCACTCTGTCCGAAATGGAGCAAAGCGCCAACCGCGTCTATGACTTGCGCGTTCCAGGTGTTGGTCAGTTCATGTCGTCCATGGCCAACGGTGTCGCCGAGGCAATGGCTGGTCAAAAAACCGCTCAGGAGGCCCTCGACGGTGTTGCAGCTGAATGGTCCGACATCGTCGACCGGATCGGGGCAGATCGCCTGCGTGAAGCCTATGCCAACGTGGTGGTTCTGGAAGACAATTAAGCAACCCCTGTCGTACTGAAGCCGGTGAGGGGCGGTGCGCCGCCCCTCATGAAACTCATATAGGAATTGGATATCGACATGCTGAAGTCAAAGCACTTCTTCCTACTCCCAGCGCTTTTGACCCTTGCGGCAATCATCCTGTTCCCGCTGATTTTCACCGTTCGAGTGAGCTTCTCCAGCTGGGACGTCTACCAAGCGGGTCTAGATTACATAGGCGGGCGCAACTACGCGCGCCTCATTGAGGACACGCGTTTCTGGGAAAGCCTGCTGCGCCTGTCGGGAATGAGTTTCATCACCGTTACGCTGCAATATGCCCTCGGATTTGCGCTGGCGCTTGCGGTATGGAAAAAAATGCCCGGTGGGCGCGTATTCCGGGTTTTGTTTCTGGTCCCGATGATGACCACTCCGGTCGTGATGTCCGTCATCTGGCGTACAGTCTTCCACGAGAGCCTCGGCCCTGCAAACGATTTACTGTCTATGGTTGGCATAGGTCCAGTGCCTTGGCTGTCTTCCGCGACAGGTGCTTTCATCAGCGTTGTCATTGTCGAAGTCTGGCAGTGGACGCCCTTTATGTTCCTGCTACTGCTTGCGGGCCTCGTGTCGCTTCCGCGCGAACCCTACCTTGCCGCCGCAATCGATGGCGCTTCGCCTACACGCACATTCTGGCAGGTCACATTCCCTTTGATGGCCCCGATTTCCATCGGCGCAATTATCATCCGCTTGATCGAAGCCTCGAAGATCATGGATACGGTCTATGTCATGACTTCTGGCGGGCCGGGGACAGCGACTGAAACACCTTCCTACTACATCTACATCCGAGGGCTGCGCGAATTCCAGGTCGGTTATTCGGCAGCGCTATCGCTCGCCTACCTCGTGATAATGATCATCACACTAACGATCATTGCCAAGCTCTTGATGCGCTTTTTGGTCGGAAAGGACGACTGATATGGGACGCACATACAACATCATCAAATACCTCTGCCTTTTAGCTTGGACGACCTTCGTAGTCTTCCCCTTTCTCTGGGCACTCAGCACCTCGTTCAAAGACGCAAATGCCGTAACCAGTGGTGCGCGTTACATCCCATGGGTCGAGTTCGAACCCTCTGTTCAAGGTTGGACCTCGCTCTTCGCGAGCGGCAGTCAGGGCATTAACATTGTGCAGCCGTTCTTGAACTCAGCTTCTGTCACTTTGCTTGCCAGCGTCGTCAGCCTGGGGCTTGGCACTCTGGCCGCTTACGGCCTCAGTCGATTTTCCTACAAAGCTGGCTTTGTGAAGAATTCGGACATCACATTCTTCTTCATTTCACAGCGCATTATGCCGCCAATTGTTCTCGCCATTCCGTTCTTTTTGATGCTCAAGGAGATCCAGGCATTGGATACGATTTTTGGTCTAGTCATCGTCTATGTCGCGCTACTTCTCCCCATCGCGGTATGGGTCATGACCGATTTTTTCGCGTCGATCCCCAAGGAATTGGATGAAATGGCAATGATCGACGGTTGCACACCGATCGGAGCCTTCTTCCGAGTGGTCCTGCCAAACTCCACCGCTGGGCTGGTGGTCGCAGGAATGTTCTGCCTGATCTTTGGTTGGAATGACTTTTTCTTCGCCTTCATTCTGACTTTCACTGAAACGCAGCTCTTGCCTGTCGCCATCGTCTCGCTCAACTCATCGGTGACGCCTTGGTGGTCGCTATCAGCTTTCGCATTGATCTCCGTCACCCCGCTCGCATTGATCGCCATCGTGGTCGAACGTTTCATGTCGCGCGGTTCACTTGCAGGAGCATTCAGATAACGCCATGCTTACTTTAAAAAACCTCTCTACCACCGATCGAAAACGTCCATTGTCCAATTTGGACGCTGATCTAGAAAGCGGCAAAATTTATACTATCCTTGGGCGGACCGGCGCTGGAAAAACAGAGCTTCTGCGTGCCCTGATGGGGCTGGATGGCATCGCTGATGGCCGTCTGGAACTTGACGGCCAAGACCTTGCCAAGCGTCCCGTGCGTCAACGGCAGATGAGCATGGTTTACCAACAGTTCATCAACTACCCGCACCTCACAGTGTTAAAAAACGTTGCCTTTCCGCTGCGCCGTCAGGGGTATTCAGCCGAAGACGCCGATGAACGCGCTTTGTCAGCTCTGACACTTGTCGGTCTGGCCGGATTTGAAGACCGCATGCCATCTGAACTGTCAGGTGGTCAGCAACAACGGGTGGCAATTGCACGCGCGATCGTGAAAAAATCGCGCATCTTGTTGATGGATGAGCCTCTGGCAAATCTCGACTACAAGCTGCGCGAAAAACTCCGTGAAGAATTCCCTCGCCTTCTGGCCGAAAACGCCGATGGCATCATTCTTTATTCCACGACCGAGCCTGCCGAGGCGATGCAGTTGGGTCATGAGATGATCGTTATGCATGAGGGCCAGATCCTTGCGAAGGGCGCGCCAGAAGAGATTTTTGAAGCACCAGCGACTGTCGAGGTTGCAAAGCTGATCAGCGACCCGCCTGTGTCGATAGTGGATGGCAAGGTGGCTGCGGGGCGGATCATTCTCGGTGCAACTGAATTTACGCCGCCCCCCGACCTCGTATTGCCGGCCAATGGCCCTGTCCACGTCGGCATCCGACCGGACGCTCTTTCGGTTGGCGGCGATACGACTGCGAGAGTCGTTTTAGCGGAATTCTCGGGTTCGGATACGATCGTGCATCTGTCGCTCAGCTTCGGATCCGCAGTGATGCTGGTCGAAGGCATCCACGAGTTCGTGCCCGACCAGACGTTTCCGTTTCTTTTGGACACATCCAGTCTGCTGCTGTTCTCAGCAGAAGGTACAAACATCACTGAAAGGCGTTCAAATGGCTGAAATAACGCTTAAAAATTTGGGGCATAGCTACGTCTCTCAACCAAAGTCTGAAGAAGACTACGCGCTAAAACCAGTGGATTTGGTGTGGGAAGACGGCAAGACCTATGCGCTGCTTGGACCATCGGGTTGCGGTAAAACCACAATGCTGAACATCATCTCGGGGCTTTTGCACCCATCTGACGGCCAGCTTCTGTTTGATGGCCGAGACGTGACAAACAAGACCACCTCACAACGCAACATCGCGCAGGTTTTTCAGTTCCCGGTGATATACACCACCAAATCCGTCCGGCGGAACCTGTCATTCCCGTTGGAATGCCGCGACTGGGATCTAAAGAAAATCAGCAGTCGTGTGGCCGAAGTCTCTGAGATGTTGGAACTCGATGACATTTTGGATATGCCCGCGCGCCGCCTAAGTGCAGACCAAAAGCAACTCATTTCGCTGGGCCGCGGATTGGTGCGCGACGATGTGAGCGCGGTTCTACTGGATGAGCCTCTAACTGTGATCGATCCGCAGATGAAGTTTTCCCTGCGCCGCAAGCTGCGTGAGATCAACCGTCATACAGGCACCACAATGATCCTTGTGACCCACGACCAAAGTGAAGCAATGTCTTTCGCGGATGAGGTCGTGGTCATGAAAGACGGATGTGTCCAACAATCAGGACGTCCAGAGCAGTTGTTTGAGCGCCCGGAAAACACCTTTGTTGGCTATTTCATCGGTTCGCCACCCATCAATCTGTTCAACGTTGATGTTGAAGGCGACAGTCTCAACTGCCCAGCCCTAAACTTGAAAGATATTCCGCGGAATCATCTTGAACCAGGTGCTTTGCAGATCGGTATCCGACCAGAGCATCTAAGCTTCTCTGACCCCTCTGAATCAAGTGCAGTCGCGATGGTCGAAGCCTGTGAAAACCTTGGCATCGATCGAATCGTCAGCCTGCGCGCTGTTAATGGTGAGCTTTTCAAAGTGAAATCGCGTCTGCGTCAAAAGATAGACGTAGGCAGTAAGCTTGGAGTCTCCGTAGCGCACAAGGATGTGCTGGTGTTTCAAGACGGAGTACTGACCTAGTCAGCAGACAATCTTGTCGTTGGCGGCTTCTTCCGCTGACGGCAAGATTAATTGACCCTGTTTTTAAACTTGGATTACAGTGGATTTGGGTCGGAATTGACCCGCAGTTTGGTTCTAACCAGGTGTCTGAACCAAAGCATCTCTGATAAAAGTTAGATAGGAAGCCCATACGCACCTACCCAGAATCGGCCCAAGAGGACGGATAAAATGAAAGATTCCATGAGACACAACCCCTGAAGTTCCTGAAGACTAGTGTTTCACGCGAGCGACACAAACCCAGGTCGTGATCAATCATTAGCCTCGAGGGGATAGTCCTCGTAGGTGTCGCTATTGAAAACAAATGCTACGTAAGCAATAGCCGAAGCGGCACAAGTCCGCTTTGTCCCGCACTGCCGACCTATAACTCGCCAAAATGCTGCACCCGAGCGCCAACGGCAGCTTTAGGAAAATTGCAATGCAGCGTTTTGGCTTCCCGCTAGCGACAGTAGTGGGCCGAAAGGCGAACTTTGCAAAGTCAGCTTCCTGCGCATCTCTGCCATTGGTGGCTCACGCAGCATTCGGCACCGCTGCGGTTTCCTATTGAAAGGCTGCTTTCGGGAAATCGGCCTTACAGCTTTGCGCCTGCAGCGGAGAACGTTCTGAGCCTCATATGAATGTCATGAAAGGTCTGAAAGCGGTCGTGCAATACCAAGGCTACGAACGACTGTAACGGTTCCATAGCCCTTGATTCCGTGAAAAGTTGGGGGCGGCACTCAGCGACGGCCCGGAAAGATGGAGGCAACATCGAGTGAGATAGACTTTAGTGGATCGCCTTATTTGGACCAGCGGGCATTCGCACTCGCACCAGAGGCAAATTCAAGCTTGGGGGTACGAAAAGGGGTACCATTGCCTTTAATTGATAATTTTTATATTTATTTACAATTACTTAAATTTACTTTTAAGATCCGCCCCCGGCACCACTTTTACTGAAAAGCTTTGATTGAGTGTTTGAATGACTTGGGCAGAGCCTCTCTACTATATGGCTGGTCGTTAGCGATGAAGTAGGCGATCCGTGGCTTTCTCATTTTGCGGCAGAACCGCGGATTTAGGTCTTCGGAGCGGACTTCCTCACTCAACAATGGTTTGGAACGCTCAATTCAGAGAAAAAAGTGTCGCACGATCCTGAGTTAAGTCGTTGAAATAAAAATTTTGTTTCAAATTCTTGGGTTCGTTTGATCAGCTCAGCGTGACGATTAAGTGGGCGCACTACGTGTCTGAATTTTGCGTTGAGACCGTCACAAAGATTGGATGCGGTTTGCTTTCCTATCGGGTGAGATCGGCCATGGCTTTTGCGCGCGCTTAATCTGGTGAAATGTTCATAGGGGTGAGGACTTGCGCTGTTGATATTGACTCTGTTGTTGATTCAGGAAGCAGCCTATGGAAGGCAAGAAAGTGGTCGAACGCGGCGCGAATGTCGCGTTGCAGATCATGGTGGAGAACAAAACTGATCTTCTCCTTGGCGAGCAACTCTTTATTTTCTCGGTCCAGATCGTGGGCCACAAAAACACATGGTTTCAGTCTACAGTGCTCAAGGGTTTCCAGGATCGCCTTGTTTCCGCCTCCCATTGAGTAAACCGCCTGTAAAGCGGTCACATTCTCTACTCTTTTTGTGAGTTGGTTTGCCGTTGCTGAATGGACTCCACCACCACCTTGTAGCGAGATTATCCGCAGGTTTGGACAGAGATGTAGCAATGCCTCCTTAAATGCGATTTCACGATCCTCCTCTCCCAGGAAGCGCTCGTGGCTGCGGGTTGCCAATACAGCTCCGGACCTGTTCCCCAGAGTTTGGGAAATGAGATAGGCGGCTGTACGTCCGGCGCCTGCATTGTCCAAGCCCACGTAAGCCAATCTGTCGCCGCCGCCGAGATCCGTGACCAAAGTGACCACGGGAATCTTGGACGCGTGGAGTTTGCGCACCGCGGTCCGTATTGCGGGGGTGTCCTTGGCTTTCAGGCACACGCCTTGACTGCCCCGTTTGTGGATACGTTCAAGCGCAGCGACAACTTCTGCCTCTTGCATGATTTCCTGCAACAAAAAGCGCGGTCGACAGACTGCCAAAGTTATATGCGGCAATACCGCCTCCGCCGCGGATTTGACTTCGCGGCTGAAGCGCGCCGGGGCTTCGATCACAAAGTCAAAAAACATACGCCGCCCGCGTGCGGCAAGCTGCGCTTCTTGTGCCGCCAGCTCTTCGATTGCGGCGGTGACCCGTTGTTTGGTCTGGGCACTGACATTGGCGCGATTGTTCAAAACCCTGTCAACGGTTGCTGTGCCAAGGCCGGCTTGCCGTGCAATTTCTTTGATGGGAAAGCGATGTGTCATTGATGTGTTTTTGATGTGTTTTGGGCGGAAAATCAATCTTCACTCCCAGTAAGCTGAGGGCAAATAGGGAGGAAACTGCATGGCGAACAGGGCTGATTTAATCGGGTACTACGATCCCCAACACTGCGACGTGAGAGACTTTGAAGCGTGTCTGGACCAGGTAACACGTCCGGAAAACGTGCCGCTGGCAATGGCAATCGAAAAGAACATTCCCGTCTATGACAGCGGTAAGCTTCTGTCCGCCTTAGAAGGCGGGGGCCGCCGAACGGTGATGACTGAATGGGCGCAGGTATTGCAAAGCGGGGCCGGCATTGTCGTGCTGAAAGGGGCGTACCGTGACACCTGCGTGTTGGATCAGGCCACTGAAATTTACGGCCGAATTATTGAGCAGGAAAAGCAAAACGCGGGCGGAGGCGCGGATCACTTTGCGGCGTCCGGCGCCAATGATCGCATTTGGAATTCGCTTCAGAAGCTTTGCGAGGCCGCCCCTGGTGTTTTCATGCGCTACTTTGCCAATCCGGCGATTTCGGCTGTGTGTGAGGCTTGGCTGGGGCCAAATTATCAAATGACGGCCCAAGTCAATTTGGTGCATCCCGGTGGTGCGGCGCAGCAGGCGCATCGAGATTATCACCTAGGGTTTCAGACTGCGGATGTGAGCGCAGCTTATCCAGCGCATGTGCATGAGGTGTCACCGATTTTGACCCTTCAGGGCGCGGTCGCGCATTGTGACATGCCGTTGGAAAGCGGCCCAACCAAGCTGTTGCCGTTTTCGCAAACCTACAAGCCTGGCTATGCCGCCTGGCGGCGGGAGGATTTCCGAGCGGTGTTTGAGGCGCGTTGCGTGCAATTACCCCTCTCCAAAGGGGACGCCGTCTTTTTTAATCCGGCACTGTTTCATGCCGCTGGCGCAAACAGCAGTTCCGATATCCATCGGTTTGTGAATCTGCTGCAAGTGTCTTCTGCCTTTGGGCAGGCTATGGAGACGGTTGACCGAGAGAAGATGTGCCGTTTGGTGTTTCCCCATGCCGTGCGGGCTTCCTCTGAAGGGACTTTGACGCAGGCTGAGCTCTCAGCAGCTATTGCCGCCACCGCAGAGGGCTACTCGTTCCCGACAAATCTGGACCGCGATCCTCCGTCAAATGGGTTGGCGCCAGAAACACAGGCTGCCTACTTTACGCGTGCCATTGAGGAGGGCTTGAGTGAGGACGAGTTCGGTGCCAGACTTGCAGAAATGAAGACTGTCAAACTGGCGACCTAAGCAAGTTGGTGTGCCTTATTTAGGAAAGAACGGGGCATCGTTAGTTTCACACGATGGCCCGTTTGTTTTTGGGGAGCCTGCTTAGAGTCAGGTGAGGTCGACCGGTTTGCCAGTTTTCAGGGACTGATCCGCCGCATCTGCCAGTAACTGCGCCTGCAAGCCGTCTTCAATGCTTGGCGCTGGCGGCGTGCTGTTTGCGGCGGCGTCAACAAAATGCGCCATCTCGGCACGATAGGCCGCTTCATACCGCTCCAAGAAGAAGTGTTGCACCGGCGCCCGTGCGAAGCCAGCCTCAGTCGCCATTTCGACCGTTGTTTCGTGCACGTTTTCGGCACGTAACATGCCGCGTGATCCGTGCACTTCGATCCGTTGGTCGTACCCATAGCTTGCGCGTCGCGAGTTGGTGATTTGACAGATTTTGCCGCTGGCTGTGGAGAGCGTGACTGCAGCGGTATCCACATCACCGGCTTTGCCGATTTCCGCATCCACAAGCGCAGACCCGATGGCGTAAACGCGAACGGGGTTCTCTCCCAACAGGAAACGGGCCATGTCCAAGTCGTGGATCATCATGTCGCGGAAAATGCCGCCGGAGCTTTTGATGTAGCTGACCGGGGGCGGGGAAGGGTCGCGAGATTGAATTGTGATGATCTCAGTGTCGCCAATCTGGCCTTGCTGCAGTCGCGCCTGCAAGTCAGCGAAGTTTGGGTCAAAACGCCTGTTGAAGGCCGTCAGGAACGGCACACCAGCGGTTTCAACAACAGCTTTGCAGTCGCGAATTCTGTCGGAAGACAGGTCCACAGGTTTCTCGCAAAAGATGGCTTTGCCCGCTATGGCGGCGGCGTGAATGAGGTCGTAGTGGGTGTCGGTTGGCGTACCAATGACAACTGCGTCGACATCCGCGCTGTTGATCAGCTCCATGGCATCCATGACCTTGGCGTTTGTCTGGTTGGCCAAGTCCCGAGCAGGCGCCGGGAAGGCGTCGGCCACCGCCGTGACAGTAGCGCCCTCAATCTGTGATATGGATCGGGCGTGCACCTGGCCGATCCGGCCGCACCCCAATAGTCCAATACGTGTCATCTATGCCCCCTTGAAGCTGCGCAAGACTTGGCGGGTTTTGGCCACCAATGGATCGTGGGTCTCTTTCAGAATCTGCACGCGATCAAAGCGCGTTGGGTCGGCGTTCACTGCCGCGCGCATCGCGTCGCCAAACGCCATGCGCAGTTCTGTTCCTATATTGAATTTGCAAATCTTGGAGTCACGCGCCAAGGCTTGCCTTTGTGCCACGGGCACACCGGAGCCGCCATGGATTACCAAGGGCACGTCGGTCAAAGCTTCAATGGCGTTGATGCGGTCAACGTCCAGCCCGCCTTCTTTGTCTTGTTGCAGATGCAAATTCCCGACGGAGATCGCCATAGCGTCAACGCCAGTGTCCCGCGCAAATTGTGCAGCTTCTTCAGGATCGGTACCGGCTGAGCCTTCGCCGCCTGAGTAGCCGACAAAGCCGATTTCCCCTTCGCACGACACGCCCGCCGCATGCGCCATTTCGGCAATCACGGCAGTGTCGTGGATGTTTTGCGTCAAAGGTGTGCGCGAGCCATCAAACATCACCGAAGTGAAGCCGCTTTCGATGGCGATGCGGCACTCGTCTGCCGTGTAGCCGTGATCGAGATGCGCGACGACGGGCACGGAGGCGTTTTCCGCGAGATGCGTGAACATTTTTCCCAGCACAGGAAGCGGTGTGTGCTCCCGACAAGAGGGACCGGCCTGCAAAATCACCGGCACGTTTTCCGCTTCTGCCGCTGCCACATAAGCGCGCATGTCTTCCCAGCCAAGCGTGACCAATCCGGCCACGGCATAACCGTCCTTCAGCGCCGGCTGAAGGACATCTTTTAATGTCACCAGGGTCATTTGAACTTCGCAACCATATCCATAATGCCGGGGATCGTGTGCAGCTGTTCCTCATGGGTTGGCTGGAAATACTGCTTCAGGCTGCGTTGGCTCAACCCGCCGAGGATGGTGAAGTAATACATCTGATAGCCGGGCAGCACGGCGCAGGGGTGATAGCCTTTGTCGAGCATGATCGTTGAGCCATCCATGATGTGATACGCGTCGCCTGGCTTGTTATCTTCGCGCTGCAGCATTTGAACGCCAGAGCCGTAGTTCGGCTTGAAACGGAAGTTGTAGGTTTCGTCGTGGCGGGTTTCGATCATCTCGCCGTCTGCGCCCTTACGGTCCGTGTCATGCTTGTGAGATGGGAAACCGGACCAGCCGCCTTCGCCGACCGTGAAGAGTTCACTGACCAGAAGACGGCCCACTTTGTCATGGTGGTTGGCGCCGAGGATGTGTTTGATCTTGCGATGGGTTTTGGTGTCGTCGGAGCCGTATTGCACCAGATCAAGCTCCGGCACGCGCACGTCAAACGGCTCGAGAACTTTGTCGTATTTGGCACCCGCAATGAAGGTTTCGGTGGTGTCGGTTTTGCAGGTGATGCGCACGGTCGCACCAACCGGCACATAGACCCCTTCAGGATCGCCGTCCCAGACGTCTTCTGTTCGGTTGCCCAGGTCAGGATAGACTGCGCCCTCTACATCGACATCCACGGTGCCGGTGGCCGGTACCACACAGGTTTCGTAGCCGGGCACAGCGTATTCAAACACTTCACCACGTTTGAGTTTCACGATGTTGAAGTAGTTCAGCGGCACCAGGTCATGGTTCGCATCAACGATGGGTTTGTTCTGGTTGTCATGGGGCGCAATGTGCATTGGGCTCTCCTTTCAAAGAGTTGGTCCGGAGTGCGAGGACAAAAAGGCCTCAAGCTCGGTGGTTGTGGGCATGGCGTTGGCGCAGCCGGGCTGGGACACCACAATGGAGGCGCAGGCGGAGCCGCGCAGGACGGCGTCGCGGAGGCTGTGGCCTGTGGCGATTGAGGCAAGGAGGCCAGCCATAAAGCTGTCTCCGGCGCCGTTGGGCTTGACGGCGGTGACGGGGTAGATGCCGGTGCGGATTTCTTCACCAGCACTCAGCGTGATGGCGCCTTCATGGCCCATTTTGTAGATCACCAGCTTGCCGCTGGCGGCCAATTCCCGCGCCTTATCGAGGCCTTTTCCGATGCCACCCGCCATGAAGCCGAATTCTTCATCGTTGCCAACAATCAAGTCGCTGGCGTCGCCCGCGCGCGATAGCACGTCAGCGGCCACTTCTGCAGATGGCCAGCTGTATGGGCGGTAGTCGATGTCAAATATCACCGGCAGACCGGCGGCCTTCGCATTGTCAAAAGCGCGAAAGGTTGCGGACCGCGATGGTTCGGCGGCAAAGACCGTTCCCGCGGTTATGAGCGCGGTGAATGCGCGGTAGTCAACCGCGTCCATATCCTCGTCTGAGACTTGAAAATCCGCCGCACCGTTGCGGTAGATCACGTTCTGGAAGTCTTCGATGCAGCTTTCGTAGACCGCCAGTGACGTCCGGGCTTCTCCACCGACAGAACGGACGTAGCGCGTGCCGACGCCGTAGTCCTGTAGGCGGTTGAAGCAAAACCGGCCTACTGCGTCGTCAGACACTGAGGTGACAAGGGACGCCTCCGATCCAAGCTTCACCAGACCGGCGCAGATATTGGCGGAGGATCCGCCCAGGTCCGCGCGGAAGGTGGTGGCATCCTCGCTTTTAACTCCAATGGGGTCGGCAAACATGTCCATGCCTGCGCGCCCAAACACCGCAAAGCGATTGCCCTTGATGGCGTCAATCAAAGTCATCACACACCCCGACGCTGTTTGACGCGGCTGGCTTCCCACGCAATATGCGCTTCGCGCACAGAGTCATCTTCGGTGATGTGAGGGGTGCCTACCTCCCACCAAGCATGACCTTCTGTGGTCCAGCCTTCGTAGGGGTCTACGTCCATGACAATGACATAGGTCTTGTCGCTGGCCTTAGCCCGTTTGAAGGCTTCCGCCAACTCTGCCGGGTTCGCCACTTTCTCGGCTGTTGCCCCCATCGAGGCCGCGTGCGCGGTGAAGTCGACGCCAAAGGCCTCTGGAATTGTCGGGCAGTCCTCCAGCAGATTGTTGAAGCTTTCGTTGCCGGTGTTGTTTTGCAGCTTGTTGATCACGGCAAAACCACCGTTATCCAACACAAGCACGATCATTTTTTTCTGGCTCAGCACAGAAGAATAGATGTCTGAGTTGAGCATCATGTAGGAGCCGTCCCCACAGAAGGTGATGGTGTCTTGATCCGGTTCCCGTTCTGCCTGGGCGATCCGGGCACCCCAGGCCCCCGCGATTTCATAGCCCATGCAGGAGAATCCAAACTCGACGTCCACCGTGCCAATATCCAGCGTGCGCCAGTTGGCGGTGACCTCAGCGGGCAAACCACCCGCGGCCGCCACAACACGATCTCGCGCATCGCAAAGCTCATTCACAACACCAATCGCTTGTGCATAGGAATTGGGGCGGTTGCCGTAGGACACGTTGTCAGCCACGTAAGCGTCCCACTTTTTGCGCTCTTCCTGGGCGAAAGTGACCCATTGTGTGGGCGTTTTCATTTCGAGTTCGCTGTCCAGCGCTGTCAGAGCCAGTTTGGCGTCACCTACCACGGGTAGGGACATGTGCTTGCCGGCGTCATGGCGAGCGGCGTTGATCGAAATGAACTGTGCGTCTTGATCAAAGGCAGTCCAGCTGCCGGTGGTGAAGTCTTGCAATCGGGTGCCAACCGCAAGGATCACGTCTGCTTTTTCGGCAATCGCATTTGCGCTGTCTGAACCGGTGACGCCAATCGGGCCGATGTTCAGCGGGTGGGTAGCGAGCATGTTGGCGCGACCGGCGATGGTCTCAACCACGGGAATGCTGCGTTTTTCTGCAAAGGCGGTGAGTTCAGTGGCCGCCTGTGAGTATTGAACACCGCCGCCTGCAATGATCATTGGGCGCTTTGCTGTTGCAAGCATTGCCGCTGCATCGGCAATTTCCGCCGCATCTGGAGATTGACGGCGGATGCGGTGGACCTTCTTGGCAAAGAACTTTTCGGGGTAGTCGTAAGTCCATCCTTGCACATCCTGCGGCAATCCAAGGAAGGCAGGGCCGCAATCGGCGGGGTCCAACATGGTTGCAAGGGCGTTTGGCAGGGATTGGATCACCTGAGCTGGGTGGGAAATCCGATCCCAGTAGCGCACGATGGGTTTGAAAGCATCGTTCACGCCAAAAGTTGGATCGTTGTAGTTTTCCATCTGCTGCAGCACCGGGTCCGGTAGACGTGTGAGGAAAGTATCCCCGCAGAGCAGCAACATGGGCAGGCGGTTTGCGTGTGCCAATCCGGCGGCTGTCAGCAGGTTGGCCGTGCCAGGACCCGCCGAGGCCGTGCAGAACATGAAGCGTTGGCGCAGCCATTGCTTGGCGTATCCCGCGGCCGCGAATCCCATGCTTTGCTCGTTCTGTCCGCGGTACAGAGGCAGCTCTTCACGCACGCCGTTCAGGGCTTCGCCCAAGCAGGTCACATTGCCATGGCCAAAGATGCCGAAGCCGCCGCCACAGACGCGCATTTCCTTCCCGTCGATTTCTATGAACTGATTGGAAAGCCAACGAATAATTGCCTGCGCTGTGGTGAGGCGGATAGTGGTGTTTTCTGTCGTCATCTTTGCGCGACCCTTCTGGAGCATTTGGCGGAATCTGAGGGTTCCGAACGAATGCGGCTTGCGAGTTTTCGAATCTCAAGATACAAGTTTTGCAACCGGTTGCAAATTGAATTTCAAAAAGGAGGCTGCGCGGTGACTGAGATCGGGATCGGCATTTGTGGCGGCGGCTATATGGGCAAGGCCCATGCGGTTGCGATGGCCTCTGTGGGGGCGGTGTTCAACACTGCGCTGCGTCCGCGTCTGGAAATGGTCTGCGCGTCGTCTCCCGAGAGCGCGCAGCGGTATCAAAAAGCTTACGGATTTGCGCGATCTACTGGAGACTGGCGCGCATTGGTGGCTGATCCGAAGGTCGAGGCCGTGGTTATTGCCTCACCGCAGGAGACGCATCGTGAGATTGCTGAGGCTGCTTTTGCATTGGGTAAGCCTGTGCTTTGCGAGAAACCATTGGGTGCGTCGATGGAAGATGGCGCGGCGATGGTTGCTGCAGCGGAGACTGCTGGCGCGGCCAATATGGTTGGCTTCAACTACGTGCGCACGCCTGCAACCCAGTTTGCGCGCGATTTGATCGCCCAAGGTGAAATTGGGGATGTGACTTGGTTTCGCGGTGAGCACACCGAGGATTTCTATGCTGACCCGGACACACCGGCCAGTTGGCGCACGCAGGGTATGGCCAATGGCACGATGGGCGACTTGGCGCCGCATATGGTCAACTGCGCGCTGGCGTTGATGGGGCCGATTTCCAAGGTTCTGGGTGAGGTGGAGACCGTTCATGCGGAGCGGCCCGGTGGCGCTGTGACCAACGATGACCATGCGCAAATGATGTGCCGGTTTGAGAGCGGCGCCATGGGGCATATGTATTTCTCGCGCATCGCGACCGGGCGCAAGATGGGCTATGCCTATGAAATATCGGGCACAAAGGGCGCAATTCGCTTTGATCAGGAGGATCAAAATGCGCTTTGGCTCTATCGTATGGAGGGTGCGGAGGCGACGCGAGGGTTTGTGAAAATCCTGACCGGTCCTGCGCATCCCGATTACGAGCCGTTCTGCCAGGGGCCAGGGCACGGAACGGGTTATCAAGATCAGATCATCATCGAATCGCGGGATTTCCTGCGGGCGATCGAAACAGGGGAGGCGGTGTTCCCGACCTTCCGAGACGGACATGAGGTGAATCGTGTCATTGCGGCTGCGTTGGCCAGTCATGATGCGAAAACCTGGAAACATATCAACAGCTTCTGACTTTGGAGTGAGCGAAATGAGCATTCGGATTGGCAATGCACCCTGTTCCTGGGGCGTGGAGTTTGCGGAGGACGACCGCAATCCAACCTGGCAAACCGTTTTGAAACAGTGTGCCGAGGCGGGCTACAAGGGGATTGAGCTTGGGCCTGTGGGCTTCATGCCGGAGGACCCGGCGGTGCTGGGAGAGGCTTTGGCCGAGCATGATTTGGAGCTGATCGGCGGGGTTGTGTTCCGCGCCTATCACGATCCGGACGCATGGGACGATGTGCTGGATGCCACCCACCGCACGGCCAAGGCGCTTCAGGCGCATGGGGCGCAACATCTTGTTTTAATTGATTCAATCTCTCCGCGTCGAGCGCCAACCGCTGGGCGTGTGGGGGAGGCTGAACAGATGGATAAGGCCGAGTGGACCGCCTATCGGGATCGTATTGCTGAGACCGCGCGGATCGGGAGCGAAGAGTATGGGTTGACCGTTGGTATTCATGCGCACGCTGCTGGGTTCATGGACTTTGAGCCGGAGCTGGAGCGTTTGCTGAATGAGGTTGACGAAAGCATCTTGAAGATCTGCTTTGACACCGGACACCACAGCTACGCAGGCTTTGATCCCGTGGCCTTCATGAAGAAACACATTGGCCGCATTTCCTATATGCACTTCAAAGACATAGATCCGAAGGTGAAGGCCGAGGTGATCGCCAATCGCACCGGATTCTATGATGCCTGTGGTCAGGGGATCTTCTGTAATCTCGGTGACGGAGATGTCGATTTCCCAGCCGTGCGTCAGGTGCTTTTGGATGCCGGATTTGAAGGCTGGTGCACGGTGGAGCAGGACTGCGACCCACTTCTGGACCCGGATCCTGTGGGCGATGCGCGCAAGAACCGTGAGTATCTGGAATCCATCGGATTCAGCTAAATCTGGACGTCGGTATGACGTCTGTATCACGACTGTATTGCGGAGGTGCCAAATTCTGGCACCTCAGGTGACATCATGAGGAGGAGACAAGCTCATGACAAAGCTGAAATGGGGCATGATTGGCGGCGGCGAAGGCAGCCAGATTGGGCCAGCTCACAGATTGGGGGCGCTTGCGGATGGGCGGTTTGAATTTGCTGCCGGCGCGTTGGATCATCGCCCGGATGTGGGTAAGGAGTATGCGCAGCGTCTCGGTGTGGCCGAAGATCGGGCGTATGGTGATTGGCAGGAGATGCTTGCCGGCGAGCGGGGCCGTGATGACCGGATCGATCTGGTCACGGTGGCCACGCCCAACTCGACGCACTTTGAGATCACCAAGGCGTTTCTTGAGAGCGGTTTCAATGTGCTTTGCGAAAAGCCAATGACCATGACCGTCGAGGAAGGCGAAGAAATCGTGAAGGTCGCTGAGAAGAGCGGCAAGATCTGCGCAGTGAACTACTGCTACTCGGCGTATCCAATGGTGCGTCAGGCGCGAGCGATGGTTCGGGCGGGTGAGATTGGCAAAGTGCGTTTGGTGGTCACAAACTTCAGCCATGGGCATCACGGCGACGCCACAGATGCGGATAACCCGCGTGTGCGTTGGCGCTATGATCCGGCGATGGCCGGGGTGTCCGGGCAGTTTGCGGACTGTGGCATCCATGCGATGCATATGGCCGGGTTCATTGCCGATGATGAGGTCGAAAGCCTGTCAGCCGACTTTGCCTCCACCATTGCCAGCCGTGAGTTGGAAGATGACGCGATGGTCAATTTCCGTATGAGCGGCGGCACGGTTGGGCGGCTCTGGACATCTTCGGTGGCGATTGGCCGGCAGCACGGCTTTGATATTCAGGTGTTTGGCGAGACCGGCGGTCTGCGCTGGGCTTCAGAGCAGCCAAACCAGTTGATCTACACGCCCGTTGGCGGGCGCACGCAGATCATTGAAAAAGGTGAGGGCGGTCTGCACGAAGATGCGCAGCGTTTGAGCCGTGTGGCGATTGCGCATCCCGAAGGCTTCCCTCTGGCGGTGGCCAATATCTACTGTGATTTGGCGGATGCCATTTCCGGCGAGCTGCGTGATGGATTGCCAAATGCCGCGGACGGCGTGCGGTCCATGGCGGCGGTCTACACGGCGGTGGCCTCTGCGAAAGATGGCGGTGCCTGGATCGATGCCCGTCCACCTATGTTCCGCTGACGGAGAGCTGAGGCTGCGCCAAGTGGTGTGGCCTCAGACCTCTGCCTTCAAGGTGCCGCGCTCCACGATAGAGCATGGGAAAATCCGGGTTTCCGGATAGCGCTCCGGGTCGTCCAGCATCGCCACCATCAGCTCTATTGAGCTCGTTACAATCTGGCGGATTGGTTGGTGAATGGTGGTCAGGTCGATGTTTTCCCATCGTGACATTTCCATGTCGTTGAGGCCGATAAGGCCAATGTCGTCCGGGCAGGCCAGGCCGCTGTCATCAATGGCGGACAGTGCGCCAATGGACAGAACGTCGTCGCCGCAGAAGTAGGCTTGTGCAGGGCTGTATTTTATCAGCCTGAGCATTTCGCGACGTCCGGCATCAAAGGAGTAGGCGTCTGCAAAGGAGTAACTGGCCTTGATGCCCGGATTGGCTGACATCTCTGACATAAAGCCTGTGTAGCGATCCTGGGTCGAGGTGGCGCCTTCCGGGCCGCCCATGAAGCCCAGATGCGTGTAGCCGCGCTCAATAAGTTCGCGAGCAGCCATGCGGCCACATTCAACGTTGTCAATTCCCACGACGTGCACCTGCGGCGCTGATGAGGCCCGTCCAAAAGAATGCACCACAGGAACGCCTGCATCGCGAAAGGCTTTGGCAAATCCCGGGGGGAGCGTGGAGGAGGCGACCACCACGCCGTCTACAGAATATTGGCGTAACATACGGACCGAGTTCTCGGGGTCGGTCTCGTCAGTGAGGTTCACCAGCAAGGGGCGCAGTCCACGGTCCTGTAGTCCGCGGGTGAACAGGTCAAAGACTTCCAGAAAGATCGGGTTGTGAAAGTTGTTGGACACAAGGCCGATCAATTTGGTGCGCCCGGTTGTGAGGGAAGAAGCCAGGGCGTTGGGGCTATAGCCCAGCTCTTTGGCGGCCTTTTCGACTTTGCGCCGCATCTTGTCGGAAACAGAAGCGCCGTCGGTGAAGGTGCGCGATACGGCTGACCGTGAAACGCCTGCGCGTTCTGCAACCTCTTTCAAAGTGACGGCCATTTTTTGTCGGTCCTTAGTTCGTTATGACGGCTTGTTTACAAGGTTTTTTTAATAAGTGCAGCATGAAACAGCGCCTGCAATTTTGCAACCGGTTGCAAAATGGGTTGGAGTGTGGTTTAAATTGAGTCGGAGAGGCGGGAACAGCCGCCCACGTGCCATGAAGACGTGATTTTGGGAGGAAAACATGACGTCAATTACAAAGAAGCTGGCTCTGGCCGCTGCCGTGGTGGCAGCACCGTTTGCCGTGGCAACTTCGGCAGTGGCCGAAGGTGAGAAATATGTTCTGGTCAGCCACGCACCGGACAGCGACAGCTGGTGGAACACAATCAAAAACGGCATCGCGCTTGCGGGCGATCAGATGGGTGTTGAGGTTGAATACCGCAACCCGCCAACCGGTGACCTCGCCGACATGGCGCGTATCATTGAGCAGGCCGCGGCCTCCGGTCCAAACGGCATCATCACCACTCTGTCTGATTACGATGTCCTGTCCGGTCCAATCAAAGCGGCAGTGGACAGTGGCGTTGACGTGATCATCATGAACTCCGGCACGCCAGATCAGGCGCGCGAAGTTGGTGCGCTGATGTATGTGGGTCAGCCAGAGTATGACGCAGGCTATGCAGCGGGTGTACGCGCCAAAGGTGACGGCGTGGGCAGCTTCCTCTGCGTGAACCACTACATTTCTTCGCCATCTTCGACCGAGCGCTGTCAGGGCTTTGCCGATGGTCTGGGCGTGGATCTGGGTGACCAGATGATCGACAGTGGCCAAGACCCGGCAGAGATCAAAAACCGTGTTCTGGCGTATCTGAATGCCAACCCGGAAACCGACGCCATTCTGACGCTTGGCCCAACATCCGCAGATCCAACCCTGTTGGCGCTGGATGAAAACGGCATGGCTGGTGACATCTACTTTGGCACCTTTGACCTCGGTGAAGAGATCGTGAAAGGCATTAAGGCCGGCGTGATCAACTGGGGCATCGACCAGCAGCCATTCCTGCAGGCCTACCTGCCGGTTGTGGTGCTCACCAACTACCACCGCTACGGCGTTCTGCCAGGCAACAACATCAACTCCGGCCCTGGTTTTGTGACCGCAGACGGCCTGGAGAAAGTTGAAGAGTTCGCGGGCGAATACCGCTAAGCGTCACTCACTTCGCGCGGGGCGCTTGCATTGGCGCCCCTCGCACACTGTACTCCAAATCCTACAATTCAGACCAAACGGGAGATGTCGCATGACAAGCGCGACGCAGCCCACGGCCAACACCGACGAACGCGTCAAGGAAATTTCCAGTTTCCGCAATGCGTTGATCCGCCCAGAACTGGGTGGGATTGTCGGCACCGTCGCCGTGTTCACTTTTTTCCTTCTCTTCGCTTTTGACAGCGGGATGTTCAACAGCCAGGGCATCATGAACTGGAGCCAGATCTCGGCGCAATTCATGATCATCGCCGTTGGGGCCTGTCTGTTGATGATCGCAGGGGAGTTTGATCTCTCGGTTGGCTCGATGATCGGTTTCGCGGGGATGCTGATTGCGATTTTCAGTGTGACGCTCGGCTGGCCGGTTTGGATGGCGATTATTGTCACTTTCGTGATTGCCGTGTCCATCGGTGCGTTAAACGGGTTCATCGTGGTGCGCACCGGGCTGCCAAGCTTTATCGTGACCTTGGCGTTCCTGTTTATCCTGCGCGGCTTTGCGATCTACCTGCCGCAGACCATCGAGCGCAAAACCATCATTGGCGGCGTAAGCGACGTTGCTGAGGGGGATTGGTTGGCGGCCGTGTTTGGCGGCAAGATCTTCACCGGCTTTTTCCAGTGGATGGGCGACAACGGCATCATTGCGGTGTTTGAGCGCGGCACCCGTAAAGGGCAGCCCGTGGTCGAAGGCCTGCCAATGCTGATCGTTTGGGCCATTGGTCTGGTGATTGTCGGGCACATCATTTTGACCAAAACCAAGTTCGGTAACTGGATCTATGCGGCTGGTGGCGACGCTGAGGCGGCGCGGAACTCTGGTGTGCCGGTGAACAAGGTGAAAATCCTGATGTTCATGTTCACCGCCTTCTGCGCGACTGTGTTTGCTGTGTGTCAGGTTATGGAGTTCGGCTCTGCCGGTGCAGACCGCGGCTTGCTCAAGGAGTTTGAAGCTATCATCGCGGTGGTTATTGGGGGAGCGTTGCTGACCGGTGGCTACGGATCGGTGATTGGGGCCGCGCTTGGCGCGTTGATCTTCGGCGTGGTGCAGCAAGGTCTGTTCTTTGCCGGTGTGGAAAGCTCTCTGTTCCGCGTTTTCCTTGGCGTGATCCTGCTGGGGGCAGTAATCCTGAACACCTACATCCGTCGCATCATCACAGGGGAGCGCTGATATGAACCCTGAACATGCTCCCATCATTCAAATGAAAAACATCGAGAAACACTTTGGCCGCGTGATCGCATTGGCGGGTGTTTCGGTCGATATCTTTCCCGGCGAGTGTCATTGTTTGCTTGGCGACAACGGCGCGGGGAAGTCGACTTTCATCAAAACCATGTCCGGTGTGCATAAGCCGACCAAAGGAGAGATCCTATTTGAAGGTCAGCAGATGCATTTTGCCGACCCGCGTGATGCGATTTCTGCCGGGATTGCGACGGTGCACCAGCACCTGGCCATGATCCCTTTGATGTCGGTGAGCCGGAACTTCTTCATGGGCAATGAGCCGGTGAAGAAGATCGGCCCAATGAACTTCTTCGATCACGATTACGCCAATAAGGTCACGATGGACGAGATGCGCAAAATGGGCATCAACCTTCGCGGGCCGGATCAGGCGGTTGGTACTTTGTCAGGCGGTGAGCGGCAGACAGTCGCGATCGCGCGCGCGGTTCACTTCGGGGCAAAGGTCTTGATCTTGGACGAACCAACCTCCGCATTGGGTGTGAGGCAAACGGCGAACGTTCTGGCGACCATCGACAAGGTGCGCAAGCAGGGCGTGGCTGTGGTGTTTATCACCCACAACGTCCGCCACGCGCTGGCGGTTGGAGATCGCTTTACGGTGCTTAATCGCGGTCAAACCCTAGGCACGTCGCAATGCGGGCAGATCACCCCGGATGAGCTGCAGGATATGATGGCCGGCGGCCAGGAACTGGTTGCGCTGGAAGACAGTCTCGGCGGCACCGTTTAGAAGATCGAAGCCAACTGGTGTTGCGCTCTATATCAATGCAAAGTCCCCTCCCGTGGTTTCGGGGTGGGGCATTAGCTGCGCCCTGCAGGCCCGCAGCTTTCTCTCACAACCAAATCGCCGTGAAGCCGCTCATTGGTTTTCTCCGTGCTTTGCCCCTCTAACCCATCCAAAAGCACCGCCATGGCGCGCTCGCCAATCTTGTTGCGTGGTTGGCGGATCGTGGTCAGAGCCGGGGTGATGTTGCTGGCAAAGGGAATGTCGTCAAAGCCTATCACGGAAAAATCGCCGGGCACGTCAAACCCACGCAGGCGCAGGGCCGCGATCACGCCAATGGCGGTGTTGTCATTGAAGCAGAAAAAGGCCGTCGGCAGTGTATCCTTGATGAAAAGGCGCTCCACAGCCGCACGCCCGCCTTCGCTGCTGCCATCCCCCTCGACGCGCCAATCGGCCAGTTCTTCGGCGCATTCTGCCAGGCCTTTGCGATAGCCTTCGTGACGCAAATCGGACAGCACATCGCCGGTGCCGCCGCCGACAAACACGATGCGGCGATGGCCAAGTGACACCAGATATTCGGTTGCCATTTTGGAGGCGGCCACGTCGTCCACCCCGACAAAATCGGTCTCGGTGGTCTCCAGAGGGCGGCCCACAGCCACAAGCGGGGGCAGTTGCGTAACCGGATCTTGTGGCGCGCCAGCCACGGGCAGGTGCCCGGTCAGAAGAACAAGCCCATCTGCCACACCCGTTGCCAGAAAGCGCATGTGGTTTTCTTCCAGTGAAATTGCGCCTTCGGTGTTGCCGATCAACACGCCGTAGCCGCGCGCGTGTGCCTCTTTCTCCAGTCCAATCAGCACGCCCGGAAAGTTGGGGTCCGCAATGGAGGGCGTCAGCACCATGACCATCTTGGAGCGTTTCATGCGCAGGTTCTGCGCCATCACATTGGCGGTGTAGCCGGTGCGCGCGATGGCATTGGTCACTTTCTTGCGCGTGCTCTCCGCCACCTTTTCCGGGTTTCGAATCGCGCGGCTGACCGTGGCAATGGAGACGCCGGCCAGCTTGGCGACGTCCTCAATTGTGGCAGATTTCTTGGGTGGCAATGACACGTTTGGCGCGCCTGTTGGTTTGGTGTTTTTGTTTATGCGCACGAGGCGGTTAGGAGCCTTATAGCCGCAATGCGGCATTGTGAAAAGGTTTACAGCGCTCTATGTAAAGGTTTACATGATCGATGAAAACGTTTACATAAATCAATCAACGCCTCCGCAGTGAGGCGAAAATTCAGGGAGGAGACGACGTGCCGGATGGCCAGTCTATAGGTGTGCCGATTTTGTCGGCGGACGGGATCAGCAAGTCATTTGGCTCGGTCCCGGTTCTGTTCAGCGTGAGCATGGATATTCGCGCCGGGGAGGTGCACGCGCTCATCGGAGAGAATGGCGCGGGAAAGTCGACGTTTATGAAAATCCTTTCCGGGTTCTTGCAGCCCACGTCCGGCCATATCCGGTTGGATGGTGTGGACACCGAGTTGCCCGGCAACGGTCAATCCGAAGAGCTGGGGATTGTTTTGATCCACCAAGAGCTCAATCTCGCCGAGCAGATGACCGTTGAGGAAAACATTTTCCTTGGGCGGGAAATTATGAACAGGGGGGTGCTGGATCGGGCCACAATGCGCGCCATGGTGCGCGGCTATCTGGATGACATCGGCCTCGACATTTTGCCCGAAGACCGGATTTCCGATCTCTCGATTGCGCAAAAGCAGATGGTGGAGATTGTTAAAGCCATCAGCCGTGACGCACGTGTTCTGATCATGGACGAACCAACGGCGGTTTTGACCGAAGCGGAAACGGAGCTGTTCTTCGCACAGGTGCGCCGCTTGAAAGCGCGCGGCACGGCGATTGTCTTTGTTTCCCATAAGCTGGCCGAAGTCAGCGCGATTTCCGATCAAGTTACCGTGCTAAGGGACGGGCAGTGGATCGGCACCCATGCGGCGAAAGACGTGACGCCGGACACGATGGCGCAGATGATGGTGGGGCGCGAGTTGAGCGACCTGTACCCGCCGATGAACGAAGTGGATGTGGATGCAGATCGCGTGCTGGACGTGCGCGATCTGGTGGCGCCCGGCGTACACAACGTCAGCTTTGACCTGAGGAAAGGGGAAATCCTTGGGTTCTCAGGGCTGATTGGCGCCGGGCGTACAGCGGTTTTTGAGGCCATCTGCGGCCTGACACCGCGCGAGGGCGGAACTGTCGCCTTTGATGGCGCGCCTGCAAACTTCACTTCTGTGGCGGCGGCACGCGATGCGGGGATTGTGTATCTGACCAAAGACCGCAAAGAGAAAGGTCTGCTGCTTGGGCAGAAGATGCGCCCGAACCTTTCGCTTTTTGCTTTGCCGAAGTTTGTCAAAGGCTTGAGCGTGGACCGCAAGGCTGAGGACGCCGCGCTGGAGCGTGCTATTCGGCGCTTTGATATTCGGGCGCGGGACCCCAATGTGAACGTGGGCGACCTGTCTGGCGGCAACCAGCAAAAGCTTCTGCTCGCCAAAGTCATGGAGTGTGATCCGCGTATCCTGATCATCGACGAGCCGACGCGCGGCATCGACGTGGGCACCAAACAGCAGATCTATCACTTTATCGCCGCCATCGCCGCCGAAGGCGTGTCTGTGGTCGTGGTATCCTCTGAAATGCCGGAGATCATTGGCCTGTGTCACCGCGTGGTGGTGATGCGCGAAGGCGAAATCACTGGGGTCGTGACCGGCGACCGCATCAACGAAACAGAAATCGTGCGCTACGCCGCAGGACTTAAGCGGGAGCAACAGCAATGACCGAGACAACCATGAGTACAGCCAAACCTTCGATGCTGCGCGGCTTTGACCTCAAGACGGCAGGACCCGCGATTGCGCTCCTGATCCTCTGTGTGATCGGCTTTCTGCTCAACCCGGCCTTCCTGAGTGAAGGCAATATCACCAACCTGCTGACCCGTTCGGCCTTCATTGGCATCATTGCGGTGGGCGCGACTTTTGTGATCACCGCTGGCGGCATTGACCTGTCGGTTGGGTCCATGGCCGCAGTGATCGCGGGCGTGATGATCATTGTGATGAACAGCGCGGTGGACACGTTTGGCACCGGCGTCACAACTGTTCTGATTGGCTGTGGATGTTCGGTGATCCTTGGGCTTGGGGCGGGTCTTGTGAACGGGCTTTTGACCACCAAAGGCAAGATCGAAGCCTTCATCGTGACGCTTGGCACCATGGGTATTTACCGCTCGCTGGTGACCTATTTCGCTGACGGCGGAACCCTGTCGCTCAACTATGACATTCGCGGCGTGTATCGCCCGGTCTACTACGACAGTTTCTTTGGTCTGCCGATCCCGGTGTGGGTGTTTATCGTTGTCTCCATTGCAGGTTGGTTCCTGATGAACCGCACCGCTTTCGGGCGCTACTGCATCGCGATTGGCTCCAACGAGAGCGTGGCAAAATACTCCGCCATCAAGGTGGATCGGGTGAAAACACTGACCTATGTGATCCAGGGTCTCTGCGTGTCGCTCGCTACCATCATTTACGTGCCGCGTCTCGGCTCCGCGTCGTCTTCAACCGGCGTTTTGTGGGAACTGGAAGCCATCGCTGCGGTGATCATTGGGGGTACGGTGCTCAAGGGCGGCTATGGCCGGATTGGCGGCACTATTTTGGGCGCGCTGATCCTGACCACCATCGGCAATATTCTGAACTTCACGGACATGATCTCCAACTATCTGAACGGGACCATGCAGGGCCTCATCATCATCGTGGCCGTCTGGCTGCAACGCGGAGATTGGGGCCGCAACACGTCGGCAGACTAAGCGCTGACACACCACACGAAGAATTTCTCGCAGAGCTTTGCGCGAAAGAACCGGGCGTCACCGGAGAGGAGAGGTGCGTCCAAATCACAGGGAAGTCAAAGGACTTTTAGGGAGGAAAACATGAAGACCTTTACCAAAATTGGCGCATTGGCCACGGCGGCCACAATCGCCCTTACCGGCTGGGCAAGTGCTGAGACCATCAAGATCGGTGTGAGCTACCCAACCCCAACCCATGCATGGGCCGCTGGTATGAACTGGCACGCGGAAAAGGCCGAAGAGCGGCTGGAAGCGCTCTATCCGGATGTGGACTTGATCCTGGTGAACTCGCCAGATCCATCCGCGCAGGCCAGCGCGTTGGAAGACCTCGTGTCCGTGCACCAAATCGACGCGCTTGTGGTGCTGCCGTTTGAATCCGAGCCACTCACCGATCCGGTTCTGAACGTCAAGAAGTCCGGCGCGCTGATCACCGTTGTGGACCGTGGCCTGAGCCAGCCGGGCATTGAGGACATCTATGTGGCGGGCAACAACCCGGAACTGGGTCGCGCGTCAGCTGAGTACATGAAAACCCGCCTGAAGGATGGCGATAACATTGTGGTTCTGCGCGGTATTCCGACGCTGATCGACAACGAGCGCTTTGACGCCTTCATGGCCGAAATCGAAGGCTCCGGCATCAACGTTCTGGATCACAAGCACGCCAACTGGAACCGTGACGACGGTTTTGAAGTGATGCAGGACTTCCTGTCTCGCTTCCCGGATATTGACGCGGTTTGGGCGCAGGATGATGACATCGCAATTGGTGTTGTTGCCGCGCTGAAACAGGCCGGCCGTGATGGCGATGGCATGTTTGTTGTTGGCGGTGCCGGCATGAAAGAGACCATCAAAGGCATCATGGATGGCAACGAGCTGGTGCCAGTCGACGTGCTCTATCCGCCAGCGATGATTGCCACCGCGATGGATGTGACCGTGTCTGCGTTCAAATCCAATGGCCCTGTGGCTGGGCGCTACATCCTGGGTGCGACGCTGATCACACCTGAGAACGCGGCGAGCTTCTACTTCCCGGATTCGCCGTTCTAAAGCGCCATTCGGGTACCCGAGAAGAGGCCCTTTCTCCCAAGGGGCCTCTTCTTCAAACAGGAGAAAAATCATGCAGACAATCAAAGGTCCCGCATTGTTTCTGGCGCAGTTCGCCGGCGACGAGGCCCCCTTCAATTCCTGGGACAGCATCACCAAATGGGCCGCTGATTGTGGTTATAAGGGCGTGCAGGTGCCGAGCTGGGACGGGCGTCTATTTGATCTCGCCCGTGCGGCCAGCTCGCAGAGTTATTGCGAAGAACTGGTCGGCGTGGCGCGCGAGAACGGCGTTGAAATCACAGAGCTTTCCACCCACTTGCAAGGACAATTGGTGGCGGTGCATCCCGCCTACGATGAAGCGTTTGATGGCTTTGCTGCGCCGGAAGTGCGCGGCAATCCAAAGGCGCGGCAAGCTTGGGCTGTGGAACAGATGAAGCTGGCGGTTACGGCGAGCTATAACCTTGGCATCACATCTCACGTGACCTTTTCCGGCGCGTTGGCGTGGCCCTACATCTATCCCTGGCCACAACGCCCGCCGGGGCTGATCGACACGGCTTTTGACGAGTTGGCCAAACGCTGGCGGCCCATTCTGGATCATGCGGATCAGATGGGTGTCGACATTTGTTACGAAATCCATCCGGGCGAAGACCTGCATGACGGGGTGACATTTGAGATGTTCCTTGACCGCGTCGACAACCATGCGCGTTGCAACATGCTCTATGACCCGAGCCACTTTGTGCTGCAGTGTCTGGATTACGTCGGTCACATCGATGACTACGCTGACCGGATCAAGATGTTTCACGTCAAAGATGCCGAGTTCAATCCAACCACCAAACAGGGCGTCTATGGCGGCTATCAAAGCTGGGTTGATCGCGCAGGGCGGTTCCGTAGCCTTGGTGATGGTCAAGTCGACTTTGGCAAGGTCTTCAGCAAGATGGCGGCCAACAACTTTGATGGTTGGGCCGTGGTGGAATGGGAATGCTGCCTGAAGCATCCGGAAGACGGCGCCCGCGAAGGCGCAGCCTTTGTGCGCGATCATATCATTCGCGTGACCGAAACGGCCTTTGACGACTTTGCAGATGGCGGCACCGATGAAGACGCCAACAAACGCATGCTGGGGATTTCATGATGAGTGAGTTTGAGAGACCAATCCGGTTAGGCATGGTCGGCGGCGGCAATGATGCCTTTATTGGCGCGGTGCACAGGATCGCAGCGCGCATTGATGGGCAATTTGACCTGGTTGCGGGTGCGTTATCGTCTACGCCGGAAAAGGCGCAAGCCTCCGGGCAGGCGCTGGGCTCGTCGCCGGACCGGACCTATGACGATTTCAAAGCCATGGCGATCCGCGAGGCGCGACTGAAAAATGGTATCGAGGCGGTCGCAATTGTCACGCCAAACCATGTGCACATGGCGGCTGCGCGAGAGTTTCTGAAGCGTGGCATTCATGTGATCTGCGACAAACCATTGACCTCTACCTTGGCGGATGCGCGCAAGATGGCGCAAGCGGTGGAGAAATCGGACGCGCTGTTTGTTTTGACCCACAACTACACAGGTTATCCGCTGATCCGGCAGGCGCGGGATATGATCGCCAACGGCGATCTGGGGGACATCCGTGTGGTGCAGGTGGAGTACCCGCAGGACTGGCTGACCGAGCCGCAGCCGGAGGACAATAAACAGGCCAGTTGGCGCACGGACCCTGCGCGCTCCGGCGCTGGCGGGTCCACAGGGGACATTGGCACCCATGCCTTTAACCTTGCCTGCTTTGTAACCGGCCTGACGCCGGAAAGTCTCTGCGCTGACCTTCAGAGCTTTGTCGATGGGCGGCAGGTGGATGACAACGCCCATGTGATGCTGCGCTTTGCCGAAGGCGCGCGGGGGATGCTGTGTTGTACGCAAGTTGCCCCGGGCAATGAAAATGCACTGCGATTGCGGGTCTATGGTTCCAAAGGCGGTATAGAATGGGAGCAGGAAAACCCCAATCTGATGCGCTACACGCCTTTTGGCGAACCGACACGTCTCCTGACACGCGCAGGGGCTGGCGCGACGGGGCAACCGGATCATCTCACGCGCACACCGGGAGGACATCCCGAGGGGTATTTGGAAGGCTTTGCCAATATCTACCTCGAAACAGCGGCTTGCATTCGGCTAATGCAGGCGGGACAGCAGGGGAGCCCTCTCACTGTTTTGCCGGGGCTAAAGGAAGGCTTGCAAGGGATGGCGTTCATTGATGCTTGCGTACGCAGCTCGGGGCGGAACTCTGCGTGGGTTTCTCTAGTCTAGGAGTGTTTGTTTGTAGGCGGGCGTCGCAGACAGGTTGAGCGCGGCGCAAAAAAAGACTCTGGCGCCAGCTATGTCAGTTTCTTAGTGCTCGAAATATGATGGTTTTGGCACTGTTGTGGCAGCTTCAAAAGTCGGTCTGTGGCCAATTGATACCTGTGTTTGACGCGTCAATTGCTTACACCCAAAGAGGTCCGCTTGAGTGTGGAGGAATCTGGCAGGCCTTTTAAAAAATGCTCAATCGTCTGGCAAAATGCAGTCGCAATACCAGCTGCTGGGGTCACATTTTTATGCGCGCGTCGGAAAAAGAGATCAAAAATTGTGCACCCAGCCCGGGGGGAGGGTGTTTTGCCTCGGCGAGTTTGCCAACCAAGCAGCAATAAAGAAACGCTCTAGCCACCATCCGTCGACGCTATGTCGTGAAATCGGAGGGTGTGTGACGACCGACGAATTGGACCTCGACACGGCCGCCACACGGTTTGCAACACGAAGTTGCGGGGATCAGGTAATGGCAGCGGGCACATGAGTGCAAGCGCTTCTGTGGCCGCCCCGCCAGGAGAAAAGAATGACCTTTCTGAAATCCACGCTCGCCGGATCTCTGGTTTTTGCGTCTCTCACCGGCGCTGTCATGGCCGACGAAGACACCATCAAAGTAGGTGTTTTGCACTCGCTGTCCGGTACCATGGCAATTTCTGAAACCACGCTGAAAGACACCATGCTGATGCTGATTGACCAACAGAACGCCAAAGGCGGTCTGCTTGGCAAGCAGCTGGAAGCGGTTGTCGTGGACCCGGCGTCCGACTGGCCTCTGTTTGCCGAAAAAGCCCGTGAGCTGCTGACCGTGCACGAGGTCGACGTTATCTTCGGCAACTGGACATCGGTGTCCCGTAAATCGGTGCTGCCAGTGATCGAAGAGCTGAACGGTCTGCTGTTCTACCCGGTTCAGTACGAAGGCGAAGAAAGCTCCAAAAACGTGTTCTACACCGGTGCGGCGCCAAACCAGCAGGCGATCCCGGCAACCGACTACTTCCTGGACGAATTGGGTGTTGAGAAATTCGCCTTGCTCGGCACTGACTATGTGTACCCACGTACCACCAACAATATTCTCGAGTCTTACCTGAAGGGCAAAGGCATCGCGGATGACGACATCTTTGTGAACTACACCCCATTTGGCCACTCTGACTGGTCCAAGATCGTGGCGGACGTTGTTGCACTGGGCGCAGACGGCAAAAAAGTTGGCGTGATCTCCACCATCAACGGTGACGCAAACATCGGCTTCTACAAAGAGCTGGCCGCGGCGGGCATTTCTGCGGAGGACATTCCTGTGGTGGCCTTCTCCGTGGGTGAAGAAGAACTGACCGGTCTGGACACGTCCAATCTCGTGGGTCACCTGGCCGCATGGAACTACTTTCAGTCTTCCGATGCCGACGTGAACGCAGAGTTTGTGGAAACCTGGAAGGCGACCATGGGCGAAGAGCGTGTGACCAACGACCCGATGGAAGCGCACTACATCGGCTTCAACATGTGGCTGAACGCAGCGACAGAGGCAGGCTCCACTGACGTGGACGCGGTGCGTGCCAAAATGTACGGGCAGGAATTCCCGAACCTGACCGGTGGTACCGCCGTGATGCTGCCAAACCACCATCTGGCGAAGCCGGTTCTGATTGGCGAAATTCAGGAAGACGGTCAGTTTGACATCATTTCCCAGACTTCCGAAGTGCCGGGCGATGCTTGGACAGACTTCCTGCCAGAATCCGCTGTGCTGATGTCGGATTGGAAAGAGCTGGACTGCGGTATGTACAACACCGAGACCAAAACCTGCGTTCAGACGCTGTCCAACTACTAAGTTGAGACCTACTGGGGCCGCCTCACGTGGCGGCCCCTCACTAAATTCGCGGACCTCCTCACATGAGACAGATCTTCTTGGCAGGCCTTGCCTTCTTGGCCGCTTGCCTGATTTCGCCCGACAGGGCGCAGGCGCAAGACGCCGCTATCCAGCCAATCCTGCAAGAGCATCAGGCGCTGATTGTGAAAAGTTCGCGCAAGACCATTGGGCCCGCGATTGACGCTGTGGCCAGTTCTGGTTTGCCCCAAGCGCAGACCGTTCTTGAGGTTTGGGCCGCCAAGAACATGTGGCAGCGCAAGGAAGACGGGCTGTTTTTCATTGGCGAGAAGATCGACAGCAAGACCTATGCGCTCACCGACTTTGATAGCGGCGAAACGGTTGGAGAATTTCCCAAGAAAGAGCTGAAACAGCTCAAACCCAACAGCGGCATCCGTGCGCTGATTGGGACGGCGTTGGTGCAATTCCAATTGAGTGATCCCGACATTGAAGCCCGCAAGGCCGCGCTTTTGTCCATCGAGAGAGACCCGGAGGCCAGTCTGCTCGCCCCTTTGCGCGCGTCCATCGATGGCGAGCCGGATGCAGCGCTCAAAGCGCAGAAACAGCGTCTCGAACGACTGTTGACCATTGGCTATGACACGGACGAGACCGCGCGCCTGTCAGCCATTGCCGATATGTCCGGTGATCTTGGCGTGGACGTGCGTGCCACTTTGAACCCACTTCTGACCACCACACGCGAAGTCGCCGCTGGCGCGGTTCCGGAAGGCGCGAATGTCGCACAGATTTTGCATCCGGGGCAGGACAGTTTCGATAAGATCACTGCTTATGACTTGCTGGCTGACAAAGGGATTGCGCCAGCGCGTGTGACCTCTGATGACATCCGCCTCGCCTTGGGCGAGCATATTGAGGGAGGCAGCGTTGGCGGTGTGCCGGTGGCGACACTGCACACCCAAGCAGCGCGCTTGAAGGCTTACACCGTTCTGGCTGCCGAAGGCGAGGTGCCCACCTATGTAGATGAGGCTGCGATTGACTCCGCGCTGAAGGTAAATGTGTTTTTTGACGCCTATGCAGAGCCATCCAAATCTGTCACCGATGCTGCTGCAAAGGCACTCAAGGACATTGAACTGAAGGTTGGCCTCAACCAAACACTTGATTTGACGCTGGATGCGCTGTCGCTCGCCTCAATCTATTTTTTGGCCGCGATTGGCCTCGCCATCACCTTTGGTGTGATGGGCGTGATCAATATGGCGCATGGTGAGTTCATCATGATGGGCGCCTACACGGGCTATGTGGTGCAGCAGTTCATCCCGGATCACACGGTGTCGATCATCGTGGCGATCCCAACGGCCTTTGCTGTGACCTTTGCCGCCGGAGTGGCCATGGAACGTCTTGTGATCCGCTGGTTGCAAGCCCGCCCTTTGGAGACATTGCTGGCGACTTTCGGGATTTCCATCGCCTTGCAACAGCTGGCCAAAAACATCTTTGGCACACAGGCGCGCCCTCTGACCGCTCCGGGCTGGTTGGATGGCGCGTGGGTGATGAACGACGTGGTCTCGATCAGTTATATTCGCATCGCGATCTTCATCCTTGCGCTGATCTTCCTCGGCGTTTTCCTTTACATCATGAAGCGCACACGCCTTGGCCTAGAGACCCGCGCCGTGACGCAGAACCCGCGCATGGCGGCGTCCATGGGCATCAATCCAGACAAGGTGAACATGCTGACTTTCGGGTTGGGCTCCGGAATCGCAGGTATTGCCGGCGTGGCCATTGGCCTCTTTGCCAAGGTGACCTCAGAACTGGGCAGCGACTACATCGTGCAGAGCTTCATGACCGTCGTGGTCGGCGGTGTCGGCAATATCTGGGGCACGCTTGCGGGCGCTGCGATGATCGGCTTCCTGCAGAAAGGCATCGAATGGATGAACCCATCCAATACGCTGGCCGCCCAGACTTACATGATTATCTTCATCATCATCTTCATCCAATTCCGGCCGCGGGGCATCATCGCCCTCAAAGGCCGCGCGGCGGGGGATTAAGCCATGCAATTTCTCGCCAAAGGCGGCCCCCGGACCGCACGGGGCGCGTCCAGCCAACGGAACGCTTTGAAGTGCCAAGCCTCTTTCAAACCGCACAATACTTGCAACGAAGCCCCCGCCCCGTGGGGGGGCGGTACGGGGGCTGCCCGAGCTTTCGGTCGGGAGGTGCAGCTTGCAGGAGGATTTTCCGATGCAGCGTAGTTTTATTGCCAAGAACCCATCGGTTCTCGTCTTCCTTGCGATACTCGCGCTCTTCACTTTGCTGGTGACGGTGATGTCCGAAGGCTTTGGCGTTGGTGGCATTTCCACAAGTTTCATCAAGACGTTGGGCAAGACGCTTTGCCTCTGCCTCATCGCGCTCGCGATGGATGTGATTTGGGGCTACACCGGCATCCTGAGCCTTGGTCACTTCGCCTTTTTTGGACTGGGCGGTTACATGATTGGCATGTGGCTCATGTATGAGCGCACGCGTCTGATAGTGGTGGACAGTCTTGCCCAAGCGGAGATCCCCCCAACCGACGGCGAAGTCATTGACGCCGTCGGCAATCAGATCTTCGGCGTGGTTGGGAGCAGCGAGTTCCCTTTGATCTGGGCTTTTGCCGACAGTTTGGTGATCCAGTTGATCTTAGTCGTTTTTGTGCCTGGCATACTGGCGCTGGTCTTTGGCTGGCTCGCCTTCCGTTCGCGCGTCACCGGGGTGTATCTGTCGATCTTGACGCAAGCTATGACCCTCGCACTGGCGCTCTATCTGTTTCAGAACGACAGCGGTCTGCGCGGCAACAACGGTCTGTCCGGTTTGCAAAATTTGCCCGGTGTCACGGCGTCCCAAGATTATGTGTCTCTCTGGTTCTTCTGGGCGTCTGCTGCGGCGCTGGGTGGGGGGTATGTGCTCTGCGCTTGGCTCGTCAGCGGCAAGTTCGGCTCGGTTCTGCGCGCCATTCGTGACAATGAGGCGCGCGTGCGCTTCCTTGGCTATTCGGTAGAGATGTACAAACTGGTGATCTTTACGCTCACCGCTTGCATCGCTGCTGTCGCGGGCGCGCTCTACTACCCGCAAGCAGGCATCATCAATCCGGCGGAGATTGCGCCTATCGCGTCGATCTACCTCGCGGTCTGGGTCGCCATCGGCGGACGCGGGCGGCTTTACGGTGCGATCATCGGTGCCGCGTTTGTTAGTCTGCTGTCCACTTGGTTTACCGGCGGGCAGGCGCCTGACATCAACCTTGGTTTTTACACAGTCAAATGGGTTGACTGGTGGTTGGTGCTTTTGGGGCTGTCCTTTGTGCTTGTCACACTTTTCGCGCCTAAAGGCATCGGGGGGCTTATCGATCTCTACACAGAGCGCCGCAGCCCATCCCGCCATGGGGCCGATCTGGGGCCAGATGACGGGGCATTGCGCGAACAGGAGGCCAGCCAATGAACACGCTGCTTGAAGTATCGGGTGTGTCTGTCACCTTTGATGGCTTCCGTGCCATCAACAACCTGTCGTTTCAGATCGCTGAGGCGGAAATGCGCGCCGTGATTGGGCCAAACGGCGCTGGCAAGACCACCTTTATGGACATCGTCACGGGCAAGACCAGGCCTGACGAAGGGCGCGTGATCTGGGGCGAAAGCTCAATGAATCTGCTGCGCATGAACGAGGCCAAGATCGCGCAGGCAGGGATAGGGCGGAAGTTCCAGAAACCGACAGTGTTTGAGGACCAGTCGGTACAGGAAAACCTGCTGATGGCGCTTAAGAACAACCGCGGCTGGCTGGCGGTGTTGCGCTATCGGCCTACAAAAGTCGATTTGGCCAAAGTGGATGATCTGGCGGAACAGATCGGGCTGAAAGACCAGTTGGGCCGTAAGTCCGGCGAATTGAGCCATGGCCAGAAACAGTGGCTGGAGATCGGCATGCTGCTCGCCCAAGAGCCGCGTCTCTTGCTCGTGGATGAACCGGCCGCTGGCATGACACCTTCTGAACGGGAACACACCACTGATATTTTGGTGGAAGCCGCCAAAACCCGCGCGGTTGTGGTGGTGGAACATGACATGGAGTTTGTCCGCCGCCTGAACTGCAAAGTCACGGTGTTGCATGAAGGGGCTGTACTGGCCGAAGGCAGCCTGGATCACGTTACTTCCGATCAGAATGTGATCGACGTTTATCTGGAGCGCTAAGATGCTGAAACTCGAAGACATTACGCTGCATTATGGCCACTCCCAGATCCTCAACGGCATCTCGATGGAAGCGAAACAGGGCGAGGTCACCTGTGTCATGGGCACAAATGGGGTGGGTAAAACCAGTCTGATTAAAGCCATCTCTGGGACGCATCCGCGCTCTGGCGGCATGCTGACATTGGATGGCGAAGCTCTGCCGCCGCTGCCAGCTCAGGCGTTGGCCCACAAAGGTGTCGCCTACGTCCCTCAGGGGCGCGAAATATTCCCGCTGTTGACGGTGCGTGAGAACATGGAGACCGGATTCAACTGTCTGCCCAAGGGGGACCGCGCAGTGCCGGAAGAGATGTTTGAACTTTTTCCTGTGCTCAAGGAAATGCAGGGACGCCGCGGGGGCGACCTTTCTGGGGGGCAACAGCAGCAACTTGCCATTGCCCGAGCCCTCATCACACGCCCGAAGCTCCTCCTCCTGGACGAACCAACCGAAGGGATTCAACCCAATATCATCCAACAAATCGGAGAGGTGATTAAGTTGTTGCGCGACAAGGGCGACATGGCGATCATGCTAGTCGAGCAATACTTCGAATTTGCCTATGATCTCGCTGACAGCTTTGTTGTCCTGCGTCGCGGCGAGGTTATGTTATCTGGGACAAAAGCAACTCTCTCAAAAGAGGGGGTTCTGGACGCCGTTTCAGTATGAACCTGTATTGTATTCTCTCTTGCGACTTCGAGACGGAAGAGGCGCGGGGCCAACGATAGGGACATTGAAGCCGGGATCATTGGACTGATGAGCAAATGGCTTGGATGGGTCTCTGACAGTTCGGCTCACAAAAACTCTACGCCCCGATCAGATTGCGATAGCAAAGGCCGGTCCGAGAAGGCGCTGTTGCCAATAAAAACGAGGCGTCTTTTGGCGTCCGAAGGGTTCGCCATGCAGACGTGCCTTTGTTCCGTTAGGGGGGGGCTTCCGGCACACGAAGAGACCTCGTCGTTTGCCAGTATTGTTTTGAGGCGGGCACACAACCTGTTTGCAATATGCGTTCGCCACTGTAAGCAAGGGTCGATTTTGGATTGGAAACTCGTTTCGACGCCAGATGTCACACCGTTTTTGCCTAAATCAATTGCCTTGGGTGGCTCTTTTTGAGCTTGATTTTCCTTCCGTGACATTCAGCCAAAGTGCCGCAAGGATGAGGGTCGTGGACAAGTAGAACGCGGCTTCAGGGACGATCTGAAACAGCACAAGGTCTGCCAGCACGGCAAACACCAGCGACAGGTATTCAAACGGGGCCAGCTTGGACACTTCGCTGTGCTGCAGGGCCAGCGTCATCATGATGTGTGCCACGCCGCCAGCGAGGCCAGCTCCGCAAAGCCAGACCCAAGCCATTGGCGTTGGGGCGACCCAGCCCCACAAAACGGTCATCAGCCCAGCAAGTGAACACGTAGCAGCAAAGTAGAAGGCAATGGCGCCCGCGTTTTCGGTTTGCGCCAGGCTGCGGATTTGCACTTTGGCACCGGCGGTAAAGACGGCCATTGTTAAGGCCAGTCCCGCGCCGATGAGATAAGATGTATCAACACTGGTCGCGGAAGCTTGTGGGACAACCAACACCAACATGCCCAAGAATCCGAGCGCCACTGCGCCCCAACGGGCGGGCGTCATCTGTTCGCCAAGGAACATTTGCGCGAGGATAACCGCCAGGATCGGTGCGAGGTAGCCAATGATCGAGGCGTGTGCGAGGGGAAGGTATTCCAGTGAGGCAAATGAAGCGAACAAGGCGGCACAACCCAGAAGGCAGCGTAGGACATGGCCAAACGGGCGTTTGGTGTGCAGCCCGCCGGGGAAGTCGCCAGTCCACATGAGGAACAACACCAATGGCACCAAGGCCACCGCGCTGCGGAAAAAGACAATTTGTCCAAGCGGGACTGTGCCTGACAAAAACTTCACGCAGACAACCATCAACGTGAAAAAGAACGTGGCGCCAATGCGCAGCGCAATGCCTGTCGTATCCATAACGAGCTCTTTTTTAGGTTAGGTTTTGCCTGCCATGAGATCGCGCAAGCGGTCTCCGGTGAGGTTGATGACCATCACCGCCAACAAAACGGCGAGGCCCGGGAAAATCATGATGTGCGGTGCGGTTTGCATGTAGGCTTTGCCATCCAACAGCATGGCGCCCCACTCGGCTGACGGCGGTTGTACGCCAAATCCAAGGAAGCTCAAGCCGGAGACCGACAAAATGGTGCGCGACCAGCTGTTTGTCCAAAGCACCAATAGGGACGGCAGGATATTTGGCAAAAGGTGTCGCCACAGGATCAACCGGCTGCTCAGCCCATTCAAACGCGCCTGGGTGATGTAATCGCTCTCGCCAAGGCTGAGTGTCAGCGCGCGGGCGAGACGGGCGAATTTCATCCAGCTGACCACCATTAGCGCGATCACAAGGTTGGAAGTACTGGGGCCAAACAGGCCCGCGAAGGTCACCGCTGCGATCAACTCGGGGAAAGCAAAGAAGCTGTCGGTCACGCGCATGACGGCAAAGTCGCCCGCCGGGCCAGAGCGGGCGGCGAGAATGCCAACCACGGTGCCGACCACAAATCCTGTGAGTGAGATGGCAAGTGACAGTCCTAGCGACCATCCCGCACCGTAGAGCAGTCGCGTGGCAATGTCGCGCCCAAGGTGGTCTGTGCCAGCCCAATGCGCGGCGCTTGGCGGTGCCAGCCGGTTGAGAAAGTCAGCGGCGGCGGGTTCATAGGGTGTCAGCCAGAGGGCGAGGCTCCACAATCCCAAGAGGACAAGCGTCGCCACGCCAACGCGCTTTGTGAACTGCCGCAAGGGATCCGCAGGGTGGCTATCTGAAATGCTGATCGACTGGCTCAGGCTCATGATGCTTTCGCCCTCTTTAGATTGCGTGGGTCGCAGAGGTGTTGAACACCATCAATCACGGAGTTGATGACCACATAAGCGGTGGCAAAGAACATCACGAGGAACATCACGACAGGCAGATCCCGTGACAGCACCGCGCCAGCCAGCAGAGACCCAAGACCGGAGCGGGAAAACGTGAGTTCCACGATGATGGCGCCTTCGAGCAGGCTGGCCATATCGAGGCCAATCATAGTGAGCGTCGGGACAAAAGAATGCCGCAGGACATGGCGGGAAAAGATCTCCCGCTCGGGTATGCCGCGCAAGCGCAGGGTTTCGATAAACGGCTGGTTGTAGGCTTCCAGCATGAAAGTGCGCAGAAGGCGGGTTTGCGAGGCCATGACCCAGAAGGCCAGCGTTGCAGCCGGCAGGATCAGATGGGCAAAAGTGCCGGTCCCATAGGCGGGCAGCCAGCCGAGGTACACGGACACGCCCAGAATAAGCAGCAAGGCAAGCCAGTAGCTCGGCATCGCGGCGCCAATGGAAGAGATAATCACCGCGCCGCGATCCCAGATGGTGTTTGGATAGCGAACCGCAAAAGCGGACAGCAAGAACGCCGCAGCCAGCCCAATGGCTAACGAGGTCAGCGTGAGCGTGACCGTTTCACCAAGGTTGTCGACAAAGATCACCCAAACTGAAGTGCGTGATGAGTAAGAAACGCCGAAATCTCCGCGCATCACGTCTGCCAGCCAATGGGTGTATTGGGAAAAGAACGGCGCATCGAGGTTGAACTCCTCGCGGATGCCCTGCAGCACCTCTGGCGCGATGCCAAAATCACCCGGGTAGCGGGCATGGGCAATTGCCTCGGCTTTGTCACCGGGGGCGAAGTAACTGATGGTGAAGGTGATCAGGGTGATCCCGAACAGGACCGCCAACAGGCCGGCAAATCGGATGAGAAGCGTTTTCATGCGGCGGCCTCCGGGAGTGCGCCGAGGCTTTGCGCAGCAGCGACCAAGTCTTTGGCGTAGTCACTTTGCGGGTTGGCAAAAAAGGCCGTGCGAGATTGATACGCCGAGACGGTGCCATCGCGCAGCAGCAGCACCTTGTCGGCATAGGCGGCTGCGAAGCCAAGATCGTGTGTGACGGCGATGTAGGTCGTGGTTGTGGCCCGGCGCAGGCTTTCCATCCTTTGGGCAATCTTTTTCTGCACCAAAGCATCCAGCGCGCTGAGCGGCTCGTCAAAGAAGATCAGCTTGGGCTGCGCGATCAGTGCGCGAGCCAAACAGGCCCGCTGCGCCTGCCCCAAAGACACTTGGGACGGCAGGCGGTCGTAAAAATCGGCTGTTAGTTCAACGTCATCCAGCGCCGAAAGCACGCGTTTGCGCAGTTGGTCCTTTGGGAGGTTTTCCTTGTGCAGGCTCTCTGCAATGGACCGTCCAAGGGGCTGACGCGGGTTTAGTGCGGCGAGTGGATCTTGCATCACCCACCGGGCTTGAGCCAATCCAAGTCCTGCAGGTATCGCGCCACAAACCTCGGTGCTGGAGGGGGCATAGGTGAAGCGATCACAGTGTCCGGGCATCATGCCTTGCAGGGCTTTGACCAATGTGGATTTGCCCGCACCGCTTTCCCCAACAATGCAGAGCATCTCGCCTTCGCTCAGGTCAAACGACACGTTCGAGAGAAGCGGTTTGCCGCCCATAGACACTTGCAAGTTGGACACAGAAATCAGCGGCTTATTCTGCTGCACGACACAGGTCCTCGGTGGTGGTTTGCCAATGGCGATGCGCTACTAGGTCTTTTGTGTAGGAAGCTTGTGGCTGAGACAGCAGGGCTTCAGTTGGACCAGTTTCCACAAGGCGCCCTTCCGCCATCACCGCGATGTGGCTGGCAAATTGGGCGGCCATGCCAAGGTCATGGGTCACCATCAAAACAGAGATGCCCTGTGCCTTCGAAATCTGGCGCACTTTTTCCAGAACCTGCGCGGCAATCAATGGGTCCAAGGCGGAGGTGGGCTCATCCAAAATCAACAGCTTGGGCTGTTCAATCAACGCCATGGCGAGCAGCAGGCGTTGTTGCATGCCGCGGCTCCATTGATGTGGATAGCTTTCGTCAAGTGAAGGCAAGCCAAGTGAGGAGATCACTGCGTCTTGCTCGGCAACGCTTAACGGGGATTTTCGCTTGGCGACCTGTCGCCATTGCCAGCGGAGCCGTCGCAGGGGATCAAACCCATGCGCGGGGCTTTGGGGAACGAGGGCGATCCCTTTGCGATCCGGAGCATAGTGCGCGGTGCAATTCCAGTGTTGCCCATCAAAGGTGATATGTCCTGCCGATGGCCGAGCCGGTTTGCGCAGACCCATAATCAACCGCAGCAAAGTCGACTTACCCGCGCCAGAGCCACCAACAACGGCGAGCCAGTCACCTTCGTTAAGCGTGAGATTGATGTCGTGCAGGACTCCCTGCCTGCCAATCGCGGCAGACAGGGCATCAATTGTCAAAAGCGACATGGGTTTACTTGGCAATCGCCAACTCCGGTGAGGCAAAATAGGTCTCAGCCGGGTGGATTTGGTAGCCTTCCACCTTGCCGTTGCCCACAGACACCTGCGTTTTGTGGAACACGGGGATCACAGGCAGGTCACGGTTGATGATCTCCTGCACTTCCGCGTAGATCGGCTGCCGTTCCTCTGTTGTGAACAGGCCACGGCCTTTTTCCAAGAGCGCGTCCAGCTCCGGGTTGGAGTAGCCGGACACATTGTAGCTAGCGCCGGTTGCAACCAGCGTGCTTGGGAAATAGTCCGGGTCGCCTTGTGGTGCGGTGCCCCAGGCTTGCAGGTGCAGATCGATCTCACCCGCTTTCAGCGCGTCGTTGTTTGCGCCGAATTCCCCCATTGCGATCTCTGCACCCAGGCCAATCTGCTGCAACAGTACTTGTGAGATTTCCAACGTTGGGCGCAGGGCCGCGCGCCCTTCATAGCTGCGCAGTTTCAGCACCACGTCTTTGCCGTCCAGTTCGCGAATGCCGTTGCCATCGGAGTCTGTGATACCCGCCGCATCCAACACTTCAGCCGCCTTCGTTGGGTCGTAAGGCAGAGACAGATCTGCGTTGGCCCATGACGCCATATTGGCAGGGAAAAGGGCGTTTGCCGGGGAGCCGCCCACGCCAACAAGGGCAGCGGCGACGATGGTTTCACGGTCCAGCCCAAGCGACACGGCTTCGCGCAACGCGGGGTTTGCCAATGGGCCATCGGTCATGTTGGGTTGGAAAAAGAACAAACGGGTTGTGGCGCCCGCAAACAATTGCCCTTCACCGCTTTCTTTCAATTTGGCGAAATCCGGCTCGGGATAGTTGGTGACCAGATCCACATCTCCGGCCTGGAGCGCCAGTGCGGCCACAGACGGATCAGAGATTGCGTCGATCTTCAATTTGTCCAATTTCGGCGCGCCGCCCCAGTAGTCGGCAAAGCCTTTCACCTCATAAGATTTCTCCGCCTCTGCCTTCACAAAGACAAACGGGCCCGTGCCGATCAAAGGCAGCGCGTCGGTGCCTTCTTTCATTACGGCGGCAGATGGCTCGGTCAGGGACCAAAGGAACGCGGAGTTCGGCTCTTTGGTGGTGAAGATTAGCGTTTTGTCGTCAGGTGTCTGAATATCGGCGATGCCCAGAAGCTTGGACAGGCGCGGGTTGTGTGCCGCATGGCCTTCGACGTCCAGTTTGGCAAACGACTCTTTGACGGATTGTGCGGTCACGGGAGTGCCATCATGGAACGTCACACCGTCACGCAAAGTGAGCTGCCATTCGTTCGGGGACAGGTTTTCATAAGACACAGCAAGTCGTGGCTGCATCGACATGTCATAGCCCAGACCAATCAGGGTTTCAGATACCCCTGCGCGATTGCTTAACCAACCGTTCTGGCGCGCGCGCGGGTCAGGAATGCTGCTTTTCGGGCCAAATGGCGCAGCAACAACCATGGTGTTTTCTGCTGCAAGCTGGGTGGCGGAAAGGGAGGCAATGGATGTGGCAATTGCTAATAGAGATACAGACAAAGACCGGCCAAATTTCGGCGATACAATCGACACTATGGAGTTCCCTTGAACCAAGTTTATGATGAAACTCCCCTTATGATAAATGTTATATCATATCAATATTAATCCGACTGTTTGCGTAGGTTTTGCGCTGCACCACATCCTCCCTGGGTTTCTGGACTTTGAACTGGGAGATTGAACCGCCAGGCGAGTTCCCTCGCAAACTATACGAATGCACGCCCTGTTCGTGCGCCAAACCGGCATATTCTAACCTTTGGGTTAGTTGATTTCTCTTTAGATCGCCGTTCCATACAGCCGCGCGGGCCTCAGGCTGCGCCCTTGTTCCTAGTTTGATGTCGAACATCTCATGAGGTCGCTGTGAAAATTCGCCATCAACCCGCTGGCTCTGACATGAGCTGGACCGTGCAAGCGCCGCTGACGTTTGAAACGCCAGCAGGAGAGGCTGTGCGGATTGAGGCGTGGTCGCTGGCAGGGCTGCACTGGCCTGAAGGCGCTGGGGACTGTCCTCAGACGGGCGTGCTGAGTGTGCCATTCCAAGGTGTGGATGTGCGCTTTCCGGTGCGGCTTACCCAACCAAACGACGCCGGTCTGGTAGAATTTGAAGGCCTCAGCGGACGGCAGCGCGAGACGCTGGCATTGTTTTACCGCGCGCTCCTGTCCGGCCAGATGGCCAGCAGTGGGGATGTCATCACCAGCTTGGACACGCCTGTCGACCTGGTTCCGATGAGTGAGACAGATGAAGAGAAAGAAGCCAGCATTAGGGGGCGCTGGCCCACACCAATCCGCGTGGCTCTGCATGTTTTGATCTATAGCGTGATCGCCCTGACCGTCGCCACCATTCTTGGTGCGTCCGTATTCAACAGCGTAACCCGCATCAATGTGCAACATGGGCGGGTGGTCGCGCCAATTGCAGAGCACCTGCCTGCCAGCGAAGGGTACGTGAAGTCGATTTCCGTGGAACCGGGCGAGGCTGTCGTTGCGGGGCAGGTTCTTGTGCGCCTGAAAGACCCTCAAGCGGAAGGCAAATTGGATTTGGCGCGGGCGAAGCTGGCGCAGGAACAAAACGAACTGCTCCAAATCAACGAAACACTGGAGGCGTTGATGGCCTATCACACGGTTGCGGCACCGAAGGTGCGGGCGGCGGTAGTGGGGCAGGCCTATGCGCGGTTTGTTGGGGATCGTGGCTTTGACACTTTGTGGGACCGCTGGCAGGCGATGTTGGGGAAAAACCCGCAGGCCGCCATTGCGCTGGACCCGTTTGAGTTTGCTGTGACCCGCCTGCAAGAAGTAGAGGCCGCGCAATTGGCGAAAGTGCGCGGTTTGCGGGCAACGCGGGATGCGCACAAAGCTGCGATCTCGCTGAGCCACGTACGCGCGCCCTCCGATGGCGTGGTGCATGAAGTTCTGGTGCGTAAGGGGCAGCCCTATGACCATGATGACATGGCTGTGGTGTTTGAGGGCGATACACCGCGCGTGGCGCAAGGCTGGGTCAGCGAGCGCTTTGCCGAAACGATCTTTGTCGGCATGCCCGCCAGCATTGGGATCAACACCATGGGGCAAAAACAGACGCTGCCGGGCGTGGTGACGGATGTTCAGGCCGGTGCGGACCCGCGGCGTCCTGGGGAGTTTGGCATCATCGTCACCGTCACGCCGCGAGATCTGAGTGCGGCGGATACCAAAGTGGCCTTGCGCCGCGATGCGCCGGTCAACCTTGAGGTGCGACGTCCCTGGGCGCAGCGGGTGATTGAGCGCGTCAAAACGCTGTGGCCGTCCGATGTATGAGCCAGAGTCCGAATATGCCTTTGACAAAGACCTAACAACGCGGTTGCGGGATTCGCAGACGCCGATCAAACCTTATTGGGCGCGCTGGACCTTTCCGCATCTAATAGCCTTGATGGTGGTGATAAAGGCGCTCTATTGGCTGCTGGCCAATGTGCCCAACCGGTTCCTTGATCCCAATGCAGGCCATATCACGGTGGTGCTTGGCACTTTGGGTTTGTGGCGGTTTGGCTGGTGGTTCACTCATTCCATCCGCGCGATGATCTACGCCCGGTGCAAATGGCCGGGTATGCGCCGGGAGGCGGATGCGCTTTGGGAGGCAGGCTGGCGGCCCAAACGGCTGCATATCCAAATGACCACCTACTATGAGGAGCCCTCGATCACAAAACGGGTGATCGGGTCCATTCTGGGCCAAATCCGGCGTGAGCTCATACCCACCACGCTCTATATCGGCACCGGTAGCGCCTATGACGAAATGATCATCCGGGAGTTTGTCGAGACCTACGCGCAAGACATACCCGACGATCTCGCCGAACTGGTGTTTATCCGTCAAAACCAACCGGGCAAGCGCATGGCCATCGGCCTGATCCTGCGCGCAATCAGCCGCACGGCGGCCGATCCTGAGGAGCTGGTGATCTTCATGGATGGGGATGCTTTGTTTGGCGACGAGGTGCTCAAGAAAACCCTTTCGATGTTTGCCTATGATCCCGAGTTGCAGGCGCTGACCACCGACGAAGAGGTCATTTGCTACGGGCCGCAGTGGATCGCCAAGTGGCTCGACATGCGTTTTGCCCAACGGAGGCTGGCAATGCAGAGCCACGCCTTGTCCAACCGTGTTCTCACATTGACCGGCCGCACGAGCGTGTTTCGCGCCCGCCACATCGTGGACCCGAAGTTCATCCGCGCCATTGAGGCCGATCACCTGAACCACTGGCTCTGGGGTCGGTTCCGTTTCTTGTCTGGGGATGACAAATCAACCTGGTACCGCTTGCTGAGTGTGGGGGCGAAGATGACCTATGTGCCGGATGCAACGGTCTACACCATTGAGGTGATCAAAGAGAACGGGCTGATGCGGATGATCCAGAACTTCCGCCGCTGGTCTGGCAACATGTTGCGCAATGGCAGTCGTGCCATTGCGTTGGGCCCACGCCGGATGCCGTTCTTCATCTGGTGGTGTGTGGTGGACCAACGCATCGCCATGTGGACCATGATGGTCAGTCCGGTCATGGCGGTTTTGGGCAGTATGGTGGCCCCCGGATATTTCTGGAACTGCCTGATTTGGGTGTTGTTTTCCCGCGTGGTGCTGTGCTTGTTTCTGATGGGATACAGTCGCCGCGCGGACATGACTTGGCCGTTTATTCTCTATCTGAATCAGGTGATTAACGCGTCGGTGAAGATTTACATGATCTTTCACCTGTCCAAACAGAAATGGTCCAATCGCGGCAATCAAAGCGCGGGAGAAGGCACGAGTATGCTGGATCGTTTGCGCAATGGATTCGCGCTGTTCCAATTGGTCACAGCCACGTCCGCCTTTCTCACCCTGTTGATGCTCTATGTCGGGCTGATCGACCTGCCCCTTTGAGGCACACCTATCCTTTTGCGCATCCGCATACCCCTCCGACATCCCAACTGGCGTCCTTCGCACAGCTAGATTGTTCTCAACACACAACAAAAGGATGTATTCATGATCACGCCTGTCATTCTCGCCGGAGGCTCCGGTACCCGTCTGTGGCCTGTATCGCGCAAGAGTTTCCCAAAGCAGTTTGCCAATCTGCTTGATGGTCCAAGCCTGTTTCAACGCACAGTCGACAGGGTGATGGCTCCTGGATTTGCCGAGCCCACGGTGATCACCGGTGAGGATTACCGCTTCATTGCGCAGAAGCAGATGACGGAGATGCAAGCCATCTGCGGTGCACTGATTGTGGAGCCGGAGGGGCGCAACACCGCACCGGCCGTTTTGACAGCCGCGTTGGTACACAAGGACACGCCGGACAAGGTATTGCTTGTGGTGCCCAGCGACCATCAGATTACTGACGACCGCACTTTTCGCCAGGTGATTGCAAAGGCGGCGCGGGTGGCAGAGAAAGGTTTGATCGTGACCTTGGGTATCAAACCGGATCACGCCGCTACAGGCTTTGGGTATCTGCGTGTCGAGGGTGGTAATGATGACGCGCTCATGATCTCTCAGTTTGCGGAAAAACCGGACGCTGACACCGCCGCCGCAATGCTGGAGGAGGGCAACTGGCTGTGGAATGCGGGCATGTTCTTGTTCCGCGTCGATACGGCTCTGAAGGCTTTCGAAACCCATGCGCCAGATTTGATTGGCCCGACGGAGGCGGCGTTGGCGCTGGGTGCGGAAGATTTCGGGTTCACCCGTCTGAACGCCGAAGCCTACAAACGTTGCGCGGATATCTCCTTTGATCATGCGATTATGGAAAATATCCAGGAATGTGCAGCCCTGCCGCTCACCTGCGGCTGGTCGGATCTGGGCAGCTGGCAAGCGCTCAAGGACATTGGCGCGCCAAACAGCCAAGACACGGTGACGGCTGGTAATGCCACCGCAATTGACTGTGAAGGCAGCTTGCTGAAGTCCGAAAACCCGGATGTGAAGCTTGTGGGGTTGGGCCTCAAAAACGTCATGGCCGTGGCCACCGATGATGGCATCCTGATCGCCGACCGGTCTGAAAGTGCCAATGTCGGCCAAGTGGTGGAAACGCTGCGCGCCGAAGGGGTCCCGCAAGCTGATGGGTTCAAACGCTGCTACCGCCCATGGGGGTACTACGAAACGCTGTCTCTCGGCCCGAGGTTCCAAGTGAAATGCCTCATGGTGGAGCCGGGCGCCAAGCTGTCCCTGCAAAGTCATGTGCATCGCGCAGAGCACTGGGTAGTGGTCAGTGGCTCGGCAAAAGTGACGGTGAATGACGACGTCAAACTGCTGACGGAAAACGAGAGCACCTACATCCCATTGGGCGCCGTGCACCGGCTCGAAAACCCCGGAAAGCTGCCGCTGCATCTGATTGAGGTCCAGTCTGGTTGCTACCTCGGTGAAGACGACATCATTCGCTACGAAGACATCTATCACCGCGAAGAACTGGCCTGATCCTTTCCCCCGGATCGTTCGCCGCTTTATAGCCCACCCAGCTTGGCGAACGCGGCAAACCTGCATGGAACTCCATGCAGGTTTTGTTGTTTTGAAGGCTCCCAAAAGGGGGACACTCGAAAGGATAGTGGGCTGACCCTCGGGGCGTTCAGGCTGACCTAATTCCAGAAAATTTGATGAAAAAAATCCTCTAAGATGACTTCAAGAAGGAGTTCGACATTATGGAATACCGCAGGTTTTCACCGCAGGACTTAGAGATTGTCGTCCCGGTCCCACGTCAAAAATCCAGCATCAGTGTTGTGGGTCTTGGCTATGTCGGCGCGGTTTCAACCGCATGCCTGGCGTCGCTGGGCCACCGGGTGATTGGCGTGGATTTGGACCAGACCAAAGTGAATCAGATTGGCCTCGGCCAAAGCCCCATCCACGAAGATCGCCTTACCGAAACCCTAACCGCGGGTGTTGAAGACGGCTTGATCAGCGCCACAGATGATCTGCGTCAAGCGGTCATCGACACGGATGTGACCTTTGTGTCTGTAGGAACCCCTACCGCTGCGGACGGGGGCTGTGATCACAACTTCATCAAGCTGGCGTGTGATGCGATGGCGCGAGGGCTGCGAGATAAAGAGGGCTTTCACGTCTTCGCCATGCGCTGCTCCATACCGCCGGGCACCACGATGAAGGTTATGGCACCCATTCTGGAGGCCGTATCGGGCAAAGCGGTAGGTCGTGATTTTGGCATCTGCTTCAACCCGGAGTTCCTGCGCGAAGGTGTGGCGATCGATGATTTCCACAACCCACCCAAAACCGTGATCGGGACCACTGATTTCGCCACGGCAGAGATCATGCGCCGTATTTATGCGCCGGTGGACGACAAGCCCATTCTGACCACAATCGAGGTGGCCGAGACCATCAAATATGTCGACAATGTATGGCACGCCACCAAAGTGTGTTTTGCCAATGAAGTTGGGCGTTTGTGCAAGCCCTTGGGCGTGGACAGCCACGCGGTGATGGAGATCTTCACACAGGATCAAAAACTTAACCTGTCCGCCTATTACCTGAAGCCGGGCTTTGCCTATGGCGGCTCCTGCCTGCCCAAAGAGGTGCGCGCGGTACAGCATGTGGCCAGCACCCTTGGGGTCGATCTTCCGATGATCGGCGCACTGGAACAGTCTAACGCTGAGCAAATCCAACAGGCTGTGGAGATGGTGCAGAAAACCGGCGCCAAGCGGGTGGGAATTCTGGGCCTGGCGTTCAAACCAGGCACAGATGACCTGCGGGAGAGCCCCATTCTGGAGGCCATGGCGACGCTGCAACAACAAGGCGTTGAGCTGCTCGTCCATGATGAGGCCGTGACCAAAGACACCCCTCTGGACGGGCTGGCGAGCTACACCAAGTACGGCAGCCAGGGTCTGACAAAACTGGCAGAAGGCCTCTCCGACATGCTGCGTGACGATGTCGAGAGCGTCATGGTAGCGGCCGACGTGGTGATCGTGTGCCACGCCAGCGACACTTACCGAGACGCCGTGCAGCGACACAAGAATGTGGCGGTCGTGGATGTGGTCCGGCTGTTTGACAGCGCCCCACAGGATCTCGCGATTAACGGCATTGGCTGGTGATCGGCCAAAGTCACAACCTGTTCAGACATATGTGAGGACATGACATGCCCACAAGCAACCTAAATCTCATCACTGGAACGGGCCTCTCCGACGTGCTCGATGGGACTGGCACAGGAGACTTGATCGTTGGCTTGTCCGGAGACGACAGCATCACCAGCGGCGCGGGCAACGACGCCCTGTATGGCGACTATGAACAGGCCAATCTGTTGGAAGGCACTGACAACGCAACCGGGTTTACCGACTACGCCAACAGCGGAAACTGGACGGTGTCTGCGTTGGATGGCGGCCATCAGCAGATGAGCCAAACCCTCACCACCGAAGCCGGAGGCGTTTACAATCTGTCCTTCGACCTCGCCGCCAATTTTGCGGCGGGACAGCCGGGCGCCACAGTAGAAGTGCTCATCAACGGCGCGATTGTGGGGACCTATTCCACGGAAAGCGGCGCTTACAATGCCTTTGACACAAGCTTCACTGCCATTGGCGGTGAAACCGAGATCACCTTGCGCTCGATTGACGGTCCAAGTTCGGGGCCATCGATAGATACATCCGGTCCAATCTTCCACTATGCGCGCGAGATGCAGATCGGTGGGCAGACAGTGGAAGTGGCCGCATTTGCCGACGGTCAGGCCAACCTCTATCAGGTACTGAACGGCACGCTGCATGTGTTTGATGTGGAAACTCAGACCTATGAGGTCGCGGGTGCAGCGGGCACAGTGAACGTGAACTCCATGGGCTACAACGCGCAAGACGATCTTCTGTATGCCATCGCGGTGGGAACCGGTGTTGATAGCCTCGGCAACGCGGTGCAGCGCTCTGACTTGATCATGCTGGATGCAGAGGGCAACAGTTACCGGATTGGCGAAACGCCTTATCGGTCCTGGACCGGCGACTTTGATGATCAGGGCAACCTTTGGTCGTTTCAATCCAGCATGGACCGGATTGCGGTGATCGATGTGGATCAGCTAGACGCCAATGGAAACCCGGTGGTGACAGTGCACAAGCTCCCCAGCGCGCTTGTCACCCACCGGGTTTATGACGTGGCCTTTGATGCCAAAACTCAAAGCTTCTACGGCGTGGCGCGTCCGCCATCCGAAGGAGCAGACACCATCCTTTTGGTGGCCGATATTTCCAGTGGCGTACCGGAGTTCACCTTGGTGCCGGTGACCTCGACGGTTGTGGACGGCGTCACGCTGGACGGCGCGCCGGCCGTGACCTTTGGCGCGGCGATCATGGACGCGGACGGCAACCTCTTTGTTGGTGGCAACTCCGGCGATCACGACATGAACAACGCCACAGGCAACAGTGGCGGCATCTACCAAGTGGTGATCGATCCCGCGACCGGCGAAGCCAGCCTTGTGTTGCTGACCGAAGCGCCCAGTTCCTACTCTAACGATGGCGCGGCTGATCCAACCGCGGAAAGTCCCTTTGTCGAGGTTGATTTGTCGTCCTCTGTTTTGATCCGTGATTTGAGCTTGGTTGCGACCACGGAGGGCGAACTGACCTACGACGACTCGCTCGAAGGCAACGGTGGCAATGACACGCTGGACGGTGGCATTGGCGAAGATGACCTGATTGGCGGCGGTCTTGGTGACACGCTTCTGGGTGGCGATGGCGATGACTATTTGCACGGCGGCGCAGGTCCGGATGGCAACAGCACCATTGTCTCTCACTATGACAGTGACGGGTTGCGTTATGACCAATTTGGTAACCTTCTGCCGGAAAATGATGACTTTCTGCTGGGCGGTGAAGGCAGCGACACGCTGGAAGGGTCTGCAGGTCATGACACGTTGGACGGCGGCGAGGCCGCGGACGTTCTGAGAGGGGGATCGGGGTCTGACATGCTCTTTGGCAGCGCCGGTGACGATACGCTGTCGGGCGGTGGGCAAGACGATGTGCTGTCTGGAGGCAGCGGTGCAGATATCTTGCGCGGGGGCTCTGGAGATGACGACCTCTCTGGAGGTTCTTTTGATGACGTTCTTAACGGCGGTTCCGGCAATGACAGCCTGGCTGGCGATGAAGGCGCTGATGAGCTAACAGGTGGCAGCGGCAACGACACGCTGAACGGCGGCAACGGTGCCGACCAGTTGGTTGGTGGCTCCGGGCAAGATGCGCTTACAGGTGGCGCAGGCGATGACGATTTGCGTGGCGGCTCCGGCAATGATGCGCTGGATGGCGGCTTGGGAAGCGACAATCTCCGTGGCGGCGCGAACGATGATGTGCTTAACGGAGGCGAGGGGCGCGACAGTCTCCGAGGCGACCGAGGCAATGACGAGCTGTCGGGTGGCGCAGGCCGCGATTATCTCAGCGGTGCGATTGGCGATGACACGCTGGATGGCGGCGCAGACGCTGATCGCCTGTATTTGGGGGCAGGGAACGACGTGGCCACTGGCGGCATCGGTGCTGACACCTTCATATTCCGCAACGACGATCTGGACGGGTCGCAAGACCTCATTCTGGACTATTCCGTTGCCGAAGGGGACCGGCTGCACCTTCGCGGTTTGGACCTTGGGGGCAGCGAAAGCGAGTACTCTGATTGGTTTGGCAACCATGTCAGCGTCAGCGGTGAAGACGTTTCCATCCAACTCGGAAACAACACAACGCTTCTGTTGCAGGACACTGCGGAAGACTTTGCACTGCTCTCAGACAGCTTTGTGTTCTAACGAAACCAAGGCGAGGCGGGCTTATTCAAAGCCTGCCTCTTTTGCGATCAAGGCCGCCTGCGTGCGGTTTTTTGCGTTGAGTTTTTTGCACAGGGTGCGCACGTGCAGCTTGATGGTCACTTCTTGCAAATCGAGATCCCGAGCGATTTCCTTGTTGGATTGCCCTTTGCACAGACCGGTAAGAACTTGCTTCTCACGCTGGCTCAGCTGCTTCTCAAAATCGCTTTCTTCCGCTTCGCCGCCGGCAGAAAGCACACTGGCTGGTACAAAGGTTTCGCCAGCGATCATAAAACGCACCGCGTTGACCAAAGACTTGGCTCCCATGGTTTTGGGCAAAAAACCAATGGCCCCGGCTTCCAAGGCGTCTTGCGCCACTTTGTTTGGGGCAGTGCCGCTGACAATGGCAAAAGCCTGATCCGGGTAGGCCGCCACGGCGTCGATCAGGCCTTGAAGCCCGTTCATGCCCGGCATGCTGAAGTCCAGCAGAACCAGATCAAATGGACCTTTTTGGTCCAGAAGCTTCATGGCCTCAAAATAATCTGATCCGGCCACAACTGTGGCACGGCCTTCAGAGGTGATGTAGGCAGAGATGGTTTCGCGAACCATTCCGTGGTCATCAGCTAACAAAATACGCATAGAAACGGGGCGTCCTACTCTTGGGTTCTGGGAGGACCCTACGAGGCCCTGCGCGTGTAAACCAGTCGTGACACCCTGACTTTGCCGTAAATCTTGCGACATACCTAGCTCCTTTAAAACCATGTGTCCTGGTGTGCCGATGCTGACACCAACAGGATAACTGCAGGTAAATTCGCATAGTTTGAGTAAAATCCGTTGGGGCATCAGATGACCGCCAACTAGCGAAGGGTCAGACAAACTATACCAAAGGTTAGTGGCCTAGCCTGATGCCCAAACACGCACCTCGCCCCCACATGTCACCAAGAGACAAACCAACCCAATCTCGGAGTGTCTCATGCAACGTTTCAAAAAACTGCTCGCTGCCCCCACCACACCAAGCTTTCTGACCGGCGCCATCCTGCTCGCCATGGTGGCATCACAGGCCATGGCCGACACTTTGTTGACGGTCAGCGGAGATGTTTCAGCGACAGATGCGGGACTGACCTGGCAATTCGAAGAAAGCGACCTGCGCGCCCTGCCAAAAGTGCAGTTTGAGACAGACACCATTTGGACCGAAGGAACCCAGGTTTTTGAAGGCGTCTCCTTGTCCGCACTGCTTACCCATGTGGGTGCTAGCGACGGCAATCTACTGGCCACAGCCGCTAATGATTACACCGTGTCGATCCCGACGTCTGATGCGGTAGAGAATGGTCCGATAATCGCCTATCTGCGCAATGGCGAAAAAATGACCTTGCGTGACAAGGGGCCATTGTGGATCGTTTACCCATTCGCAGGCAACGACGCCTATAAAACAGAAGAGTATTATTCCCGCAGCATTTGGCAGCTTGATCGAATTGAAGTTGTTGCCAATGAGTAACTTGAGGCCCACATCCCGCGCATCAGGCTCCTTCTTATGAATGGCAGATGGCCGTTTGTCCTCTTCGCAGGCTTGCTATTGGCAAGCTTGCTTTTGGTTGGTGGCTTGGGGCGTACGGTGTTCACGGACCTGCGGGTTCTGTCGACCGCGCAAAACGATGACGTGAGTTGGACGATGTCGCAGCTTGAGGTGGAGCTGTTGCGGCTGCAAAGCGCGGTGCTGTCTGCGCGGTCCAATGAGAACGCTGGGCTGGGCGAAGTCCGCAAACGCTTTGACATCTTCTACAGCCGGATCACAACGACCCGACAAAGTGCCTTCTTTGCGCCGATGGTGGAGGCCCCAACGGTGGCAGGAAGCACGGTTGCCGCCACACAGTTTTTGGACCGTAGTATCCCTTTGATCGACGGCCCGGATGAAACGCTCCAGGCTTACCTGCCCACACTGTTGTCGGACATTGATGCGTTGCGCCCAAAAGTGCGGGCCTTGGCGCTGGCAGGAGTCGACCACTTTACAACGCAGGAAACCGCAGATCGCAACCGGTTGTCGGTCACCTTACAGCGGCTCGCCTATGGTCTGACCGCGCTGATTGCGGTGCTGTTTTTGTCGCTGGCCAGTTTGATCCAGTTGTATCGCCAAGGGCAAAGGGCCTCACAGAAGAGAGAGCAGGCGCGGGCCCGGTTTGAGGCTGTTGTGTCGTCATCGCTGAATGCGGTTCTGGTTGCGGACACAGAAGGTCATATTGTGGAGTTCAACGGCGCGGCGGAAACCGTGTTTGGCTACACGCGTGATGAGGCGTTGGGCGCGGATTTGGCGGAGCTGATTGTGCCGGAAGAGCTGCGAGAAGCACATCGGGCGGGGATGAAACGGTTTGTGGAAACCGGCGAACGCAAAGTTATCGGGGCAGGGCGCGTGCGCCTGAAAGGGATGCGCAAAGGCGGCGAGGTCTTTCCGGTGGAGCTGTCTATCTCCCTGTCGGAGGCCAGTGGCGAAACGGTGTTTGTGTCGTTCCTGCGGGACATCACCAAAGAGCTGAAAGCTGAAGAGGATTTAAAAGACGCGCTGGAAAAAGCGCAGGTGGGCGAAAAGGCGAAGTCCAACCTGCTGACCGTCATGAGCCATGAAATGCGCACACCGCTGAATGGTATTTTGGGGTCACTTGAGTTGATGGATCAGTCAGACCTGAGTGACGCGCAAAAACGGCATTTGGCGTCGATTGGTATTTCCGGCGAGTTGCTGCTGTCCCATGTCAACGACGTTTTGGATTTGTCCTCTTTGACGTCTGAGGCTGAGGCTCCCAAACATGCGCTCTTCAATCTCACAGATTTGGTGCAGGACGTGGTGGACAGCCTGCAAAGCAACGCTTCCCAGCATGCAAACGCGCTTTCAGTAGACTTCCTGACGGAGGATCTGCAAACCGTGAGTGGGGATCGTGGCTCCTTGCAGCGCTGCCTGGTGAACTTGGTTGGCAATGCGCTGAAATTCACCCGTGAGGGCAGCGTCGCAATAGAGGTTGAACGAGTGTCTTCTGGCGATCTGGTCGAGTTCAGAGTGGCCGACACCGGGGTTGGTATTGCGCCGGAAAACCTCAGCCGGATTTTTGAAGAGTTTGTCACGATCGACACCGCCTTTGATCGGGAGAATTCCGGCACAGGGCTCGGGCTGGCCATCACCAAACGCTTGATCGAGCGCAACGGAGGCGAATTGGAGGCTGACAGCCTGTTGGGAGAGGGCAGCCTGTTTACCTTCCGCTTGCCTTTGCCAACCACGACGGATGTGGCGGACCTTCAAACGCATGCGACCGCGCATTCCTTACGGGACTTGCCTGCAGGGTTTCGGGCTCTGGTGGTGGATGACAACGACATCAACCGCGAAATCCTCACAGACATTGTCCGCGATCTGGGGGGCGTCACGCAGGAAGCTAGTAACGGCTTTGAGGCAATAGAAACCTGCGAGACTTCGGGTTTCGACGTTTTGCTTCTGGACATCAGCATGCCAGGTATCGACGGGTTGGAAACGCTGAAGCGTATTCGAGAAGGCACGTCACCAAATGTCGCGACACCGGCCGTGGCTGTCACCGCACATGCGGCGCAAAAGGACCATGAGGCCATTCTGGCGCAAGATTTTCAAACGCTGATCCTAAAGCCGGTGCGACGGGCCGCGATCCATGGTGCTTTGGCCGATGTGTTCGGTGTGGGAGATGGCGTCGAAGCGTTTACAGCCGCGACGCAAGACGCCCCAGAGTTTCTGAAGCAATTTGGCCTCGAGCGCTATACAGAAGCCGTACAGGAAACTCAGGCAGAGATTTCACAGTTCCTGACCGGGAAGCAAGTCACCGACCCGTTGACGGAAGCGGAACGAGAAGAAGCGCACCGTTTGTCTGGGTCTGCCGCAGTCTTGGGGTGGATGGAGCTTTGGGGCGCGCTGCAAGCGGTGCAAAACGCGCCTGAAGACCGCTGGGGGGCACATTTGAACCACTTGCAGTCTGAATTCGATCGTGTGTTCCCAGATCAAATACATCAGCGCTAAAACCAAAAAGGGGCGCTGGGTGCGCCCCTTTTATCGGTCTGTGTTTGGATTACAATTCAGCGCGAACCTGCGCCAGTTCTCCTGCGACAGCTTTGATGCTCTTGGATTTTAAAGGCCCATAGAGGCACGCGCTTTGCTGGTTGGTATCGCGGCAAAAGGCGTTGATGGACCGGATCAAAGGGCGGTTCATATAGGGGCTGGCGCGCCCAACGGCATAGCCAAGATCGCGTAGCTCCATCTGCACAATCCGCACATATGCGTTTTTGTTGATTTTGGCCGCCACCGAGAGCCCGCGTGCAAACACATCATTTGGCGCCGCGCGCACAATCTCTTCAGAGGCACGCCAGAACTGAGCCGGGTTTTGATCTCTTGCCAGATACAACCCTTCTTCGACTTGGATTTTTGCACGCAATCCTTCGGTTTGCAGAAGCCGGTCACGGGTGGCGAGCGTGCCACGTGCATGTCCAACAACCCGATAGTATTTCAGCAAGGCTTCTGCCGCTTTGGCGTCGCCATCCGCATGACGCTTGTGCAGCTGGTCCAGAGTGTCGGTCACATCAACCCGTTGCGAGAGATCCCGCGTCAGGGCGTCTAGTAACAGCATCTGACCATCGCGGCTGTCTGCCTTTGCCAACTTGACCAGTGTTGGAATACCCAAATGGGGATCGGACAAGGGGCCCAGGCGGCCCGTCGCATGGGCCCAGGCAAGAACCGCCTCACCTTGTTGCAGACCTAGGGCTGACGCGGCCAACAAGCTCTGCTGCGCAGCCTCGTAGTCTTGCGACGAAAGCTGTACTTTGCCCAAGGACACAAGGGACTTGCTTTGTCCCAGCTCAACGGCTTTGTCATAGTAAGCGATGGCCTGCGCGGTGTCTTGGTTTCCGCCGATCCCCTTGAAACGAAAGTAGCCCAACCGATCACAGGCCCGCGCATAGCCGTCGGTACAAATCGACTGCAAGGTGCGGATGGCCTCTTTCGGCGCATCTGAGAGAGATGCCATCGCCTCGTTGTAGAGCGCTTTAGGGGAAACCTCTGCATGGGCTTGCGGCAGGCTGACCACCCCGCCAGCGACACAGCCTAGCGCGAGACATTTGAGCATGTGTAACATTTCAACCTCCTACTGATTGGCAACCAGTATGGTGGCGATGCTGAAGTCCGAAGCGCGCGCGAAAGTATAGTGGGACGCGCATTTGGCGATACTGCGGTTCTGATGTGGGGTCACTCAGCTTGGTGGCTTGTGAGCCCGTCGGCCTTTTGTCTTGCCGGTCTCTCGGCGACGGTGATCGGCGCATGGGGCGTTGGCGTTGCAGTGCCAATCAAAAACCATGCGCCAAAGCTGTTTAGGTGATCTCCGACATCTCGACGGATCGCTTCTCTTGGATGGAGGTTTGCGCCGCGATGCCCATCAGGACAGCCATTTTGCCGTCGGTCAAGCTCACCTCGGGTGTGGACCGCTCACCGCGCACCAATTCCAGGAAATATTTGTGCTGATAAAAGGTTGAGCCGTTGTGGTCGCCAGCATCGAGGATGTCCGGGTCCACAGGGATCTCTTTTTCAACGGGACCTTTGGGCGCACGCGGAGACAGGATGAGCTTGGGGGTGGGCGCGGCGCCAAGATGTGCAGGCCAGAAACGGCCTGGTCCGGGGACCAGCGCCTCGATTTTGCCTTTGGGGCCGACTGCCGCGATTTCTTCCTGATATTCGGCACCTTCGGCAAACATGCACAGTTCGAGCATCGCGCGGGCACCGTTATCGAAATCGACGATGACATATCCATTGTCGAGAATGTCCGGCGCTTGCCCGTCATAGAGTTCGTCCAGATGGTTCGCGTCCTGCCCGCCCGAGGCCATCACGCGCACCGGCTCTGATCCAAGCGTCAGGCGCATGAGATCAAAGAAGTGGCAGCACTTTTCCACAAATGTCCCGCCGGATTTGGCGTTGAAACGGTTCCAGTCATCGACCTTTTCAAGAAAGGGAAACCGGTGTTCACGGATGGTCAGCATTTTGATGCCGCCGGTGACATCTGCTGCGTTTTTTAGGAACGCCGCGACCGGCGGCATATAGCGGTACTCCATCGCAACCCAGGCCGGGGCGGGATAGCTGGCGATGAACGCGTCGATTTGGGCCAGATCTTGCGGATCGGTGTACAACGGTTTCTCGACAAGGATGGGCAAAGGACGGAGCTGGGCGATCTCTTGCAGCTGGGCTACATGGCAGAAATTCGGGCTGGCGATCAGCAGGCAGTCCAGAGTGTCTACGGCCAGCAGCTCTTCCAGGCTGTCAACAAACCGCGCATCGGGCGCGAAACGCGCGCTCTCCGTGCGCATTTGGGCGTTGGGTTCGAAGATGGCCCCAACTTCCGTGTTCGGGAGGAGTGCAATGTTGCGCAGGTGTTCTTGCCCCATCATGCCGCAGCCGATGATCCCGTAGGTGGTGGGTTTCGTCATAGTGCCTCCTAAGTCAGGCGTTGGATGTAGATAGAGTGTTCCGGGTCAAACCAGGTGCGGGAAAACTCGACTGGGGCGGTGGCTTGCGACCAACTCAGGCGTTCGATGTAGCCTGAAACTGCCCCCGGCTTCTGTCCAAATGCCTCTGGCGCCCAGTCCGGCACGTGCCCGATGGAGACGCGGTCTTCGGCGCGTCGAATCCAGAAGCCGAGCTGTTTCTGATAATAGTGGTACAGCGACTCCGACAGTTTTGCCGGGTCCACTTTGCCCGCGTCGCCGTCCAGCCAGATTTCTTCGACGGCGATCACAACCTCGTCCAGATACCGCAACCTGCGAATCCGTGTGCCGTGATTCGACGTGCCAAAGGTTGGCAGATCGGAAGGCTTCTCCATGTCATGCACCGAGAGGATGTCCGCGGTGGGCAAACCGCCACCCTCGGGCAACTCCAATCGGAACATGGAGTAGACGCTGCGCCCGCTTTGGGTGGCGCGCACGTAGTTACCGGACCCTTGAACGCGCTCCAGCATGCCTTGCTTCTCCAGCTCGGCAAGGGATTTGCGCAGTGTACGCACGGTGGTTCCGTATTGCTTGGCCAGCTCGCGTTCAGGCGGCAAGCGCTCTCCGTCCACCAGACGGCCAGCCGCGATCTCTCGGATCAGGGTTTCACTGATCTGCAAATAGAGCGGCAGGGCCGAACTGGAGAAGTCTGGATTTGACATAGATCACCCCGAAAATTGATACACCATTGATTTACATCAAATCGCAGTTTATTCAAGGGGTAAGGAAAACGAGATTTTGGGAGGAACTCGATGACCGTCGTGCCGGTGACATCTGCGGATTTGGATGCAGTAGAAGTGTCGTGGTTTGCCGCGCTGTGTTCAGACGATTACCAGTTCCTTGGCGTGCCAAATGGCGATCTGCGGTCGTCCTGGGCGCATTGCTCGAGCATCGTGAAGGAAGCCGAGGCTCAAGGTTTTCGCAACATTCTATGCCCGTCTTCTTATCAGGTGGGGCAGGATACGCTGAGCTTTGTGGCGGGGTGCGCGCCGATCACCAGCAAGATCAACATGTTGGCTGCCGTGCGCTGTGGAGAGATGCAACCGATCATGCTGGCGCGCACGCTGGCGACGTTGGACCACATGTTGGAAGGCCGGCTGACCGTGAACATCATCTCGTCCGACTTTCCCGGTGAAAAGGCCGAGAGCAGCTATCGCTACCAGCGCTCGCGGGAAGTTGTCGAGATTCTCAAACAAGCTTGGACCCAGGGTGAAATAAACCACAAAAGTGAGGTCTACAACTTCCAGGGCCTGACAACCGATCCTGTGGTTCCGTATCAGACTGGTGGGCCATTGCTGTATTTTGGTGGCTATTCGCCAGATGCATTGGAGCTCTGCGGGCAGCATTGCGATGTGTATCTGATGTGGCCGGAGAAGATGGATGAGCTGGCCGGGCGTATGAAGGCGGTGAACGCGGTGGCGGAACGCTATGGCCGGACACTCGACTATGGCTTGCGCGTGCATGTGATTGTCCGCGACACCGAGGCTGAAGCCCGTGAATATGCGGACTACATTGTGTCTAAGCTCGATGACGAGCAGGGACGCGCCATCCGCGAACGTGCGCTGGACGCCAAGTCTCTGGGTGTGTCGCATCAGGCAAAGAACCGTGATGTGGCCGACGACGATGGCTTTATCGAGCCGCATCTCTGGACCGGCGTGGGTCGGGCGCGATCTGGCTGTGGCGCGGCACTGGTCGGGTCGACCGATCAGGTTTTGTCCAAGCTTGAGGCCTATAAGAAGATGGGGATGCGGGCTTTTGTTCTGTCCGGCTATCCGCATGTGGATGAGGCCAAGCATTTTGGCGCCCGCGTGATGCCTCATCTCAACACTGTATCGCTGCCGCATGCCTATGGGCGCGTGCCAGCTTCCACGCCGCAGACCCCCCTTGGTATTGGAGAACGCCGATGATGAACCGTGTCGAAATCGCAAACGGGCTGAGCTTCAGCCGTCTGGTGTATGGCATGTGGCGTGTGGGTGATGATGCGGACACGTCGCCAGAATACGTTGAGGCAAAAATCCAAGCCTGTCTGGATCAAGGGATTACCACTATTGATCAGGCGGACATCTATGGTGACTACGGTGCCGAGGCCGTGCTGGGCGGGGCGCTAAAAGCCAACCCGACGTTGCGCAATCAGATCGAGATTGTGACCAAGTGCGATATCGTCGCCCCCATCGGGATTTATGCCGACAAGCCGGTCAAATACTACGACACCTCGCGCGCCCACATCGAAGCCTCGGTGAACCGATCTCTGAGCGAGATGGGTGTGGATCATGTGGACCTTCTGTTGATCCACCGCCCCGACCCTTTGATGGATCACAACGAAACCGGGGCGGCGCTGGATGATCTGGTGGCGTCAGGCAAGGTGCGTGCCGTCGGCGTCTCCAACTTCCGGCCTTGGGACTGGAAGCTTTTGCAGTCGGCGATGAAGTCACCGCTGGCCACCAACCAAATCGAGATATCACTGGCGGAACTGTCCCCGTTCACAAATGGGGATTTGGCCTTCCATCAACAGCATGACCAGCCTGTCATGGCATGGTCGCCGCTCGGTGGCGGCAGCCTGATGACCGGAACGGGGGATGTGGCGGATCGATTGGACCGCATTGCGGCGGAACACGGCGTGGATCGCGCGGCTGTGGCCGTGGCGTTCCTTTTGCGCCATCCGGCCCGTATCCTGCCGGTTTTGGGCACCAACAACCTTGATCGTATCAAGATGATTTCGGACGCGGAGAAGGTCACAATGGACCGCGAACCCTGGTTCTCTCTCTACGAAGCCGCGCTCGGAAAGGAGGTCCCATGATGTCTGCTCACACTGTCGGGGGAAAGCTCAGCTTTGTGCCCGACCCGAACAACACACGATTGCTGCGGGACGCGTTTGGACGGTTTGCCACAGGGGTCACCATTGTCACGGCCGCGTCGGAAAACGGTCCGGTGGCGATCACCGCCAACAGTTTTTCCTCGGTGTCATTGACCCCGCCTCTGGTGCTGTGGTCCCCTGACAAGAACTCGCGCCGGTTTCCGCATTTTGAGCGCGCAACCCACTATGCGATCCATGTGCTGTCGGCCGAACAGGACGATCTTTGCTGGACGGTGGCCAAAGATGCCTTTGGCTTGGCGGATGTCGCGCACCGGGTGAACGATTGGGGCGTGCCTATTTTGGACAATTGCCTTGCACGGTTCGAATGCACCCGCTCTGCGATTTACGAAGGCGGTGATCACGCGATTGTTCTGGGACATGTTGACCGCGCAACCATGCGTGAAGACGGAGATGCACTGACTTTCTACAAGGGCCAAATGGGCCAGATTGCCGCCGTAAAACAATAAGAACGGCGGCCTGCATTCTGAAGAGGACAGGATGCAAAACGGGAGGAGAAGAACACGATGAAGGCAGTCTTTGCTGTCTTGAATCTGTTGCGTCCACTGAACTCCGGACTGTTGGCAGTCGGGCGTTGGCTGGGCGTGTTCGCCATTGGCGTGATGGTCGCGGCGATCCTGATCCAAGTCTTCTTTCGCTATGTACTGGGCAGTGCATTGCCCTGGCCAGATGAGGCCGCACGCTTCTTCATGTTGTGGATGACTGGCCTGATGGCGCCCACAGCCTTCCGCAATGGCGGCTTTGTGGCGATCGACTTCATTGATGCGGTGATCAAAGGTAAGGCGATGCATCTTTTGCAGTTTGTCCTGCTGTTGATCAGCCTGACCGTGCTGATCGTCGGGGTGCAGATCGGCTATAAAGAGGTGACGGGTCTAGGTGGGCGCTTCGCCACCGCGTCACTGTATCTGCCGACCTCTCTTTCGTTGGACGAGTGGTACCGGATCCCGCGCAGTTGGATGATGCTATCGCTTCTGGTGGGCATCGTGCTGCTGATCCTCGTGAACATCGAACTGTTGCTGGAACGCTTTGTCCGCCTTCTGGGCAAAGGCGACAGTCTGCCCAAACGAGCGAGCCTCGGCGTTGGAGGGCCTGAATAATGCTGATCTGGTTCCTTCCGCTGTTTTTGTTTCTTCTGTTGGTTGGTCTACCGGTGTTTTTCTGCCTGCTGGCTGCGCCCGGCGCGTTGCTTTGGCTCAACGGGCAAGAGCGCGACATCACGTTGCTGTACCGGAACCTTTACAACGGCATGGACAGCTTCCCCCTGATGGCCATCCCGTTCTTCATGTTGGCGGGCGAGTTGATGAACCGGGGCGGGATCACCGTGCGTCTGGTTGAGTTCTCACAAGCTTTGATGGGCCATTTGCGGGGTGGGCTAGCGCAGGTGAACATCCTGTCGTCGATCCTGTTTGCCGGGCTGTCGGGGTCGGCGGTGGCGGACACCTCCGCGCTTGGTTCCATGCTGATCCCGGCGATGGAGCGTGAAGGCTACACCCGGAAATTTGCTGCGGCCGTGACCGCTGCGAGCTCTGTTATTGGGCCGATCATTCCGCCTTCGGGCATCATGATCATCTACGCCTACGTCATGGGCGAAAGCGTTGCCGCGTTGTTCCTCGCGGGCATTGTGCCGGGCATTTTGGTGGGTGTTGGTCTGATGGTGATGGTCCGGGTTCTGGCCGACAAATACGACCTGCCGGCCGCGCGCCGTGTCACGTTTGAGAATGTTGAGATCGGCGGTTTGGAAAGTTGGGTGTCCTTTGTGCTGGTGCGCCTAAACCTTGGCCTCTTGCTGGCGCAATTTGCCCCGGCGGCGGACACAACCCTGTCCAAATGGCTGACCTTCCTGGGCGCGGTGCTTCTGGCGCATGGATTGATGCTCGGATTGCGCCGTGTGGTCAGCCCCGAATTCCGCATTGTCTGCAAGCGCGCGGTGGTGCCACTGCAGACGCCAATCCTGATCCTTGGCGGTATTTTGGCCGGTGTGTTCACACCGACAGAGGCCGCCGCTGTCGCAGTTGCCTATGCGCTGTTGGTTGGGTTCCTGGTGCTGCGGACCATGAAGTTGAAAGACTTGCCGGAGGTTTTCACTCGGGCCGGGATCACATCCGCCGTGGTGCTGCTGTTGGTGGGCGCGGCCATGTCGTTCAAAACAGTGGTCAGCCTCAGCCACGCGCCAGAAATTCTGGCCGAGTTCATTCTGACCTTGTCGGAGAACCCTCTGATCTTGCTGTTCCTGATCAACCTGCTGCTCTTCGTGGTGGGCATGTTTCTGGACGCGGGCCCCGCGATCATCATTCTTGGCCCGATTTTGGCGCCGGTCTTTGAAGGGCTTGGGGTCGAGTCCGTGCACTTTGCCATCATCATGTGCGTAAACCTGACCGTGGGCTTGGCCACGCCCCCGATGGGGCTAGTGCTATTTGTCGCTGCCTCAGTCTCGCACGAGCGGGTGACGACCATCGCCAAAGCCATTCTGCCGTTCCTAGCGGTCGAGGTCGCGGTGATCTTCTTGATCACCTTTGTGCCTGAAATCTCTCTGACCATTCCGAAGCTAACGGGGTTCTTGAACTGATACCAAAAAAACGACGTGCAACAGGAGGAAACACGCATGTTTATGAAACTGGCAAAGACGGTGGCACTGTCGGCCTTGATGGCTGGCACTGCGCTGACGGCGAGTGCGGCCGACTACACAATCCGTGCAACGGCAAACTCGAATGAAAATGACGAGGACTATGACGGCCTTGTTGTCTTCAAAAACTATGTCGAAGCGGCCTCTAACGGCGCCATCGAAGTGGAGCTGTTTATCGGCACACAGTTGTGCTCCAACGGCGCCGAATGCCTTCAGGGCGTGGCCGATGGGTCCATTGACGTCTACATCTCGACCTCTGGTGGCGCGTCCGGCCTGTTCCCCTATGTGCAAGTTCTCGACCTGCCATATCTGATGGCGGACGACCGCATTGCGGAGCATGTCCTGTCTGGCGACTTCACCCGCAAAATGCGCGCGATGGCGTTGGAGGACAGCGGCGACGCAATCCGCCTGATGACCATCGGTAACACCGGTGGCTGGCGCAACTTTGCCAACACCAAACGTCGTGTGGCGGCACCTGCCGATATGGAAGGTCTGAAGATCCGGACCGTTGTGGCTGACCTGCCGCAGGAGCTTGTGAAAGCGCTGGGCGCGTCCCCTACGCCAATCCCATGGCCTGAACTGTTCACCAGCTTCCAGACTGGTGTTGTTGAAGGCTCCAAGAATGGCATCACCGACATCATGGGCATGAAGTTCCCAGATGCGGGCCTGCAGTATGTGACTTTGGATGGCCACGCTTACATGGGTGCGCTGTGGTGGATGTCGAACCAGACGTTCATGGACATGCCAGAAGACATGCGCCGCGTGGTGGTGGACGGGTTCTACGCCCTGCAACAGGCCACCTTTGCATCGCCAAAGCGTAAGTCGATCCAGGCCTATGAAGACTTCGTTGCCGGTGGCGGGGACCTCTATGTTCCAACCCCTGCAGAGAAAGACGCGTTCAAGCAGGCGGCGTCCCCAGTTTATGACTGGTTCAAATCCAATGTTGCTCGTGGTGATGAGGTGTTCACCGCACTGACCGATGCTGTTGCCGCAGCAGAAGCAGACGTGAACGGCGCCCGTGATGCGGACCTGAACTAAGCACAAACGGCGCGAGGGGCAGTCCCTCGCGCCGTTTTTTGTCCGGCATTTTTACCGGAACGGATACATCCACACGCGGTAGTCCTCGACCAGAATATGCGCTTTATCAATCTCTTCCTTGGTCATTTTCTTCACAACCTCTTCAAGGCTGATCGCCGCGTCGGGGTCTCCGCCGATCGCCGACAGCGTGTACCACATATAGGCCCGCACCAAATCCGGCGCGGGCATGCCGCGCCCGACCTCATAGTACCAGCCAATTCCGGATTGCGCGCCGGGGTGGCCCTTCATGGCGCTGCGCAGATACCACTCAAACGCGCGTTGATCGTCGCGCTCAACGCCCAGCCCCATCGCATACATCACGCCGATCAATTCCTCGGCGTCGGCATTTCCCGACCGGGCTGCTGGCCACATCGCTTCACGCGCGGCCTCAAAATCCCCGGCCTCCATAAGATCGCGCGCGGCTTCGATTTCGGCGCGGCCAAATTGGGTCGTTCCCACGACCAACGCGGCCGCCAGAAGAAGCTTTTTTGTAGGGTGTCGCATGCGCTCTCCGTGATCCTGTTTGCCGCCCCGTCTTTCGCCGAGTTGCCTGCGTTGCCAACACCACTGAGTGCCAATGACTTCATGGCGGTGGATGCAGAAAAGGCCGAACTGGGACGCCTGTTATTTTACGACAAGATCCTGTCCGGGAACAGAAATATCAGCTGTGGAACATGTCATCATCCGCGATTTGGCACCTCTGATGGATTGTCGCTCGGATTGGGGGAAGGCGGGCATGGACTTGGGCCGGAGCGGGTCTCCGATATGGGGGCAAACAAGGTCCAGAAACGCATTCCACGCAATGCACCCGCGCTATGGAATTTGGGTGCCAAGTCCATTGATACGTTGATGCATGATGGCCGGGTCAGCGTGGACCCGATCTTTGGAAATGGCTTCAATACGCCCGCAGAAGAGTGGCTTCCTGATGGGCTAAAGTCCGTTCTGGCGGCACAGGCGCTTTTCCCCATGACATCCGGGTTTGAGATGGCCGGGAATGTTGGCGAAAACGAGATCGTGGGTGCGACGCGCGACCGGATTGATGCGGCCTGGCCAATCATTGCGAAACGAGTCAGGACGCTGCCGGACTATGGTGCCAGATTTGTCTCGGCATTTGACGAGATCGAGGTGGCCGAAGAGGTGACGATTGTCCAAATCGCCGATGCCTTGGCGCATTTCATGGTGCAAGACTTTACGTCCTTTGACAGCCCGTTTGATGCTTATTTGGCGGGGGATGAACAGGCTCTATCTGCAGTGCAAGTTCAAGGCATGGAGCTGTTTTTTGGCAAGGCGGGATGTAGCAACTGTCACGCTGGAAATTTGTTTTCTAATCAACAGTTCCATGCTCTGGGGCTGCCGGCCTTTGGACCAGGCCGCACCCGAAGGTTTGACCCTTATGCGCGGGATGTTGGACGCATGGGGGAATCCGACGACCTTTCGGATGCGTATCGCTTCCGGACCCCCATGCTGAGAAACGTTGCCCTTACAGGGCCTTACGGGCACAACGGCGCGTATCCGACGCTGGAGCGGATGATCCGGCATCACCTTGATCCCCCTGGGGCGCGCGCCACGTGGAAAGCCGCTGATCTGACATTGCCCGATGTGCCTTGGCTCAGTCCCATCGATTTTGTCATCCAGCAGGACCGTATCGAAATGGCGCGGCATGCCAAGCACCGCGACATTCATATTCCGCCCCGTAGTGATGCTGAGATTGCAGCCTTGGTGGCTTTTCTCGAAAGCCTGACTGGGGCCGATGCCAAAGCAGAAACAAGCCGTATTCCGGAAGAGGTGCCCAGTGGATTGAAGGTGGACCGGTAACGGGTCGCCACATGCATGACTAGTTGCGTGCTATTTGCGCCCCGCAGGCCCGCAGCTTTCCCAGACGACAAGATCGCCATGCAGTCGTTCGTTGGTCTTCTCACTACTTTGAACTTCTAACCCATCCAAAATGATCGCCATGGCGCGCTCGCCAATTTTGTTGCGTGGTTGGCGGATTGTGGTCAGAGCCGGGGTGATGTTGCTGGCAAAGGCAATGTCGTCAAAGCCAATCACGGAAAATTCGCGCGGCACGTCAAACCCACGCAGGCGCAGGGTGGCAATCAGGCCAATGGCGGTGGTGTCGTTGACACAAAGAAAGGCCGTCGACAGCGCATCTTTTATAAAAAGGCGCCCCCGTGTTAGCGGAAGCGCCTTTTTTGTGGGCTTGAACGCGCCTTCAAGCGCGGCGCCTTTAAGACGCCAACTGTGTCGCCACATGCGGCAGCAGGTAAGTCCCAGATGGCGGCGCAGTATTGACCCGCACGCCACAATGGTAAGCCTCACTCAATAGCTCGTTGGTCAAAACCTCGGCTGGCGCGTCTTGTGCCAGCACGCGGCCATCACTGATCAGAGCCACTGTATCGGCAAACATCGCGGTGAGGTTCAGATCGTGCATCACGGCCACAACACCGCCCCCAGCGTCGGCAAAGTCACGCGCGATTTGCATGACTTGCAACTGGTGCCCGATGTCCAGTGCCGAGACCGGCTCATCCAGGAACAGCCAGCGCGCCGTGCCGTCGACAACCGGATCCCAAACCTGGGTCAGAACACGGGCCAACTGCACCCGCTGTTGTTCGCCGCCAGAGAGTTCCTGGTAGTAGCGCGCGCCATATCCAGACAGACCGACACGCTCCAACGCCGCTACAATCAGTCTGACCCTAGCGGCGGAAATGCCGTTTGACAGACCCAACTGCACGACCTCGGACACAGTGAATGGAAACGCCAGTGGCGTGGCCTGAGGAAGGACCGCGCGAATGGCCGCCAATTCCCAGGCTTTCGCCGCGTCGATGTCCATGTTGTTGAGTGTGACGGTACCACCATGGGCAACTTCGCCAGTGATGGCCTTCAGCAAAGTTGTCTTGCCGGACCCGTTGGGTCCCACAATGGCGGTGACAGCGCCTGGCTGGGCGTGAAAATCGATATTATGCAGGATGTCGTGCTTGCCATAGCGCACGGTGATGTTTTGGGCGTTAAGCATTTCACATATCCAGAATGCCGCGGCGGCGCAGCAAAATCCAAAGGAAGAACGGACCGCCAATCACGGCCATGATGATGCCAATCGGCAATTCTGCTGGCGCGATCACCATGCGGCTGATGATGTCGGCCACGAGCAGCAGCGCCGCACCCAGAAGGGCAGAGTTGCGCAGCAAATAGCGGTGGTCTGGCCCGACGGCGAGACGCAGCAGATGTGGCACTACAATGCCGACAAAGCCAATGCCGCCGCTGACCGCGACGGCGGCACCAACAGAGGCCGCAACCGCAAGAATGGCAACGTTTTTTGTGCGTTGCACATCAATGCCGATATGGCTCGCTGCGGCTTCTCCAAGGGCGAGGCCGTTTAGACCTTTGGCAATAAAGGGCGCTGCAACAAATGTTGCTGCCATCAAAGGCAAGGCAGCAAACAGTTTGGACCAGGTCGCCCCCGCGATAGAGCCCATGCCCCAGAAGGTGAGCGTGCGCAATTGGGTGTCATCCGCGATATAGACCAGCAGCCCGGACACCGCACCGGACAGAGCGCCAAGCGCGATACCCGCCAACAGCATGGTGGCCACCGAGGTGCGTCCTTTGCGGGTGGACACCCGATACAGGATTAACGTTGTGGCCCAGCTGCCGACAAAAGCGGCAAGAGGTACAACGTAGTATCCCAAAGCCTGTTGCAGCGCGATCGGCAACAGCCCGCCCAACACGATGGCGACAATTGCCCCCAGGCCGGCACCGGCGCTGACCCCGATCAGACCGGGGTCTGCCAGAGGGTTGCGAAACAGCCCTTGCATAGTGGCACCGGACACCGCCAAAGCAGCGCCGACAACAGCACCCATGATGGTGCGGGGCAGTCGGATCTCCCAGAGCACCACGCGATCACGCAGCGCCAACTCCCCGCCGGTGGCAAGGTCCCAAAGCGCGCCCCAAAGGGACGCGCCAGAGGCGCCAATCGCCAAGGAGCCCAGCATGGCAATGCCCAGAACGATCAAGAGAACAAACGTCAGCCGGTTCGCAGCATGGCTGCGGTCCCCGTCCAGGGTCATCTTGGCTGGGATTTCCGAAGCAAGTGCCATTAGCCCTGAACACCTTCCAGAGCAGCGGCCAGCCGAGATACGGCCTCACCTGTGCGCACGGAGAACCCAAGCAACAGCATGCCATCCATACGCACCACGGCACCGGATTGGGCCGCCGGGGTAAGTTTCAGCGATTGGTGTTCACGCAGTTTTTCGAGGCTCGCACTGTGATCGCCACCACGGTCCATCATCAGGATCACTTCGGCGCCGCTGGTGACAATGGCTTCGTCGGTCACGGGCTTAAAGCCTTCAAAACCGCTCAAGGCGTTCTGACCACCGGAGAGCGCAATGATCGCATCCGCGCTGGTGTTTTCACCCGCAGCCATGACACGGCCGCCGGCCGTGGACAGGATGAAAATCACTTTGGGACGGATGCTGGTGTCCACGCGGGCCACCGCGGCGGCAATTTCGGCATCAACCTTGGCCGCAAGCTCTGCGCCTTTGTCTGACACACCCAGTGTGTCAGCGACCATTTTGATTTTCTCGCTGATGTCTTCGCGGGTGAAACCGTTGTTTACCTCGACAATCGGCACAGAAGCTTCACGCAGAAGTTCAATGGTTTCCAGAGGGCCGGCACCGGATTCGCTGATGATGTGATCTGGATTTACAGACAAAACGCCTTCGGCTGACAGCGCGCGAATATAGCCAACGTCTGGCAGGGCTGCGGCTTCTTCCGGATGGTTTGAGGTTGTGTCACGGGCCACCAAACGATCCTCTTCGCCCAAGGCAAAGACAATCTCGGTCACCGCGCCGCCGATGGAGACCACCCGTTGCGGACCATCCTCCGCCAAAGCTGTGGTGGACAGGCATGCGGTCATGCCCAGGGCAATTACACTCTGTTTCAGGGAGAACTTCATTGCGCTGCAACCTCTGTAAAGTCTTGTTCTATGTCTGTGATGAGGGCGTTCCAGGCCTCGGCTGCGGTTTCCTCACGCAGGACGCCGAAGAACTGAATGATCAGGGCACCTTCGGCGTCAAAAGCCTCGACCGAAATCGCCGGTCCACGACGGGTGTTTTTTGTGACCGCATAGACCTCTGCGATGTGATCCATACGCAGGTGCAGGTCGTGCCCCTTGTCCAGAACATTGATCCAGGGGCCCATCTCTACAATGCGTTCAACCGGTCCCGAATGGATCTCGATACAGCCGCGGTTGCCGACAAAGATCATCAACGGAACGGATTTTTCCGAGGCTTTGTGCAGTAACGCTTCCACTGACTTGGGGGCAAGCGCGCGGGTATATGGTGCGCCAGCGATGCGATAGGCGCCCAGACGGTTTATTTTCAGCTTGCGGGTCAACGACATAAACTGGTGGGTGTCGGTGAGTTTGTCCCACTCTTCGCAGAGCTTTTCACGTTGGTCTGCAGTGCCTTTTGCGCCTTCTGTAGGCTCGCGCGTTTCGACCTCAAGGGTGTCGGATTGCTCCTTAAGGCGCAGCTGCGCGACATTCTCGTCCCACTGATCCAAATTTGACGCATCACGCAGGTGGACTTTGTGCACGGCATCTCCAGCGGCATCAAACACTTGAATGGAGCGGCGCACACCTTTGTCAGTCTGTTTCTCAACCGCAAAGGCGCTGACCCAAATGCGCGGGAACATCCGCAGATCGATGTTTTCGTTTACCACCATCGATGCGTGCTGGCCGGAGGTGTAGTTTTCATACACACCGACCTTCTCGATGACGCAGGACGGGTTGCGGGTTAGCGCCATCACTTCGCCGAGGCGCTCAAACGCAGCAAACAGCGGGTCCAATTCAGCGGTAATACGGGTGACACCTTCGCCAACATGTGCGGCCACCAACTGGCCTTCGGAGATACCTAACTTATCCGCGAGATCACGTTCACGTAACTTACTATGTTCTTTCCGCGCTTCGCGAATGTCATGCGAAGAGACGGCGGTCGCCACTGCCATGGTGCGCTCCAATCTAGTTCAGTTCTCGAAAGGCTGGTCTGGCTGCGGTGAATTTGTCACATATGGCTAACCCTGTGATCTTTTGAATCACATATGTTGACAGAAATAGTCGGACTAAATAGTGAGCGCAAGTCACGGTGATTTCTCGGGGTGAGAATCACCAACAACTCCATGCCAGCAACACACTGCCAGCCTCCGGAACATCCACTGGAAGGAACACACTCATGCGTGCCACATTCTCACGCAAGGCAGCGCTGTTGTGCAGCGCTGCTCTTATCTCTGCGACCTCTGTTATGGCGCAGGATGCGGACATCGACTCCACAAACGAAGATTTCGCCCTTGACGAAATTGTGCTGAAAAAGTCGAAACGTGAAATCCAAACCGAAACAGCGACTTCCGTCACTGTTGTTGAGCAGGACGAGATCAATGACCGTCAGGCCAGCACCATTGCCGAGCTGGTAGACTCTGTACCCGGTGTAACGATTGTGAATGGTGCGTCTCCACAAGGTTCTGGTATTAACATTCGTGGCTTTGGTGCAAACGGCACCTACGGCAGCGACCAAAAAGTTCTGATTCAAGTCGACGGTGCCTCGGTTGGCTCCGAAGAACTCTACCGGATCAGTACGCAGCTGTTCACCGACCCAGCTCTATACAAACAAGTGTCCGTGCTGCGTGGTCTCGGGGGCTCCTTCGAATACGGCTCCGGTGCCATTGGCGGTGTTGTTCTGCTTGAAACCAAAGATGCCTCCGATTTCACCGGCGGTGAGGTGGGCTTCCGTTTCCGTCAGACTCTGCAGGGCAGCACCAACGGCAACGGCTTCGCCAGCTCTTCTATTCTGGCTTGGCAGCCAACCGAGAACTTCGAGGTTCTGGGGAACTTCACTTACAACAAGCAAAGCGAACAAAAAGACGGTGACGGCAATGTCATTGGTAACTCTGCGTTTGAACTGCCGTCTTGGGCGATCAAAGCGCGCGGCTACTTCGGCCAGGACCGCGAGCACAGCATCACGCTGAGCCACACCGATTCTCAGGTGCAGGACCGTGACGTGCCATATGACAGTTTTGGCACCACCTCTGATAACTTTGGCAATGTTGACCGTGACATCGACAACAGCGCGACCGTTCTGACTTATAACTACGATTCCCTGTCCTCGGACCTGATCAATCTGGATGTGCAGTACAGCTACGCGGACCAGCAAATTGACCAGACCTACGTCCCAGGTAGTTCGCCTCTGGAGGGCGGCCCGTCCTGGCCGTTCCTCGAACCGCTGGTCAACTCCAACCACCGCTATGAAACGTCCAAGTTCCTCGTAAAAAACCAAATGAACTTCCTGACGGGCGGCGTCTCGCATGACATGCGTGTGGGTGTGGAAGTCAGCCGCCGTGAGCGTCTGGATGCCTCCGCTGCTCCTGGTGGTACAGATGATCGTTTGGCAGTGTTTGTTGTGGACGATATCGATTTTGGCAACGGCCTGACCATCACACCGGGCGTGCGTTTCGAAGATCAGAACATCAAAGGTAACGGCACTTATGCCGGTGACTATGACAACAGCGCCTGGATGGGTGGTTTGTCGGCTCGCTATGCCTTTGGCAGCGGTTTTGCTGTTTTTGGTAGCGCGGGTTACACTGAAAGCATGCCCATCATCGATGATCTCGGCACGCCGCTGTTCATGACACAGAGCGAAAAGGCGCGGAACTATGAACTTGGTTTCTCCTTCTCCAACGCCAATGTGTTCAGCGACGCGGACACGCTGCAGCTGAAAGCAACCGCTTATAAAACCGACATTTGGGACATCACCTCCTACAGCAATGCAGACACTGTAGAGACCAAAGGTCTGGAGCTGGAAGCGCGCTATGTGCACAGCACCGGGTTCTACACTGACATGAACGCCAATATTTCGCGCGGTGAAGAGTTCAATGCCGGTGTTGCTACGGATTGGCGCAACTCGCCGGCGGACTCTCTGCGTCTGACCCTTGGTAAGCGTTTTGGCGAAACCTTGGACATGTCCTGGGAAATTGTTGCCAATGCCAAGATGGATCGTAGCACAACACCGACACCATCCTTCAACGCACACAACCTGCGGGCAACCTACATCCCACAAGAAGGCGCGTTTAAGGACACGGAATTCCGTTTCGGTATTGAAAATCTGTTTGACCAGACCTTCACACCGCACCTGTCTACACGTCCAGCCCCAGGCCGTACGTTCAAAGTTAGCGTGGCAAAAACCTTCTAAAGGTCTGACGTAACAGACCTTTCAAAGGTACAAAACCGGACCGAGCGGCGCCTTCACGGGGTCGCTCGGTTTTTTGTGGGGCTGAACTGTTTTGGCTGCACACGAAGTATTTCCTGCCGGATACGCGGACGACGGTTATTGTGGGTGGAACCTAAACCTCGGCGCAAATTGAGATGTTGTGTTGATGTGCGTCGGTGGCGGACAAGGGGCTGCCGGATTGATCGAGATTTTCTAAGGACCCCGCCATGCCCATTCTGTCGTCAGACCAACTCAGCGCTCTCACCGCCCTGCGTCATGACCTCCACCGCCGCCCCGAAGTGTCCGGGGAAGAGGAGCAGACTGCGGCCCGTATCGTGATGGAGCTGGAGGCGTTGGGCGCGGATCGCATCTGGCGCGGCCTTGGTGGTCATGGTGTTGCGGCGGAGTTCACCGGCGCGGCAGAAGGCCCAACCGTGCTGTTGCGCTGCGAATTGGATGGCCTGCCCATTCGTGAGATTTCCATGTTGCCCTATCGCTCCGAAGTGGACGGCAAAGGCCATCTCTGCGGCCATGATGGCCATATGGTGTCCATGCTTGGCGTGGGCATGTCACTGGCGGTGCGGCCCGCAACAGGGCGTGTGATCCTGTTGTTCCAACCGGCCGAAGAAACCGGGGCAGGGGCCAAGGCGGTGGTGGAGGACCCACGGTGGGGTGACATCCGTCCAGACTATGCCTTCGCCTATCATAATGTCCCCGGCCGTCCATTGGGCGAGATTGGCCTGCGCAGTGGGCCGGGCAACTGTGCCTCGCAAGGAATGCAGATTGTGCTGGAAGGCAAAAGCTCGCACGCTGCCGCCCCCGAAGACGGTGTGTCCCCGGGGGAGACCATGGCCAAGCTGATGACCGCGCTGCCCAGCCTGAGCCAGGGCAACATCGCCGAGGAGCACTTTGCGCTGGCCACGCTTACCCATGCCAAACTGGGTGAACCCACCTTTGGCATCGCTCCTGGGGACGGCGAGTTGCGCGTGACCCTACGCTCCATGACCAACGCCCGCATGGATCAGCTGATACAAACGGCAACGGGGATTGTGGCGGATGCCGCGGGGCCATTGAAAGTCGACATCCAATGGCATGATGTCTTCCGTGCGGTGGTGAATGACGCCGAGGCCACCGATGTTGCCCGCAATGCTGCTCAAACACTGGGGCACACAATCCACGAGATGCCCTCGCCCATGCGCTGGTCAGAGGACTTTGGCCGCATTGGCGATGACGGGGCCAAGGCTGCCATGCTCTATGTCGGCTCCGGTGAAAACACACCGCAACTGCACAACCCAGATTATGATTTCCCCGACGCGCTCTTGCCGATTGTTGTGGATCAGTTCCGTGCCATGATCGATCACCTTTTGGGGTAAGCGGTTCGGGGCCTTCGCACACTGCAATTTCTTCCCGGAACGGGTCTCTGGCAACGCCCTAACCACAATTATTGCCACGGAAAAATTGCAGTGTGCTTCGGTGTTTGCTAGCGTCGCGCCAGCGACCAAAACGGCAGCGATAGGGGAGGATTGCAGCGGGTGTTGGACTTTACGCACAACCCGTGGCTTGTGGCCACGTCGTTGGCTGTGGCATTGATGGCAGGCTTCACCGGCTTGTCCCTTACCCGTGGAGCCAGCGCCTTGCCCGACGCGCGCCGCAAGATTGTGGTGGCACTGGCGGCGGTGGTGTTGGGCGGTGGCATCTGGTCTATGCACTTCGTCGCCATGCTGGGCCTGCAACTGCCGATCCTGTTTTACTACGACGCGCTGATCACCCTGATTTCGGCACTGGTTGCCATTCTGATGGTTGGTCTCGCGCTGCTTCTTTTGCACTTCCGCGCCCGCTCACCGCAGGTGATTGTCGCCGCCGGGGTGATTGTTGGCCTTGGCATTGTCGTCATGCATTACGTCGGCATGGCGGGTATGCAGCTCTGTAAACCGGTCTATGGCGCTCTGGACGTGGTGATCTCTACCGTGGCCTCCGTGGCGCTGTCGATCCTCGCCATCTGGGTCGCCTATGATGCCCGCACCCAACGCAACATCGTGCTTGGCACTGTCTGTTTTGGAATCGCGGTGTTCTCCATGCATTTTGTCGCCATCCTGCTCACCGGGTTTGAGGTCAGCGACGTGGCCAATGCCGCCGGACCTGCGATGGACAATCAGGTGCTGGCGATGGGCGTGACCTTGGCGGTGTTCCTGATCTGTGGCGCCTTCCTATTGACCGGCATTACCTTTGTTGGCGCGCCAGAAACTGCTGAGGAGGCCGCTGCTGTCCCAACTCCCGAGCCGCTTACCACAGTCGACCCCGCTCCCGTAGTTGCGCCGCCCACCGCAGGCGTGCCGTTTGAACGCGAAGGCCAGACCTTCTTTGCCGACCCCAACCACGTCGCCGCTATCCGTGCAGAAGGCCACTACACGGTGCTCTATCAAGACGCGGAAAAGCTGTTTTGCCCGTGGTCGATCACCGAAGCCGCCAACCGTCTGGAAGCCGCAGGCTTCCTACGCGCCCACCGCAGCTATCTGATCAACCCAACCCACGTCAGCAGCTTTGAACGCAACAAAGACAACGGGACCCTGTATTTTGACGGCGTAGACAGTCTGCCCAAAGTGCCGGTGAGCCGCTCGCGAATGGCGTCGCTGCGAGAAGCGCTTGGGTTGTAAGCTTTTATAAAATAGAGGCTTAGAGTTTCCGCTTGCTCGCCTCTGTCCAATGGCATTCAAGTTTAAACAAAATTGGTTGCACTCTCTGGTGCGCAGTTAAGCGAATGCAAACTCTTCTGAGCCGATTGCTGGAAGTGGTTTGTGGGAGCTATGACATGCCTGGGTACATCTCTGAATTCAGATATTACGGTCTTTCTAATGAGGAGTTCATCGAAGTCGCGGTGCCGACTGGGACAGATGTCTCTGCTTATTCTGTGGTGCTGTACCAAGGGAATGGCACAATTGTGGAAAGCTATGCGCTGGGCTATTCTCAAGGCACGTTTGGGAACCAGGATGTCTATGTCATTGACAGTGATACGGCTGGGTTTAGCTCCATGTCTGGGGCTGGCGAAATGTATTCTGATGATGCTTTGGCCCTTGTCGATGACACCGGAGCGGTTGTTCAGTTCATCTCTTATTGGGGCAACACAGTAACTGCCGTTGAGGGCCCCGCCGCCGGTATGACCAGTACAGATGTTGGCACCGCGTCCGATGGGGGCAGTTCGCTACAGTCTGATGATGGCGGGGCGACTTACTATCAACAGTATGACACCAACAAAGACGTCATTCCGGCGTGTTACGCACCTGGATCACGGATCTCGACACCTGATGGCTTCAAATTGGTTGAGGATTTAAAGGCTGGTGATTTGGTCGTGACGCTAGATCAGCAGACCGTGCCTGTTCTGTGGGTTTGGTCTGGGAACCAACCTCTTGACGATGTCGCATTACACCAGAAGCCAGTGTTGCTCGGGAAGAACTCTCTGGCACCTGGTGTTCCGAACCGCGACTTGATTGTGTCCGGGCAACATCGCATTGCCGTTGGAATATGTGGTCAACTCGAAGACGCCTTTCCTACAGCAGCTTTTGTGCCCGCCAAGGCGCTTGTTGGGTTGCCGGGTATTCGTCATATGGCGGGAAAACGGTCGATGCAGTGGCACCACTTTTATTGCGCAAATCATCAGGTTGCCTTCGCTAATGCTGTGGCATCCGAGAGCCTCTTCTTAGGGGCACAAATCCTTTCCAATCTAGATGTGCAGCAGATGATGCATCTCTCAGAAAGTTTGGGTGGATCACTTGGCTCGGGGCTGACAAAAGACATAGCTCTGCCCGTGCTCTCTAGGCGCAAGACACTTGATGCACTGAAGGCGCGCGGGTGCAAAAGGACGCATTCTCTGGCAGCGTAATCAGGGGCGCAAACCTGCGTGCTGAGGCATCTGTGGTCCAGGCAGGCTCTTGCTCCGCACAAGTGGCAATGATCGAGGGAAACCTCAGTCTCTCTTACGTGGTTCGCAACTCGTGCAGCCCATTCGCATTTCGTGCACCGAACCGCGCGGCCTGTTTTTAAAGGCTCGCGTGGCAGCGGCTGCCTTTGGCGGGATGACTCCTGAGGCTCGCATGTCGCGGGCGAGGGAGGACAAGCCAGATGATACCAGCGGGGTTCGAATACCACCGTCCGTCCGACATTGCGTCGGCGGTTTCAATTTTACAGGAACACGGAGATGAAGCGCGGGTGATCGCGGGCGGGCACAGCCTGATCCCGATGATGAAACTGCGCATGGCCGACATGGGCCATCTGATCGATCTTCAGGACATCGACGCGCTCAAAGGCATTTCGCTGATGGGCGATACCGTCACCATTGGGGCCATGGTCACACAGCATGAGTTGATCACCAGCGCGACCTTGGCCAACGCAGTGCCAATCATCAAAGAAGCGGCGCTGCTGATTGCCGATCCACAGGTGCGCTATGTCGGCACCGTGGGGGGCAATGTCGCCAACGGCGATCCGGGCAACGACATGCCAGGGTTGATGCAATGCCTGAACGCGTCTTATGAGCTGAGCGGTCCGGACGGTACGCGCACGGTGGCGGCGCGGGAATTCTACGAGGCGGCCTATTTCACCGCGCGCGACGATGAAGAAATCCTGGCGCGCATCCACATCCCTGTACCGGCGGCCGGCACCGGCTACGCGTATGAAAAGCAAAAGCGCAAAATTGGCGACTACGCGACCGCGGCGAGCGCCGTGATGCTGCGCTTGGTGGATGGCGTGTGCGCCGAAGCCAGCATTGCCATGACCAATCTGGCGGATACGCCTGTGTTCGCCGAAGCCGCTAGTGCCGCACTCTACGGTCGCGCATTGGACGATGCCGCGATTGGCGACGCTGTGAGCGCCGCAATTGAGGCCACAGATCCGGTGGCGGACAACCGTGGCCCCGTCGAGTTCAAGAAACATGTGGCCAGCGTGATTTTGCGCCGCGCGATCGACCGCGCCGCAAGCCGCGCCAGCTGAGGGAGAACACCATGTCAAAAATGCATGTGAAAATGAACGTGAACGGCAAAGAGGTCGAAGGCCTTGCTGAGCCGCGCACGCTGCTTATCCACTTCCTGCGGGAAAACCTGAACATCACCGGGCCGCATATTGGCTGCGAAACCTCCCACTGTGGCGCTTGCACGGTGGATATGGATGGCAAATCCGTAAAATCCTGCACCGTCTTTGTCGCGCAGGCGCAGGGCAAAGACGTCACCACTGTCGAAGGTCTGGTGAATGAGGATGGCAGCCTCGGCGTCATTCAAGAGATGTTCCGCGAACACCATGGCCTGCAGTGCGGCTTTTGCACGCCGGGTATGATCACCCGCGCGCACCGTTTGCTGCAAGAAAACCCGAACCCAACCGAAGAGGAAATCCGCTTTGGCATGGCGGGCAACCTGTGCCGCTGCACCGGCTATCAGAACATCGTGAAATCCATCGCGGCAGCGGCTGACACGCTGAACGCTCAGAAGGAGGCGGCAGAATGAACGAGCAAACTCTGACCCCCGAACAGCGCGCCGCCAATCTCAAAGGCATGGGCAGCTCGCGCAAACGTGTTGAAGACGTGCGCTTCACCCAAGGCAAAGGCAACTACGTCGATGACATCAAGCTCGATGGCATGTTGTTTGGCGACTTCGTGCGCTCGCCTTATGCCCATGCACGGGTGGTGAGCATCAACACCGAAGAGGCCATGAAGGTGCCGGGTGTGGTCGCAGTTCTGACCGCCGAAGACCTCGCACCGCTGGGCCTGCACTGGATGCCAACCCTCGCGGGCGACAAACAAATGGTTCTGGCGGACGGCAAAGTGCTGTTCCAAGGCCAAGAGGTGGCCTTTGTGGTGGCCGAAGACCGTTATGCTGCAGCAGACGCCGCAGAGCTGGTGGAAGTCGACTACGAAGAACTGCCAGTTGTTGTTGATCCGTTTGAGGCGCTGAAATCCGATGTGGTTCTGCGCGAAGACACGGTGGATGAAAACGGCAATGCCACCGAGGGCGCGCACGGCCCGCGCAACCATCCCAACCACATTTTCACCTGGGAACAGGGCGAGAAAGAAGCGACCGAAGCTGTTTTGTCCGAGGCGGACGTGGTGGCCGAGGAGATGGTCTACTACCACCGCACCCACCCGTGCCCGCTGGAAACCTGCGGCTCGGTGGCAAGCATGGACAAAGTCACCGGCAAGCTGACGCTCTGGGGGACCTTCCAAGCACCACACGCCATCCGCACTGTGGTCTCGCTGATCTCCGGCATTGCGGAGCACAACATCCGCGTGATCTCGCCAGACATAGGCGGCGGCTTTGGCAACAAAGTGGGCGCCTATGCCGGCTATGTCTGCTCCGTTGTGGCCTCCATTGTCACTGGCAAGCCGGTGAAGTGGGTCGAGGACCGTATGGAGAACCTCATGTCCACCGCCTTTGCGCGGGACTACTGGATGAAGGGCAAGATTGCGGCCACAAAGGATGGCAAAATCACTGGCTTGTGGTGTCACACCACGGCGGATCACGGCGGTTTTGATGCCTGTGCCGACCCAACCAAATTCCCGGCCGGCTTCATGAACATCTGCACCGGGTCTTACGACATCCCAACCGCCTATCTGGCTGTGGAAGGGGTTTACACCAACAAAGCCCCGGGGGGCGTGGCCTATCGCTGTTCCTTCCGTGTGACCGAAGCGGCCTACTTCATCGAGCGGATGATTGAGGTTTTGGCGATCAAGTTGAACATGGACGCGGCTGAACTGCGCCGGATCAACTTCATCAAGAAAGACCAATTCCCCTATCAGTCCGCGCTGGGCTGGGAATACGACAGCGGCGACTACCACACCGCGTGGGACAAAGCACTTGAGAGCGTCGGCTACGACAAACTGCGCGTCGAACAAGCCCAACAGATCGAGGACTTCAAGGCGGGCAAAACGCGCAAGCTGATGGGCATCGGTCTGACCCATTTCACAGAGATCGTCGGCGCGGGGCCGGTGAAGAATTGTGATATTCTGGGGCTGGGCATGTTTGACAGCTGCGAAATCCGCATCCACCCGACAGGGTCCGCGATTGCACGGCTTGGCACAATCTCTCAAGGTCAAGGCCACGCGACCACGTTTGCGCAGATCATTGCATCCGAGATTGGCCTGCCGGCCGATGACATCACGCTGGAAGAAGGCGACACAGATACGGCGCCTTACGGTCTTGGTACCTATGGCTCGCGGTCTACGCCGGTGGCCGGGGCAGCGACAGCCATGGCGGCCCGCAAAATCCGCGCCAAGGCGCAGATGATCGCGGCCTATCTCTTGGAAGTGCACGACGATGACGTGGAATGGGACATTGATCGTTTTGCAGTGAAAGGTGCGCCAGAGCGGTTCAAGACCATGAAGGAAATCGCCTTTGCGGCCTATAACCAGGCCATTCCGGGGCTGGAGCCGGGTCTGGAGGCGGTGAGCTACTATGATCCGCCCAACATGACATATCCGTTTGGCGCCTACATCTGTGTGCTCGACATCGATGTGGACACCGGTGAGGCAGACATCCGCAGCTTCTATGCGCTGGATGACTGTGGCACACGCATCAACCCGATGATCATCGAAGGGCAGGTGCACGGCGGTCTGACCGAAGCGCTGGCCATCGCGATGGGGCAGGAGATTGCCTATGACGAGATGGGTAACGTGAAAACCGGCACGCTGATGGACTTCTTCATCCCAACGGCCTGGGAGACGCCGAATTACATCACCGATCACACCACAACCCCAAGCCCGCACCACCCGATTGGTGCCAAAGGCGTGGGCGAGAGCCCGAACGTGGGGGGTGTGCCCTGCTTCTCCAACGCGGTGCACGACGCCTTCCGTCCTTTTGGGCTGACGCAGACCCATATGCCGCACGATCACTGGCGCATTTGGAAGACCGCCAATGATCTGGGCCTGCACGGGTGACGCCGTTTCGGGGGCCGCCCGCGCTGCGGGCGGCTGCCTTCGGCGAGGATATTTTGAGAATGAGAATGTGAGGGGCGCGCGATGGGCGTGAGTGAGGTGCAATCGGCACTGGCAGAAGAGGGCTATGTGGCAGGCGGTCGCCTGTCCATGGCGCTGCATCTGGCAAACACGCTGGGGCGGCCCTTGTTGCTCGAAGGGCCTGCGGGTGTGGGCAAAACCGAAGTGGCCAAGGCCATGGCGGCGATCCATGACACCAAGCTCATTCGCCTGCAGTGTTACGAAGGGCTGGACGCCAGTCACGCAATCTATGAATGGAACTACCAACGCCAATTGCTGGCGATCCGCGCCTCTGAGGCGCAGGGCGGCACCAGCGAGGCGGCGTTGTTTAGTGAAGATTACCTGCTGAAACGTCCCCTGCTGGAGGCGATCCGCCAAGACCAGCCACCGGTGCTGTTGATCGATGAGATCGACCGCGCGGATGAGGAATTTGAAGCCTACCTGTTGGAGATTTTGTCGGACTTTCAGATCACCATTCCCGAAATGGGCACCATCACGGCAGCCTCGCGCCCCATGGTGATCCTGACCGCCAATGGCACGCGCGAACTGTCGGACGCGCTGCGCCGTCGCTGTCTTTATGCCTATGTCGACTACCCGGATCGCGAGACCGAACTGGCAATTCTGCGGGCACGGATGCCTGCCGTGGAAGGTCTATTGGCGCGGCAGATTGTGGGCGTGGTGCAGGCGCTGCGCCGCGAAGAGTTGGAGAAATCGCCGGGCATTGCCGAGATGCTGGATTGGGCAGCGGCGCTGTCCGGTTTGGGGGTGAACGATATTGCGCAAAGCCCGGAGGCGGTTCAGTCCACCTTGGTGTGCCTGCTCAAAACCGCCGCGGACTATGATGCGGCCCCGCGTGAGGTCATGGACCGCCTGATTGGAAAGGTGGCCTGATGCAGATCACCCGGTTTCCCTCCCGCGCCGAAGGCTTGGCAGACCGTATGGCCGGTTTCATGGCGCATTTGCGCATGAACGGCCTGTCGGTCGGGGTGCGGGAAACCGGCGATGCCTTGGCCGCGCTGTCCGAGGTGGAGGCCTGTGACATATTGGAAGCGCGCGAAGCGCTCAGTGTTCTGCTCACTGGAGACGCAGACAGCTGGCGCAAGTTTGATGAGCTCTTTGACGCCTATTGGTTCAACGCCGGCAAGCAGCGTCAGGGCGTGGCCAACAGCACCCATGTGAAAGTGCAATCCGCCCGCCCGCTGATGTGGCAGGAGCATTTTGAGGATGCGTCGGCGGGACAAGAGGACAGTGCCGGTGAAGATGCCTTGACGCCAGACACCGGTGATGGCGAAGCGGAAGGACAGGATGGCCGTCTGATGGCCACCAAAACCGACAATCTCACCCGTCGCGATCTGCGCGAGTTGATGGATGAAGACAGTCTGCGTGAAGCCGAGGCGGCGGCAACGCGCTTAGCCCGCGCCATGCGGGACCGCCGCTCCCGTCGCCGCAAGCAGGCGTTGCGCGGCCGCGAACTCGACATGCGCCGCATTCAACGGGCGTCCTTGGCGCGGGGCGGCGAACCCTTGGAGTTGCACCGCAAAGCCCGCCCACCACGCCCGCTGCAAATTGTGGCGCTCTGTGACGTGAGCGGCTCCATGACAGTCTATTCCCGGGTGTTCCTCGCCTTCCTGAAAGGCTTGGTCAACAGCGACACCCGTACCGATGCCTATCTGTTTCACACGCGTTTGATGCGGGTCACCGATGCGATGCGTGATCACGACACGCTGCGGGCTGCTGGGCGGCTCTCGCTTATGGCCGAAGGGTTTGGCGGCGGCACCGATATTGCCGGATCGCTGGAGACGTTTTTGAACAGCTATGGCGCCAAGGCGCTCAACGGGCGCACGGTCGTGATCATCTTATCTGACGGCTACTGCACGTCAGATGCCACCGTGCTGGGCGATCAGTTGGCGCGTTTGAAGAAACGCTCCCGGCGGGTGGTCTGGCTGAATCCTTTGAAAGGCTGGCAGGATTACGCGCCTGTGGCCGCCGCGATCCGCGCGGCAGAGCCCCATCTGGACGCCCATCTGCCCGCCAACACCCTGCAAGCGCTTGCCGCGCTGGAGCAGGAATTTGCAAAACTGTGACGGAGAGACCTATGACGGATTTTGATATTTTTGACACGATGGCCTCTCTGCGCGAAAGCGGCGCGCCGTTCTGTGTCGCCACGGTGGTGCGTACGGCGGATGTGACCTCTGCCAAAGCCGGCGCCAAAGCGGCGGTCACGGAAGAGGGCGACATACTTGGCCATCTTGGCGGAGGCTGTGTGAAACGCGCGGTGAAAACTGCTTCTGAGGAGGCGCTGGCCGAAGGCACGCCCCGCATGATCCGCATCAAGCCCTCTGACAAAGTGGTGACCCTGCTCGATCCTGACGGTGTGCAGACCTTCAAAAGCGGCTGCCCTTCTGGTGGCACCGTGGATGTGCTGATCGAGCCCTATCGTCCCGCCCACCGATTGGTGATATTTGGCGATACACCCATTGCGCAGGCGGTCGCCGCGCATGCCACCTTGGCCGGGTTCCGTGTCTGCCAAGGCCCCGGGTGCGTCGAACAGATCGAGCCGCGCGATTTTGTTTTGGTTGCCAGCCAGGGGCAGGGGGATGCCGACGCCTTGCGCTCGGCGCTCGAAACTTCGGCCAAGCGCGTCTCGATGGTGGCGAGCCACCGCAAGGCGCAGGTGCTGTGTGACAAACTCATCGCGGCAGGTTTGGCAGAGGACCGTGTGGCACGGCTCAAGTCGCCCGCCGGTTTGGACATCGGTGCCATCGATCCGCACGAAATTGCCCTCTCGATCCTCGCAGAGATCGTGCAGTGGCGCCACGCCGACAGCAAAGCCAACCCGGAGGAGGCCCGAGATGAAAAAACTGCATGACACATGGCGGCGCTTTTGGGCCCCGCGCACCGACCTGACACCGGAAGAAGCCGCAGAAGTGGCGCTCCGGTCCTTCCCGAAATGCTGCTGAGCGCAGCCTGACAGTCCACCACTCAAGGAACCACCATGGAACTCAAAGACGAAATCCGCATCCCGGCCCCTCGCGACGTTGTCCACCGCGCGCTCAATGATCCGGAGGTACTGCGCCAATGCATCCCTGGCTGCGAAGAGCTGGAACAGCTCAGCCCGGAACATCTCGCCGCCAAAGTGGTGCTGAAAATCGGTCCGGTGAAAGCCAAATTCGCGGGCGAAGTCACGCTCGACAACAGCGCCGCCCCGGAAAGCTTTTCCCTCACCGGCGAAGGCAAAGGCGGCGCGGCGGGCTTTGCCAAAGGCGGTGCACAGGTGACCCTGACCGAAGAGGATGGCGAAACCCTGCTCAGCTACGAGGCCAAAGCCGACGTTGGCGGCAAAATCGCGCAACTCGGCAGCCGCTTGATCCAGGGCACCGCCAAAAAGCTCTCAGGCAAATTCTTTAGCAAGTTTGCCGAGGTGGTCGCGGAACAGACCGTCTAAGCTCCATCTCTTTCAGGACGCCATATGGGGTGGCGTCCTGAGATTTCTGCCAATCGGCAGTCCCGCCTCTTGCCAGTTGATACATAATAACATAACGATCAAGCGTTGCTTTTGCGTATTGACCGGAGACACCCCATGACCCTCAAAAAAGCTTTGCTGTGTTCCACTCTGATGGCCGCTGCCCCTGCGTTTGGCGAAGAAAAGCGCGAGCTTGACGCCCACATGCACGGCCACGGCGCGCTGAACATTGCCTTGGATGGTGAAACACTGGCGCTGGAACTCATCGCGCCTGGCTTTGATATCGTGGGGTTTGAGCACGCAGCCGAGTCCGATGCGGATAAAGCCGCCGTCGAAGCTGGTCTTGCCAAGCTGTCTGATCCTTTGAGCCTCTTTGGTGTGCCTGCTGCGGCCAATTGCTCTGTGACCTCTGCCGAGGCAGAACTGCACAGCGAAGACGAGCATCATGAGGATGAACACGACGATCACGCGCACGACGACCATGACGATCATGGTGACAAGCACGACGATCACGATCATGACAAAGAGCATGCCGAGCATGGCGATCATGATCACGAGGAACATGAGAAAGAACACGCAGATCACGACGAGCATGACCACGACAAAGAAGAGCATGCGGATCACGATGACCACGATCATGACACGCATGATCACGGCGATGAAGCCACTCACAGTGAGTTCCACGCTGAATATGCGGTGACCTGTGCCAATCCAGCCGACTTGACCAGCCTGTCTCTGACCTACTTCGCGCAGTTCCCAAATGCCGAAGAGCTGGAAGTTCAGCTTGTGACCGACGCAGGCGCCACTAAGGTAGAGGCCACAGCCGACGCACCGGTTGTCACGCTCAACTAAACCCTAGGGTCCAAGACAGTGATGAAGGCCGCAATAGATCTCAATGATGTGGCCTTCACCTGGCAAGGTCGGACGCAATTCACCCTGACCGTGCCAAACCTCACCGTCCCCGAGGGCGAGAAACTGTTCCTGTTTGGGCAGAGCGGGTCAGGCAAGTCCACTTTGCTCAGCTTGATTTGCGGCATCACCCACCCTCAAAGCGGAACCATCGCGGTGGATGGCGTGGACCTCTCCACGCTGCGCCCCTCCGCGCGGGACAGGTTTCGGGCCGAACGCATTGGCGTGATCTTTCAGATGTTCAATCTGCTGCCCTATGCTTCGCCGTTGGAAAACATCCTGCTGCAACTATCCTTCGCGCCCGCCCGTCGCAAACGTCTGGGCAATCCACAGGAGGAAGCGCTGCGACTGACCACGGCACTGGGGCTGGATCGGGATCTGGTGCTCAACGCCCAAACCACCGAACTTAGCATTGGCCAGCAACAGCGCGTGGCCGCTGCCCGCGCCTTGATTGGTCGCCCCAGGCTTATTGTGGCGGATGAACCCACATCTTCGCTGGACGCCAACAGTCAGGCCGCCTTTCTCGACCTGCTGATGCAGCAATGTGATGAGGCGGGTGCGACGCTTTTGATGGTCAGCCACGACGCCCGGCTGGCACAAAGCTTTGACCGCACGCTGGATCTCGCCGACATCGCGCGCGCAGAAAGGCGCGTGGCATGATCCTGTTGCGCCTCGCCCTCAAATCCCTGTTTAGTCGCGCGGTCACCGTCAGCCTGACCATCTTTGCCATCGCGCTCTCTGTGGCGCTGTTTCTGGGCGTGGAAAAACTGCGCACCGGGGCCAAGGCCAGCTTTGCCGACACCATTTCCGGCACCGACCTGATTGTCGGCGCGCGCTCCGGCGGCGTGCAGCTTCTGCTCTATTCCGTCTTCCGCGTCGGCAACGCCACCAACAACGTTACCTGGCAAAGCTATCAGGACATCGCCAGCCGCCCCGAAGTCGATTGGATTGTGCCGCTGTCACTGGGCGACAGCCACAAGGGCTACCGCGTGCTGGGCACCACGCCCGCATTCTTTGAGCGTTACAAATACCGGGGCGGGCGGTCTGTCACCTTCACCCAAGGGGCAGCCTTTGAGGATCTGTTTGACGCTGTGGTGGGGGCGGATGTGGCCGCCGCGCTTGGCTATGATCTACAAGACAGCATTGTCGTCAGCCATGGCGTGGCCTCGTTCACCGATCACGACGACAAACCTTTCCGGATTTCCGGCGTTCTGGAAAAGACCGGCACGCCGGTGGACCGCACCGTCTTTGTCAGCCTCGAGGCCATCGAAGCCATTCACATTGATTGGCAGGGCGGTGGCCGCTCGCAAAACACCATCAGCGCGGATCAGGTCCGCCAGATGCAGCTCACCCCCAAAGCTGTCACGGCGGCAATGGTCGGCACCACCTCACGCCTGAAAATCTTTGGCCTACAACGTTGGATCAACGAATACCCTCAGGAGCCACTTCTGGCGATCCTGCCCGGTGTGGCGCTCAGCGAACTCTGGAGCCTGATTGGCGTGGCCGAAACCGCCCTGATTGCCGTCTCGGTGA